>DASZUK010000009.1:0-10816 GCA_035547695.1 Acidimicrobiales bacterium
GGCCCACAGGGCGGTGCGGACCGCGGTGGGGATGGTGCGCTTCTTGGAGGTGATGGTGGTGACGTCGGTGCCCTGCCGCAGCACCAGCTCCACCCAGGCGTCCCCCAACAGGTCCTGGGCCACCGCGACGGGGATGGAGCCGATGCCGGGGATCTCACAGACCTCGTCGCCCTCCACCGATCCCCGTTTGAGGGCGGCCAGGTCGGCCTGGACGGTGACCTGGGCCCGGGGCCGGGTGGCCGGGTCCCCGCAGACCACCCGGACCAGGGCGTCGGCCAGGTGGGCCTCGTCTCTTGTCCGGTGCCCGGCCGTTCGGGCGTCGTTGACGACCTGCTGGCGTTCGGCGTCCAGGACCGAGGCCACCCGGGCCCCGTCCAACCGGGTCAGCCGGCCCGAGAGGCGCACCCCGCCGTGCGCTGTGGGGGTGAACCGCAAGAACCGCTGCTCGTGGGCCCGGCGTTCTTTGGCCAGCTCGCTCGCTTCCCCCAGCGCCCGTCGCGTGACCCGAGCGGCGGCCTCTTTGAGCTCTCGGAACGAGGCCTGCTCGGCCCGTTCGATCAGGTGCTCTTGGGACGACGGGTCGAGGGCCCCGGCGCCGGCCACCACCGTGGCCTGGGCGGCCGACAGCCTGCCGTTCGAGAACGCCTGGTCCACCAGGGGGACCTGGGCCAGCTTGTCGGCCAGCGTCAGTACCCCCTTGGCCGCCCCGGTGGACTCCCCGCTCACCCCGGCCAACCAGTTGGCGGCGTCGTGGTGGCCGGTCGTCTCGAACGCCCTGGTGTCGGCCACCCGCTTGGCGTAGCGGGTCCGCAGGGCGGCCCCCAGGCGTTCCAGTTCCACCCCCAGCCGCACCAGGGCAGTGACGTCGGACTCCGACAGGGTGGTGGGGGCCAGCCCGGCCAGCTCGGCCCGGACCTCGGTGAGGTGCGCCTGGATGGTGGCCAGTGGTCCCACGCCGACATGGTGGCCGAGGGGTGTGTCATCGGGGGCCCCGGACAGGGCCCGGAGGCGACCACTGCAAGCCGGCAGCTTCCGATGGAAGGGAGGGCGGCGCCGCCGGTCCGAGAAGGCCGGGGCCGGCGGTCAAAGAAGGGCGGCCAAAGAGGAGGGACCAGGGGCTACGGCTGGGTGATGGCGTCGACGTCGGCGGCGGCCTTGGCGGCCTGGTCGTAGGCGCCGTCGACGTCGCCCTTCTCCAGCTTCTTGGCCACCTTGCGGACGGCGTGGGCGGTGACGGCGTCGATCTCCTCCTGGAGCTTGTCGACGGCGACGACCACCAGGGCGGCGTCGCCGGCCTCCAGCAGGTCGCCCATGTCCTTGAGGTCGGCCTTGGGGATGTTGCGCCAGTAGTGCCCGGCCACCCCGCCGACGCCGGCCAGGACGGCGCCGTCGACGGCGGCGCCGGCCAACCAGGCCAGGCCGAGCGGGGGCACCAGGATGCCGATGAGGCCGCCGACGACCGCGCCGCCCCAGGCGAGGTGCTTGGCGGTGGTGTCGTGCCGGTGGATCTCGAGCTTGCCGTCGGCGTCCTTGGTGAGGACGGCGGCGGACACGTGGCCGAGGTCGCCGACCTTGTGCAGGGCCCGGACCGCCTGGTAGTCGGTTTCGGCGTCCTCCACGTCGGAGTAGGCCCCTACGAAGATGATCATGGGTCGGTCAGCCATGGTTCGAGCTTAGGACGGCGGTGCGGCCGGTTCAGGGCTGGGCCAGGTAGGGCCCCGACGGCCCGAACCCGAGGCGGACGATGGCGGTGGGACGGGGGGTCTTGTCGACGGTGGAACAGGTCGGGTTGTAGACGAGCCAGTCCCCGGAAGGGGTGACGTAGACGGACGCCTCGCCGGGGCCCTGCCCCTGGGCGTTGCTGCCCAGGAACGGCTGGGCGGACCGGTCGACGCAGGGACCGGCGGGGCCGGTGCACTGGGCGTCGCCGATGGCGTAGTCGGCGCTGAAGTAGCCGTGGCCGCCGGAGTAGAACAGCCAGTACTGGCCGCCGCCGTAGACCAGGTCGGGGGCCTCGACCAGGCCGTCCTGCCAGGGGAGGTCGGCGGTGTAGATGTCGGCGGGCTGCCCCAGCAGGGACAGCCCTGTGGGGGACAACTGCTGCGACCAGATCCGGGTGGGGCCGCCGCCGGGGAGGGCGTTCTGGTCGGACTTCCACAACAGGTACGGGGTGCCGGCGGGGTCGACGAACACCCGGGGGTCGATGGAACCGCCCGCTGTGCGCTGGCAGACGAACAACTGGGGCTGGGGCACGAACGGCCCTGTCGCGGTGGGGGCGACGGCGTCCCCGATGCAGTGGACGGCCCGGTCTGTGGCGAGGTCGTCGGCGAAGTACAGCACCCACCGGTCCCCGAACCGGTGGACGTCCGGCGCCCAGGTGTCGCCGGCGCCGGCCCAGGGCGGCAGTGTGGGCATGGCGTCCTCCATGGGGCCCCAGCCGCCACCGGCGGTCTGGACCTGGAACGGGACGTTGAGGGTGGGGAGGGGCTGGGTCCAGTAGAACCAGGTGCGATCCCCTGTGGACACCATGACGGGGTCGCCGCGGTCCACCCAGGTGGACGGGGAGAGGACGGCCGGCGCGTCGAGGGCGGCGCCGGTCAGCGGCGGCGGCTGGGTGGTGGTGGTCGTGGTGGTGGTGGTCTGGGCAGGGCCGGCCGGGCCGGTGGCCCTCACGGCGGTGCCGGCGGGCCCCGACCGAGCCGCCGGGCCCTGGCCGGGCGCGGACGCGGCGGAGCCGGCAGGCGATGCGGACGCCGGAGCGGGCCCGCGGGCATGGCCGAGACCGAGGCCGAGGCCGAAGGCGACGCCGAGGAAGGTGAGGACGGCGGCGGTGGCCAGCAGGCGGCGGAACGCCCGGGACCGGCTGCCGGGCGGTGACGGTTGCCGGCGCGGCCGGATCGCCGGCGGTCGGTGCGGTGGCGGTGGCGACGGCGGCGTCAGTGGTAGCGGCGTCAGTGACGGCGGTGACGGCGGTGACGGCGGTGACGGCGGTGGCGGTAGGGAGGGGGAGGTGGCGGCGTCGGGCATGGCACAAGAGGAACGGCGGACCGACCGGCACCTCTCGGCCCCGGTGCCGGCCGGCACGGCAACGGCAGGGCACGGCACGGCGGCTTCCGCACTCCGTGCTGTTGGGTTGGCTGCATGCTCTGTTGACGTGGTGCGAGTGTCGGCTACCGGCCTGTTGAGCCGTGGGCCTGAGGGTGTCTACGGATGAATACGTGTGCCATCTGGTTTGGGTAGGATCACGACGATGCAAAAAGGTGGAGGGGGGGTCCACTTCATGCCGGGTCCGCCGATCGCCTGATGGGACGACGGATCGGTTGGCTGGGCCTGGTACTGATGGCCTGCTTTGTGGTGGTGTTGGTCCAACTCGTCAACGTCCAGGTCCGCCAGGCGTCAAGCCTGAACGCGGCGGCTACAAATCCTCGGAACGCCGCACGGCGTGACGATAACGACCGGGGCATCATCCGGGCGGCCGACGGAACGGTCCTGGCCCGGTCGGTCAAGATCTCGGACGCCGGACCGGGTGAATACCGGTACGTTCGGACATATCCCACAGGACCATTGTTCTCGTCCATCGTCGGGTACTGGTCGAGGGTTTACGGAACGCAAGGGGTGGAGTACGAGTACGACGCGGCGCTGACGCCGCACGAGCAGGCACCGCAGACGCTCGGTCAGGTGCTGTCACCGCCCGGCCCGAGGCCGGACGACGTCACCCTCACCGTGCAACCCAGGCTCCAACGCGTGCTCAAGACCGCGTTGGGGGCACTGCCAGGACCAGACAGGGATGCGGCGGCCGTGGTGCTGCAACCACGCTCCGGGGCTGTTCTTGCGATGTACTCGAATCCGACCTTCGACCCGAACACACTGGCGAGCCCGGACGCGACGAAGGAGGAACTGGCCCGAGCTGCTGACGAGACCGCGGACGCCGAAGGCTTCGCCCCCCTGTACCCCCTGGCCACCTGGTACCCGGTGTTGCCGGGATCGACCTTCAAGGTCGTGACCAGCGCGGCGGCTTACAACCTCAAGCCGACACTTGCCGGGTTCACATATCCCGAGTCTGGTTGCACGACGAGAGGACAGATCCCGACAACGACGAACGTGATTTGTAACGACGCCGACACAACGGACGATGCCGAACGCTGTGGTGGGACGATGGCGAGGATGCTGCCCCAGTCGTGCGACCCTGGCTACGCCGTACTGGGGCTACATATTGGTGCCGCAGATCTGTCAAAGCAGGCTAAGCTATTTGGATATAATCAACGGCCTCCGATTGACCTGACAAGCTCCATCGTCCAAACGTCCGTGTTCCCGTCAGTCGACAAGTTGCAGCCGGGCCAGAGCCCTGGGCCGGGCGGGGTGGCGTACGCCGCCTTCGGCCAGGGGACAGTCAGCGCCACCGCTCTCCAGGGCGCCATGGTGACTGCAGGCATTGCCGACACGGGGACGGTCATGAGACCTCATGTCATGGCCCAGATCCGTGATGCCCAGGGCGACGTGGTGCGGAGGTACACGCCGACGGTGTACCGGCAGGCGACCAGCGCTGGTGCCGCCCGAAGTGTGAACCGGTTGATGCAGGGGGTGGTCTCCACACCGCACGGCACGGCCCACGGGCTGTTGCCGGCCGCCGACCGGGCCGCGGTGAAGACCGGGACGGCCCAGGTGGGAACATCGAGCACACGGACCGACGACTGGATGATCGGGTTTGCCCCCTACACAAGTCCGACCGTGGCTGTGGCCGTCCTGGTTCCGTACCAGTCCACGACAGGGTCCGGCGCGACTGTCGCCGGGCCGGTGTTCAAGGAGATCATCGAGGCCGCTCTGGCGGAGCAGGGGGCGAACGCACCGACAGCCACGGCTCGTAGCCGCCGAAGCCGGTAGCCAAGACCGGGAGGACCCGCAAGCAGCCTCTCCGGACGATTGGCTAAGCTACTTTTAAGTAGCAGCAACCGGGCTCGGCGGACCGGCGCCATCAGGTGGCGACAAGGGGACGGAGCGACGGCGATGGGCGACCAGCGGAAAACGGACGGCGACCTGGGTGAGCGGGTTGCCCGGCTGGAGGCGGCAGTGGCGGCGTTGGGGGCCGAGGTTCGGACCGGGCGGCTGGTGGTGGTGGACCAGCAGGCCCGGCCACGGATCGTGGCCGAGGTGGTGGACGGCACCGCGGAGGTCCGGCTGGACCTGCCCGGCGGCGGGGACCGGTCGGCCCTGTCGGTACTGGTGTTCGCCAACCCGGGCGACCGGGAACTGGACCTGGCGCCGGGGGTGGGGGTGCAACTGTGGGTGGACGGGGACGAGGTGGACCGGCTGGTGGCCTGGGGAGAGGGCCGCGGTCAGTCCACGGCGAATACCAGGTGAAACGGTCGGTCATGGCCAGCAGAGTGGCGTCGTCGGTGTCGGGCCCGACAGCGGCACCGGGACCCCCACACGCTGAGCCCCAACTACAGTCGGTGGTCTGCCCCCGTGGCCGAGTGGATTAGGCAACAGACTTCTAATCTGTACAACGTAGGTTCGAGTCCTACCGGGGGCGCCGACTGCGTGGTAGGTCGCGAACGTGCGAACCTCGACCTTGCTGCGGCCCTACGGGAACTGAACGCCCGACTCCGTGTCGCGGGATGACCGGGACCGAGCCACCGGCCACGCCGGTTCCGGCGAACGACCATGACGGCACGGACCACGCCGGCCGGCCGCGGCCAGTTGGACCGGCGTAGGGTGGCAACCGTGACCGAGATCACCACCTCTCCCGGCCCGGCCCCGACCATCGCCCCGACCCGACCGGAGCCGACCCTGGACGACGGCGACCACGAGCGGATGACCCACATCGTGCTGGAGGGGTACCGGCCGACGAAGGGACGGAAGAAGGGCGGCTTCGTGGCCACCGGCACCAACGTGGTGGAGGGGATGGTCAACGGCACCCCGGTGCAGGCGCTGTGCGGGAAGACCTGGGTGCCCGGCCGGGACCCGAAGCGGTACCCGCTGTGCCCGACCTGCCGGGAGATCGCCGAGGGGATGGGCTGGAAGGTGCCGGCCCAGTGACCCCTCCGGCCGGGGGGCACCGCGGGTTGTGCCACACTGGATCCCCTCGGTGGGCGTAGCTCAGCAGGTTAGAGCGCCAGGTTGTGGCCCTGGAGGTCGGGGGTTCAAGTCCCCTCGCTCACCCCGATGAAGCCATGACCGCACCCCGCGGCGTATCCGACGGCGTGGAGGGCGGTCGCATCGCGTTGGTCACCGGCGCATCCTCGGGCATCGGGGCCGCGACCGCCCGCGCCCTGGCCGCGGCCGGCACCACGGTGGCCCTGGTGGCCCGCCGGGCCGACCGGCTGGACCAGGTGCTGGCCGACTGCCGCCGTGCCGGCGCCCCGGCGTCGGACCGGTGGGTGGCGGACCTGTCCAACCCGGAGGGCGCGGCCGCCCTGGCGGAGGCCATCTGGGACTGCTACGGCCGGCTGGACGTGGTGGTGAACAACGCCGGGGCCCCGATGCGGCGGGCGGTGACCCGGCTGACCCTGGCCGAGGTGGAGCGGGCGGTGCAGATCAACTACCTGTCCCCGGTGGCCGTCACCCTGGCCGTCCTCCCGCGGATGCTGGCCCGGGGGACCGGCACGGTGGTCAACGTGTCCAGCCTGGGCGGCCGGATGGGGGTGATGACCGAGTCGGCGTACTCCGGGTCGAAGTTCGCCCTGGCCGGTTGGACCGAAGCGGCGGCGGCAGAGCTGGCCGGCACCGGGGTGCGGCTCAAGCTGGTGCTGCCCGGGGCCATCGACACCGAGATCTGGGACCAGCCGGACAACGACCCGCCGGTGTACACCGGCCCGCTGGTCCCCGCCGAGGAGGTGGCCGACGGCATCGTGGCCGCCATCGACGCCGACCAGTTCGAGCACTACCTGCCGGACATGAAGGCGGTGGTGCAGATGAAGACCGACGACATCGACGGGTTCATGGCCGGCATGCGGGCGATGGCCGACCACCAGGTGGACGAGGCTGCGGTGGCGGAGGCCACCCGCGGGCACCTCTCCGACGTCCCGCGGACAGCCCTACCGGGACAGGGGCCGGAGGGCCGCCGGTGAAGGCACTCCTGTTCGGCGACCCGCAGGCCGCCGCCGAGGGCCGCCCCCAACCTGGCGAGCCTCAGCCTCGCGACGAGGTGGACCGGCTCATCGACACCATCCCGTTCGGGCTGGTGGACGTGGACGACGCCCGGCCGCTCCGGGACGACTGGGTGGTCGCCCGCCCCATCCTGTCCGGCATCTGCGGCTCCGACGCCAAGCTGGTCCTCGGGGACTTCGGGGACGGCGACATCGACAATCCCATGGCCGCCTTCGCCTCCCTCCCCAACGTCCCCGGCCACGAGGTGGTGGCCGAGGTGGTGGAGGTCGGCCCGCTGGCCACCGGGGTGGAGCCGGGGCAGCGGGTGGTGCTGAACCCGTGGCTGACCTGCGTGCCCCGCGGGGTGGACCCGCCGTGCCCGGCCTGCGCGGCCGGCGACCTGCCGCTGTGCTGGAACTTCCACCGCGGGTTCCTGCGCCCCGGCGTCCACATCGGGGTCGTCGCCGACGTCACCGGGGCCTGGGCGGAGCTGGTGGCCGCCCACTGCTCCCAGTGGTTCCCGGTCCCCGACGCCGTCTCCGACGCCGCCGCGGTGTTGGCCGACCCGTTCGCGGTGTCCCTACGCCCCGTCCTCCGCTGCCCCCCGCCGCCGGACGGCCGGGTGGTGGTGTACGGCGCCGGCGCCCTCGGCCTGACCACGGTGGCCGTGCTCCGGGCCCTGCACCCCGACGTCCGCATCGCCGTCGTCGCCCGGTTTCCGGCCCAGGCCGCCCTGGCCGAACGGTTCGGTGCCGACCTGGTGCTGCCCCACGAGCCCCTCGACGACCTGGTGGTGGCCCTGGCCGACTGGTCCGGCGGCGTGCTGCACCCCGCCCTGGCCGGCCTGCCGATGACCCGGCCCGGCCACGTCGACGTGGTGTACGACACCGTCGCCAAGGCCGACACCCTGGAGGTCGGCGCCCGGGTGCTGGCCGAGCGGGGAACCCTCTGCTACACCGGCGTGGCCACCCCGGCGCGGTGGGAGTGGACCCCGGTGTACTTCAAGGACCTCACCGTCACCGGGTCCAACGCCTTCGGCATCGAGGACGTCGACGGCGTCCGGCAGCACGCCATCGCCCACTACCTCGACCTGGCCGCCGACGGCCGGGTGGACGTCGCCGACATGGTCACCCACCGCTTCCCCCTGGAGGAGTGGCGACAGGCCCTCCGAGCCCTGGCCCGGCCGGGCGACAGCGGCGCCGTCAAGGTCGCCTTCGCCCCCAACGGCTGATCCCTCGCCAACCGCCCTACCAGGAAAAACAGCACGGTCCACGGCCAGTGACACACCCGCCTGCACAATGGTGACGATGAACGACGCCACGCCCCCCACCCTCCCGCTGCAGTGGCCGGGGACCGCGCCGGTGGCCACCCCACCGCCGCCCGACCTCGCTCCCGTCGACCTCTCCCCCGTCGGTCCCGCCGGCTCCTCCGTCGGTCCCGCCGACGCCACCGCGACCAGCGGCGTCGAGCCCGACCAGCCGGAGGTGCCCGACCAGCCGGAGGTGGAGGTGCGCACCAGCACCCGCCGGCGGAAGACGGCCACCGCCTTCTGGGAGGGGTCCCGGATCGTCGTCGTGGTGCCCGCCCACCTCCGCGGCAAGGACCGCGACCAGATGGTGGACTGGCTGGTCGGCCGGGTGCTGGCCAAGCGCCCCCGGGCCGGCGGTTCCGACCAGGCCCTGGCCGAGCGGGCGGCGCAGCTTGCCGACCGGTACGTCGACGGGGTTCGCCCGGCGTCGATCCGCTGGGTGACCAACCAGGGCAAGCGGTGGGGTTCCTGCACCACCGCCACCCAGGACATCCGGATCTCCCACCGGCTGCGGGCCGTCCCGGACTGGGTGCTGGACGCCACCATCGTCCACGAGCTGGCCCACCTGCTCCACGCCGACCACTCCGCCGGGTTCCACCAGGTGGCCAACCGGTACCCGCGCCAGCGCGAGGCGGCGCTGTTCCTGGAGGGGTACTCCCTGGGCCTGGGGTCCGCCGCTCCGTAGCGAGGCCGCCGTCAGCGGGGCCCCCTCATCGACCGCCCTTGCCGGCCCGGCCGGCGGCCAGGGCGTAGACGACGGTGACCTCGGCGGAGGCCTGCTGGCTGCCCCGCTCCAGCGGGACGGCGGACGGTGCGGCGCTGGCCACCGAGCCGAAGGTCGCCGACACCGGGACGGGAGCGGCGCTGTCGTCGCGGATGCTGCAGACCCCGGCCAGCCGCTGCCCGGCGGCCGCCGCCATGGCGGTGGCGTGGCTGACCGCCTGGCGAACGGCGTCGCGGCGGGCCCGGTCCTCCAACGGCCGCGGGTCCTCGATCGAGAAGGTCACCCCGCCGATCCGTACCGCGTCCCCCGCCGCTCCGGCGGCGGCGTCGATGATCGACCCCGCCGACGACAGTTGGTGGATGTCGGCCACCACCGAGTTGGTGACCGCGTAGCCGGTCACCGAACCTGTCTTGTCGAACTGCGGCTGGATGGACAGCCCGGTGGTCTGCACGTCCTTCCCCTTCACCCCCCCGGCGGCCAGTGCGGCGGTGACGGCGCTGGCGGCCTGGTTGTTCTGGTCGAGGGCCCCGTTGGCTGTGGGTGCGCTGGTGGACACCGACAGGGTCAGGATCAACAAGTCGGGGGTGCCCGTGGCCTCCCCTGTGCCCCGCACCGTCAGCTTGGCCGCGGTCGGCCCGCAGGCGGCGGCGCCGTGGACCGCGGACCCCGCCACCGTGGCCGTCGCCGCGGCGGTGGCCGACGCCGCGGCCACGACGGTGGACGCGACCACGACGGCTCCGGCGACGACCCGCCCCCGCTTCCGCCGTCGCCTCCCCCTTCCCGATCGGGTTGGGGGGATCGCCCCGGCGGCCTGGGCGGGCGGGGTCGGGCAGGACGGGGTGCGGTCAGCCATGCCCCCAAAGACGCACCGCCGGCCCGGCCGGTTGCCCGCCTCCGGCCCGCGCCGGTTGCCCACCTCCGGCCGCCGGGTCCGCGCTCAACCGGCGGCCGGCGCGACCACGATGCGGTCCGACCAGTGCTGCGGCTGGCATGCCGACCGCCTGGCCGGGCACGACCCGGAGATGGCGATGGTGGCCGTACCCGGGGCGTCGGCCACCACGGTGACGGTGCGGCCGCCGCTCCGGCCCGCGCTCCGGTCGCCGCTCCGGCCGGCGCTCCGGCCGCTGCCCCGGAGGTGGACCGGGACCGTGGTGTTGCCCGTGGCCGGTTGCCCCCCGGCCTGGCCGTCGACGACAACGGTGGGCCGGCTCCAGACGTGGCCGGCCGGGAGGGTGACCACCGCGGTCTGCCCGACGGTGAGCACGGTGCTGCCCGCCCCCGGCTCGGTGCCGGAGGCCGCCCCTCCCGGTCCGGCGACCCCGGACGCCGACGCCGCCGAGCCGTGCGGTCCGGCGGTGGTCGGTGACGCGCCGAACACGACGCCCGGCGTGCCGGTGGCTCCGGTGGCTCCGTAGGCGCCGGCGCAGGCCGGCGGGCCGTGGCCGGTCCACACCATGACGCAGGTGGCGTCGGGCCGGGCGGCCGTCGCGGTGACGTGCACCGGCGGGCTGCCGACGCCGCCGTCGGCCAGCCCGTAGCCGACCAGGGCGGCGGCCGCCGCCAGGCCGAGGGCGGAGGTTGCGGCCTGCAGGCGCCGGACCCGGCGGCGGCGGATGCCGTCCAACACCGCCCGCCGGGCCGCGGCCGCCGGGGTGGCCGCGGCCGCGGCAATGCCGGACCGGGCGGCACCGGCGAGG
>DASZUK010000010.1:0-35091 GCA_035547695.1 Acidimicrobiales bacterium
GGGCAGGCGCGGACGGGGCGGGGCCGGATGCCGCCGGGGCGGCCGGCGCGGGGCTCGTCGGGGCCGACGGGGCGGGACGGAGCGGGGCCGACGGGGCGGGGCCGGTGGAACGGACCGGCGCGGCGGCCGGGGTGCCGCGGCTGCTGATCAGCCGGGGACGGGCCGGAGCGCCGTCGCCGTCGGCGGGCCGGACCGGGGCCGGCTCGGCATCGGTCCGGGGCTGGGCGGCGGCCTTCTTGGCCGGGGCCTTCTTGGCCGGGGCGGGCTCTTCGGGCTGCACCGGGCGGCGCAGCCCCTCGGCATCGGCCTTCCGGCGAACCCGGTCGGCCTGGGCGTCCTCGATGGACGATGAGTGGCTCTTGACGCCGATGCCCAGCGCGAGGCACAGGTCCAGTGCCTCTTTGTTGGTCAGCCCGAGCTCACGGCCCAGTTCGTAGACGCGGATCTTCTTCGGCAACTCGTCCTCGGTGTCCTTCGCAGTTCCGTGCGCCACGGCGGGCGCCGGGTCCTCTATCCTCGCACATCAGGGGTCCTCGCCCCTCACCGGCCCTCCGGCCAGGTGGCGGCGGAGGTCGTCCACTGCCCCGGGAGCCAGGGTGGCTCGCAGGGCCCGGTCCAGGCCACGGCGGCGCTGGGCCTGGTCCAGGCACTGCGTCGAGCCCCGGCACAGCCATGCGCCCCTGCCCGGCAGGGACCGCCCCACCGCCAGAGAGCCGTCGGGACGCAGGACGATCCTAATCAGGTCCTCCGCCGGAGCAGGCCGGCGGCAGCCGACGCAGGTGCGGACCGGGGCTATGCGTCGCCGTCCACTGCGTCGCCGTCCGCTGGTCCCGGCTCGGCCGCCTCGGCGGCGTCGACCTGGGCTCCGTCGGGCTGGGCGGCCTCCGGCTCCGCCACCTCACCGGCCCCGGACCCGGCCTCGGCCCCGGCACCGGCGTCGCCCGCCGCTTCGGCAGCGGCGTCGGCACCGGCACCGTCGGTTGCGGCGACGGCCGGGGCGTCGCCGTCTTCGACGGCGTGGGTCCACTCCTCGGCGGAGATGGCCTCGCCACCCTCGGCGGGCTTCCAGACCATCTCGCCGGCGTCGTTCTCGATCCACTCCCCCTCGGCCCACTCCTGGCCGGCGTAGCCGGACTCCTCCTCCTCGAGCTGGGTCTCGCTCTTGATGTCGATGCGCCAGCCGGTGAGGCGGGCGGCCAGGCGGGCGTTCTGGCCCTCCTTGCCGATGGCCAGGGAAAGCTGGTAGTCGCTGACCACCACCGTGGCGGTGCCGGTCTGCTCGTCGAGGCGGACCTCCCGAACCCGGGCCGGGGCCAGCGCGTTCTGGATCAGCTCCACCGGGTCGTCGGAGAACGGGACCACGTCCACCCGCTCGCCGCGGAGCTCGTTGGTGACCATGCGGACCCGGGAGCCGCGGGCGCCGACGCAGGCGCCGACGGGGTCCACGTTGGGGTCGTTGGACCAGACCGCGATCTTGGTGCGGTGGCCCGGCTCGCGGGCGGCGGCCTTGATCTCGACGACGCCGGTGGAGATCTCGGGGACCTCCAGCTCGAACAGCCGCAGGATCAGGCCGGGATGGGTGCGGCTGACCACGATCTGGGGGCCCTTGGTGGTCTTGCGGACCTCCACGATGTACGCCTTCAGGCGGGCGCCGTGCTCGTACCGCTCGTAGGACACCTGCTCGGCCTGGGGCAGCAGGGCCTCCACCTTGCCGAGGTCCAGCAGGGTGTACCGGTTGTCGGTCTGCTGGACGATGCCGGTGACGATGTTGCCCTCCTTGCCGGCGTACTCCTCGTACTTCTGGTCCCGCTCCACCTCGCGGATGCGCTGCAGGATGACCTGCTTGGCGGTCTGGGCGGCGATCCGGCCGAAGTCGTCGGGGGTGTCGTCCCACTCGTTGACCACGTTGCCGTCTTCGTCCAGCTCCTGCCCGTACACCCGGATCTCGCCGGACTCGGGGTCGATGGTGACGACGGCCTCCTCGGCCGCGTCGGGACGCCGCTTGTAGGCGGCCACCAGCGCGTTGGCCAGGGCGTCCAGCAACGTGTCCACCGAGATGCCCTTGTCGCGGGCGATCTGGCTCAGCGCGTCGAGGAACTCGAAGTTCGTCTTGCTCATGGCGTGGTGACCCTCTCTGTCTTCTTCGTTCCCTTGCCCCGGACCGGCTTGGCCGCCTTGCCCGGCGGCGGGTTGCCGCCCCACTCGAACACGGTCCGGGCCCGCTCCACCTGGTCGTAGGCGATCCGCACCGGCCCGTCGTCGGTGTCGAGGACCACGCCGGCGTCGTCGGCGGCGGCCAGCACCCCCTGCCGGCGGCGGACGTCGGTGGCGCCCGGGTGGGTCCGGACGGACACGGTCTCGCCGACCGCCCTGGCGAAGTGGGCGGGGGTCCGCAGCCGCCGTTCCACCCCCGGGCTGGACACCTCCAGGGTGTACCGGCCGGGAATGGGATCGAGCCGGTCCAGCTCGGACGACACGGCCTTGTTGGCCGCCGCCAGGGCGTCCAGGTCGACGCCGCCGTCACGGTCCACGGTGACCCGGACGACGCCGGAGGCCACCTCCAGGTCCACCAGGTCCAGGCCGAGGGAGGCCAGCAGCGGGGAAAGGTCGTCGGTGAGATCGTCCATCGTGCTGCCACCTCCTCTCGGTACTGCCTGTCGGTCCAAACCCCTTCCGTTGTGGGTGGCCACCGCCCGGTGAGGGCCGGCGGGCTCCCGCACCGCCCGGCCGGGCCCGCCTGTCGCCACAAAAGGCGAAGCGTGGGCAGCGGCCCACGCTTCAAACAGGTCAACGACTCCGACCGGACAGCGACGGGATTATAGCAACCGGCGGGCAACTCCGGGGCGGTGGGGCACCGGACGGGGTGGCACCGGCGGCGGGGTCAGTACGAGCGGCCGACCACCGCCAGCAGCGCCGCCGGGTCCTGGTCCTCCGGGCCGGCCGGCCCGCCGGCGGCCAGGGAGCCGTCGGGTCGCTGCAGGCACCGCACCGACAGCGACGCCGCCGCCAGCCGCTGCTCACCGTCCGGGCCCACCGCGGCCCAGGGCACCCGGGCGAACCCGGTGGCGCCGGCCTCGACGGCCCCCGCCAGGTCGTCGACGTCGGCGGTGCGGCTCTGGCGGAAGGCCAGGGCTTCTGCCCGCAGGTCGTCGGCCACGGCGGCCAGGCCGCCCGAGACCGCCGCCGCCGCCTCGCCGACGGCGACCGCGGCCTTCTCCCGGCGGTGCCGGGTCACCACGGTCACGGTGCCCTCGGCCAGGTCCCGGGGACCGACCTCCAGCCGCATCGGCACCCCCTTCAGCTCCCAGTCCACCGAACGACGGCCGAACCCGGTGTCGGTGCGGTCGTCCAGGACCGCCCGGACGCCGGCGGCGGCCAGGTCGGCCACCAGGGACTCGGCGGCCCGCTGCACCCCCTCCCCTTCGCGGGCCACCATGACCACGGCCTGCTGGGGGGCCAGGTCCGGGGGGAGGCGGAGGCCGAAGTCGTCGCCGTGGGCCATGATCAGGGCACCGATCAGCCGGGTGGAGGCCCCCCAGGAGGTCTGCCAGGGGTACCGGAGCTCGCCGGCGGTGTCGGAGAACCGGATGTCGAAGGCCCGGGCGAAGTTCTGGCCCAGCTCGTGGCTGGTGCCCATCTGCAGGGCCTTGCCGTCGCCCATCATGCCCTCGCAGGTCCAGGTGCGGGTGGCCCCGGCGAACCGCTCCCGGTCGGTCTTGTGGCCGGTGAGCACCGGGATGGCGGCCACCCGGGTCATGGTGTCGACGTAGACGTCCCGCAGGATGCGGAGCGCGTAGTCGCGGGCGTCGGCCTCGGTGGCGTGGACGGTGTGGCCCTCCTGCCACAGGAACTCGGTGGTGCGAAGGAACAGCCGGGGCCGCAGCTCCCAGCGCACCACGTTGGCCCACTGGTTGATGAGGAGCGGCAGGTCCCGGTGGCTGTGCACCCACTTGGCGAAGTAGTGGTTGATGACGGTCTCGCTGGTCGGCCGGACCACCACCGGCTCCTCCAACTGCTTGCCGCCACCGTGGGTGACCACGGCCAGCTCGGGGCTGAACCCCTCGACGTGCTCGGCCTCCAGCTTCAGGAAGGCCTCGGGGATGAACACCGGGAAGTAGGCGTTCTCGGCCCCGGCCTCCTTGATCCGGCGGTCCAGGGCGGCCTGCAGCCGCTCCCAGATGGCGTAGCCCCAGGGTCGGATGACCATGGTGCCGCGGACCGGCCCGTTGTCGGCCAGCTCGGCCCGGGCCACCACCTCCTGGTACCACCGCGGGAAGTCGTCGACCCTGGCGGTCAGCCCGCCCTTCCCGGGCGCGCCGGCGCCTCCCGCAGGGTCCGTTCCGGTGCTGGTGGCCATGGCCGGGCAGGATACCCGGCCCGGGTCAGCCAGCTTCGTGCTCCGCGTCGACCCGCTGGCGGATGCGGTCGATCTTGACCTGGGCCGCGTTGGGGTCGGCACCGCCGGCGTCCAGCAGGGCCCGGCGGTCGGCCTCGGCCTCGGCCTCCGCGCCGGCGTCGGCGGCGGCCAACCGGGCCTCCACCCCCTCGGCCACCAGCCGCTCGGCCTCGGCCACCAGCTCGTCCACCATCCGGTCCTCGGGGACCACCCGGACGATCTTGCCCTGGATGAACAGGTGGCCCTTGTGCTTGCCGGCGGCGATGCCCAGGTCGGCGCTGCGGGCCTCCCCGGGGCCGTTCACCACGCAGCCCATGACGGCCACCTGGATCGGCAGGTTCCGGTCCTCCAGGGCGTCCTGGGCGGCCTTGGCCACGGCGATCACGTCCACCTGGGCCCGGCCGCAGGACGGGCAGGCGATCAGGTCCAGGCCCTTCCGCTCCCGGAGGCCGAGGGACTCCAGCAACTGCCGGCCGGCCCGGGCCTCCTCCACCGGGTCGGCGGTGAGGGAGTACCGGATGGTGTCACCGATGCCCTCGGCCAGCAGGGTGCCGATGCCGGCGGTGCCCTTCAACAGCCCGGCCGGCGGCGGCCCGGCCTCGGTGACGCCGAGGTGCAGGGGGTGGTCGAAGGTCTCCGACGCCAGCCGGTAGGCGGCGATCATCAGGGCCACCGACGAGGCCTTCACCGAGATCTTGACGTCGCTGAACCCGACGTCGGCGAAGTAGGCCAGCTCGTTCCGGGCGGACTCCACCAGGGCCTCCGGGGTGGCGCCGCCGTACTTCTTGTACAGGTCCGGGTGCAGCGAACCGGCGTTGACCCCGATCCGGATGGGCACCCCGCGGTCCTTGGCCTCCTGGGCCACCAGCTTGATCTCGGACTCCTTGCGGAGGTTGCCCGGGTTCAGCCGCAGGCCGTGCACCCCGGCCTCCAGGGCGGCCAGGGCCATCTCGTAGTGGAAGTGGATGTCGGCCACGATGGGCACCGGGGACCGGGGGACGATCTGGGCCAGCCCCTCCGCGGCGGCCTCCTCGTTGCAGGTGCAACGGACGATGTCGGCCCCGGCGTTGGCCAGGGCGTAGATCTGGGCCAGGGTGCCGTCGACGTCGGCGGTCTTGGTGGTGGTCATCGACTGCACCGACACCGGTGCCCCGCCACCGATCGGTACGTCGCCCACCCGGATCTGCCGGGTCGTACGCCTCGGGGACAGGAGCTCGGCTGTGTGTTCCATCGGTGCCATTCTGCCGCGGCCGGCAGGCTGCTCGGGCGGTTATCGGGCCGGGCGCACGGCCGGCGGGGGGCCGGGGCCCCAGGCGGCCCCGACGGCTCAGCGGAACGGGTTGGCGATCGGGTGGGCGATGTCCAGGTACAGGGCGGAGACCACCACGACGACCAGGACGGCGCAGAAGGCGTAGACCACCGGCAGCAGCTTGGCCACGTCGGCCTGGTAGTACGGCTGGCCGCGCCGGGTGCGGATGCGCTCGTAGAGCGCGATGGCCACGTGGCCGCCGTCCAGCGGCAGCATCGGCAACATGTTGAGCAGGGCGAACCCGATGTTGAGGACGATCAGGATGTCGATCAGGTCCAGGATGCCGTTCTGCTCGGCCTGGGTGGCGGTCCGGACGGCGCCGACGATGGACTCCGGCCGGGTGCCGGTCTGCGCGCTCTGCTCGGCCCCCTTGCTGGTGGTGATGCTGGAGTAGAGGGAGCTGATGGACTGCGGCACCGCCCGGACGGTGAGGGCGGTGTCCCGGCCGATGTCGACGACCGCGGTGCCCACGGCCCGTACGGGCCCCTCCGGGGAGAACACCGGGCTGACGGTGGTGGTCACCCCGATGAGGCCGACGGTCTTGCCGTCGTTGCCGGTGGCCGGCCCCAGCGCCTCCCCTGTGGTGCCCACCCGGTGGCCGGCCGCCGGGGTGACGGTCAACTGGCGGGTGCGGCCGTCGCGCTGCACGGTCAGCACGACCGGCTTCCCGGCCGACCGGCCGACCACGTCGCTGAACTGGCCGGCGGTCGTCAGGTGGTGGCCGTCCACGGCCACCACCACGTCGCCGGCCTGCAGCCCGGCCTGCTGGGCGGCGGTCTGCTGGTGGCCGGACCACGGCGGGAACCCGGTGATGGTGACCCGCTCCACCGACGTCGGGGTGCCGAAGTACAGCAGGGCGCCGTAGGCCAGCAGGAACGCCATGACGAAGTGCATCACCGACCCGGCGCTGGCCACGATGATCCGCTTGTGGAACGGCTTCTGGCGGTAGGTGTCGGCCTCGTCGGCGGGGTCGACCTCCTCCAGGTTGGACATCCCGGGGATCTTCACGTAGCCGCCGGCCGGGATGGCCTTGACGCCGTACTCGGTGCCCCCTCGCCGGACGGACCACAGCCGGGGACCGAAGCCGACGAAGTACTCGGTGACCTTCATCCGGCTCCACTTGGCCGTGGCGAAGTGGCCCAGCTCGTGCACCATCACCATGACGACGATGGCGACGATGACGATCAGGAGGGCGCCGAGGCCGGTGGCCAGGAACAGGGCCACCACCGCGGCCACCCCGACGGCCAGCCGCAGCAGGGCCCACCATCCCGACGACCGGGTGGCCCGGCCGCCGTCGGGCGGCTGCGGGCCCGGTGGCGGCCCGGGCTGCGGCGGTGGCGGCGCCGCGCTGCCGCCGTCGTCGGCCCCCTGGGTGGACCCCGGTCGCTGGTCGACCCAGGTGCTCAACGGCCGCCCTTCGCGCCACCGCCCGTCATGGTGCAGCCCGTCACGGTGCAGCCCGTCACGCCGCAGCCAACCGGCGTTCGACGGCGGCCTGGGCCCGCAGCCGGGCCCGGCGGTCGGCGTCCAGGACGTCGTCGACGGAGACCATGGGCCCGTCGTCGCAGCCGTCCAGGGTGTCCTCGACCACCTCGGCGATGCCCAGCCAGCCCAGCCGACCTTCGAGGAAGGCGGCCACGGCCACCTCGTTGGCGGCGTTCAGCCAGGCCGGCGCCGCCCCGCCCTGCCGGCCGGCCCGGTAGGCGAGGTCCAGGCAGGAGAACACCGCCCGGTCGGGGGGCTCGAAGGTGAGGGACAGGCTGCTGCCCCAGTCGATGGCCCCGAAGGCGGTGTCCAGGCGCTGCGGCCAGCCCATGGCGTAGCCGATGGGCAGCCGCATGTCGGGCTGGGACAGTTGGGCGATGGTGGTGCCGTCGAACAGCTCCACCATGGAGTGCACCACCGACTGGGGATGGACCACGACGTCGATCCGGTCGTAGGGGACCCCGAACAGCTCGTGGGCCTCGATGACCTCCAGGCCCTTGTTCATGAGGGTGGACGAGTCGATGGTGATCTTCCGGCCCATCCGCCAGGTGGGGTGGGCGAGGGCGTCGTCGACGCCGACCACCCGCAGGTCGTCGCGGCTGCGGCCCCGGAAGGGGCCGCCCGACGCGGTCACCAGCAGCCGCCGGACGCCGTCCCCGTCGGGCTCCGGGTCGAGGGGGCCGTCGACGGACCGGGTGGCGGCGAGGCACTGGTGGATGGCGCAGTGCTCGGAGTCCACCGGGACGATGTGGGCCCCGGGGGTCCGCCGGGCCCGCTGCACGACCGGGGCCCCGGCGATGAGGGACTCCTTGTTGGCCAGGGCCAGCCGCCGGCCGGCCTCCAGGGCGGCCAGGGTGACCGGCAGGCCGGCGAAACCGACCACCCCGTTCACGACCACCTCGGCGGCGGCCCCGGCGGCGGCCAGGCCGTCGGGGCCGGCCATCACCTCGACGCCGGCCGGCAGTTGGGCGGCCACCTCGGCGGCCAGCGCCGGGTCACCGACGGCGACCAGCTCCGGCCGGAGCTGCCTGGCCTGCTCCACCAGCAGGGCCACCGACCGCTGGGCGGCCAGCGCCACCACCCGGAACCGGTCCGGGTCGGCCTGGACCACGTCGATGGCTTGGGTGCCGATCGACCCCGTCGACCCCACCAAGCTGACCGTCTTCGTGCTCATCGCACCGCCCGTCACTCGCACCCGCTCCGACCCCCAGCATGCCATCGGGGCTGGGTCATCACCCGGCAGGGGCCCCAACCCCTGCCTCCTCCGATGCGTGGGGCCCCAGCCCCACGCGGCCGTGCTCACCCGAGGGTCGGGGGTGGTCAGGCCAGGTGGAAGGCCTTGACCAGGTAGTAGGTGGCCGGCAGGACGAACAGGATGCCGTCGATCCGGTCCAGCAGGCCGCCGTGGCCGGGCAGGATCCGGCCCATGTCCTTCACCCCCAGGTGCCGCTTGATGAGGGACTCGGACAGGTCCCCGATGGGGCTGACCACCGCGACCACCAGGCCGAGGACGGCGGCCTTGCCGACGGTCCAGGGGTGGATGAAGTGGACGATGACCACCGCGGCCAGGATGGCGGCGACGGTGCCGCCGATCAGGCCCTCCCAGGTCTTGTTGGGGCTGAACTTGGACAGCGGGTGGCTGCCGATCCAGGCCCCGACGGCCAGGGCGGCGACGTCGTAGGCGACCGCGGTGATGACGGCGCCGAGCAGGAAGGCGATGCCGTGGCGGTTGGGGAACACGGTGGGGTCCAGGAGGAGGGTGGCGAAGGACCCGAACACCCCGACCCAGCAGAACACCAGCAGGGTGCTGGCGATGCTGCGCACCGGCTCCACCGACCGTTCGACCCCGGCGAGGTGCCAGAGCATGACGAACACCACCAGCAGCACCAGGACCAGCGGCAGGGCGGCCTCGCCCTTGTTGTAGGTGGCCACCATCAGGGACACCACGGCCACCAGGCCGAGCAGGGTGGCCGGGTGGTACCCGGCCTTGCGGAAGCCGGCGAAGGCCTCCACGGCGGCCAGGGTGACGACGACGGTGGCGATGATGGCGGAGGTGACGGTCCCGAGGTCGAAGAACACCAGGGCGATGACCCCGATGACCACCCCGCTGGCGATGGCCAACGGCAGGTTCCGGCCGCTCTGGGTCTCCCGGGGCGGCTCCGGCGGTCGCAACCCGACGCCGGGCCGCGGGCGTGGCGGCGGCCGCCGCGGCCCGGAGGCCTTGGGCACCGGCCGGGACACCGGCTCCCCCACCGGCGGCGGCGGGGCCTGGGCCCGCGGCCGGTCGGCCACCGGTTCGTCGCCGGGGCCGCCGGCACCGGAGAGGGCGGAGCCCTCGGGGACCGGCCGGTCGGGCCCGGCGGGCTGGTCGACCAGGCCATGGGCGGCCATCTCCTCGGCAGCCAGCTCCTCCTCGACGGCCTGCCGGGAGCGCCGGCGGCCGGCGCCGCGTCGGCGGCCACGGCCGGCGTCCGGCGAGCCGCGTCGGACCGGCCCCACCGCGGCCTCGTGCTCGGCCGGGGACCAGCCGCCCTCGGGGAACACCGTCGACCCGGGGGCGGTGGACGGCGCCGCGTCGTCCAGGGGCCGCACCGGGTCGCTGGACGGCTGCACCACCGGGACCACCATGGTGTCGAAGTCGCCGACCTCCACCACCGGGGCCTCCGCGGACGGCAGGTCGAACGACCACGGCTGCCGGTCGCCGGGCCCGGAGTCGTCCAGCGAGCCCAGCTTGGTGTCGTCGGGGGCCAGCATGGAGGGCTCGTAGGACTCCTCGTGGGCTGCCCAGTCGGCGCCCTCCTCCCGCCAGGTGGGACCGGGCAGCGACGACCACGGGTCCCCGCCGTCGTCGGGGGTGGCGGGCTCCCGGGCGAGCACCGCCGGGACCTCCCCGGTGGGGGCCTCGGTCCAGTGCGGCAGCCCCGACGTGTCCGGCTGCGGCCACGGGTCGTCGACCGGGCCGGGACCGGACGGTTGGTCGGCACCGGCGGCGGCCAGGTCGGACCCGGCGGCGAACGACCCGGCGGCCACCTCGGCGCCGGGCTCCGGGGCTCCGGCATCGCCGGGGACGTCACCGGGGACGTCGCCGGGCAGCACCCCACCGGGCACGGCCGGCACCTCGCCGGTATGGCCGGCCTGCTCGGCGCCGAAGATCTTCACCCGGCTGTCGGTGTCCTGGCGGTCGTCGTCCATGGTCACACCTCGAGGAGCTCCTTCTCCTTGTGGGAGAGGAGCTGGTCGATCGCTGCCACCTGGCCCTGGGTCATCTTCTCGATGTCCTTCTCGACCCGGTCCAGCTCGTCGGAGGACATGGCGCCGTCCTTCTCCAGGGCCTCCAGCTCGTGCCGGCTGGCCCGGCGGAGGTTGCGGATGGCCACCTTGCCCTCCTCGGCCTTCTGCCGGACCACCTTCACCAGGTCGCGGCGGCGCTCCTCGGTGAGGGGGGGGAAGGACAGCCGGATGACGGTGCCGTCGTTGGCCGGGTTGATGCCCAGGTCGGACGTCAAGATGGCCTTCTCGACGGCGGAAAGCGAGCCCTTGTCGTACGGGGTGATGACCAGCAGCATGGCGTCGGGGACGCTGAACCCGGCCAGTTGCCGCAGGGGGGTCTGGGTGCCGTAGTAGTCGACGGTCAGGTTCTCGACCAGCGCCGGGGTGGCCCGGCCGGTGCGGACGTTGGCGAACTCGCTGCGGACGTGGTCGATGGCCTTGGCCATCTTGTCCCGGGTGTCCTCGACCACCAGCCCGGCCAGCTCGTTGTCGGTCATCTGACCAGCGTACCGATCTGTTCGCCCCGGAGCGCACGACCGAGGTTTCCGGGGGCCATCAGGTCGAACACCAAGATGGGCAGGCCGTTGTCCTTGCAGAAGGTGATGGCGGTCAGGTCCATCACCCGGAGGTCCTTGGCGATGACGTCCATGAACGAGATCTCCTCGAACCGGGTGGCCGAGGGGTCCAGCTTGGGGTCGGCGCTGTACACCCCGTCGACGCCGCCGTGGGTGCCCTTCAGCAGCAGGTCGGCCTCGATCTCGGCGGCCCGCAGGGCGGCAGAGGTGTCGGTGGTGAAATAGGGGTTGCCCATGCCGGCGGCGAAGATGACCACCCGGTCCTTCTCCAGGTGCCGGATGGCGCGGCGCCGGATGTAGGGCTCGGCCACCTGGGCCATGGCCACCGCGGTCAGCACCCGGGTGGGCTGGCCCTGGTGCTCCAGGGCGTCCTGGAGGGCCAGGGCGTTGATGACGGTGCCCAACATGCCCATGGCGTCGGAGGTGGCCCGGTCCATGCCGGCCCCGGCCCCGGTGGTGCCCCGCCAGATGTTGCCGCCGCCGACCATGACGGCCAACTGCAGGTCCAGCTCGGCCTTGGCCTGGGCGATCTCGCCGGCCAGCCGCTCCACCACGCCGGCATCGATGGTCTCGTCCGACGCCGACGACGCCAGGGCCTCACCGGACATCTTCAGGACGATGCGTCTGGGCTCACCCACCGACCGGCGCCTCCCTGTTCCCGTCGTCGTTTCCGTCGTCGCGGCCGTCGGTCAGGAGCCGATGACCACCTGGACGAACTGCACCACCTCGGCCGAGGCCGACCCGACCAGGTCGGCGATGGTCCGCTTCTCGTCGCGGACGTAGGCCTGTTCGAGGAGGCAGCGCTCCTTGAACCAGCCGGTCATGCGGCCCTCCACGATCTTGGGCAGGGCCGCCTCCGGCTTGCCCTCGTTGCGGCTGATCTCCTCCACGGTGGTCCGCTCGGCGGCCACCTCGGCCTCCGGCACGTCCTCCCGGCGGAGGTAGGTCGGCTTGGCGAACGCGATGTGCACCGCCACGTCGTGGGCCAGCTCGGCGGTGCCGCCGCGGAGCAGGACCACCACCGCGTTGACCCCGCGGCCGGCCTGCTGGTGCAGGTAGGTCTCCAGCACCTCCCCGTCGCCGGCCTCCACCCGGGCCACCCGGCCGACGGAGATGTTCTCCTTCAGGGTGGTCCGCAGGTTGTCGATCTCGTCCTGGCGCTCCGCCACCGCGTCGGGGCCCTTGGCGGCCACCAGTGCGGCCAGCTCGTCGGTGAGGGCGACGAAGTCGGCGGCCTTGGCCACGAAGTCGGTCTCGCACCGCAGCTCCACCAGGCCGGCCGCGGCGTCCTGGCGGACCACCGCCACGGCGCCCTCCGAGGCCTCGCGGTCCTCCCGCTTGGCCGCCCCGGCCAGGCCCTGCACCCGCAGCCACTGCTTGGCTGCCTCCATGTCGCCGTCGTTCTCTTCCAAGGCCCTTTTCGCGTCGAGCATGCCCACCCCGGTGGACTGGCGCAAGGCCTGGACGTCTTTGGCGGTGAAGCTGGCCATCGGGGTCAGGCCTCCGTGGTCGTCGCGGTCGGGGTGGCCACGCCGTCCGCCGGGGCCTCCGGGGCCGGGGCGGCGGCGGGTGCCGGTGCGGGTGCGGCGTCGGCGGCGGTGGCCGGAGCAGCAGCCGGGGTCGCCTGGGCCGCCGGGGCCGGGGCTGGCGCAGGAGCCGCCTCGGCGGCCGGGGCCTGGGCTGCGGGAGCCGGCGCGGCGGCCTCGGCCGAAGGCGCCGGGGCGTCCACGATGCCCTCGGGGACCGAGGCGTCGACGGTGGCCCGGGCCGGCGGCCGGGGCGGGGGCGGCGGGGCGGGGGCGGCGCCGTTGGCCGCCGGGGCCTTGGGGGCGGGGCGGTGCGAGGCCACCCACCGACCCTCGACGACGGCGTCGGCGACCACCCGGCACATGAGGGTGCCGGAGCGGATGGCGTCGTCGTTGCCGGGGATGACGTAGTCGATGACGTCGGGGTCGCAGTTGGTGTCGACCACCGCCACCACGGGGAGGCCGAGCTTGTTGGCCTCGGTGACGGCGATGTGCTCCTTCTTGGTGTCGATGACGAAGATGGCGTCGGGCAGGCGGTCCAGGCCGCTGATGCCGCCGAGGTTCCGGCTGAGCTTCTCCAGCTCGCGGACGTGCCGCAGGGCCTCCTTCTTGGGCATGGCGTCGAAGTCGCCGGCGGCCTGCATGGCCCGGAGCTCCTGCATGCGCTTCACCCGGCCGGAGACGGTGGTGAAGTTGGTCAGCATGCCGCCCAGCCAGCGCTGGTTGACGTACGGCATGCCGCAGGCCGACGCGTAGTCGGCCACCGGGCCCTGGGTCTGCTTCTTGGTGCCCACGAACAGCACCGTGCCCCCCCTGGCCACCAGGTCGCGGACGTACCCGTAGGCGCTGTCGATGCCGTCCAGGGTCTTGCGCAGGTCGATCAGGTAGATACCGTTGCGCTCGCCCAGGATGTACCGGCGCATCTTGGGGTTCCATCGGCGGGTCTGGTGGCCGAAGTGCACTCCGGCCCCCAGCAACTGCCGCATCGTGACCACGGCCATGCTGTCCTCCAGTCGGTTGTTCCTCCCCGAGCGCAGCACCCCGGGTGGGGCGACCGTCCGAACGCGCTCGGGTGCGTGGTGGTGGTGTGGCTCCCGCCGGTCGGCGGGCACAACGAGGATAGTCGGTCCCCCCGGGGTCGGCCACCGGGGAACCGGGTCAGGCCCGGGGGTGGGTGCCGCCGTAGACGCCGAGCAGCCGGTCCTTGCTGACGTGGGTGTACACCTGGGTGGTCTGCAGGCTGGCGTGGCCCAGCAGCTCCTGCACCACCCGCAGGTCGGCCCCGCCGTCGAGGAGGTGGGTGGCGAAGGTGTGCCGGAGGGCGTGGGGGTGGGTGGGCACCGGGGAGCGGGCGTCCAGGATGCGGCGGACGTCCCTCGGCCCCAGCCGGTGGCCGCGGCGGTTGAGGAACACGGCGCCGTCCGGGGTGGACGGCCCGGCCAGGCGGGGGCGGCCGTCGGCGAGCCACCGGTCGAGGGCCGCCGCGCACTGCCGGTGCACCGGGACCCGGCGCTCCTTGTCCCCCTTGCCGACCACGGTCACCGTCCGGCCGGCCAGGTCCACGCCGTCCCGTTCGAGGCCGCACAGCTCGGCCACCCGGAGGCCGGCGGCGTACAGCAGCTCCAGCACCGCCTGGTCCCGCAGGGCCACCGCCGCGGCCACCGGGTCGGCGGCGGGCGGGGTGGGGGGGTCGGCCAGCAGCCGGTCCAGGTCCCCGCCGGCCAGCACCTGGGGCAGCCGGCCGGCGCCGGACGGCGCAGAGAGCCGCTGGGCCGGGTCGGCGGCCACCACCCCGGTGCGGCGGCACCAGCCGAAGTAGGCCCGGAGGGCCGCGGCCTTGCGGGCCACGGTGGCCCGGGCGTACCGGCGGGTGCCCAGGTAGGCCAGGTACCGGCGCAGCAGCAGCCGGTCCACCTGGTCCGGGCCGGCGTGGCCGCCGCGGGTGGCCCAGTCCACGAAGGCCGCCAGGTCGGACCGGTAGGCCCTGGCGGTGGCCGCGGACCGGGACCGCAGCCAGCGGCCGAACCCGTCCAGGTCCCAGGGGTCCCGGTCGTTCCGGGCGTCGTCCACGCGGTCCACCGTACCGGCGGCCCGACCTCGGCCGCCGGCACCTTTTCGCGGCTACCGCGCGGTAACGTGACCGCAGCGGTACGTCGGAGGGCAGCCAAAGGGGAGGCATCGTGGCTCGATCGTTCGATCGCAGGTCGTTCCTGGCCCAGTCCGCGGCGGTGGCCGCCGGGGTGGTGGGGGTGACGGCCGCCGGCGACCTGCTGTTCATGGACGGCCCGCTGGGCGCGGTGACCAACGGGCCGGGCCGCAACGGGGTGTCCAGGGCCAGGCCGAAGCGGGGCGGCAAGCTGGTGTTCGGCACCACAGCGGAGGAGCAGGGGTTCAACCCGTCCGTGGCCCGGTTCGACTCCGTCGGGGTCATGTACGCCCGGACGGTGTTCGACCCGCTGGCCATCATCACCGCCGACGGCAAGGTGGCGCCGTACCTGGCCCAGTCCATCACCCCCAACGCCGACTACACGTCCTGGACGGTGACCCTGCGGCCGACAGTGGTGTTCCACGACGGCACCCCCTGCGACGGTGCGGCACTGCTGGCCAACTTCGAGGCCCAGTACGACTCGCTGCTGATCGGGCTGGTGATGAAGCCGATCGTGGCCACAATGGCCCAGTCCGGACCGCTGGCGGTGACCGTCAACCTGAAGCAGCCGTGGGTGCCGTTCCCGTACTACCTGGCCGGCGGCATCGGCGGGCAGGTCGCCTACCCGATGGCCCCGGCGATGATCAAGGCCAAGACAGGCACAACCAACCCCATCGGCACCGGGCCGTTCACGTTCCAGTCCTGGGTGCCCAACACACACTTCACCGCGGTGGCCAACAAGCGGTACTGGCGCAAGGGCCTGCCGTACCTGGACTCGATCACCTTCAAGCCGATCCCCAACGCCAACACCCGGGCGCAGGCCCTGCAGAGCGGCACCATCGACATCATGGTCACCGACGTCCCGCAGAACATCGTCCAGTTCCGCGGCAAGAGCCAATGGGCGTACATCGACGACAGCGGCCCGGTGGTCGGGGAGCCGGACATGAACCTCCTGATGCTCAACCTGGCCCAGCCGCCGTTCGACGACCCCACAGTCCGGCTGGCGGCGGCCAAGGCGGTCAGCCCGAAGCAGTACTCGGCGGTCATCGACCTGGGCGTCAACCCGCCGTCCACCGGGCTGTTCGTGAAGGGCACCCCGTACTACTCCCCCACCAAGCTGCCCACCTACGACCCGGCCGGGGCCAAGAAGCTGGTGGCCAAGGTGCAGCGGGCCACCGGGAAGCCGGTGGCGTTCACCATCGGCTGCACCACAGGCCCGGCCAGCATCCGGTCGGCCACATACGTCCGGGACCACTTCCAGTCGGTGGGGTTCAAGGTGACCACCGCGGTGATGGAGCAGAACAAGCTCATCGACAACGCCCTGACAGGCAAGTTCCAGGCCTCCGAGTGGCGGCAGTTCTCGGCGGTGAACCCGGACCTCAACTACATCTACTGGAGTACCACCACCTACAACCAGAACGGCCTGTCCATCAACATGGCCCGCAACAACGACCCCCGGGTGGAGGCCGCCCTGCAGGTGGGCCGGACCAGCCTGACAGCCCAGGCGAGGATCGCCGCCTACCAGAAGGTCAACCAGTTGTTCGCCCAGGACCTCCCGTACCTGTGGGCGGACCGGGCGGTGTGGGCGGTGGTGGCGCACCCCACAGTGCAGAACTTCAACAACCCCACCACGCCGTCCGGGGCCAAGGCCTATGGCATGATCGCCGGGTCGATCTGGCCCACCCAGATCTGGCGTAGCTGACGGGGGGCGGCTGGCCGGAACCGGGCGGCCAGCGGGTGTAGACCTGGAGCGAGCGTGGACGTGGTCGGGGCCCTAGGGGACGGGACGGCGGGGAGGGATGCCCGGTGAGCAGCCGGATCCTGGTGGTGGAGGACGACGAGCGGATCCGATCGTCGATGCGGTTGGCCCTGGAGGGCGAGGGGTACGAGATCGACGAGGCGGCCAGCGGCGAGGACGCCCTCGACCGGTTCGCCGCCCAGTCCCCCGACGTGGCCCTCATCGACCTGATGCTGCCGGGGATGGACGGCTTCGAGTGCTGCCGGGCGCTGCGCCGGCAGAGCGCGGTGCCCATCATCATCGTCACCGCCCGCACCGACACCCACGACGTGGTGGCCGGCCTGGAGGCCGGCGCCGACGACTACGTGACCAAGCCGTTCGTGGCCAAGGAGCTGGGGGCCCGCATCCGGGCGCTGCTCCGCCGGGCCCGGCCGACCGACGACGAGCCCACCGTCCTCGCCTTCGGCGACCTGGAGCTGGTCCCCGAGCAGGGGGTGCTCCGCCACCGGGACGGCACCGAGGTCCACTGCACCCGGACCGAGTTCCGGCTGCTCTGCGAGCTGGCCGCCAACCCCAACAAGGTGCTCAGCCGGGAGCAGTTGCTGGACCGGGTGTGGGGCTACGACTACTTCGGGGACGGCCGGCTGGTGGACGTCCACATCCGCCGGCTCCGCACCAAGGTGGAGCCGGACCCGGCCCTCCCCCGGCACATCCTCACCGTCCGCGGGATGGGCTACAAGCTGGTCCCCTGACATGGCTGGTCGGCCGGTCGACGGGGCCGCCGGGCCGGTCGACGGGGCCGAGCGGCCCGGCGACGGGGCCGGCACCGCCAATGGCGCCACCACCAACGGCGCGGCCGGTGCCGGCCGGCGGGTCCGCCAACCGAGGGCCCGGCTGTGGACCCGCCTCGGGCTGCGGGCCCGGGTCACCGTCATGTTCGGCCTGGGCGCCCTGCTGCTGTCGCTCGTGATGGGCGGGGTGTCGTTCTTCACCACCCGCCACTTCCTGGTCAGCGAGCGGCAGAACGCGTCGACCCACCAGGCCTACGTCAACGCCGAACTGGTCCGCAACACCCTGGTCGCCTACCCGGCGCTGGCGCGGACACGGACAAACACCGAGCAGTTGCTGAACAGCGCCGACTCCGGGACCACCGGGTCCTCGTCGGTGCTGCGGCTCCACCACACATGGTACGCCCGCAACTCCCTGGTCGGCCACGACGCCATCCCGGTCGGCATGCGGGCGCTGGTCCTGTCCGGCACCCCGGCGACCGAGAGCTTCGTCCTGAACGGCCACCCCGCCATTGCCGTCGGCCTCCCCATCCCGGCCGTCGGGGCCGACTACTTCGAGGTGTTCGACGTCAGCGACCTCGACAACACCCTCCGGGTGCTGGCCCTGGCCCTGTTCGCCGGCGGCCTCATCACCACGGTGCTCGGCGCCGTCATCGGGAGCTGGGCGGCCAGCCGGTCGCTGCGGCCGCTGACCGGCGTGTCCCGGGCCGCCGTCGCCATCGCCGGCGGCCAACTGGACACCCGGCTGCTGGCCGCCAGCGCCGACCCCGACCTGGCCGGGCTGACCAGCTCCTTCAACCTCATGGTGGACCAGTTGCAGGAGCGCATCGAACGGGAGGCCCGGTTCACGTCCGACGTCAGCCACGAGCTGCGGTCCCCGCTGACCACCCTGGCGGCCTCCCTGGAGGTCCTCGAAGCCCGGGCCGACGAGCTGTCACCGACTGCCCGGCAGGCCCTGGAGCTGCTCGGCGCCGACCTGCGCCGGTTCCAGCGCATGGTCGGCGACCTGCTGGAGATCTCCCGCTCGGACACCGGGTCCGCCGACGTGTTCCTGGAGGAGGTCACCGCCGGCGAGCTGGTCCGGCGGTCGGTGGCCGCCAACGTCCGGGCCCTGCCCGGCGGGGTGAGGCCACCCGAGGTCACCATCGACCCGGCGGTGGCCGGGGCGTGGCTGAACGTGGACAAGCGGCGGTTCGAGCGCGTCATGGCCAACCTGCTGGAGAACGCCGCGCTGTACGGCGGCGGGGCCACCGAGGTCCGGGCCGAGCCCGGGCCCGTCCGGGCCGACGGCCGGGGCACCATCCGGGTGTCCGTCCGGGACCACGGCGCCGGGCTGGCCCCCACCGAGCGGGCCAAGGTGTTCGAGCGGTTCTACCGCGGCCACGCCGCCGGCCACCGGGGCGCCGGCACCGGCACCGGGCTGGGCCTGTCCCTGGTGGCCGAGCACGTCCGCCTGAACGGCGGCACCGTCTGGGCCGACGAGGCCGACGGCGGCGGCGCCCGGTTCGTGGTGGAGCTGCCGGTGGAGGACGATGCCGGATGGTCCTGACCGCTCGGCCCCCCCACGGGCGTGACCGTCCCGGCCCGCCAGCCCGGCCGCCGGCCCGGCCACCCGATCCGGTCCGGCGCCGGGTCCGGTCGGTGGTGGTGGCGGTCGTCGCCCTGGCCGTGGCGGCCGTCGTTGCCGCCGGCTGCGGGGTGCCGGCCGGCGGCGGCGCCAGGGTCATCCCCCGGAACCAGGTGCCGTTCGGGCTGCTCTCCCCCCACCTGCCGACCACCACCCCCACCAGCACCCCGTCGGGCGAGCCGGTGAAGGTGTTCTTCCTGGACAGCGCGGAGCAGTACCTGACACCCCGGACACGGCTGGTCGGCCCGAAGGCCACCCTCACAACCGTCCTGGAGCTCCTGCTCCGCGGGCCGTACACCAACGAGATCGAGGAGTCCGGCACCCGGACGGCCATCACCCCCGCGGTGCAACTGCTGCGCTCCTCGGTGTCCGCCAAGGTGGTCACCGTCGACTTCAACCAGGCGTTCGGTGAGATCTCCGGCACCCAGGAGATCCTGGCGGTGGCCCAGGTGGTCTACACCGTGGCCGCCCAGTTCCCCTCCCCCGCCGCCGTCGAGGTGCAGTTCGAGCTCAACGGCGGCCCGGTGCAGGTGCCCAACGAGAACGGTGCCGAAGTGCAGGGGCCGGTCACCGTCGGTGACTACGTCGCCCTCACACCCCAGTCCGCCGCCGCCGCCACCACCACGACCACCGCTCCGGAGCCGACCACCACCGCCCCGGCGGGGTAGCCCGCCGGTTCAGCCGGCGATGCGGTCCTGCCAGGGCACCCGCGGCGCCCCGGACCACAGGTGCTCGAGGTCGTAGAAGTGCCGGACCTCGTCCAGGAAGACGTGGACGACGAAGTCGCCGTAGTCCATCAGCACCCAGCCACCGTCGCGCAGCCCTTCGACCGACCTCGGGGACGGGCCGCCGCCCTCCTTGACGCGCTGCTCGATCTCCTCCACCAGGGTGTGCACCTGCCGGGTGTTCCGGCCGCTCGTGACCACGAACGCGTCCACCACCCCGAACAGCTCCCCCATGAACAGCACCACGGTGTCCTGGCCCAGCTTGTCGTCGGCGGCCGCCGCCGCCACGTACGCCGCCGGGGGAATGTCGACCGAGCCGTCGTCGGCGTCACCCGACGGCCGGACCATCTCGGCCGGCACGTTCAATGGACCACCTCCAGCACCACCACGGTCAACGCCAGGGCGGCGGCCAGGATGGACAGGCCGAGCGCCGCCAGCAGCCGCCGCTGCCGCCGTTGCTGCCGCCGTTCGGCCTGCACCTGCAACCGGCCGCGGGTGCCGGCCGCCCGCGGCGCCGGGGACGGGACCAGGCCCGGGGCCGGGCGCACCGCCGGCACCGGGCCCGGCAGGGCCGGCAGGTCCAGCAGCGACGGGTCCGGCGCGGGGAGCGGGTCCACGGCGGGCAGGTCCAGCCGGAGGTCCAGGTCCAGGTCGAGGTCGGCCGGCAGCGGGACCTGTCGGGGGACCCGGGGAAGCTCGGCGGTGTCGACGCTCGAGACGGTCATCTGCCAACAGCGTACATATTGCGGCGGCGAATGCAACGGATGACCGCGTCGGGCAGCAGGCCGTCGACGGCCCCGCCGCCGGCCAGCAGGGCCCGGATCTCGGAGCTGGACACGTCCACGCCGCCACCGTCCAGGTGCACCACCTGCCAGCCGGCCGGGTCGGGCGGGGCGGGGCTGCGGGGCCGGGACACCACGACGAGGGTGACCAGTTGGCGGAGCCGGTCGACCCGTTCCCAGGTGGGCAGGGAGCCGACCAGGTCGGCGCCGACGATCAGGAACACCTCGGGCGCCGGGCGGCCGGCGGCGGCGGCCTCGGCCCGGAGGGCGTCGACGGTGTCGACGGTGTAGCTGGGCCCGCCGCGGTCGATCTCCATCCGGCTGACCTCCAGGCCGGGGATCCCCCGGACCGCGGCCTGCACCATGGCCAGCCGGTCCTCGGCCGGGCTGATCCGGCGCTGCGGCGCCTTCTGCCAGGGGTGGTTGGCCACCACCAGCAGCAGCCGGTCCAGGGTCAACGCGTCACGGCAGGCCACGGCGGCGGCCAGGTGGCCGGCGTGGGGGGGGTCGAAGGTGCCGCCCAGCAGGCCGATCCGCTCGGGGCGCAGGGGGGCGGGCATCGGGGAGAGATTAGGCGTCGTCCGGTGCGTCCTCGAGGCCGTACGCTGGGGGCCGATGCCTGCCACCCCCCCCGCCGACGCTCCGGACGCCGACGCCGCCGTGCCGGCTGCCGGGTGGGACGCCGCGTCCTGGCGGCGGCGGCCGGCGGCGCAGCAGCCGGACTGGCCGGACCAGGAGCGGCTGAAGCGGGCCGAAGCCCGGCTGGCGGCGCTGCCGCCGCTGGTGGTGGCCGGGGAGGCCCGGCAGTTGACCGGCGCCCTGGCCCAGGTGGCGGAGGGGAAGGCGTTCCTGCTGCAGGCCGGGGACTGCGCGGAGTCGTTCGCGGAGTTCGCCGCCGACAACATCCGGGACAAGCTGAAGGTGGTCCTGCAGATGGCGGTCGCCCTGACCTACGCCGCCGGGGTGCCGGTGGTGAAGGTGGGCCGGATCGCCGGGCAGTTCGCCAAGCCGCGGTCACAGCCGACGGAGCGGGTGGGGCAGGTCGAGCTGGACTCGTTCCGGGGCCACATGGTGAACGACGAGGCGTTCGACGCCGACGCCCGCCGGCCGGACCCCGAACGGCTGGTGACCGCCTACCACCAGTCGGCCGCCACCTTGAACCTGCTGCGGGCGTTCGCCAAGGGGGGGTTCGCCGACCTGTCGCACGTGCACGCCTGGAACCAGGAGTTCGTGGCGTCGTCGGCGGAGGGCCGGCGGTACGAGCGGATCGCCGGCGAGATCGACCGGGCGCTGCGGTTCATGTCGGCCTGCGGCATCGACCTGGCCGCCGAGGGCGGGCTGCACCAGGTGGACTTCTGGACCAGCCACGAGGCCCTGATCCTGCACTACGAGGAGGCCCTGACCCGGCGGGACTCGTTGACCGGGGACTGGGTGGACACCTCCGCCCACCTGCTGTGGGTGGGCGAGCGGACCCGGCAGGTGGACGGGGCCCACGTGGAGTTCCTGTCCGGGGTCATCAACCCGGTGGGGGCCAAGGTGGGCCCGGCGGCCACCCCGGACGAGGTGGTGGCCCTCTGTGACCGGCTGGACCCGCACCGGGTGCCGGGCCGGCTGACCCTCATCACCCGGTTCGGGGCCGGCAACGTGGCCCGGCTGCTCCCGCCCCTGCTGGAGGCGGTGGCCGGCTCCGGCCATCCGGTGGTGTGGGCCTGCGACCCGATGCACGGCAACACGTTCACCAGCGACGGCGGCCGCAAGACCCGGCGGTTCGACGACATCCTGGCGGAGCTGCGGGAGTTCTTCGCCGTGCACCGCGAGGCCGGCACCTGGCCGGGGGGGGTGCACGTCGAGCTGACCGGCGACGACGTCACCGAGTGCCTGGGCGGGGCCGAGGAGATCCTGGAGGACCACCTGGGCCAGCGGTACACCACCACCTGCGACCCCCGGCTCAACGCCCGGCAGTCGCTGGACCTGGCGTTCCGGGTGGCCGAGTTCCTCCGGGACTGACCGGGCGGGGTGCCGGCACCCGGCCGGGACCGGCTTGTACACTGGCCGCCGTCGTGAGCCGTCCCCCCCGATTCGCCGCCATGACCGCCGCGCGCCGGGTCCTGGTCGCCGGGGCTCTGGTGGCGGCCGGCCTGACCTGCGCCGGGGTGGCCACGGTGGCCGGTGCGGCGACAACGTCGGCGAGCAAGCCGCCGGCGTACTGGCTGGTGGCGTCGGACGGCGGCATCTTCGCCTTCGGCGGGGCCGGGTTCTACGGGTCGACCGGCAGCATGCAGTTGAACAAGCCGGTGGTGGGGATGGCGGGGACGGCGGACAGCGGCGGGTACTGGCTGGTGGCGTCGGACGGCGGCATCTTCACGTTCGGGGACGCCCAGTTCTACGGGTCGACCGGGGCGATGGCGCTGGTGAAGCCGGTGGTGGGGATGGCGGCCACCCCGACAGGGGGGGGCTACTGGCTGGTGGCGGCCGACGGCGGCATCTTCACGTTCGGGAACGCTCAGTTCTACGGGTCCATGGGCAGCCGGCCGCTCAACCAGCCGATCGTGGGGATGGCGGCCACCCCGGACGGCGCCGGGTACTGGCTGGTGGCGTCGGACGGCGGCATCTTCGCCTTCGGGGACGCCGCCTTCTACGGGTCCACCGGCGGCATCCACCTGAACAAGCCCATCGTGGGGATGACGTCGACCCCGGACGGCCTGGGGTACTGGTTCACGGCATCGGACGGCGGGGTGTTCGCCTACGGGGACGCCAACTTCTACGGGTCGCTGGGCGGCGTGCCGCAGAAGTACCCGATCGTGGCCATGGCCGGCACAACCGCCGGCACCGGGTACTGGTTCACCAACAGCAACGGCGGCGTCACCGCCTACGGGACGGCGCCGTTCTGGGGGTCGGCCCCGCAGGTGCTGAACAAGCCCATCGTGGGGATGGCCGGCGCGGTCGGCAGCGGCCAGTTCAGCTTCTCCACCTACCCGTCGGCGTCGTACGGCTACGACATCTCCAACTTCCAGTGCGCCCACATGCCGCCGTCACCGCACACCATCGGGGTGGTGGAGGTCGTGGGGGTGTCGTTCGGGGCCGCCAACCGGTGCCTGAAGACAGAGGCCACCTGGGCGGCCGGCGGGCTGAACCTGTACGTGTTCTTGACCTACGGCACCATGACAAGCTCCGGCGACGCAGCCTGCCAGTCGGCGGCCACCCCGTTCGCCTGCAACGACGGGTTCAACGCCGCCCTGGACGCCTTCACCAAGGCCCAGCAGGCCGGGGTGAACACGGCGGTGGGCTGGTGGCTGGACGTGGAGCGGCCGCCGCAGTCGCTGCCGCAATGGTCGTCGACAACGAAGGCCAACGCCTCCCTGATCCAGGGGGCCATCGACGGGCTGCACTACGCCGGCATCAACAGCGTCGGCGTCTACGCCAGCCCGGCGGTGTGGAGCACCATCGTCGGCACATACCAGCCGGCGGTGCCGTACTGGGCGGCGGACTGGGAGCTGAACCCGGCCACCACCTGCCAGAACATCCACACAAAGTACAAGGTCCTGCCGGCCGGGCCGGTGGCCATGGTGCAGTACAGCTCCCCCACAGCGGTGTACCCGGCCGGCGGGATGACAACCGGCTTCGACAACGACTACGCCTGCTGAGCGGCCGGCGGCCGACGTGCCTGTCAGGCGAGGTTGCCGACGAACTGCTCCAACTGCCGCAGCGTCCGGCACTCCACCACGGCGTCGCAGTGGACGGCGTAGTCGTCGATGACGGAGTCGCCGGACCCCCAGTAGTCGCGGGGCTCGGGGTTGAGCCAGTAGACGTGCCGGGCCTGGTGGGACAGCTCTTCGAGCACCCAGGCCTCGGTGGCGTGGTAGTTGTTCCGGGCGTCCCCCAGCAGCAGCAGGCTGGTCCGCGACGTCACCTGGTCGCCCCAGCGCTGGTTGAACACCGACAGGGCGTGGCCGTAGTCGGAGTGGCCGTCCACCCAGATGACGTCGGCCTCGGTGTTGATCCGGTGCACCGCCGTCGCCGGGTCGTCGGCGCCGTCGAAGAACCGGGTGACCTCGTCGATGCCGTCCACGAACACGAAGCTGCGGACCTTGGAGAACTGGGAGCTGATGGCGTGGACCAGGTGCAGGGTGAACCGGGCGAAGGAGGCCACCGATCCGGAGATGTCGGCCACCACGAAGATCTCCGGCTTGGCCGGCCGGGGATGGCGGAACCGGGGCTCCACCGGCACCCCGCCGGTGGACAGGGACCGCCGGACGGTGGCCCGGAAGTCCAACGGCCCCCGGCGGCCGTGCCGCCGCTTGCGGGCCAGCCGGACCGCCAGCTTCCGCGACAGCGGGTGCAGGGCGCGGTGCAGGGCGGCCAGCTCGTCCCGGGTGGCGTGCATGACGTCGATGTCCTCGGGCAGGGGCTTGCGGACCGATCGGGCCAGGGCCTCGGCGCCGCGGTCGGCCACCAGCCGCCGCCGGATCTCGGTCTCGACGGCCCGGCGCAGCCGGTCGATGCGGGCCCGGTACTCGTCGGCCGCCAGCCGGTCCTCCAGGGCGGTGGACGGCGCCGTCCGGCCGTCGGCCAGCAGCCGGGACAGCACCCCGTCGAGGTCCAGGTTCCGCAGGGTGCGGTACAGGTAGTAGGTGCCGCCGACCGGCCGGCCCGGCTCCATGCCGGCGTACCGGTCCACCGCGTACCGGGCCACCACCGCGGACAGGCCGGGGTCGCCGGTGCGCAGGGCCCGGTACAGTAGCTCGGCCAGCTCCTCCGCGGACATTCCCTCGCCGCCGCCCCCGCGGCCCTGGCCCTGGCGGCCGTGCTGGCCGGCGCCGGCCGACGCCGGCCGTTCCCGGTCGTCGCCCTCGGCGTCGGCGGAGCCGTCGGCGGTGCCGGCCCCGGTGGCGGGGAGGCGGCTGGCGAAGTACACCTCGAACGCGGTCTCGAACACCCGCCAGTGGGTGCTGGACTTCACCAGGGTGGCCCCCAGGGCGTACTTCAGGGCCTCCCGGTCCTCCAGGGGCAGGTGGTGGACGGCCTCGGCGGCGTCGAGGTGCTCGGTCAGCGACACCGGCAGCCCGGCCTGGCGGAGCTCGGTGACGAAGCCCGACAGGAGGTCCAGCACCGGTCGGGTCAGCCGTCGGCGGACAGCAGTTCCTTGGCCGCCCGCTCGATGTCGGTCTGGTACTTGAGCAGGATGTGCAGGGTGTCCCGGGCCTGGGCGGCGTCGACGGACTCGATGCCCAGCACCACCAGGGTCCGCGCCCAGTCCAGGGTCTCGGACACCGACGGGGCCTTGCGCAGCTCCAGGGTCCGCAGCGACCGGACGATCCGGGCCACCTGGTCGGCCAGCTCGTCGGTGATGCCGGGCACCCGGGCCTGGACGATGGCCCGCTCGCGGTCCAGGTCGGGGTAGTCGACGTGCAGGTACAGGCACCGCCGCTTCAGCGCCTCCGACAGCTCCCGGGTGTTGTTGGAGGTCAGGAACACCATCGGCAGCCGGGTGGCCCGGACGGTGCCCAGCTCCGGGATGGACACCTGGTACTCCGACAGCACCTCCAGCAGCAGGGCCTCGGTCTCCAGCTCCACCCGGTCCACCTCGTCCACCAGCAGCACCACCGGGTCGTCGGCCCGGATGGCCTCCAGCAGCGGCCGGGTGAGCAGGAACTCCTCCGAGAAGATGTCCTCCTCCAGCTCCTGCCACGTCGACCCGGCCGCGGCCGCACCCTCCCCGGCCACCTGGCCGGCCTGGATGCGGAGCAACTGCTTGCGGTAGTTCCACTCGTACAGCGCCTTGGACTCGTCCAGCCCCTCGTAGCACTGCAGCCGGATCAGCCGGCTGCCGGTCAGCTCGGCCACCGACTTGGCCAACTGGGTCTTGCCGGTGCCCGCCGGCCCCTCCACCAGCACCGGCTTGGCCAGCCGGTCGGCCAGGTACACCACCCCCGCGATGCCCTCGTCGGCCAGGTAGTCGATGCCGGCCAGCCCCTCCCGGACCGCGGCCACCGACTCGAACCTGTGCTGGTCCTGCCCGCCCGGGGCCCCGGCGGTCACTGGCGGACCTGGCCGTCGCCGCGGACGACCCACTTGACGCAGGTCAGCTCCCGCAGGCCCATGGGGCCGCGGGCGTGCAGCTTCTGGGTGGAGATGCCCACCTCGGCGCCGAGGCCGAGCTGGCCGCCGTCCACGAACCGGGTGGAGGCGTTGACCACCACGGCGGCGGCGTCGACCTCGGCCACGAACCGGTCGGCGGCGGCCAGGTCGGCGGTGACGATGGCCTCGGAGTGGCCGGACCCGAACCGGGCGATGTGGTCGACGGCGGCGGACAGGTCGTCCACCACCGCGACGGCCAGCTTCAGGTCCAGGAACTCGGTGGCGAAGTCGTCGTCGGTGGCCTCGGCGACGTCCGGCAGGATGGCCCGGACCCGGTCGTCGCCGACCAGCTCGACCCCGTCCAGGGCCCGGCGGACCCGGGGGAGGAACCGGTCGGCCACCGCGGCGTGCACCAGCAGGGTCTCGGCGGCGTTGCACACCCCGGGACGCTGCGTCTTGGCGTTCACCACGATGTCCTCCGCCATGGCCAGGTCGGCGGCGGCGTCGACGTAGACGTGGCAGTTGCCGTCGCCGTCCAGCACGTACGGCACGGTGGCGTGCTGCAGCAGGGAGGCGATCAGGGCCGGCCCGCCCCGGGGGACCAGGCAGTCGATGACGCCGCGGAGCTGCATGAACCGCACCGCGGTGTCGTGGCTGCCGTCGGCCACCAGGGCCACCGCGTCGTCCGGCAGGCCGTGCTTGGCCAGGGCCCGGCGCAGGACGTCGACGATGGCGGCGTTGGAGGCGGCCGCCGACGCCGACCCCCGCAGGTAGGCCGCGTTGCCGGACTTGAGGCACAGCCCGGCGACGTCGCTGGTGACGTTGGGCCGGTTCTCGTAGATGACCCCCACCACCCCCAGGGGCACCCGGACCCGCTGCACCCGCAGCCCGTTCGGCCGGACCCAGCCGTCCAGCACCTCCCCGACCGGGTCGGGCAGGGCGGCCACGGTGCGCAGCCCGTCGGCCATGCCGGCCAGGCGGTCGTCGGTGAGGGCCAGCCGGTCCCGGGCGGTCGCCGGCAGGTCGGCGCCGTCGTCCAGGTCCCGGCGGTTGGCGGCCAGCACCGCGTCGGCCTCGGCCTCCAGCAGGTCGGCGGCGGTCCGGAGGACGTCGTCACGGACGGCCGACGACGTCCCCGCCACCACCCGGGCGGCGGCGCGGACGCGGCCGCCCTGCTCCAGTAGGTCCATCGGACCAGGTTACCGGGCCGGTCAGGCCAGCAGCACCAGGTCGTCCCGGTGGACGACCTCCTCGGGCAGGTCCTCGGGGAGGTCCTCGCTGCGGCGGCCGACCCACTCGTCGCGGCGCGCCGACGGGTACCGGACGAGGCCCTTGGCGAACACCTGGCCGTGGGGGCCGACGATCTCGACGGCGTCGTCCGGGTCGAACCGGCCCCGGACGGCCACCACGCCGGACGGCAGCAGCGACCGGCCCCGGTCCTGCAGGGCCCGGCGGGCCCCCTCGTCGACCACCAGGGTGCCGGAGGCGCCGAGGGCGAAGGCGATCCACAGCTTCCGGGCCGGCAGCCGCCGGGGCCGTGGCCGGAACACGGTGCCGGCCGCGGCCTCGCCGGCCACCACCGCCCCGAGCACCCCGGGGCGGCGGCCGTCGGCGATGACCACCCGCACCCCCGACCAGGTGGCCATCTTGGCCGCCGCCACCTTGGACGCCATGCCGCCGCTGCCGACGTCACTGCCGGGACCCCCGGCCACCTGCTCCAGGCGGTGGTCGATGTCGACCACCTCCTCGATCAGCGACGCCTCCTCCGCCTGCCGCGGGTCGGCGGTCAGCAGGCCGGGGGTGTCGGTCAGCAGCACCAGCAGGTCGGCCCCCACCAGGTGGGCCACCAGGGCGCTCAGCCGGTCGTTGTCCCCGAAGCGGATCTCCTCGTCGGCGACGGCGTCGTTCTCGTTCACCACCGGCACCACCCCCAGCTCCAGCAGGTGGGTGAGGGTGCCGCGGGCGTGCAGGTACTGCTGGCGGTGCACGAAGTCCAGGGGGGCCAGCAGCACCTGGCCGGCCAGCAGGCCGTGCCGGGCCAGCCCGTCCTGCCAGGCCCGCATCAGCCGGTGCTGGCCGACGGCGGACAGGGCCTGCAGCACCGCCGGCTCCGTCGGCCGCGGCCCCGGCCGCCGCAGGGCGGTCCAGCCGACGGCGATGGCGCCGGAGCTGACCACCACCACGTCGTCGCCGGCCTGCCGCCGGGCGGCGACGTCGTCGCACAGCCGGTCGATGACGGCCCGGTCGGGGGTGCCGTCGGCGCCGGCCACGGTGGACGATCCCACCTTGACCACCACGGTCATGGGACCACCACGGTCATCGCCGGCTCCTCCGCCGGACGGCCGACGGCCGGGCGTCGTCGGGGGCCTCCAGGACGGCGTCGGCGCCGTCGCGGTACCAGGTAAACGACACCTGGCCCACCTCCACCTCGTCGCCGTCGTGGGCCCCGGCCCGGGCCAGGGCCCGGTCCACCCCCAGCCGGCGCAGCCGGCGGACCGCCTCGTCCATGGCCCCGGGGTCGTTCAGGTCCGAGAACCCCACCGCCCGGGCCGCGGACCGGCCGGCCAGCCGCCACCGCCGGGCGTCCAGCCGCTCCACCGTCACCCCCTCCGGCGCCGGGCGGTGCACCACCACCTGGCCGGCCCCGGCCGGCTCGTCGGCCTGCCGGGCCGCGGTGACCATCACCGCCAGCCGGCCCAGCAGGTCCGGGATGCCGCGGCCGGTGGCCGCCGAGATGACCAGGTCCAGCGGAGCCGGGCTCCCGGTGGCCGGGGCCACCAGGTCCGCCCGGGAGCCGACGACCAGCCGGGGCCGGTGCAGCAGGGCCGGCTCGTACCGGCCGAGCTCCCCCAGCAGGACGTCCAGTTGGTCCTGCGGGGACCCGGCCAGGTCCACCAGGACCACCAGCACCCGGGCCCGCTCGACGTGGCGGAGGAACCGGTGGCCCAGGCCGCGGCCCTCCGCGGCCCCCTCGACCAGGCCGGGGACGTCGGCCATGACCAGCTCCACCTCGTCGGCCCCCCGGCCGACCCGGACGACGCCGAGGTGGGGCTGCAGGGTGGTGAATGGGTAGTCGGCCACCTTGGGCTTGGCCGCGGACACGGTGGAGATGAGGGTGGACTTGCCGACGTTGGGGAACCCGACCAGGGCGACGTCGGCCACCAGCTTCAGCTCCAGGTCGAACCACCGCTCCTGGCCGTGCTCGCCCTGCTCGGCGAACGACGGGGCCCGCCGGGCGTTGCTGAGGAACCGGGCGTTGCCGCGGCCGCCGCGGCCGCCCTCGGCGGCCAGCCAGCGGTCGCCGGCGGCCGGCAGGTCGCACAGCACCGAGCCGTCCCGCTCCCGGACCACGGTGCCCACCGGCACCGGCACCTCCAGGTCGGCGCCGCGGGTGCCGTGGCGCCGCTTGCCGGACCCGTGGGCGCCGTCGGCGGCACGGCGGAACGGATGGTCCCGGAACCCGAGCAGGGAGGCCTGGTTGGTGGAGGCCACCAGCCAGACGTCGCCGCCGCGGCCGCCGTCGCCGCCGTCGGGGCCGCCGCGGTCGACGTGGGCCTCACGGCGGAACGCCACCGCCCCGGCGCCGCCGTCACCGGCCTTGGCGTGTAGCTGGGCCTCGTCCACGAACCCGGACATGGGCCGATCCTACGGGTCAGCCGTGCAGCCGCTGGGCCCGGCGGACCACCTGCCGGCGGGCCTCGGCGGCGTCCACGGTGGTGCACACCCCGCCGGCCACCACCTGGCGGCCGCCCACCCAGACGTCGGTGACGGCGCGGCTGGAGGCGGACCAGACCAGGTGGGACCGCAGCTCGTCCTCGTCGGCCACCGGCACGAACTCGGACAGGTCCAGCCGGATGAAGTCGGCGGCCCGGCCGGCCTCCAGGGTGCCGACCTGCAGCCCGAGGGCGTCGGCGCCGCCGCGGGTGGCCATGTGCAGGGCGTCGGTGGTGGTGAGGGCGCCGGCGTCGGCGGCGGCGGCCCGGGCCAGCAGCGGGGCCAGCCGCACCTCCTCCCACAGGTCCAGGTTGTCGTTCGACGCCGGCCCGTCGGTGCCCAGCCCCACCCGGAGGTCCCGGGCCACCATGACGGCGGCCCGGGCGATGCCGCTGCCGAGCTTGCCGTTGCTCTGCGGGCAGTGGGCCACGGCGACGTCGTACTCCTCGTACAGGGCCAGGTCGGCATCGCTGAGCCAGACCGAGTGGGCGGCCAGCACCCGGCAGTCCAGCACCCCCAGCCGGGCCAGCAGCTCCGGGGTGCTGCAGCCGTGGGCGACCCGGACCGGCTCGTCCTCGGCCACGGTCTCGGCCACGTGGATCTGCAGCAGGGTGTCCAGCTCCCGGGCCACCCGGGCCGACGCCACCAGGCCGTCGACGGGCAGGGTGTAGGCGGCGTGGGGGCCGACGCCGACGGTGATGAGGTCGGACCGGCCGTCGAAGTCGTCGTACAGCCGGCCGACGTCGTCCAGGGCCTCCTGCCAGGTCATGACCCCGGGCAGGTCGAACACCCCGGGGGTCAGCACGCAGCGGATGCCGGACTGCAGGGCGGCCTCGGCCACCGCCCGGCCGTGCAGGTACATCTCACAGGTCGTGGTCACCCCGCAGCGCAGCAGCTCTTCGCAGCCGAACAGCATGCCCCAGTGCACGTCGTCGTCGGTCATCCGGGCTTCCCGTGGCCACATGGCCTCCTGCAGCCACCGGTCCAGCGGCAGGCCGTCACCGGTGCTGCGCAGCAGGGTCATCGGGGTGTGGGCATGGGTGTTGACCAGCCCGGGCATCAACAGCCCGCCGACGTCGACCACCCGGTGCCCGGGCATCGGCGGGGCGATGTCGGCCGGGCCGGCCCAGGCGATGCGGTTGCCGTCCACGTCGAGGACCCCGGGACGATGCACCCACCCGGCGCTGCTCAGCAGCGCCTCGGCCACGTAGCGGGTGACCACTCAGACGACGGCGACGTACAGGCGGCGGGACAGGTCCGGCCCGAAGGCCACGGTGGCCTGGCCGACCGCCAGCAGCAACGTGCCGTCGGGCCCCCGGGAGGCCACCTTGGCGGTGGCCCCGGGAATGAAGCCGTACTGGTCCAGGTAGGCGAGGGAGTCCATGTCCAGCTCCACGTCCTCGCTGATCCGCTCCAGCCGGACCGTGGTGCCCGGCTCCACGTCCGCCAGCGGCCGTTGCCCGGACTCGTCCGCCGGGGTGGCCGAACCGGGAATCGGGTTTCCATGGGGGCAGGTGCCGGGGTCGCCGAGCAGGGCGACCAGCCGCTCCTCGACGTCGTCGGAGATGACGTGCTCCCACCGGCCGGCCTCTTTGTGGACCTTGTGCCACTCCAGCCCGATGACGTCCACCAGCAGCCGCTCGGCCAGCCGGTGCTTGCGGACCACCTTCTCGGCCAGCACCGAGCCCTTCGGGGTCAGCTCGACCACCCGGCCTTCCCTGCGTACGTAGCCGTCGTCGGCCAGCCGGTCCAGCATCTCGGACACCGACGGCGCGGAGCGGCCCAGCCGCTCGGCGATCCGGGCCTGGATGGCCGGGGTGCCCTCTTCCTTCAAAGAGTGCACCGTCTCCAGGTATTCCTCGACCGGGGGGTGATAGCCGTCCTCCACGGCGCCGATCCTACCGGGACGGCCGTTACCCTCCGGGCAGCCCGCCCGGCTCCGCCGTGTCGGCCGGTCGGGCGCTTACCATGGCCCGATGCCGACCACCACCGTTGGAGCGCACGGGGCCGACCCGTTCGACCAGGCCCGGGTGGCCGCCAGGGAGCTGCTGCGGAACACCGGGGAGGAGGCCCACGACGTCCTGGTGGTGCTGGGCACCGGCCTGGCCCCGGTGGCCGGGCTGCTCGGAGCGGAGGGCCCCCCGATCGACCAGACCCGGCTGCCCTGGTTCTGCCGGTACACCGCGGTCGGCCACGGCCCCGGGGTGTGGTCGGTGCGGATCGGGCGGTGCCGGGTGCTGGTGGACGCCGGCCGGCTGCACCTCTATGAGGGGCGGACGCCGGCCGAGGTGGTGCACCCGGTCCGCACCGCCGTCGCCGCCGGCTGCCGGACGGTGGTGCTGACCTGCAGCGCCGGCGGCATCAACCCGGCCCTGCCCCCCGGCGGGGTGGTGGCGCTGGCCGACCACCTCAACCTGGCCGGCAGCTCGCCGCTGGCCGGGGTGCCGGCCGACCACCTGGCGGGTTCCCCCTACCTCGACCTGACCGACCTGTGGTCGCCGCGGCTCCGCGGGCTGGCCAGGGAGGTGGACCCGGCGCTGCCGGAGGGGGTGTACGCCCAGATGCCCGGCCCGCACCTGGAGACGCCGGCGGAGATCCGGATGCTGGCCACCCTGGGGGCCGACCTGGTGGGCATGTCGATGGTGCCCGAGGCCATCGCCGCCCGGCATCTGGGGGCCGAGGTGCTGGGGCTGGCGGTGGTGGCCAACCCGGCCGCCGGCGCCGGCGCCGGGCCCATCGAGGCCGACGAGGTGCTGGCCACCGGCAACGCCGCGTCGGCCACCGTGGCCGGGCTGGTCCGCGGCGTCATCGACCGCCTGGGCTGACCGGGCCGGGGGTCAGCCGGGCAGGACGTCGACCAGCTTGCGGTCCTTGCGCATGCCGAACTTGACGACGCCGTCGGCCAGGGCGAACAGGGTGTCGTCGCCGCCGCGGCCGACGTTGATGCCGGGGTGGAACCGGGTGCCGCGCTGGCGGACCAGGATGGAGCCGGCGGTGACGGCGGTGCCGTCGAAGGCCTTCACCCCCAGCCGCTGGGCGTTGGAGTCGCGGCCGTTGCGGGTCGAGCCGCCGCCCTTGGTCTTGGACATGTCGGTCTCCTCTCGGTCCTGTCCGGACGGGCCCGGCTCAGCCGGCCGCGATGGAGGTGATCTCCACCGTGGCGTACCGCTGCCGGTGCCCCCAGCGGCGGCGCTGGTTGGTCTTGGACTTGTAGGTCATGGCGTTGATCTTGGGGCCCTGCTCGTCGCCGACCACCTGGCCGGTGACGGTCACCGCCGACAGTTGGTCGGGGGTGGCCAGGACGTTGTCCCCGTCGACCAGCAGCACCGGCTCGAAGGTGACCTCCGTGCCGACCGGCTCGCCGAGGAGCTCGACCCGCAGGCGCTGCCCCTCGGCCACGCGCTCCTGCTTCCCACCGGTTCGGATCACCGCGTACATAGGGGCGAGACTCTATCAGCCGGCAGACAGGGCCGAGGCGTCAAGGACGATGCCGCGGCCGTTGCAGACCTCGCAGACGGTGGACAGGGACTCGATGAGGCCCTCCGAGATCCGCTTCCGGGTCATCTCCACCAGGCCGAGCTCCGAGATGTCGAACACCTGGGTCCGGGTCTTGTCCCTGGCCAGGGCGTTACGGAGGGCGGCGGCCACCTTGTCGCGGTTCTCCCTGATCTCCATGTCGATGAAGTCGATGACGATGATGCCGCCGATGTCCCGCAGCCGTAGCTGCCGGGCCACCTCCTCGGCGGCCTCCAGGTTGTTCCGGAACACCGTCTCTTCCAGGTTGGTCTTGCCGACGTTCTTGCCGGTGTTGACGTCGATGACGGTCAGGGCCTCGGTGCGCTCGATGATGAGCGACCCGCCGGACGGCAGCCACACCTTGCGGTCCAGGGCCTTGTGCAACTGCTCGTGGACGTGGAACCGCTCGAACAGGGGCTGGGCCTCCTGGTCGGGGTCGTAGTACTCCACCCGGTCCGCCAGCTCCGGGCTGACCATGGCCACGTAGTCGCGGACCTGCTGGTACAGGGTGGGGTCGTCGATGATGACCCCGCGGTACTCGCTGTTCAGCTCCTCCCGGAGGATGCGGACGGCCAGGTCCGGCTCCCGGTACAAGAGGCCCGGAGCGGTGGACCGGGACGCCTCGGCCTCGATGGCCTTCCACTGCTGCAGCAGCCCGTTGACGTCCCGGCGCAGCTCGTCCTCGGAGGCCCCCTCGGCGGCGGTGCGGACGATCAGGCCGTGGCCGGCCGGCCGGACCTCGTCGACGATCTTGCGGAGCCGACGACGCTCGTTGTCGCCCAGTCGCTTGGAGATGCCGAAGGCGGTGCTGTTGGGCACCAGGACGGCGAACCGGCCCGGCAGGGACACCTCCTGGGTCAGCCGGGCCCCCTTGGCCCCGATGGGGTTCTTGGTGACCTGGCACAGGATGGTCTGGCCGGCCCGCAGCACCTGCTCGATCCGCGGCTGGGCGCCGCCGCCGCCCTCCACGTCGTCACGGTCGTAGCGGACGTCCCCGCGGTACAGCACCGCGTTCTTGGGGATGCCGATGTCGACAAAGGCCGCCTCCATGCCGGGCAGCACGTTCTGCACCCGGCCGCGGTAGATGTTGCCGTCGATCTGGGTGGTCTCGTCGGCGGCCCGGGACACGTAGTGCTCCACCAGCGACCGGCCCTCCAGCATGGCGATCTGGGCCAGCCCGGGCTGGACGTGCACGCACATCAGGTACCGACCGACCGACCGGCCCTTGCGGTCCCGGCTGCCGCGGCGCCGCCGGGACCGCCGTGCCGGACCGTCCCCGCCGGCCTGCTCGGCCCCCGCCGGGGGGCCTGCATCGGCGGCTGCCGGCTTGGCCGGGCCGGGCGCCCCCGGCACTCCAGCCGGGGCAGCCGGGGTGGTGGTGGCGGCCGGCCGGGGCGGCGCGGCCTTCGCCGGGCC
>DASZUK010000011.1:0-26026 GCA_035547695.1 Acidimicrobiales bacterium
TCGTGCTCGACGAAGGGGATGAGGGCCGTCGAGACCGACACGATCTGCTTGGGGGACACGTCCATCAGGTCGACCTCGGAGGGCGGCACGAAGTCGATCTCGCTCGTGGTGCCATAGGAGGTGCTGGTCGCCCCGATGCGCACGCCGGCGCCCTGCGGGCCGCGGCGCACCAGCACTCGGCTCTCCGACAGCCGCCCCTCGGCGTCGACCGAGGCGTTGGCCTGGGCGATGACGTGCTCCTCCTCCTCGTCGGCGGCCAGGTACAGCACCTCGTCGGTCACCCGGCCGTCCACCACCCGGCGGTACGGGGTCTCGATGAACCCGTACTCGTTCACCCGGGCGTAGGTGGCCAGGGCCCCGATCAGGCCGATGTTGGGGCCCTCCGGGGTCTCGATCGGGCACATCCGGCCGTAGTGGGAGCTGTGGACGTCACGGACCTCGAAGCCGGCCCGCTCCCGGGACAGGCCGCCGGGGCCCAGGGCGGACAGCCGGCGCTTGTGGGCCAGCCCGGACAGCGGGTTGTTCTGGTCCATGAACTGGCTGAGCTGGCTGGTGCCAAAGAACTCCTTCACCGCGGCCACCACCGGGCGGATGTTGATGAGGGTCTGCGGGGTGATGGCCTCGACGTCCTGGGTGGTCATCCGCTCCCGGACCACCCGCTCCATCCGGGACAGGCCCACCCGGACCTGGTTCTGGATCAGCTCGCCCACCGACCGGATGCGGCGGTTGGCGAAGTGGTCCTGGTCGTCGATCCGGTAGGTGGAGTCGCCGTCCGCCATGTGGAGGGCCAGGTGCAGCATGTAGGTGGCCGACGCCAGGATCTCCGATGGGCTCAGCACCCCCTGGCCGGGCTCCGGCCGCTCCAGGTCGATGCCGAACAGCTCCGAGATGCGGTCGATCTCGGGGCCGAGCTTGCGGTTCAGCTTGTACCGGCCCACCCGGGTCAGGTCGTACCGCTTCGGGTTGAAGAAGGCGTTCTCGAAGTACTGCCGGGCGGCCTCCACCGACAGCGGCTCGCCGGGGCGGGCCCGCTTGTAGATCTCCAGCAGGGCCTCTTCCCGGGTGGGGGCCAGCCCCTTCTCCTTCTCCCACTGCCCTTCCAGGAAGTCGAAGTGGCGGACGAACCGCTCCAGGAAGGCCTCGTCCCCGTAGCCCAGGGCCCGGAGGAGGACGAACAGGGACAGCCGCCGCTTGCGGGCCACCCGGGCCCCGGCGGTGACGTCCTTGGACGGCTTCGCCTCCACGTCCAGCTCGATCCACTCCCCCCGGTACGGGTGGATGGTGCCGGTGAAGATGGTCTTGATGTCCCGGCCGGGCTGGAAGATGACCCCCGGCGACCGCACCAGTTGGCTGACCACCACCCGCTCGGTGCCGTTGACGATGAAGGTGCCGCGGTCCGTCATCATCGGGAAGTCCCCCATGAAGACGGTCTGCTCCTTGATCTCCCCGGTGGTGGCGTTCAGGAACCGCGCCCGGACGAACACCGGGGCGGCGTAGGTCATGTCCTTCTCCTTGCACTCCTCCACCGAGAACTTCGGCGGCGGGCGCAGGTCGGGGTCGGACGGGTCGAACTCCAGCTCCAGGCTGAGCTGGCCGGTGAAGTCCTCGATGGGGCTGATGTCGTTGAACGCCTCCGCCAGCCCCTTGTCCAGGAACCACTGGAACGAGTCGCGCTGGATGGAGATCAGATCGGGCAGCGGCAGCGCCTCGTCGATGTTGGCGAAAGAGACGCGTTCGGGGCTACGGGACCGTGCAGGCAACGGCCTACTCCTCCCAATCGGGGTGCGGACGGGGACTACAGGGGTGCGTCAGGGGCCCGAAAAGGGCCCGGGGACGTGCGAGGGCGCGCGCCATTCAGATGGAATTACGGGCGAAGGCAACGAGGACGTGCACGGCAACCCTGTAGCCTACCCGCGAGCCGGGCACGATACAACCCCAGGGTCGCAAAAATCCTCGGAACCCCGACCGGGGCTCCGGGCGCTGGCCACAGGCTAGGAGCCGGCCGCCTCGGACGTCAAGGATTGCCGCCCGGTCGGTCCGGCCCGCCGGCCCGGCCGCACACCCCCACCGGGGACCGGCCCCGGCTACTCCGAGCCCCGGCCGCTCCGAGCCCCGGGGCTGGAGCGCCCCGGGGCCCGGCGGTCGCCTACTCGAGCCCGACTACTTGAGCTCGACAGTGGCCCCGGCGCCCTCCAGGGCGGCCTTGGCCTTCTCGGCGTCGTCCTTGCCCACCTTCTCCAGCACCGGCTTCGGGGCGCTGTCCACCAGGTCCTTGGCCTCCTTCAGGCCCAGGCTGGTCAACGACCGCACCTCCTTGATGACCTGGATCTTCTTGTCGCCGGCCGACGTCAGGACGACGTCGAACTCGGTCTGCTCCTCGCCACCGGCGGCGGCCTCGCCACCACCGGCGCCGCCGGCGGCCGGCGCGGCGGCCACCGCCACCGGAGCGGCCGCGGTCACGCCGAACCGCTCCTCGAACGCCTTCAACAGCTCGCTCAGCTCCAGTACCGACAGCTCGCTGATGCCGTCCAGGATCTGGTCCTTGGTCAGGGTCCCTGCCATCTCAGTGGCCTTCCTTTCGTTACTTTCGATCTCGGGTCGGTTGTCTCGGTCCGGCTACTCTTCGGTAGCGTCGGCGTCTGCTTCGACCGCCGGAGCGTCGGCGGCGTCGGCGTCGGCCTCCGCAGTCTCGGCCTCGGTCTCCGCCGGTGCCTCTGCGGCGGGAACCTCCGCCGATGCCTCTGCGGCGGGAGCCTCCGCCGGTGCCTCTGCGGCGGGAGCCTCCACCGGAGCCTCTGCGGCAGCCGGGGCCTCCGCGGAAACGTCCTCCGCGGAAGCCTCGGCGGCGTCCTCGGGGGCGCCACCCTTCTGGTCCAGCAGGGCGGAGAGCCCGTAGGCCAGGTCGCGGGGCAGGGCCTGCAGGAGGCCGGCTAGCTGGGCCAGGGGGGCCTGCAGGAGGCCGGCGAACCGGGCCAGCAGGACGTCCCGGGACGGCAGGTCGGCCAGGGCGCCGAGCTGGCCGGACGTCAGGACGTCGCCGTCGATCAGGCCGCCCTTGACGACCAGGTTGGGGTTGCCCCGGGAGAACTCCCGGAGGGCCTTGGCCACGGCGCTGACGTCGCCGTGGACGAAGGCGATGCCGGTGGGGCCGGTCAGCAGGTCCTGTATGGGCTGGTGGGCGCTGCCGGCGATGGCCAGGCGGACCAGGGTGTTCTTGAAGATCTTGTAGTCCCCGCCGGCGGCGGCCAGGTTGCGGCGCAGCTCGGCCAGGTCGGCCACGGTGAGGCCGCGGTACTCGGTGACGACCGACGCCGACGAGCCCTGAAGGCGCTCACGCACCTCGTCGACTACGGCGACCTTCTCGGCTCTCGGGTTGTCCATCGCTCCTCCCGGGATGGCCCGCCCGGTGCGGGGCCACAGATCTCCGGGTGCGACGGTCCAGTGCTTCGGAAGGTCGCCTCGTCAGGCGGGCCCTGGGGGCCCCTTCGGCACCGGGGTGCACCGGAGGTCTACGGCGTTGGATGTGGTGCTCGTCCGCCCTGGGCGGGGAGCTGACGGGGAAAGGGTAGTACGGCGCCGGCGGCAAGGCCAGCCGGCCGGGCTGGACCCGGCCGACGGGACCGGGGTTGGCCAGGACCGGGCCGGGTGCAACCAGCCGGGCTGGGGTCAGGCGGTGGCTGCCAGGGCCTCGTCGGCCGCCCGGACCCGGTTGGTGTCGATCTTGACGCCGGGGCCCATGGTGGTGGACAGGGTGACGGCCAGCAGGTAGCGGCCCTTGGCGGCGGCCGGCTTGACCCGGACCAGCTCCTCGACGACGGCGTACACGTTGGCCTTGAGCTGGTCGGGCTCGAAGGAGACCTTGCCGATGGGGATGTGGATGTTGCCGACCTTGTCGGTCCGGTACTCCACCCGGCCGCCCTTGAACTCGACCACGGCCTTGCCGACGTCGGTGGTGACGGTGCCGGTCTTCGGGTTGGGCATCAGGCCGCGGGGGCCGAGCACGCGGCCGAGGGTGCCGACCTGGCCCATCAGGTCGGGGGTGGCGATGGCCACGTCGAAGTCCAAGAACCCCTCGTCGCGGACCCGGGCGACCAGGTCGTCGGCGCCGACCACGTCGGCCCCGGCGGATCGGGCGGCGGTGGCCTGCTCGCCGGCAGCGAACACGGCCACCCGGACGGTGCGGCCGGTGCCGGAGGGCAGGCTGAGGGTGCCCCGGACGATCTGGTCGGCCTTGCGGGGGTCGACCCCCAGCCGGACGGCCAGCTCGACGGTCTCGTCGAACTTGGCCGACCCCATGGTCCTGACCAGGTCGACGGCCTCGGAGGTGGTGTGCAGGGCCTCCCGGTCGTACCGGGTGCTGAGCTGGCGGTAGCGCTTGCCGTGCTGCGTCATGATGTCCTCCGTGCTCAGATGGCGACGGCGATGCCCATGGAGCGGGCGGTGCCGGCCACCTGCTTCTTGGCGGCGTCCAGGTCGTCGGTGTTGAGGTCCGCCAGCTTGGTCTTGGCGATGTCGGTGAGCTGGGCGTCGGTGATGGTGGCCACCTGCTCCCGGCCGGTGGTGGCCGAGCCCTTCTGGAGCCCGGCGGCCTCGCGCAACAGCACCGGGGTGGGGGGGGTCTTGAGGACGAAGCTGAAGCTGCGGTCCTCGTAGATGGTGATGTCCACCGGCACCACGGTGCCGCGCTGGTTCTCGGTGGCCGCGTTGTACTGCTTGCAGAACTCCATCGTCTGCACCCCGTGGGGGCCCAGGGCGGTGCCGACCGGGGGGGCCGGGGTGGCCGCGCCGGCCTGCAACTGGATCTTGACGACGGCGAGGATCTTCTTCTTGGGAGGCATGGTTTCCTTTCCCGGACGGGGCCCCAACCCCATCCTGCTCCAGAGCATGGGGCCCCTGCCCCACGCCTGGCGGTCTCGATCTGGTTAGAGCTTGGCGACCTGGCTGAATTCGAGCTCGACCGGGGTCTCCCGGCCGAAGATGTTGACCAGCACCTTCAACTTCAACTGGTCCTCGTTGATCTCGGCGATCTGGCCGGAGAAGTCGGCGAACGGGCCCTCCTTGACCCGGACGGTCTCGTCCACCTCGTACTCCAGGCGCGGCCGGGACCGCTTGGCGGGTGCCTCGGTGCCCTCGACCTTGACCTGCAGGATGCTCTCCACCTCCCGCCGGGACAGCGGGGTGGGCTTGGTACCGGGACCGACGAAGCCGGTCACCCCGGGGGTGTTGCGGACGGCGCCCCAGACGTCGTCGTCCAGGTCGCACCGGACCAGCAGGTAGCCGGGGAAGGTCTTCTTCTGGACGGTCACCTTCTTGCCGCCCTTGAACTCGACCACGTCCTCCATGGGGATGACGACCTCGAACACCTGGTCTTCCATCCCGCGGGAGGCCACCACGTTCTTCAGGTTGGAGCTGACCTTGTTCTCGTAGCCGGAGTAGGTGTGCACCACGTACCAACGGCCGGGCCGGTCGTAGGGGCTGGGGACGTACACGTCCTCCAGCTCGTCGTCGTCCTCCAGGTCCTGGTCGACGTCGTCGTCGGCCGTGGCGGTGTCGGCCGTGGCCGCCTGGTCGGCGGCCACCGCGGTGTCGTCGGCGGCCGCGTCGGCCTGGTCGGCGGCCGCGTCGGCCTGGTCGACGGCGGCGGACGCGTCGACGGGGACGTCGTCGGGCGCGCCGGCGGCGTCGGCCGTCGGGGCCTCGGGGTCGGCGGTCTGGGGGGGGTCGTCGAAGGTCACAACATCACTCGGTTCAGCGTCGGTCGGTTGGGGCGGTCACTTCTGGAACATGTACAAGATGCCCTTGCCGAAGACGTAGTTGAGGCCGAAGATCAGGGCGGTCATCAGCACCAGGGTGGCCAGGACGACGGTGGTGTAGTTGATCATCTCGGTCCTGGTGGGCCAGGCCACCTGCCGCAACTCGTCCCGGATCTCCCGGACGAACTGGGCCGGAGAGGTCCGCTTCTTGGCCTGCCGCCGGGCGGGGGCGTCGTCCGGCTGGATCACTAGGGCGCCGTCGGCCTCTACCTGGCCCTGGCGCCCCATCATGCGCTTGGTCTCGCGGTTCACGGCACTTGCTCCGGGTGTTCGTATCGACGGTCCTGCTGTACCACAGGCTCCGAGCAGGGCAGGAGGGACTCGAACCCCCAACCGCCGGTTTTGGAGACCGGTGCTCTACCAGTTGAGCTACTGCCCTCTGCGGCCCCCCTCGGCCCTCCTCGGCCGGGCGGAGCCTGTGGCAGGTGCACCGGGGAACCACCTGACCTATGAAGCAGAGCGCGAGGTTAGCACCGCCAGGTGGACGGCGGTCCAGCGGGCGGTCGGATCAGCGGGTCTCCTTGTGCAGGGTGTGCTGACGGTCCCAGCGGCAGTACTTCTTCATCTCGATCCGCTCGCGGTCGTTCAGCTTGTTCTTCATGGTGATGTAGTTGCGGCGCTTGCAGACCTCGCAGGCCAGGGTGACCTGGACCCGCTTCTCGTTCTTGGCCACCGTCGTTGCCTCCCTGCGTCCCTGATCTCCGGTCCCGCTCCGGGGTTCCGGAGTACGGCTGACCCCGGGTGGTCCGGGGCCGGTAGCGGCGGCGGGACTCGAACCCGCGACAACACGATTATGAGCCGTGTGCTCTGACCAACTGAGCTACGCCGCTGTGGGAGCCCCCTGTCGGAATCGAACCGACGACACCAGCCTTACCATGGCTGTGCTCTGCCGACTGAGCTAAGGGGGCCAACACGGTCCGGCACGCTGACCCGACCCGCGAGGGTCAATGATAGCCACCGGACGGAGGTGGCCGCTCCCGGGCCGGTACCATCGCCCGGATGCGGGTCCGACTGGCGGGGTCAGGGGACGCTGAGGCGATCCGGAGCATCTACAACCACGAAGTCACCAGGGGTACCGCGACCTTCGACCTGGTGCCGAGGACGGCCGAGGAGCAGCGGGCCTGGCTGGGCCGGCACGACGGGGCCCATCCGGCGGTGGTGGCGGTGGAGCCGGCCGGGGGGGCCGAAGGGCCGGCCGGCGCCGGGGGGGAGGTGGTGCTGGGCTTCGGGTCGCTGTCCCCGTTCCGCAGCCGTCCGGCCTACGCGACGTCGGTGGAGGACTCGGTGTACGTGGCCGGCCGCCACCAGGGCCGGGGGGTCGGCCGGGCGCTGCTCGACGAGCTGGTCCGGCTGGCCGCCGTGCACGGGTTCCACACCGTCATCGCCAGGATCGTCGGTGAGAACGAGCCGTCCATCGCCCTGCACCGGGCCTGCGGGTTCGAGACGGTGGGGGTCGAGCGGGAGGTGGGCCGCAAGCACGGCCGGTGGCTGGACGTGGTGGAGATGCAGCGGATGCTGTGAACCGGCCGGGGGCGGTCTCGTTGCCGGCCGCCGGCGAATGCCCCGGCCGGAGGAGTGCCGGCTAGAAGGCCGGCAGCACCGGATCGTCCGGCCAGTCGGCTTCGGGCACCAGGTCGTCGCCGGCGTCCCGCCAGGCGGTGGCCCAGCGGCCGATCGGGGCGAGGAGGACGCCGAGGAGCACCAGCAGGGCGGCGGCCACGGCCAGCGGGTTGGCGTGGATGAGCTCGTTCAGCAGGGTGCGGCCGCCGGGCAGGCCGATGAAGGGGGACACCACCGACAGGGCGATCAGCAGCGTGCGCAGCCGGCCGGTGGCCACCGGCGCCAGCAGGATGACCCCCCAGGTGAGGTACCAGGGCTGCACCACCGGGCCGAGGACGACGAAGAGCAGCAGGCTGAGGCCCAGGGACTTGAGGCCGCCGATCCGGTCGCTGTTCACCAGCAGGTACACCGAGGCCACCGCCGCCCCCAGCAGGCCGAGGACCCGGGTGACGGACAGCACCCCGGCGGTGGACACGCCCTGGAGGCCGACGGCGTGGAGCAGGCCGCCGACACCCATGCCGATGCCGGTGGCCGGGGCCAGCCAACTGCGGACGGTGCCGGGGGTGGCCAGGTTGCCGATCCAGCCCAGCCCGAGGCCGCTGACGGTGGACAGGGCCAGCATGACGGCGCCGGCGACGAGGCCGGCGGCCACCACCGGGCGGACCCGCTGGCGCCAGGGGACCCCGGTGCCCATCCACTCCCAACCGACGTAGACGATGCCGAGGGCGGCCGGGACCTTGATGGCGGCGGCCAGGGCGCAGAGGACCACTCCCCAGACCGGGTGCTTGTACTTGGCCGCGGTGACGCCGGCCAGCAGCAGGCCGATCATGACGGCGTCGTTGTGGGCGGCGCCGACCAGGGTCAACAGGACCAGCGGGTTGAGGACGGCCATCACGTACACCGGTCCGGGGTCCCGACCGTAGGCCCGGGCCAGCTTGGGGATGCACCAGGCGATCAGGGCGACGCCGGCCAGGGAGAACAGGCGCAGCAACACCACGGTGGCGGTGGCGTGGTGGAAGCTGACGCTGGCCAGGAACCCGTCGACCATCAAGAACAGCGGCCCGTACGGGGCCGGGGTGTTCCCCCAGAGCGGGTCCACCGGGTTCACGTACGGTCCGGCCCCCAGGGTGAACGGGCCGTAGTGGTACGGGTTGATGTGGTGGCTCATCATCTCGCCCTGGGCGGCGTAGGAGAACACGTCACGGCTGAAGATGGGGGCCACCACCAGCATGGGCACCAGCCACAGCGCCAGGATCCAGCCGAGGTGGCGGACGGGCACCCCGGGACGGCGGGCCAGGGCCTTCATCAGGCCGTACCAGACCCGGGCGAACAGGACGAGGCCGCCGTAGACGGCGACCAGGCCGAACAGCATGAAGCTGGTGGAGGTGGTGTCGGCGGCCGGCTCCCCGAAGAACCAGGTGCCGGCCATCTCCAGCTTGAAGGGGGAGCTGGGCATGGAGGCGCCGACGGCCACCGCGGCCAGGGCCAGGAAGCCGAGCAGGGCGGGACGGCGCAGGAAGGTCCAGTCGTCGGCGTCGTCGGCGTCCGGCCGGACCCGGCCGGCCAGGAACGCCGGGGGCAGGAGGCGGACCTTGGCGACCTCCAGCCGCATGGCGGCGGCGTCACCGAGCACCTCCACCCGATCGGCCACCCGGCGGCCGATCGTGGCCAGGCGGCCGGCGTTCGGGGCCCGATCGGTGTCGGTGGACGTCAGGTTGTCTGCCACTGCGACCTCGATCTCGCACCTGGGGGGAACGGGTCCGGTGGGGTGTCCGGACCCCGGGCCGGCCGAAGGGGCGGCCGGGACAACTGCCGGCTGGCCTGACTGTGCCCACCGCAACCGGCTTGTAACCGCATCGTAATGGAAATCGAGGCCCTGGCAAGGGACCTGGTTGTGGGCCGGGGAGGATTCGAACCCCCGTAGGCGTACGCCGACAGGTTTACAGCCTGTTTCCTTTGGCCACTCGGACACCGACCCGCAGTGGTGCAGGATATCGAATGTGGAGGCCGGTGCCGTAACCGGCATGCCCAGAGCCGGCGGGCCGGGCGTCGCCGAGCCCAGAGCCGGCGGGCCCCGGGCCACCGTGTGCCGGCCCCCGGTCGGTAGGGTGGGGCCATGCCCAGCTTCGACATCGTGTCCGAGGTCGACATGCAGGAGGTCCGCAACGCCGTGGACCAGGCCAACCGGGAGGCGTCGACCCGGTTCGACTTCAAGAACACCGACTCGTCCGTCGACTTCGGCGACAACGACCTGGTGCTGCACTCGTCGACCGAGGACCGGCTGCGGGCGTTGCACCAGGTGCTGGACGAGAAGCTGGTCAAGCGGCAGGTGTCGCTGAAGGCGTTCGACCCGGGCAGGATCGAGGAGGCGTCCAAGGGGGCGGCCCGCCAACGGATCGCCATCAGGGCCGGCATCTCGCAGGACCATGCGAAGCGGCTCAACAAGTTCATCAAGGACCTCGGCCTGAAGGGCGTGAGCTCGCAGACCCAGGGGGACCAGCTCCGGGTGACCGGCAAGAAGCGGGACGACCTGCAGGCGGTCATCGCGGCCTGCAAGGAAGAGGACTTCGGGATCCCGCTGCAGTTCAACAACTTCCGGGACTGAGCCCCCGACCCTCCCGGCCTCGTCGGCCCTCCCGGCGATCCGGCGGATCTCGAGGACCGTCGGCCTGTCGGGCGAGGTGGCCCCGGGGACCGGTCCCCGGCGGCCTCATCGAACGCCGGCACCCTCGGGGTTGGCCTCGGCGGCCAGCGGAGCGGTGGGGTGCTCCTCCATGTCGAGGTGCTCGTCGATCTCTTCCATGAGGGCCGGGACGTGGAACAGGCGGTTGAACAGCAGCAGCTTGAGGATCCAGAAGATGCCGAAGGACACGACGTTGGCCGCCATGACGAGGACGGTCTGGACGGCGTGCGGCAGGTGGTGGGTCTGGCCGAAATGGCCGACGACCGAGGCGCCGATCATGGAGAAGGCGATCCCGGCGGCGGCGACCACCCAGAACGGGATGACCTCCCTGGTCAGGTGGGAGCGGCCGGACTTCCCCCAGGCCCAATTGCGGTTCAGCCAGTAGGACGGGAAGGTGGCGACGGCGTTGGCGAAGATGGTGCTGGGCACCTCGGACCACCAGCCGAACACCCCGTAGACCAGGCCGAGGACGCCGACGGACACGCCGGTGGTGATCACCGACACCGTCAGGTAGCGGAAGATCTTCTTCCCCTCGTGGGTGTGCAACCACGCCCAGAGACGCTGAAACAGTTCCGCCATATCCCTGCAACTGTACCTGCCGGACCTTACGGGAGGCTTGCGAGCGGGATCAGGCGCGATCACGGCGCGATCAGGGCGTTCCCGGCGGCGACCCGGCCGAACCAGAAGGCGCTGGGCTTGGGGCGCCGCTCGAAGGTGACCGGGTCCACGGCGACCAGCCCGAAATGGGGGCCGTAGCCGAAGGACCACTCGAAGTTGTCGAGGAGGCTCCAGGCGAAGTAGCCCCGGACGTCGACCCCGTCGTCCAGGCACCGCCGCACCCCCCGCAGGGCCTCGACGTAGAACGCCACCCGTTCGGCGTCGTCGGCGGTGGCGATGCCGTTCTCGGTGACGAGCACCGGCAACCCGGTGAGCTGGGCGGCGCGGCGGACGGTGTGCTCGGTGGCCTGCGGCCGGTACTCGTAGCCCATCTGGGTCACCGGCACCCCGTCGGCCGGCGGCAGCAGCCGGCCGCCCTTGCCGAAGCGGAACCGGGTGTAGCACTGCACCCCGACGAAGTCGTCGCCGGCGGTGGCCCGCAGGAAGCGGTCCTCCAGGATCTCCTGGGCCTCGGCCCGGGCGTCCTCCCCGCCGTCGTCGGCCGCCAGCTCGGCCATGGACAGGGTCAGGCCGACGGGGAACGACCCCGGCCCGGACCGCAGGACGTCGACGGCGAGGCGGTGGGCCCGGACCATGGCGTCGTTGACCGCCAGTTGGCGGCCGAGGTCGTTCTGCACCCCGGGCGGGAACACCCCGAAGAGGTAGCCCATGAGGCCGACGATGTTGGGCTCGTTGATGGTGCAGGCCCAACCGACCAGGTCGCCGATCCCGGCCACGGCCCGTTGGACGTAGCGGGCGAACCGGTCGGGGGCGTCGGGGGCCTCCCAGCCACCCCGGGCGGCCAGCCAGCGAGGGGTGGTGAAGTGGTGGAAGGTCACCACCGGCTGGATGCCGCGGTCCAGGCAGGCCGCGCAGATCCTCCGGTAGTGGTCGACGGCGGCCGCCGACCACTCCCCCTCGGCGGGCTCGATGCGGCTCCACTCCAACGAGAACCGGTAGGCCCCCAGGCCGAGGTCGGCGACCAGGCCCACGTCGTCGCGCCACCGGTGGAACGAGTCGCAGGCGTCGCCGCTGGGCGCGGCGCAGCCGGACCCGGGCTGGTGCTCCCAGTCCCACCAGTCGTTGTTGACGTTGCCCCCCTCGACCTGGTGCGCGGCGGTGGCGGTGCCCCAGAGGAAGCCCTCGGGGAACCGGGAACCTGACGGTGCGTCAACCATGCACGAACCGTACTGGCTCGCCCCGGCCGGTTCCGGCCTGCCAACATGGCCCGGTGAGCGAATCCCTGGATTTCCTGGTCCGGCTGCTGGACCTGGAGCCGATCGAGGTCAACATCTTCCGCGGCGTCCAGCCCCAGGAGGAGCGGCAGCGGGTCTTCGGCGGGCAGGTGGCCAGCCAGGCCCTGATGGCCGCCGGCCGCACCGTGGAGCACGGCCGGGTGCACTCGCTGCACTCCTACTTCCTGCGGCCCGGCGACCCGACCATCCCGATCCTGTACGAGGTGGACCGCATCCGCGACGGCAAGTCCTTCACCACCCGGCGGGTCGTCGCCATCCAGCACGGCCGGGCCATCTTCAACATGGCGGCGTCGTTCCACGACGACGAGGTGGGGATGGACCACCAGTTCCCGATGCCCGACGCGCCGCCGCCCGAAAGCCTGGCGTCCCTGCCCGAGCGGCTGGCCCCCTGGCGGGAGGAGCTGGCCGAATGGTTCTCCCGGCCCCACCCCATCGACCAGCGCCACATCGGGGACCTGCCGTGGAAGCAGGAGTCGGCCGCCGAGCCGTTCCAACGGCTGTGGATCAGGGCCGACGGCGACTTGCCGGACGACCCGTTGCTACATGCCTGCGTGGCCACCTACGCCTCGGACATGACCCTGTTCGACACCATCCTGCAGGCCCATCCGGTCCGGTGGGACGACGCCAATTTCATGGGGGCCAGCCTGGACCACTGCATGTGGTTCCACCGCCCGTTCCGGGCCGACGACTGGCTGCTCTACGACACCGACTCACCGGTGGCTGCCGGGGCCCGCGGGTTGGCCCGCGGGTTCCTGTTCGACCGGTCCGGCCGGCTGGTGGTGTCGATGGTCCAGGAGGGGCTGGCCCGGCTCATCGGCTGAGCCCGCCAGGGGCCCCAGTCCCACGCCCGGCTGTGTCGGCCGGTCAGGGGCGGGCGTCGATGGGGACGTAGTCGCGGGGGTCGGAGCCGACGTAGAGCTGGCGGGGCCGGGCGATCTTGGAGTCCTGGTCGAGCATCTCCTGCCAGTGGGCCAGCCAGCCGGCGGTGCGGGGGATGGCGAACAGGACCGGGAACATCTCCAACGGGAAGCCCATGGCCTGGTAGATGAGGCCGGAGTAGAAGTCGACGTTGGGGTACAGCCGGCGGGAGGTGAAGTACTCGTCGGAGAGGGCGATCTCCTCCAGCTTGAGGGCGATGTCGAGGAGGGGGTTCTTGCCGGTGACCTCGAACACCTGGTCGGCGGTGCGCTTGATGATCTTGGCCCGGGGGTCGTAGCTCTTGTAGACCCGGTGGCCGAAGCCCTGGAGGCGGCCGTTGCCGGCCTTGACGCCGGCGATGAAGTCGGGGACGTTGTCGATGGACCCGATCTCGGTGAGCATCTTGATGACGGCCTCGTTGGCGCCGCCGTGGCGGGGGCCGTAGAGGGCGGCCGCGGCGGCCGCGGTGGCCGAGTAGGGATCGGCGTGGGAGGACCCGACGACCCGCATGGCGGTGGTGGAGCAGTTCTGCTCGTGGTCGGCGTGGAGGATGAACAGGACGTCGAGGGCCCGGGACAGGACGGGGTCGGCCTCGAACCGGGGCTCGGCCACCTTCCACATCATGGACAGGAAGTTGGACGGGAAGTCGAGGGAGTTGTCGGGGTAGACGAACGGCATGCCGACGCTGAACCGGTGGGCGGCGGCGGCCAGGGTGGGCATCTTGGCGATGAGCCGGATGATCTGCTTGTTCCGGGACGCCGGGTCGAAGATCTCCTTGGCGTCCAGGTAGAAGGTGGACAGGGCGGCGACGGCGGACACCAGCATGCCCATGGGGTGGGCGTCGTAGTGGAACCCCTCCAGGAACCGCTTGCGGACGTTCTCGTGGATGAAGGTGTGCATGGTGATCTCGTGCCGCCAGGCCTCGAACTGGCCGGGGGTGGGGAGGTCGCCGTGGAGGAGCAGGTAGGCCACCTCCAGGTAGGAGGACTGCTCGGCCAGTTGCTCGATGGGGTACCCCCGGTACCGGAGGATGCCGGCCTCGCCGTCCAGGTAGGTGATGGCGCTCTCGCAGGCGGCGGTCGACATGAAGCCGGGGTCGTAGAACCAGACGCCGGGGAGGAACTTGCTCCAGTCCGCCGCGGCCACCCCACCGTTGGTGATGGGGATCTCTACGGACTCGCCGGTCCGGTTGTCGGTGATGGTGATGCTTTCCGCCACGGGCTGGAGCCTTCCTGTACCGAAGTCGTCTTTTTTCGCGCCCCCACGGGTGATCCTACGGCGCATCCGGCGACACGGTCGAGCGGCCGGCCGGACCCCGTTCCGGGCGGCGCGGGGACCGCCCGCTGGGGAGTTCAGGAGGTGGTCGTGGTGGCCGACCCGACCGGGGCGACGTGGATGGTGAACGCCCGTGAGGTCTGTGTGGTGGCGACCTGGCCGGCCGGGGGGGTCACCGAGACGGTCAGCGGGTAGCTGTGGCCGGGGACCACCCGGATGGGGGGCAGCCGGACGGCCTCGGACCGGCCGGCGGCCAGGGCGACCGTCCGGGAGCGGGTGGGGCCGCCCTGGACCTGGACCGACACGGTGACGCGGGGCTCGTCCACGTTGCCCCGGTTGGCCACCACCACGGTCACCGAGAGGTGGTGCGAGGGGGGGACGGTGCCGGTGCCGGCCGGCGGCGGCGTCGCCGGGGGCAGGGCCGGCGGTGTCAGCCGGATGCCGTTGGGCAGCAGGACCACCCGGTGGCGGGGGGCCAGGGAGGTGGCGCTGTCCAACTGGTCCACCAGTGCCTGGGCGGAGGCCGCTGTCCAGGTGGCGGGGTCGGTGACCCAGGTCGAGGGCGGCAGGACGGCGCGGCCGGGGGCGGACCGGAACTGGTGGCGGACCGCCGAGTACCCCTCGTCGGCGGACCGCAGGAGGGCGCCGGCGCCGGCGATGTCGGCGGTGGCCCGGCCGGCCGGCAGCAGGGCCTGCGGTGCGGTCGTCGTGGTGGTGGACGCCCCGACCACCGGGAGGGGGGCCATGCCGAGCAGGCCGTCGACCGCGGCGCGGACCTGGGCGACCGCCTTGGCCCGGTCGGCCAGGACGGCGGCGAACTGCGGCCCCATGCCGTCGGTCGGTGTCGGCGGGGACAGGGAGGCCGCGGTGGTGGCCGCCTGGCTGCTGTCGGCCACCAGGCGGTCCAGTTGCTCCTGCAGCGCCGGCCGCCCGAGGTGGGGCATGTCGGCCATGAGGCGGCGGAGCTGGGCGCCGGTCAGGTTGGACTGCCGCACCAGCCCGATGCCCTGGGTGGCGTAGGACCGGTTGACGTCGGCCCAGTAGGGCCCGGAGGCCCGGCCGACCCGGAGGGCGCCGCCGATCAGCAGGCCGAGGACCACGGCGACCGCCACGACCACCACCAGGACGGCCGTGACCGGTCGCCGGCGGCGGCGGCGGTCGAGGGACGGCATCGGCGCCAGACGCTACCGCCGGGGCGGCACCGCCGACGGCGGGGCGGCCGACGACGGGGCGGCCGGGCCACGGGTGGAGGCTGCGGCCGGCCGGACGCGCCGAGCCTCAGGCCTCGGTGGGCTCGGTGGCTCGGGGCCGGCCGTCGCCGGAGGGCCGGCCGACGGTGGGCAGGGTGCTGGCGGTGCTCCGCCACTGCACGGTCGGGCGGATGGCGGCGGGGTCGACCCGGTCTCGGTGGCGGTCGACGACGGCCAGCAGGGAGGAGATGGTGCCCCGGTCGAGCAGGTGGGGCACCAGGCCGAGGTCCAACAATTTGGTGTGGGCGGCCCGGTAGTAGTGCTCCTGGTGCTCGACCCGGGGGTCGTCGAGGTGGTCGATGCGGGCACGGCCGGGGTAGGCGTCCACCACCATGTCGGCCAGTTGGCCCACCGAGAACGACTCGGTGAACTGGTTGAACACCCGGAACTCGCCCTCCTCCGGGGGGTTGAGGCAGGCCAGTTCCACGCAGGCCAGGGTGTCGCGGATGTCCAGCATCCCCCTGGTCTGGCCGCCGCTGCCGTAGACGGTCAGCGGGTGGCCGACGACGGCCTGGACGCAGAACCGGTTGAGGACGGTGCCGAAGACGCCGTCGTAGTCGAACCGGGTGGCGAGGTCGGGGTGCAGGACGGTCTCGGGGGTCTCCTGGCCGTAGACGATGCCCTGGTTGAGGTCGGTGGACCGGAGGCCCCAGATGCGGCAGGCGAACATGATGTTGTGGCTGTCGTGCACCTTGGACAGGTGGTAGAAGGACCCCGGCTGCTTCGGGTACGGCAGGACGTCGGTGCGGCCCCGGTGGGTGATCTCGATGAAGCCCTCTTCGATGTCGATGTTGGGGGTGCCGTACTCCCCCATGGTGCCCAGCTTGACCAGGTGGATGGACGGGTTGGCGTCCGCGATGGCGTAGAGCAGGTTGAGGGTGCCGGCGACGTTGTTGACCTGGGTGTACACCGCGTGGTTCTGGTCGATCATGGAGTACGGCGCCGACCGCTGCTCGGCGAAGTGCACCACGGCGTCGGGGACGAATTCGGTGACGACCCGCTTGGTGAAGGCGGCGTCGGTGAGGTCCCCGACGTAGGTGTCGAGGCGGAGGCCGGACACCTCCTCCCACACCCGGACCCGGTGCTGGAGGTTGGAGATGGGCACCAGGCTGTCCACGCCCATCTCGTGGTCGTAGTGCCGGCGGGCGAAGTTGTCGACGACGCCGACGTGGTGCCCCCGGCGGGAGAGGTGCAGGGCCGTCGGCCACCCCAGGTAGCCGTCACCGCCGAGGACGAGGATTCTCACGTGGTCTCCCTTCGATCGCCGCGGTGACCTGCCGCCCCGCCAGCCCGCCGGCAGAACGGCAACACGTTCGCAACATGAACAATGGTAGACGGACCTGAGATTTACCTGGGATTAACTTCAAAAAGGGCTGAGCAAGTCTAAGGATTCCCTTACGGGAATGGGTGCTCAGGCACCGGCCAGCAGCCGGCGCACCTCGGCCTTGGCGACGTGCAGGTCCTCGACCCGGTGGGCCGAGGCGCCGTCGGGCCGCAGCCGCAGGAAGGTGCACCGTTGGACCGGGCGGCCCAGCACGGCTTCGACCGCCACCGCGTACGCCGCCCCCTGCAACCGGTAGCCGTCGGCCGGGTCGTCGTCCTTCTGGTCCGTCTTGTAGTCGACCACCTCCAGGCCGTCGGGGCCGTCGACCAGGAGGTCCACGAAGCCCTCCAGGACGCGGTCGCCCACCGGCGCGCCGACGTACAGCTCCCGCCAGTACCGCCCGGTGGCCACCGCCCGGCGGACCACCTCGGCGCCGAGGGCGGCCCGGGCCAGGCGGGCCACCTCGGCGGCCCGGGCCGGGATGCCCTCGGCCGCGGCCTGGGACCGGGCCAGGTCGTCCAACCCGGCCCCGGTGGCCAGGTCCACCACCTGCAGGGTGCCGTGGACGGCGCGTCCGACCGCGGTGCCGGCCCGGCCCCGGCTCCAGGCCGACCGGACCGGACCACCGGCCGTGCCGTCGTCCCCGGCCGTGCCGTCGGCCCCGGGCGCGCCGACGTCCTCGGCTGGGCCGCCTGCCCCAGCCGTGCCGCCTGCCCTGGCGATGCCGTCCGGCTCGGGCCCGTCGGCGGGCCGGGCCAGCTTGGCGACGCCGGTCGCGGCCACGGTCCGGGGCCGGGCGGCGGCCGCCAACCGGGCGGCCCGGGCGGCCACCCACTGCCGCCGGTCGGCCTCGGAGGGGGCGGGGTCGCCGAACGGCAGGATGTCGGCCGCTCCCGGCGGTCCACCCGCCCCCGGCGGTCCACCCGCTCCCGGCGGTCCGCCCGGTCCCACCAGTTCCGCCGGTCCCGCCGCTCCGGCCAGCCCCGCCGGTCCCGCCGCTCCGGCCGGTCCGGCCAGCCCCTCCGGGTCGGCCGGCCCCTCCGGGTCGGGAGGCGGCAGCGGGGACAGCGGCCGCCAGGCACTGCCCTGGGCGGCGTCCACCAACCGGGCGGCCAGGCTGCCGCCGGCGCGGTCGGTGCGGTGGACGCTGACGACCAGGTGGTCACGGGCCCGGGTGGCGGCGACGTACAGCAGCCGGACCTGTTCGTGGGCGTCCAGGCGTTCCTCCTGGTCGGCCAGTACCTGGTAGCCGTCGGTGGCCAGCCCCTTCCGCAGGCCGAGCTCGGGACCGGCCGGGCCGAACAGCACCCCGGGGGCGGCGCGGCGCGGCGCGGCGCCGAGGCCGGCCAGGACCACCACCGGGAACTCCAGGCCCTTGGCGGCGTGGACGGTCATGATCCGGACGGCGTCGACGTCGGACTCGGGGAGCACCACCTCGGTGACCCTGGCGTCGTCGGCGGCCTGCAGGTCGACCCAGGCCAGGAACCGGCGGAGGTCCCCGGGGGAGGACTCGGTGAACTGGCGGGCCTGGTCGACGACGAACCGGAGCCGGCGCCAGGCCTCGCGCCACCGGGGCCCGTCGAGGGCCAGGGGCAGCAGCCGGCGGTCGTCCACCACCCGGCCGACCAGGGTGCTGACGTCGACCCACCACCGCTGGCGGTGCAGGTCCCGCAGGGCGCGCAGGCCGGCGGCCACCGGGTCGGCCGCGGCCAGGCCGGGGGGCGGGTCCAGCCGGAAGTCCCAGCGGCCGCCGGCCTGGCGGAACCGGACCAGGTCGTCGTCGCCGCAACCGAAGCCCGGGGAGCGCAGGGCGGCGAGCACGGCGAGCTCGTCGGTGGGATCGTCGACGGCGTGCAGGACGGCCAGCAGGTCCTGGACCTCGGGGGCGGCGTAGACCAGGGAGCTGGACTCCAGCCGGTAGGGCACGCCGGCGGCGTCGAACGCCTCCTGCAGGGCCGGGACCGGCCGGCGGGTGGGGACCAGCACGGTGACGTCGGCCAGGGTGGCCGGGCGGCCGCGGTCACCGACCGGCCATCCCTGGTGGCAGACGGCCAGGACGGCGGCCACGACGTCGGCGGCCTCCCGGGCCCGGGCGTCGTCGGCGCGGTCGGCCGGCGGGCCGGCGAGCCCCAGCACGGACACCCCGGGGCTGCCGTCGGGGTGGGGCGGCCGGGCGGGCCGGGAGGGGAGGTGGGGCGGCTGCAGGCCGGGGTCGCCGTCACCGATCAGGCGGCCGAAGACGTGGTCGACCCAACCGACGACGGGGGGGACGGAGCGGAAGTTGGTGGTCAGGGCCAACGCCCGGTCGGCCAGGCGGGCCTTGGCGTCCAGGAACAACTGGACGTCGGCGCGCCGGAACCGGTAGATGGACTGCCGGGGGTCCCCGACGAAGAACAGCCGGCCCGGGACGGCCGGGCCGGGGCCGCCGGCGGCGATGCGGACGGCCAGGTCGGCCTGGATGGGGTCGGTGTCCTGGAACTCGTCGATGAGCAGGTACCGGTACCGGTCGTGCAGGGCGGCGCACACCCCGTGGTCGCCGGCGACCAGGTCGCGGGCCAGGACCAGCAGGTCGTGGAAGTCGAGCCGGCCCTCCCGGCGGCGGCCGGCGGCGGCGGCCAGGGTGGCCCGGCCGAGGGCGTCACCGACCCGGCGGAGCGCGGCGGCGGCCGCTCCGGCGACCAACCGGTCCCGGGCCGACTGGGCGTCGGCCAGCAGCGCCTGCACGTCGGCCTTGCGGCCGTCCCAGGCCGCAAGCTGCCCCCGGTTGCCGGCGGTCAGCTTGGTGCTGGTGGCGGCCAGCACCGCCAGCACCTCCGTCCCGTCGGCGCAGTGGTCCAGGCGTTCCACCAGCGGGGCCAGCCGGGCCAGGTGCTGCACCAGCCGGTCGCCGGGGTCGGCACAGGCCGGGGCCAGGGCCACGGCGCGGCGGAGGGGGCCGGACACCTCCTCCGGGTCGATCGGCGGCAGCGCTGGCCTGGCCGGACCGAGGGCCCCGGCCGGATCGAGGGGCTGGCGGGGCACCCGGTCCCAGTTGGCGTCCAGGGCGCGGGCCAGCGACCGGAGGTCGTCCAGCCGGGCACCGCAGGCCAGCAGCCACTGCACGGCGGTGGCGGTGGCCGGGTCGGCCAGGAGGGCGTCCAGGGTCCCGGGCCAGCGGTCGTTGAAGGCCACCACCGAACGGACCTCGTCGAGCACCTCGAAGGCCGGCGGCAGGTCGGCCGCCAAGGGGTGCTCGGCCAGGATCCGGCGGGCGAAGCCGTGCAGGGTGGTGAGGGCGGCGCCGTCGAGGCCGGCCAGGGCCTCGGCCGCGGCGGCCCGCCGGCTGCGGTCGGGGTCGGCGGCCGCGGCCTGCTCCAGCCGGTCGGCCACCCGGTCGCGGAGCTCGGCGGCGGCGGCCTCGGTGAAGGTGATGGCGGCCAGTTGGTCCACGGTGGCCCGCCGGGACAGCAGCAGCTCCAGGATGCGGGCGACCAGTTGGGTGGTCTTGCCGCTGCCGGCGCCGGCCTCCACGAACAGGGTCGACGTCAGGTCGGCGGCGACGGCGTCCCGGGCGGCCTGGTCGGTGCTCATCCGGCCTCGGCCAGGGCGACGTAGTCGGCGGCCCACGGATCGCCGCGCTTGGCCGTCCAGGCCCGCCACCGGTCGGCGGGGCACACCCGGTCGAACGGGCAGGTGCGGCAGTTGGCGCCGCCCGGGCTGCGGCCGTCGCCGGCGTCGCCGGGGTTGGCCGGGAACCGGCCGGCCTCGATGGCGCCCACCAGGGTCCGCAGCACCTGCCGCAGCCGGTGCTCGGTGGCCGGGGTCATGGTGAAGCCCTCCTGCGCCGGCCGGTCCTGGCCGCGGCGGTCGGCGACGAACCAGTAGCCGGTGGCCACCGGCCCGACCGGCCGGTAGCGCCGGGCGGCGGCCAGGGCGTACAGCGCGAGCTGCAGCCTGGTGCCCCGGACCACCGGGTCGTCGTCGAGGCCCTCGGCGGCCCGCCGCCCGCCGGTCTTGTAGTCCAGCACGGACAGCCCGCCGTCGGCGGTCCGGTCGATCCGGTCGACGGTGCCCCGGAACCGCACCACCCGGCCGTCACCGAGGGCCACCGGCAGGGTGGTGGCGTCGTCCCGGCCGAACCGCTGCTCCACCGCTTCGGGGATGGCGCCGGTGGCCTGCCGGTAGCGGTCGTCGTCGCGCAGGAACTGCCGGAGGTCGGCCAGCACGGCGGACCGGTCCATCTCCCACAGCGGCAGCCGGCCGGCCAGCCCCTGGCGCTCCACCGCGGCGAAGGCCTCTCCGGCGATGCGGTCCATCCGCTCGTAGGCGTCCGGGCCCCACGGCTCGGTGGGGCGGACCCGCTGGTCGGCCGGGCGGGCGAGCTGGTCGGCGACGAACCGTTCCAGGATGCCGTGGACCAGGATGCCCCGCTCCGGGCCGCCCAGCCGCAGCACCGCCTCCGGCCGGTCCCGGACGGTGATCCCCAGCACGGTGCCGAACAGGTACCGCCGGGGGCAGGTGGCGAAGGACTCCAGCCCGGTGGCCGACGCCGCGGCGGCCGACGGGTCGGCAGGGGATGACACGGTGGCACCGTCTAGCCGGCCGTCGAACCGGGTGAAGACCGGCCGTCGGCGCTCGCGCCGGAGCTCGAGCCCGGCGGCCAGGACGGGGTCGGTGCGGCTCAGGAAGTGGCGGTCGACCCGGCGGCCGGCCTGGACGGTCCGGACCAGTTGCTGCAGGTCCCAGTCGGCCGGCGAAGCCGGCTCTGCCGAACCGGGCCGGCCGGCCACGGCGGCGGCGTAGGACGGGACGGCCTCGTAGCCGGGCCCCGGCGCCAGGGCGGCCAGGTCCCCGGCGTAGAGGCGGCGGTCGGCGCCGGCGACGGCGCCGAGGGTGTCCAGGAGCAGCCGGCAGGGCCGCAGGGCTCGGCCCTGCCGCTGGTCGCCGGCGGCGAACGACAGGACGGTGGTCCGTGCCGAGGCCAGGGCGGCCAGGTAGTCCCGCCGGCCCTCGGCGGCGGCGGCGGTCCGCCGGGGCACGTCGGCGCCGCTGCTCTCCCGCTCGCGGTCCGGCACCAGCACGTCGTCGGCGGACCGCTCGGGGAAGGCGCCGTCGGCCATGCCGACCACGCACAGCAGGTCCAGGTCCAGGCCGACCATGTCGGCGACCCGGCCGACCAGGACGCCGTGGCCGAACCGGGAGGTCTGCGGGGCCGGCACGTCCAGGCCCACCGACAGGGCCGCCCGGAAGTCGGCCAGGGCCGGCCGGCCGCCGCCGAGGCCGTCCAGCGCGGCCAGGCCGTCGAGGCACTCGTGCACCGCGTCCAGCGCGGCCACCTCCTTCCCGGCCGGCCAGTCCTCCTGGGCCTCCGGCCCCCCCAGTAGCGCGGCCAGCAGGGCCCGGCCCCAGCGGGCCCAGCCCTCCCAGCGGTCCGGCTGGTCGGCCAGGCGGCCGGCCAGGGCCCCGGCGAACGCCGACAGCTCCTCGCAGAGCCGGGCGTCCCGTTCCGTCGCCGCGACGGCCGACGGGTCGGACTGCGCCGCCGACCGGGCCCGGAGGGCGGCGGCGTAGGCCATCGGCCGCTCGCGCCATTCCGCCAGGCCCGACACCACCCCGGCCTCGACGGACAGCACGTCCCAGGCCGGCCCCGGCACCGGCCGGCCGCGGTGGCGCAGCGGCGCCGAGCTCAGCCAGGCCGCCACCTGGTCCCGGCGCCAGTCGTGGTCGGCCAGCTCCAGCAGGCCGAGCAGGGTGCGGCCGGCCACGGTGGAGGCCAGCGAACGGACGCCGACCCCGTTGAACGGGATGCCGGCCGCCTCCAGGGCGTCGCGGACCAACGTCGGGTACGGCGACGCCCCGCCGTAGGCGATCGCCGTCCGTTCCAGCGGGGTGCCGGCGGCGTTGGCCCCCATCAGCCGGCGGACCGCGAGCAGCACCTCGGCGTCCGCCGACGGCGCGGCGACGACGGTGGTCTCCCCCGGCGCCGGCGCCGGCTGCGGCACCGGCTTCGGACCGGCGGGCACGCCCAGGCCGGCCAGCAGGTCGTCGGCGAGCTGGTCGGCCTCCGGGTCACCGGTGGTCCCCACGACGACCGTGACCGGGACGCAGTGGTCCAGGGCCAGAAGGAGCTGCCGGTCGGCCGGTCCCAGCCGCCGAGGCAGGTGGACGACGACCGGTCCGGCGGTCCGGGCGGCGGCTGCCGGGTCCCGGGCGACCTCGGCGGTGGCCAGGGCCACCGCGTCGACGTCGTCCATCCAGTCCCCCAGCCGGTCGCGGACGGCGGCCACCAGGTCGACCACCTCGGCCGCCCGGGCACTCTGCCGGGCCAGGGCGGCCAACGCGGCCGGGGTGGCTGCCCGCAGCTCGCCGTAGGTGCGCACCACCGCCCGCACCGTCGCCGGCTGGTGCCGGGCGGCCGCCAGGAACCCGGTGGTCCGCTCCGCCAGGGCCAGCCGGACCGCTTCGTGCACCAGCGCCTGGCTGGCCGGCCGGCGGTGCCGTCCCGGCTGCCGATCACCGAGGGTGGCCGCCAGCCGCCCCAGGGTGAGGAACCGAACGTTGCACAGGCCCGGCGGCACGGCGGCCAGCCGGCGGCGGGCGGCCAGGCCGACGGTCCCCCTCGACACCACCACCGTGACCACCTGCAGCGGGTCGTCCCGCTTGGCGTCGGCCACCGCCCCGGCCAGGGCCTGGTGGGCCTGGTCCCCGTACCGGGCCAGGCGGACCGACGGGCTCACCGTTCGGCCTGGCGGAGCACCTCGTCGTTGGGCAGGCTCCGCAACGCCGGCGACTGCTCCCCTGGCACCACCAGCTCCGGGGCCTGGGGCTGCCGGGCGGTGGCCACCACCGGGGCGATCTCGGCCAGCTCCTTCGCCCCCGGGCCGACCACCCCCAGCTCCGGGAACCGGCGGGCGGTGACCAGCACCCGGGACTCCAGCGATCCGACGGCGTCGTTGAACGCCTCCACGGTGGTGGTGATGCCGCGCTGCAGCTTGGCCAGGTGGTTGGCCATGACCCGCAGCCGGTCGTACAGCTCGGCCCCCAACTGCTGCACCTCCCGGGCGTTGGTGGCCAGGGCGTCCTGCTGCCATCCGTAGGCCACCGTCTGCAGCAGGGCGATGAGCGTCGTCGGGGTGGCCAGCAGCACCCGGCTGGCCATGGCGTGCTCGATGAGGGTGGGGTCGTGCTCGAAGGCGGCGGCCAGCAACGGGTCGCCGGGGACGAACGCCACGACGAACTCCGGGCTGGGGTCGAACTGCTGCCAGTACTCCCGCTTGGCCAACTGGTCCACGTGGGTCCGGACCTGCCGGGCGTGGGCCGCCAGGTGGGTCCGGCGGCCGTCCTCGTCGGCCGCGTCCACCGACTGCAGGAAGGCCTCCAGCGGCACCTTGGCGTCCACCACCACCTGGGCGCCGCCGGGGAGCCGGACCACCACGTCGGGCCGCAGCCGGCCGTCCGCGGTGCTGACGGTGACCTGCTCCTCGAAGTCGCAGTGCGGCAGCATCCCGGCCATCTCGACCACCCGCCGGAGCTGCAGCTCCCCCCACCGCCCTCGGGTCTGCGGCGCCCGCAGCGCGGTGACCAGGTTGCCGGTCTCCTGCCGGAGCTTGTCGTTCGAGGACCCGAGCTGCCGGACCTGCTCGGTCAGGGTGGCGTACGCCCCCTTGCGCTCCAGCTCTAGCTGCCGCAGCCCCTGCTCGTACTTGGACAGGGTCTCCTGCAGCGGCTGCAGGAGGTGGGAGATGGCCTGCTGCCGCTGGGTGAGGTCGCCCCGGGCGGCCTCCTGGGCCTCCTTCAACCGGCCGTCGGCCAGGGCCAGGAACTGCTCGGCGTTGCGCTGCAGGGCCTTGTCGGAGAGGTCCGCGAACGACCCGATCAACCGCTGCCGGTCCTCCTCCCAGGCCGCCGCCCGCTCCGCCGCCGCCCGCCGCTCGTGCTCCACCTCGGCCGCCAGCCGGACCCGGTCGGCCTCGGCGGCGGCCAGAGCCGAGCGGGCACCGTCGAGGTCGGCCTGCAGGCCGTTCGCCGTCACCTGCAGGTCGGCCAACCGGGCCTCGGCCGCCCGGGCCTCGGCGGCGGCCCGGGCGTGGCGCTGGGCGGCGGCCAGCCACCCGACGGCGGCTCCGACGGCGAGGCCGACGAGCAGGCCGACCAGGAGGCCGGCGATCATCGCCGGCCCTCCGACACGGCCGGCCGGAGCAGGGGTTCGGGGTGCTGAGGGACCATGCGGGCCACAGTACCGAGGGGGTATGTCAAGGCCCGGGGATGGCCCCTGGGGTGGGCCGACCCGGTACGTTTGGGCCATGGTGTTCCGTGTAGGGGGTTCCCGGCGCCGGCCGGCCGGCGACGGCCCCGACGGTGCCAGCGGCGCTGGCGGCGCTGGCGGCGGGGAACGGGAGCCGGCGGCCGGGGGCGGCCACCCGCCCCGGCAGGTGTCCCCGGTGCTGGCCCAGATCGACCGGACGTTCGTCCAGGTGTTCGCGCTGGTGGGCGAGGCGATCGCCGGGGCCACCCACGCCCTGCTGGCCGGGGACCGGGAGGCGGCGAAGGTGCTGGTGCAGCGGGACGAGGTGGTCGACACCCTGATCGGCCAGATCGCCGCGGGCGCCCAGCAGGAACTGGTGCTGGGGGACACCTCGGTGGAGGAACGCCGCGAGCTGGTGGCCGTGCTCCGGATGCTGCCGGACCTGGACCGCAACGGGGACCTGGCCGAGCACATCGCCCGGCGGGCGGCCCGGGGACTGGGGGCGGAGATGTCGGCCCGCAGCCGGGGCCTGGTGGAACGGATGGGGGAAGTGGCCGCCACCATCTGGAGCAGCACCGCGGACGCCTTCGCGGAGCGGTCGGCCGCGGCGGCGGTGTCCATCGACGACCTGGACGACGAGCTGGACGACCTGCACGTCACCCTGACCGCCGAGCTGGTGGCCGGCACCATGCCGCTGCCGGTGGCCATCGAGCTGGCCATGGTGGCCCGGTTCTACGAGCGGTTCGGGGACCACGCCGTCAACCTGGCCCGGCGGATGGCCGCCCTGGTGGCCGGCGGGCCGGAACCGACCACATCCGGCGCGGACTGATCGCCGCCGGCCCCTTTCGGGAGCCGCCGGGGCGGCCGTCCCCAATAATTTTTTGGAGTCACGGGCGGCCGAGTTTGAGCACATGTGCTCAAGTTCGACGGCGAATTCAACCGGTGACCGCGACAAGCTCGTTGAATCGTTCCGCAGGAGTATCCCATCCAAGGGTCTTGCGAGGACGCTCGTTGAGCAGGGCGGCAATGGCGTCGAGGTCCGCCTGGGTGTGGACCGAGAGATCGG
>DASZUK010000012.1:0-12495 GCA_035547695.1 Acidimicrobiales bacterium
CCGATCTCTCGGTCCACACCCAGGCGGACCTCGACGCCATTGCCGCCCTGCTCAACGAGCGTCCTCGCAAGACCCTTGGATGGGATACTCCTGCGGAACGATTCAACGAGCTTGTCGCGGTCACCGGTTGAATTCGCCGTCCAACTTGAGCACATCTGCTCAAGTTTGACCGCCCGTGACCGGAACGCGAAGTGCCGGCCTTCGCCCCGTCAGTCGCCGAACCGGGACCGGAACGACCGGACGGCCAGGGTGGAGTGCGTGCGGTGCTCCTCGAACACCCGCCGGTACCCGGTGTGGGCGATCAACCACCGGCCGTCCCGGCGGACGTACCGGTCGTCGTAGAAGGCGGTGCCGCCGATCTCCAGGTCGGCGGCCGGGACGATGACCCGGTCCACCAGGTACCAGACCCCGGTGGCCGAGTCCGGCCCGGTGGCGGTGATCTCGGGGTGGTGGCCGTGGTGCTGGGTCACCAGGCCGGCGGCGCCGAGCGCGTCGGCCAGGAACGTCACGATGGCGTCCCGGCCGTCGAAGCTGAGGTTGCCGTCGTCGTAGGAGGCGGTGCAGTCCTCGGTCAGCAACTGCCCCAGCTCGTCGAACTGCTTCAGGTCCAGCAGCCGGAAGTAGGCGTACTTCAGCCGCTTGATCGCCTCGATGTCGTCCAGGTCCACGGCTCCCCCCTCCAGGCCGGCACGGTGGCCGGTCCGTCGAGTGTAGAGACCGCGGCCGGGTTCGGCCATGCTGTGGGGCATGGTCGACCAACGGCCGCCGCGGCGGTACCAGCGCATCGGGGCCTACGGCATCTGCGAGGACGCCGGCCGGATCCTCCTCGTCCGGGCGTCGGTCCACTCCAACGCCCCCGGCCAGTGGTTCCTGCCCGGCGGTGGCCTGGACCACGGCGAGGACCCGGTGGCCGGGCTCCACCGGGAGCTGCGGGAGGAGACCGGGCTGGCCATCGACCAGGTGTCGCTGTTGGGGGTGCTCTCCGACATATGGCCGTTGGCCAACGGGTCCACGGTGCACACCGTCCGCCTGGTCTACCGGATCGGGGCCTGGGAGGGACGGCTCCGTGACGAGGCCATCGGGTCCAGCGACCACGCCGAGTGGGTGACCCGCGACGCGGTGACCAAGCTGCCGGTCGCCGCCTACGTCACCGAAGCCCTGCGCCAGTTCGGATGAGCCCTGTGGTGGTCGGGTAGAACCGGAAGATGCACCGGGTCGTCATCATCGGCTCCGGGTTCGGCGGCCTGTTCGGCGCCCGGGCCCTGCGGCGGGCCCCGGTGCAGGTGACCGTCATCGACCGGGCCAACCACCACCTGTTCCAGCCGCTGCTCTACCAGGTGGCCACCGGCATCCTGTCGGAGGGCAACATCGCCCCGGCCACCCGCGACGTGCTGCGCTACCACCGCAACACCAGCGTCCAGTTGGCCACGGTGACCGACATCGACCTGCGACGCCGGGTGGTCACCGCCCGGCAACGCGGGCGGGTGATCGAGACCCCCTACGACAGCCTGATCGTGTCCGCCGGGGTGGAGACGTCCTACTTCGGCCACCCCGAGTTCGCGGAGTGGGCGCCGGGGATGAAGTCGATCGACGACGCCCTGGAGCTGCGGGCCCGCATCTTCGGCGCCTTCGAGATGGCCGAGACCGAGCCGGACGCCGAGGCCCGCCGCGGCTGGTTGACGTTCGTGGTCGTCGGCGGCGGCCCCACCGGGGTGGAGATGGCCGGGCAGATCGCCGAGCTGTCCCACCGGTCGCTGCAGCGCAACTTCAGGCGCATCGACCCAAGGGACGCCCGGGTGCTGCTGTTCGAGGGCGGCGACCGGGTACTGGCCCCGTTCGGTGACCGGATCTCCCGGATCACCGCCCGCGACCTCGGCCGGCTGGGGGTGGAGGTGCACACCGGCGCCATGGTCACCGGGATGGACGCCGGATCGGTCCAGGTCCGCCTGGCCGACGGCTCCGCGTCGTCCGTGGTCGCCCGCACCAAGATCTGGGCCGCCGGCATGGCCGCCTCCCCCCTCGGTCGCCTGCTCGCCGACGCCAGCGGCGCCGACCTCGACCGGATGGGCCGGGTCAAGGTGAACCCGGACTGCACCCTGCCGGGGCATCCGGAGGTGTTCGTCGTCGGGGACCTGATGGCCCTCGGCGACCTTCCCGGCATGGCCGAGGTGGCCATGCAGTCCTCGGTGCACGCCGCCCGGCTCATCAAGCGGCGGTTGGCCGGCGACCACGCCGACCGCCCGTTCCACTACCGGGACCTCGGCATGCTGGCCACCATCTCCCGTTTCCGGGCCGTCGCCCGCATCGGCGGCATGTCCATCGGCGGCTTCGTCGGCTGGCTGCTCTGGCTGGTGGTCCACCTGACCTTCCTCACCGGGTTCAAGAACCGGGTCGGCGCCCTGGCCTACTGGGCGGTCAGCTTCGTCGGCCGGGGCCGCGCCGAACGGACCATCACCTTCCACCAACTGGCCGCCCGCCAGGCCCTGGCCACCCTGGACGGCCGCCTCCCCCGGCGGGACCGGCCGCAACCGGCCACCGACGCTCCGTAAGCTCCGTAAGCTCCGTCCATGACCACGCCGTCCGGCGCCCAGCCCCCGGCCTCCCGGTTCGGGCACCCCGGCGACCCCGCCGTGGACCCCCGGGTCCCGCCGGTCTGGCAGCCGGACCCCCTCCCCGGCCGCCCGGCCGGAGTCCCGTTGCCGGGGGCGGTGCCGCGCCATCTCACCGTGGCCAGGGCCGAACCGGCCAGAGCCGAACCGCCGTGGCCGAGCCAAGCGCCACCATGGCCGAGCCAAGCGGCCGCGTGGCCATACCAGGCCCCAACCTGGCCGGCCCAGGCCCCACTGTGGCCGCCTGCTCCCGGCTCCCTGGCCCACCCATCGCCGCCCGGTCCGCCCGTACCCGCACCGGGGCGCCAGCGCCGGCGGCGACGGAGCCGGGTGGTACTGGTCGTGGGCGTCGTGCTGATCGTGGCCGCCGCCGCCCTGGCCACCGTGGCCGTCTGGACGTCGCGCCCGGGACCCCCGACAACCGGCCGGTCGACCCAACCGGGCCCGGTGGCTCCGGCCGAGACGGCCCTGGTGGTGACGATGACCGACCTGTCCACCGGGGCCAGCGTGGTGAACCCGGTGGACATGGCGACCGGCACGGTCGGTCCTCCCATCCGGGTCCCCCGGTACGCCGAGGCCATCGAGGCGGCCGGCGGCTCCGCCTACGTGCTGGCCTCCGGCACCACGCGGAGCGGTCCCGGCAGCCTGACGCCGATCCGGCTGGACACCCACACGGCCGGGCGGGCGGTCACGATCCCGGGGGTGCCGTTGGCCATGGCGGTCACCGCCGATGGCACCACCGCCTACGTGGCCACCGTGGAGCAGTCCACGACCCAACTGGTCCCGGTGGCCCTGGCCACCGGGACGGTGGGGCAACCGGTGACCGTGCTCACCGGGTCGCCGTCGCAGACCGGCATCGAGATCTCCGGGGAGACGGCCTACGTCAGCAGCCTGTCCGGGGGCACCCTGACCCCGGTGGACCTGGCCACCGGGACAGTGGGCGCGGCCATCCCGGTCGGCGCCCCGGCCGGGCAGTTCGCCATCAGCCCGGACGGCCGGACCGCCTACGTCACCAACCCGGAGGACGGCAGCTCGGTGCTCCGCACGGTGACCCCGGTGGACCTGGCCACTGGGACGGCCGGGGCGCCGATCACGGTGGGCCGCGGCCCGCAGTCCATCGCCATCACCCCCGACGGGAACACCGCGGTGGTGACCAACGGGGGGTCCACCACCCTGTCCACCGACACGGTGACCACCATCGACCTGGCCACCGGGGCGGCCGGGGCGGCCATCAGGGTCGGCACCGGCCCGGTGCCGGTGGCGGTGGACGGCGACGGGCAGTGGGCGGTGGTCGGCAACACCGGGGTGGCCCGGGCGGTGGGCAGCACGGTGACGTTCGTGGACCTGCACCGGCAGGCGCCGGGATGGACGGTGTCGGTGCACGGGTTGCCGAGCGCCGTCGCCATCGTCGGCCCGACGGCCACCTGATCCGGAGGCCGGCGTGCCGACCGCCGGCGGCCCGATGCGGTCAGCTCGGGCGGCGGTGCCCGGGCCTAGCTCAGGATCTTGGCCTTGGCCTTCTCGAACTCCTCGTCGGAGATGGCCCCCTTGGCCTTCAGGTCGGCCAGCTTCGCCAGCTCGTCGGCGGCGCTGGACCCACCGGCGGCCTGCCGGACGTAGCTCTGGAAGGCCTGCTCCTGGGCCTTGGCCTGCCGGGCGGACCGCTCGTGCATGCCGCCGCCGCGGGCGATGAGGTACACGAACGCCCCCAGGAACGGCAGGACGATGATGAACAGCACCCAGAGGAACTTGGCCACCCCGCCCATGTCGTGGCTGCGGAAGATGTCCATGAAGATGGTGACGATCAGGAAGATCCACACGATGAACAGGAACAGCTCCAACATCGTCCAGAAGATGTCGAGCAGGGGGTACTGGGCACCGATCATCGAGGTCCTCCACCGGGTCGCGTCCCGCTACGTGCGGCCCTCAGTGAAGCACGGTTGGCCGGACCGGTCGAGGATGGTGGGCCGGCCGAGGATGGTGGGCCGGCCGGTCCCGGTGCCCGTCCCGGTCAGGTCTGCTGCTCGGCGACCAGGAACCCGGTGACCCCGTCGGCGATGCCCTGGGCGGCCTGCTGACGCCAGCCGGCGGTGCTCACCAGAGCGGCGTCGGTGGCGTTGCGCATGTTGGCGCACTCGATCAGCACCTTGGGCACCGTCGACAGGGTGAGGCCGCCGAGGTCGCCGCGGGCGATGAGGCCGTCGGTGCCGTCGTAGGTGGACGTGGGCTCCCCGGTGGTGGCGGCGAAGGCGTTGCGGACGTCGGTGCCGAGGACGTCGGAGGGGGCCACGATGGCGGTGTTGTCCGAGATGGGGCTGACCACCGGGGCCGGGGTGATCACGGTGAACCCACGGCCCCCCGGGGGGCCGCCGTCGGCGTGGATGGAGACGGCGGCGGCGGCGTGGGCGTCGTTGCCGATGGCCGCCCGGACGTCGACGCACGGCCCCACTCCGGTGTCGGTGGACCGGGTCAGCACCACGTCGGCCCCTTCCGCCTCCAGCAGGGTGGCGGCGCGGGTGGCGACGTCGAAGTTGAAGGCGTGCTCCGGATAGCCGGCGTCGGTGGCGGCGCCGACGGTGTCGCAGGGCTCGGTGAACCCGCCGCCGTCGATGGGGCGGTCGATCACCTGCGGAGCCCCGCCGTTGCCACCGTCGTGGCCGGGGTCGAGGGCCACCACCAAGCCGGCCAACGCCAGCACGTGCACCGACCCGGCGAAGGCGGCGTCGCCGAAGGCGTACACCCCGCCGTCGCCGCCGGCCAGCCAGTAGCCGCTGCCGGTGCCGGCCGTGGACGCCGCCATGCCGACGACGGCCCGTCCGAGGACCATGCCGCCGGTGGAGCCGGCGAAGGCCGCGTCGCCGTAGCTGAAGATGCCGCCGTCGGCGGCCACCAGCCAGTACCCGTCGCCGTCCGGGGTGGCGGCCATGCCGACGATCGGCCGGGCCAGCGGGGTGGACCCGTAGGCTGCCGACCCTTCGAAGGCGGCGTCGCCGTAGCTGAAGATGCCGCCGTCACTGGCCACCAGCCAGTACCCCCGACCGTCCGGGGTGGCGGCCATGCCGACGATGGGCTTGTTGAGGGACAGCCCGCCGGCGGAGCCGGAGAAGGCGGCGTCGCCGTAGCTGAAGATGCCGCCGTCACTGGCCACCAGCCAGTACCCCCGGCCGTCCGGGGTGGCCGCGATGCCGACGATGGGCCGGTTGAGGGACAGCCCGCCGGCGGAGCCGGAGAACGGGGCCGAGAAGGCGAACACCCCGCCGTTGGCGGCCACCACCCAGTAGCCGCCGGCCGCCGCCGGATCGGCCGCCATCCCGACCACCGGGTACGCGCTGGACGGGTCCGGCGGGGATGTGGCCACCGACCCCTCTGGTCCATCTGGTCCTTCTGCGGCAGCCACCCCGGCCGCTGCGCCGGCCGCTGCGCCCGCCGCGCGGCGCGTGGGGGCCGCGGCCGCGGTCGTCCCGGCCAGCGTGGCCACCACGACGGCGACGGACGCCAGGCCCAGCCATCGCCGGTGGGCCATCCCCGGGCGCCCCACGCTCCGAGACCGCACGGTGGAGACGGTAGCCGCGAGACCGTGCCTCGACGGCTCGGGCCCTACGGCACCGTCCGGGCCGCCGGCGGCCGCGGGGCACCGGTGACGTTGGAGAGGTGCGGGGAGGGCCCGGCCTTCAGGGCGGACAGCGGGAGGGCGATGTCCTCCAGGGACTTCTGCTCGGCGTTCACCCCCAGGAACGCCTCGACGGTCCCGCCGACCATCATCACCCCGGCGCCGATGAGGTAGCCGATGAACAGCTTGAAGTGGTCCTGGCCGTTGCCGATGAGCTCGCCGTACAGCCAGGGGCCGAAGGCGCCGAAGGACTGGGCGATGGCGAAGAACACCGCGATGGCCTTGGCGCGTACCTCGACCGGGAAGATCTCGCTGACCGTCAGGTAGGCGGCGCTGGCCCCGGAGGAGGCGAAGAAGAAGATGACGCACCAGCACACCGTCTGGGACACCCCGTCGAGCACCCCGGCGTTGAAGAGGACGGCGCTGATCAACAGGAGGACGCCGGACAGCAGGTAGGTGCCGGCGATCATCACCCGGCGGCCGACGACGTCGAACAGGTGGCCGAGGACCAGCGGGCCGATGAGGTTCCCGAGGGCGAAGAACATGAAGTAGTACGGCACGTCGCCGCTGGGGACGCCGTAGACCTCGGTCAGCACCAGGGAGTAGGTGAAGAAGATGGCGTTGTACAGGAACGACTGGGTGATCATCAGGGTGGCCCCGAGGATGGCCCGCTTGGGGTAGTGGGCGAACAGGGTGCGGGCCAGGGCGACGAACCCGATGTCGGTGGCTTCCCGGATCTCGATGGCCTTGGACTGGTCCACGTCGTCGAGACGGCCACCGGTGGCCCGGGTGGCGTCCTCGATCTCCTTGACCGCCGCCTCCGCCTCGTCCAGCCGGCCGTGCATGACCAGCCACCGGGGGCTTTCGGGCAGGTTCTTGCGGACGAACAGGATCACCACCCCGAGCGCCGGGCCGCACAGGAACCCGATGCGCCAGGAGTAACTGACCGGCAGGTTGTCGACCACCGCCAGGGTGAGGATGGTGGCGAGGAAGGCGCCGCCCCAGTAGGTGCCGTTGACCGCGATGTCCACCCGCCCGCGGTACTTGGCCGGGATGAGCTCGTCGATGGCGGAGTTGATGGCCGCGTACTCCCCGCCGATACCCATGCCGGCGATGAACCGGGAGGCCCACACCCAGTACACCCAGAACGACGTGTGCCCCCAGGTCAGCCCGGACATGAGTCCGCCGAACAGGTACACCCCGAGGGTGACCATGAACAGGTTGCGCCGGCCCAGCCGGTCGGACAGCCAGCCGAAGAAGAGCGCCCCGGCCACCTCGCCGAGCAGGTAGACCGTCCCGACGGCGAAGGCCACCTCCGAGGACGACAGGTTGAGGGCCTGCGGCTTGCTCATCAGCGGCTCGACGTTGCTGGCGATGGTGATCTCCAGCCCGTCCAGCACCCAGGCCACCCCCAGGGCGACGACCAGCTTGGTGTGGAACCCGGACCAGTGCAGCCGGTCCAGCCGGGCCGGGACCAGGCTGCGGATGACCCCGTCGCCTCCCGGCGCCGCCCGGCCGGCCCCCACCGTCCCCGCATCCGTGGCCATGTCCCGTGCTCCCCTCCCGCCGCCGGTCTCCGTTCGCAGCGGATGAGTCCTACCCCGCCGCCGGGCCGGTCCAACCGCTGTGTCGCCGGCCGGGTCCGGGCCCCGGACCGCCACCCGCCGGCGGGCGTCGGTCAGAACCCGCCGAGGCCCTTGCCGACCAGCACCACCCCGAAGATGACCAGCAGCACCGCCATGACGGTGGCGTTGTTGGCCTGCAGCCAGGCATTGAGCCCGTCCAGCATCCGCTCCGCCCGGGCCCCCATGGCCCGGTACAGGACCACCGGCACCACCACGGTGGAGATGGCCAGGACCCAGAAGATGGCCGCGGCCACGGCCATGCCGCCGGCGGAGGTCGGGGCGCCGGCGATGGCCAGGCCGCCGCCGACGATCAGCAGCAGGTTCTTGGGGTTGACGGCCGACAGCAGGAGCCCGAGGCCGGCGCTCTTGACCGGGGTGATCGCCTCGATGGCCTGCAGCCACCTGGGCAACGGCGCGGACTCCCCCGGCCCCGGCCGGCTGCGCCAGCGGCGGAGGCCCATGAGCAGCAGGACGGCCCCCAACACCAGCTTGACGATGGAGGTGCCGTGGGAGGGGCCCCCGCCGGTGTTAGTGCCGATGGCCCCGGACACGGCGACGACGACGGCCAGCGCGCCGGCCACGCCGACCACCCATCCGGCGGCGAACGCCAGGCTGTTGGCCCCGGCCTTCTTGGACAGCAGCATCAGGATGACCGCGATGATCGGGACGGGGCTGATGGCCACCCCGACCGCCAGGGCGATGCTGTCCCCGATTGCCTGGCCCATCGACTCCCCCTCCCCTGTCCGTCAGGTCGTGCCGTCAGGTCGTGCCGTCAGGCCATGCGCCCGGCCGGACCGGGCGGGCGGCCGCCGGAGTCGCCGGCCGGCCGGTCACCGACGGTGGATCAACTGGTGGCCCCGGCCTCCGAGGTGGCCTCGCCGTGCAGGGCGTCCTGGATCTCCTTCTGGTCCTCGTCGCTGAGCGACGTCTTGATGACGGTGCCGCCGAACTTGGACAGGCCGGCCAGGGCCTTGTCGGTGGTCATCTGCTCCACGATCATGAACAGCGCCGAGGTGCCCGGCTGCATGACCGAACGCACCTGCTCCTGGAACTGCTTGTCCACCGTCCCCTTCCCGAGCTTGCCCATCAGGGCGCCGAGGCCGGCACCGAAGGCCATGCCGAGGAACGGGACGAAGAACAGGATGCCGAACAGGAACCCCCAGAACATCCCCCACGTCGCCCCTACCCCGACCTGGTGCTGGTTGGTGATGGTCCGGAACTTGCCGTCGGGGGTGCGGACGATGGCGGCCACCGCGTCGGGCTGGATGACCAGGTCGTGGGCCAGCACCTCCACCTCGTTCATGGCCTGCTCGGCCGTGGTCGTGTCGGGGTAACCGATGGCGATGAGGTCAGCCACGTTCCATCTCCTGTGCTCGCGGGGTGCCGATGAGGTGCAGGGTAGTGCCCCCCTGGGCCCGGTGCAGGACGAGGCCGGCCGGGCGTCCGGCGCACCGCCCGCCGATCACAGGCCGGTGATGGACCAGTCCACGGTCTTGGGCGCGACCACCGGGGAGCCGACGTCGATCTGGACCACCTTGTGGGACCCGAGGGTGATGGCCCGGGGGTTGCCGCCGTACCGGTGGCCGTTGACGAACACCACCATCGGGCCCCTGGCCGAGGCCACCTGGGCCCGGCTGAGCGGCTGGTGCCACAGGTCGAAGAACTGCCCCAGGGTGTACGTCCTCCTGGTGGGCGACTCGATGTGGATGATGCCGTCCTGCACGTGGACGTGGACCCAGTAGTAGCAATCGGTGGCCTCGTCGAACGGGCCCCGGGCCGTCTGCTTGGCCACCGGGCGGACGATGCCGATGCCGGCCGGGATGGGCCGCAGGACACCGTCGACGTAGACGGTCAGCCGGGTGTGCACGTGGTAGGCCACCTGCTCGGCGCTGTCGCACCGGATGCCGTCGACGGTCTGGCCCTGGGCAGCCGTGGAGGCCGGGGCCAACGGCTTGCCGACCTCCAACGGGACGTTCTCGGGGCCGAGCGGTCCGGGCACCTCGGCGGCCAGGGACAGGGTGGCCGGGAGGACGGCCAGCAGGACCCCGGCGGCCACGGCCGGAGCGCCGAGGCCGGGACGGAGGGAGGGACGGAGGTGGGGACGGAGGTGGGGACGGAGGTAGGGACGGAGGGTGAACGTGGGCATGTCGATTCGTCTTTCGTGGAGCCCGGTCGCCACCTCGGGCACCGGGACGGGGCACTGTCGTCGTGGTTCGCACCGGCCCGGAAGGGCTCGGCGCGGCGGGCCGGCGGAGCCGGTCCGGATCAGGGAACCAGCGACAGGGCCTGCGGGGGCCTGGCCACGACGACGGCGAAACCGGCCGCCAGCCGGGAGGCCGGCTGGCGGCGGCGGAAGCGGCCGGAGGCGACGACGGCGACGGCTCCGGCCCCCAGGACGGCGGTCACGGCGACGAGCATCCCGGTGCCGACCTCGCCGGTGGGGGTGGCCGGGTTGCACTGCGCACCGGCCGGGCAGGTGCCAGGGGTCCCGTGGGCGACCGGCGCGGGGGCGGGGGCGGACGGCGCGGGGGTTGCCGAGCGGGGCGCGGCCTGGGCGGACCAGCCGGCGAGCAGGGCCAGTTGGATGCTGCCCACCACGGCCAGCAGACCGAGCCATCGGCGCATGGCCGACAGGCTACCCGAGGATGTCGCACTTTGCAACAGACCGCTATCATCTTGCGACATGCGGACGCTGTACCTCAGGAACGTGCCCGACGAGGTGGTCGACCGGCTGGAGCGGCTGGCGGCCCGCGAAGGCATGTCGGTCAGTGCGGCCGCGGTACGGGAGCTGGCCGAAGTGTCCCGGCGTGCCGACAACGCCGCGCTGCTGGGCGCCCTCCCCGACGTGGGGGTCGACACCGGTGACGTCGTTGCCGGCCTGGACGCCGACCGCGCCGGCCGGTGATCGTCCTGGACGCCTCGGCCGCGCTGTCCGCGCTCCTCAACGACGGCCCGGCCCGGCAGGTGGCCGGCGACGACCAACTGCACGCCCCACACCTGATCGATGCCGAGGTGGTCAACGGCCTCCGTCGGTTGGCTGCCGCCCGGACGGTTCCGGTTGCCGCCGCGAGGGCGGCACTGCGCACCTGGCCGCGGCTGGCCGTCACGCGCTACCCGTTGGTCGGCCTCCTCGACCGGGTCTGGGAGCTGCGCGACACCGTCTCCGCCTACGACGCCGCCTACGTGGCGCTGGCCGAGTCCCTGGACTGCGTCCTGGTCACCGCCGACGCCCGGCTCAGCCGTGCCTCGGGCCCGCGGTGCGCGGTGACCGTGGTCCCCCGCTGACCGCCGGCGACGGCTACGAGCAGCCGCTGGTGGAGCCGCAGCTCGGGCAGACGTAGCAGGACCCGGCCCGCTGCATGACGTTGCCGCAGCTATAGCAGAACGGGGCGTCCCGCTGCTCGGCCCCGGCCAGGGTGGCGGGGCCGGGCCCGGCCGCCGATCCGGTCGGGGTCGGGGCCGACGACGTCACCGGCAGGCCCCCCGCCAAGCCGGGCAGCTCGTCGTCCACGATCCCCGACGACGGGGTGGCGCTCTCTTCGACGCCGGGCAGGGTAGGCTGGATCCGCTCGGAGGTGGACCGCACGCCGAGCTCGGCCCGGTCTTCGGCCGTCAGGTAGTCCAGGGCCAACCGTCGGAAGATGTAGTCCACCAGGCTGCTGGCGATGCGGAGGTCCGCGTCGTCGGTGATGCCGGCCGGCTCGAACTTCATGTTCGAGTACTTCCGGACGTAGGTGGACAGCGGCACCCCGTGCTGCAGGCCCAGGCTGATCGAGATGGAGAAGGCGTCCATGATGCCGGCCAGGGTCGAACCCTGCTTCGACACCTTGATGAACACCTCACCGGGGCGCCCGTCCTCGTACTCGCCGACGGTCACATAGCCCTCGCAGTCGGCCACGCGGAAGGCGAAGGTGCTGGACCGCCGGCGCCGGGGCAAGCGCTCCCGAACCGCACCCACCACCACCGGCTCACGCTGACGTTCCTGCTCGTGGACCAAGGCCTCCTCGAGCTCGGCGATCCGGGCGGCGAGCTCCCGGTTGCGGGACTCGGCTTCGGACCCTGGGGGGGCGTCGTCGCCGCCCTCGACGGTCGGCTCGACCTTGCCGCCCTTCTTGGCCGTCGACAGCGGCTGGGCCACCTTGCAGTTGTCCCGGTCGATGGCCACCGCCTTGAGGCCCAGCTTCCAGGCGTCGATGTGCAGCTGCTCGATCTCTTCGACGGTGATCTCCTCGGGGGTGTTGACCGTCTTCGAGATGGCCCCGCTGATGAAGGGCTGGACGGCGCCCATCATCCTGATGTGGCCCGAGTAGTGGATGGTGTTGTCGCCCATCGAGCAGGCAAAGACCGGCAGGTGGGCTTGGGTCAGGTGCGGGGCGCCGAGGATGCTCTTGTGCTCGTCGATGTAGGCGACGATCTCGTCGACCTGGTCGGGCCCGTAGCCCAGCTGGGCGAGCGCCCGCGGCACGGTCTGGTTGACGATGGACATGGTGCCCCCGCCAACCAGCTTCTTCATCTTGACCAACCCCAGGTCCGGCTCAACGCCGGTGGTGTCGCAGTCCATCAGCAGGCCGATGGTGCCGGTGGGCGCCAGGACGCTGGCCTGGGAGTTACGCACGCCGTGCTGCTCGGCGATCTCCACCGCCGTGTCCCA
>DASZUK010000013.1:0-4965 GCA_035547695.1 Acidimicrobiales bacterium
GGCCGCGGCGTGGCGCCCGTTGGGCCGTCCGGTCCGACCTGCGACCGCTGGTGGTCGCCGGTCGCGAGCCCGGCCGGCTCGTCCTCGGCCGGATGGCCGGTGCCAACGGCCGGCCCGGCCGGGCGGTGCTGGCCGCCGAGCGGGCCCAGTCGGTGGCGGTGGTCGGCCCGACCCAGAGCGGCAAGACCACCGCGCTGGCCATCCCGGCCATCCTGGGCTGGGACGGTCCGGTGGTGGCGGCCAGCGTCAAGACCGACCTGGCCCGGGACACCCTGGCCTGGCGCCGTCGCTGCGGCCGGGTCTGGTGCTTCGATCCCGGCCACACCACCGGGCTGCCGGACAGCCCGTGGTCGCCGCTGGCCGTCGCCCACACCTGGGCCGGTGCCCGGCGGGTGGCCGCCGACCTGACCGAGGTCACCCGCGGCGCCACCACCACCCCGGACGGCGAGTTCTGGTACGCCACCGCCGCCAAGCTGCTCGGGCCGCTCCTCTTCGCCGCCGCCACCGCGCAGCGGACCATGGCCGACGTGGTCCGGTGGGTGGACACCCAGGAGGTCGGCGAGGTGGTCGACCTCCTGGAGGACGCCGGCGTCCCCGAGGCCTTGCAGGCCGCCCGGGCCACCTGGCAGCGGGATGACCGGCAGCGCAGCTCGGTGTACACCACCGTCGAGACCGTCCTGGAGCCCTTCGCCGAGCCGGCGTCCCCGGCGTCCCCGGGCCCGGCGGTCGATCCGGACGAGCTGTTGCGGGGTCCCCACACCCTGTACCTCTGCGCCCCCGCCCACGACCAGCGGCGGTTGCGGGGGCTGTTCACCGCCCTGGTCAAGCAGGTGCTGGACGCCGCCTTCAGCCGGTCGGCCCTCCTGGGCCGGGCCCTGGACCCGCCGTTGCTGCTGGTGCTGGACGAGGCCGCCAACATCGCGCCGCTGGCCGACCTGGACGGCCTGGCGGCCACCTGTGCCGGGCACGGCGTGCAGTTGGTCACCATCTGGCAGGACCTGGCCCAGGTCACCGCCCGTTACGCCGACCGGGCGTCCACGGTGGTCAACAACCACCGGGCCAAGCTGTTCCTGTCCGGCACCGCCGATCCGGTCACCCTCGACCGGGCCAGCCACCTGGTCGGGGACGAGGAGCTGCTGGTGCCGTCGGTGACCCGGGATGCCGCCGGCGGCCGCTCGGTCACCACCGCGCCGGTGCACCGCCGCCTGCTGCCCCCCGACGCCCTCCGCCGGCTGCCCGCCGGCACCGGCGTGCTGGTCTACGGGTCGTTGCCCCCGGCCCGGCTGGCCCTGCGGCCGTGGTGGGACGACCCGGTGCTCCGGGCCAGGGGCTCGGCGGGGTGACCTCGCCGGCGGTCGGGCCGGAAGGCCGGGCTACCGCGGTGCGCCCGGCGCCACCAGCGGCCAGGGCCGCTCCCGCTCCACCGTGAGGGCCAGGTCCAGCAGCAGTTGCTCGGCGTGGTGCCGGCCGATGACCTGCAGGCCGACCGGCAGGCCGTCGACGGTGCCGGCCGGGATGGACACCGCAGGGTTGCCGGTGGTGTTGGCCGGGATGGTCAGCGCCCCGTTGTTGCCGACGGCCGCCTCGAACCCGTGGGCCGCCACCAGGTCGACGCCGTCCACCACCGTCGGCAGCGGTCCTTCGGCGCTGAACGCCACGTCCGGGTTGGTGGCCGTCATCACGAAGTCCACCTGGTCGAACAGCCGGGCCATGGCCACCACACACCGCCGCCGGTACTGCTCGATGGCCACCGCGGTGGACGCGTCGAAGTGGTGGGTGGTGACGTTGCAGCTAAACATGATCTCCGGGGTCAGGTCCTGCTCGCAGGCCGGGTACCGGTCCCCGAGGCCGGCCAGCAGGCTGGTGGTGCCGGCCATCGCCCACTCCAGCCCGCCCCGGGGGAGGTCCACCGGGACGTCCACCCGGACCAGCCCCGCGTCGGCGATCAGGGCCGACGCCGCCTCCTCGGTCCGTTCCCATACCTCCGGGGCCACCAACGCCCCGCCCAGGTCGGGCGACACCACCACCCGCAGGCCGGCCAGCGACTGCGATCCCAGCCCGTCCTCCCAGCCGGCCACCCGGGGCAGGCTGAACGGGTCGTACTCGTCGGCGCCGTTGCAGACGTCGAACCACCGGGCGGCGTCCCGGACCGACCGGCACAGGCAGCCCAGCACCGTGGTCAGCGGCTCGATCTCGGTGTGCGGGCCCTTCGGGATCCGGCCGAACGTGGCCTTCAGTCCCAACAGCCCGGTGAACCCGGCCGGGATCCGGATGGACCCGCCGCCGTCCCCACCGGTGGCGATGGGCAGCAGCCCGCCGGCCACCGCGGCCGCCGACCCGCCCGAGGACCCGCCGGGGGTCCGGTCCGGCCGCCACGGGTTCCGGGTGGCCCCGTGCAGCCGGGTGTACGTCAGGTTGATGCCGCCGAACTCGCTGGCGGTGGTCTGCGCCACCGCCACCGCCCCGGCCTGCCGGAGCCGGGTGATGTAGGTGCCGTCGTAGTCCCCGATCTCGTCCTTCAGCACCAACGACCCGTCGGTCCGGGGCCAACCGGCCACCGGGTCCAGCTCCTTGATGCCGATGGGCACCCCGCCGAACGGCAGCCACACCTCCGCCGACGACGCCGCGGCCCGGGCCGCCTCCTCGTCGACGTGGCACACCGCGTTCAGCCCCGACCGGTCGATGGCGGCCAGCGACCCCTCCAGGGCCTCCGTGGGGCTGATGGTGCCGGCCCGGTAGGCGTCCACCAGAGAGCAGGCGTCGCCCAGCCACGGTTCGTCGACCATGGCTCCCAACGTTACCGGGCGGTCACTCTCTTCGGCCGACCGGAGGCCGCCGGCTCTCGGGCCGGGGGCTTGCTGCTTCCAGCTCGGAGGCTTCCCGCTCTCGGGCCGGAGGCTCCCCGGCGCCCTGACCGGAGGCTCTCCGACGGGGTCCGGCGGTTACAGTGCGGGACCATGAGTGGTGAGCTGTGGCCGGCCAAGAACCTGTGGCCGGCCTGCACCGCCGAGAGCATGGGATGGGCTGGGAGCGGCATGGCTGGCGGGAGCGCGGTGCCGTGACGGCGGCCTTGCACTCCGACCGATGGAACCAGACCGACAGGAAGGACCACCGATGACCGACGGGGCCTCCACCGATCCGCAGCGGCCGTTCACCCTGGCCATCGACATCGGCGGCACCGGCTTGAAGGCGTCGGTCCTGGACGCCACCGGGGCCATGGTGGCCGACCGTGTCCGGGTGCCCACCGCGTACCCGCTGCCTCCCAACGGCGACAGGGGGATGGTGGCCGCCCTGGCCAAGCTGGTGTCGGCGTTGCCGGAGGCCGATCGGGTGTCCGCCGGGTTCCCCGGCATGGTCCGCCGCGGCCACGTCCTCAGCGCCCCCCACTTCGTCACCGAGTCCGGCCCCGGGTCGCCCGTGGACCCCAAGCTGGCAAAGGCCTGGACACGGTTCGACCTGGCCGGCGCCCTCGGCGACGCCATCGGCAAGCCCACCAAGGTGGCCAACGACGCCGACGTGCAGGGGCTGGCGGTGGTGGCCGGCAAGGGGCTGGAGCTGGTCATCACCCTGGGCACCGGTTTCGGCACCGCCGTCTTCCTCGACGGCCAGCTCCTGCCCCACCTGGAGATCGCCCACCAGCCGTTCCGGAAGAACGAGACCTACAACGAACAACTGGGGGAGCGCACCCGCAAGGAGGTCGGTGACCACCGCTGGAACCGCCGGGTCCGCAAGGCCGCCGCCCAACTGGACCAGATGCTGTTCTTCGACCACCTCTACCTCGGCGGCGGCAACGCCCGTCGAGTCGTCCGCGACGACCTCGGCGACCTGCTGCACCGCACCACCGTCGTCGACAACTCCGCCGGCATCCTCGGCGGCATCAAGCTCTGGACCGGCACCCACCTGGGCCTGTAGGTGATCGAGCGGGTACACTCGACCGTCCTGATGTGCGGTCGTCCGTGCGGGTCGCCGTCAGGAGGTCGGGCGTGGCCCGGCCCAGACGCACGGCCGGCGCTCGTAGCTCAACGGACTAGAGCATCTGACTACGGATCAGAAGGTTGGGGGTTCGAATCCCTCCGAGCGCGCCGAGAGAGCTTGAGCCCACCCGGTTGGGGGGACAGGCGTTGTAGGAGTTGGGTCGTGAGCTACCCCGAGGTAGTCCATGCCCATGCGATATGCACCAGAGTCTTGGAGTGGCCGGTCGGTGGCTGGTCGCGGCAGCGTTGACGCCGCCAGCTGCGCAGCGCGTGACGGTTGCATCGCCCGGAACTGCCTAGAATTCCTCTTCCCAATGTCACCAAGAGTGGGTGGTCGGACCATCGGATTTGGGGTGCGGGTCCCTCCGTCTCGACCCCTCGGCGAGGTTGCCAGGTGCATCGTCCACGCCGAACAGGCGGGTTTCCACACGGCATGGGTGCCCGACTCGCAGTTCCTTTTTCGCGACCCTTGGATGGCGCTCAGCGCAGCGGCACTCCACACGTCCTCCATCCGCCTCGCGACCGGGGTCACCAACTTCCAGACCCGTCACCCATCGGTGACGGCCTCGGCCCTGCAGACCCTCGAAGAGGTCGCGCCAGGCCGTGCCGTCCTCGCCGTCGGGACGGGCGAGAGCTCCATCAAGACCTTGGGATGGCAGCCGAGTCATCTGCACGATGTCGAGACGGCCTTTGCGACCGTGCGGACCCTCAGTCGCGGCGCGTCGGTGACATTTGGCGGCCGCCCCATGCGCCTGAGCGGTGCAACCACCCGAGTGCCCCCGGTCTTCCTGGCGGCCACCGGCCCGCGCACTCTGCGGCTGGCTGGCCGCATCGCCGACGGCGTGCTGATCATGGCCGGCGTGGCGCCGAGGCTCATCGAGCGAGCGCTGCGACACGTCGACGAAGGCCTCAGAGAGGCCCGGCGAACGCGGGCCGACATCGAGATCTGCCTCGGGGCGGTCTGCTACATGGCCGACGAGGAGGCGGACGT
>DASZUK010000014.1:0-28727 GCA_035547695.1 Acidimicrobiales bacterium
CCGATCTCTCGGTCCACACCCAGGCGGACCTCGACGCCATTGCCGCCCTGCTCAACGAGCGTCCTCGCAAGACCCTTGGATGGGATACTCCTGCGGAACGATTCAACGAGCTTGTCGCGGTCACCGGTTGAATTCGCCGACGTTCGGTGGCCTGAGAAAAAACTCCGACGACCCGGCTCCCGGCGGCCGGTCGGCCCGGGCAGAGCGGGCGGCGCCGGATTAGCGTTCCCCGGATGGTCTCACGCCGTGTCCGTCGGCGGCGACGGCAGGTCGTGACGGGCCTGATCGCTCTCGTCCTGCTCATCGTGTTGGTGGCGGTCATCTTCCACAGCGGGTCCACGCCGCCGTCGACCACCACGACCACCACGACCGGCAGCGGCAGCACCGGCACCAACGGCGGCAGCACCGGCAGCGGCCAGTCCGGAGGCGGCCACGCCGGCCGTACCGGCAGCCCGGCCGAGGCCGGCTGGCGGGGCAACGGCAAGGCGGTCACCCTGGCGTTCGGCGGCGACATCCACTTCCAGGGGGTCCTGAAGACACGGCTGTCCCACGACGCCACAACGGCCCTGGGGCCGACAGTGGCCAAGCTGATGGCCGGCTCCGACCTGGCGATGGCGACGTTCGACTCGGCCCTCACCGACGGCACCTGCCCGGACCCGCAGCAGAAGCCGTTCGTCTGGTACTCCCCGGCCAGTGCCCTGACGGCGATGAAGGCCGGCGGCATCTCGGTGGCGGCGATGGCCACCGACCACGGCGAGGACTGCGGCCAGCCCGGCCTGCAGATGTCGCTGAGCGAGGCCGACGCCGCCCACTTCCCGGTGATCGGCATCGGCAGCACCGCCGCGCAGGCGTACGCCGCCTACCGCACCACGGTCGACGGGCAACGGATCGCGGTGCTGGCCGGGACCCAGATCTTCCCGCCCAACCTGCAGACGGCCTGGACCGCCACGGCCACCCAGCCGGGGGTGGCCGCCGCGGCCCGGCTGGTCTCGGCGATCGAGGCGGTGCGGCCGACGGCCGACACCGTGGTGGTGGTGGTCCACTGGGGGACCACAGCGCAGACCTGCCCGAGCGCGGCGCAGAAGTCGCTGGCCCGGGCCCTGGTGAACGCCGGCGCCGACGTCGTGGTGGGATCGGGGGCCCACGTGCAGCAGGGGGCCGGGTACCTGGGGCAGGGGTACGTGGACTACGGGCTGGGCAACCTGGCGTTCTACGACACAACCGCCCCGGAGACCTACAGCGGCGCGCTGGTGGTGACGGTCACCGGCCGGCACGTGGACAGCTCGTCGTGGCGACCGGCCCTCATCACCGACGACCTGCCGCAGATCCAGACCGGGTCGGCGGCCACCACCGCCGTCGACCGGTGGGACGGGCTGCGGGGGTGCACCGGGTTGTCGGCCAACCCGACCGGGCCGGCCGGGACGTCGACGTCGACCTAACCGGTGTAGTACCCGTCGGCCACCGACAGGGCGTGGTCCAAGATGGCCAGGCCCTCCCGGGCCTCGTCCTCGGAGACGGTGCACGGCGGCACCACGTGCAGGCGGTGGTAGTTGGTGAACGGCAGCAGGCCGCCCTCCTTGCAGGCGGCCACCAGGGCATCCATGGCCGGGCTGGACCCGCCGTAGGGGGCCAGCGGCTCCTTGGTGGCCCGGTCGGCCACCAGGTCGAGGGCCCAGAACACCCCCAGGCCCCTGGCCTCGCCGACGACCGGGTGCCGGTCGGCCAGGTCGGCCAGGCCCGGACCCAGCACCTTGTCACCGATGGCCGCGGCGTGCTCCACCACCTCCTCGTCGGCCATGGCGGTCATGGTGGCCACCGCGGCCGCACAGGCCAGCGGGTGGCCGGAGTAGGTGAGGCCGCCGGGGAACACCCGGTCGGCGAAGGTGTCCACGATGGCCGACGACACCACCACCCCGCCGAGGGGGACGTAGCCGGAGTTGACCCCCTTGGCGAAGGTGATGAGGTCGGGGACCACCGACCAGTGGTCGACCGCGAACCAGGCCCCGGTGCGGCCGAACCCGCACATGACCTCGTCGGCCACGTACACCATGCCGTACCGGTCGCACAGCTCCCGGACCCCGGCCAGGTAGCCGGGAGGCGGCGGCATGATCCCGGCGGTGCCCGGCACCGTCTCGAGCACCACCGCGGCGATGGTGCCGGGGCCCTCGAACAAGATGACCTGCTCCAGGTGCTCCAGGGCCCGGGCGGACTCCTCCTCGGGGCTGGACGAGTGGAACGGGGACCGGTACGGGAACGGGCCGAAGAAGTGCACCACCCCGGCCGACCCGGTGTCGTTGGCCCACCGCCGCGGGTCGCCGGTCAGGTTGACGGCGGTGGTGGTGCCGCCGTGGTACGACCGGTAGGCGGCCAGCACCTTGGGCCGGCCGGTGTGCAGCCGGGCCATCCGGGTGGCGTACTCCACCGCCTCGGCGCCGCCGTTGGTGAACAGCACCTTGCCGTCGTACGGGGCCCGGTCCACCACCAGATGGGCGGCCCGGCTGCGCTGGTCGTTGGCGTGGGCCGGGGCGATGGTGCACAACCTGGCCGCCTGCTCCCGGATGGCGGCCACCACCTTGGGGTGCTGGTGGCCGATGTTGGTGTTGACCATCTGCGACGAGAAGTCCAGGTACCGCCGGCCGCCGGCGTCCCACACGTAGGACCCCTCGGCCCCGGTGATCACCATCGGGTCCACCTTGGACTGGGCGGCCCAGGAGTGGAACACGTACTGCCGGTCTTCTGCGTAGATGGGTGTCATCGGTTCTCCGGGAATCCGAGGTCGATACCGCCGTGCCCGGGGTCGTGGCGGTGGTCCGGCCACCGGCTGGTGACCACCTTGCCCCGGGTGAAGAACTGCACCCCGTCGGTGCCGTGGGCGTGGGCGTCGCCGAACAGCGAGCTCTTCCAGCCGCCGAACGAGTAGTAGGCCATGGGCACCGGGACGGGCACGTTGACCCCCACCATGCCCACCTCCACCTCGTGCTGGAACCGCCGGGCGGCCCCGCCGTCGTTGGTGAAGATGGCCGCCCCGTTGCCGTAGGGGTTCCGGTTGACCAGGTCCAGTGCGGCGTCGTAGGACGGCACCCGGACCACCGACAGCACCGGGCCGAAGATCTCGTCGGTGTAGACCGGCATGGTCGGGGCCACCCGGTCGAACAGCGTCGGCCCCAGCCAGAACCCGCCGGCCGCCCCATCCGCGGCGGTGTCCCGGCCGTCGACCACCAGCTCGGCTCCGGCGGCCACCCCGGCGTCGAGGTACGAGGCCACCTTGTCCCGGTGGGCCGCGGTGACCAGCGGGCCCATGTCGCAGCCGGTGCGGCCGTCCCCGACGGTGAGGGCGGCCATCCGCTTCGCGATGCGCTCGACCAGCGCGTCCGCGACCGGGTCGACGGCCACCACCACCGAGACGGCCATGCACCGCTCCCCGGCCGACCCGAACCCGGCGTTGACCGCGGCGTCGGCCGCCAGCTCCAGGTCGGCGTCGGGGAGCACCACCATGTGGTTCTTGGCCCCGCCCAGCGCCTGCACCCGCTTGCCCGCCGCGGTGCCCCGCTCGTACACGTACCGGGCCACCGGGGTGGACCCGACGAACGACACCGCCTTGACGTCGGGGTGGTCCAGCAGCCGGTCCACCGCCACCCTGTCGCCGTGCACCACGTTGAGCACCCCGGCCGGCAGCCCGGCCTCGGCCCACCGCTCGGCCAGCCAGTTGGCCGCCGACGGGGCCTTCTCGGACGGCTTCAGCACCACGCAGTTGCCGGTGGCCACCGCGATGGGGAAGAACCAGCACGGCACCATGGCCGGGAAGTTGAACGGGCTGACCACGCCCACCACGCCGAGGGGCTGGCGGATGGACCAGGAGTCCACCTTGGTGGACACCGATTCGGAGAACCCGCCCTTCTGCAGGTGGGGGACCCCGCAGGCGAACTCCACCGCCTCCAGGGCCCGGGCCACCTCGCCGGCGGCGTCGGCCAGCACCTTGCCGTGCTCGGCGGTGACGACGGCCGCCAGCTCGTCGCGGCGGGCGTGCAGCAGCTCCCGGAAGGCGAACAGCACCTTGGACCGCTGGGCCAGCGACGCCTCTCGCCAGCCGCCGAACGCCGCCTGCGCCGCGGCCACGGCGGCGTCCACCTCGGCCGCCGAGGCCAACGCCACCCGCCGGGCCACCGCACCGGTGGCCGGGTCGTAGACGTCCCCGGCGCGCCCCGCCGTGCCGGCCCAGGGCCGGCCGCCGATCCAGTGCTGCACCACCTCGTTGGGCACCACCCGAGTGTACGGCCGGCTACGCCTCCAGGCCGTAGCCGGCCTCCTTCAGCATCCGCCGGAGGTCCAGCACCAACTGCTCCTCCAGGTCCTTGTGCCTCGGCGGCTCCAGCACCTGCATCTGGGCGCCGACGGTCACGGCCACCTTGCCGTGCTGGCGCTCCTCCACCGTCCCGACCGCCTGCAGCAGGGACAGCACGTCGTGCCATTCCACGTTGTGGCTGACCGGGTGCCGCATTAACTGGGCCAGGGTCTCCCGGTGGTGGTTGTTCAGGTGCGCTGTCGACATGGCCGCCCAGGCTACGGCAACCGCCCGCCCCCGGCGGTCACCACCGGTCCGTGGACAATGGGGCAATGACCACGAGGCGACGGTGACCCCGAGGCGACCGGACCCGAGGCGACGGTGACCCGACGGTGGCGTGCCGCCCTGGTGGTGGTGTCCGCCCTGCTGATCGTGGCCGGGGTCCTGTCGGTGCCGGCGGTGCCCGGCCACGCCCAGGCGGCGCTGGCCGTGGACCTGCTGGCGTCGGACGTCTCGCTGGGAGCCGTCCGCGCCGACCCGTTCACGGCCGACCCCACACCGGGCAGTTGCGCCGGCCTCGACGCGGGCTTCGGGGTGGGGAACCACCTGTTCAAGAACTCCGGCTTCGGGCTGTACGCCAGCGTCTGGCCGACCTACGCCGCCCTCGGCCTGCTGTACGTCCGGTCGCTGCCACCGGGCGAGGACGGCTGTGCCGCCGACTTCTCGGCCACGGTGGGGTCGGTGGACGCGAACTACTGGGACCGGGCCGCGTTCGACCAGGGCCCGCGGCCGTACCACGTCCCCTCCGACCTGCCTCGGGTGGACGACAGCCTGTGGATGGGGCTGGCGATGATGGCCGCCGACCACCGGGCGCCGAGCCCGGCGCTGCTGCACCGGGCCGAGGCGGTGTTCACACTGGCGGTGGCCAACTGGGACCGGGACGGCGGCGGGGTGTACTGGGAGGAGTCCGGCGCCGGCGGGAAGGTGCGGGCGGTGGTGTCGAACGCCCCGGCGGTGCTGCTGGGGGTGGAGCTGTACCGGCGGACCGGCCGGGCGCGGTACCTGCGATGGAGCGAGCGGGACATGGCCTGGCTGCGGCGCACCCTGGAGGACCCGGCCGACGGCCTGTACGACGACCACGTGGCCGGGCCCGGCGGCCGCCAGACGGTGGACCGGGCCAGGTACACCTACGTGGAAGGGGTGACGGTGGCCGCCCTGGCCGCCCTGTCGGCGGTGGACCCGTCGGCGTACCCGCTGCGGGCGGCGGTGGCCCTGGCGGACCGGTCGATGGCGTACTTCGCGGCCCACCACGCCTACGGGCAGCCCGGGTTCGACGTGGTGTGGGCGCAGAGCGTGCTGGGGCTGGCCGCCCGGTACGGCCACCCCGGGTTCACCGCCCGGGCGGTGCGGTCGGTGCGGTCGGCCGTCGCCGCCGGACCGGCCCACCCGGCGGACCTGTTGGACACCGCCGCCGAGGCCACCCTGCACGCGCTGCTCCGGCTGCCGCCGGCGGACTACGGCAACCTCTGGTACACCGCGCCGGTCTCCTACCACGTGGGGATGCCCCGCCGGCACTCCTGAACGAAGTGGGCCGAGGTCTTCGCCGCGTCCTCGACGTGTAGCCCGGGCCTCGCCCAGGCGGCGCTGTGCCCGGTCGCAACACCACCCGCGTCGGCGGGCATAAATAGGTGTGGACCCCTTCGCCGGCATCCCCGACAGTACGCTGTGGGCCCGCGCCGCCGGGCATGACGGCGCGGCATTCGGGGAGCTGTTCGAGCGCCACGGGACCGCCGTCTACAACCACTGCTTCCGCCGGACCGCCTCCTGGGCGACGGCCGAAGAGCTGACGAGCATCGTCTTCGCGGAAGCCTGGCGCCGGCGCAAGGACGCACAGCTCTACAGCCACTCCATCCTGCCGTGGCTCCTGGGGGTCGCCAACAACGCCATCCGCCATGCCCACCGGTCGCAACGCCGCCACCAACGTCTGCTGACCAAGTTGCCGCCCCCTCCGGTGGCCAGCGACTTCGGGGACGACGCGGCCAGGAGGCTCGACGCCGAGCGGGCCATGGCCAGGGTCCTGGTCGAACTGGGCGACCTGCGGATCGAGGACCGAGAGGTCATCGCCCTGTGCGATTGGGCCGGCCTGAGCCCGAGCGAAGCGGCCGCCGCGCTCGACGTCCCGGCGGGCACCGTGCGCTCCCGGCTGTCCCGGGCGCACGCCCAGCTTCGGGCTCGCCTGGGCGAGGAACCGGTGCAGGCCGCGCCCACATCTACGTCCCCATTCCCTGCCAGAGAGGAAGGCCATGGCCGTGCTTGACGTACCCAGACCGAGCCCGATGCGGGCCGTCCACCACAAGGCACTGCGGAGGGAGCTCGAGACCCTCGCCGCCACCCCACCTCGTCGCCGCTGGCGTCTTGGGCGGCCAGGCGTGGTGATCGGCGTGAGCATCGGTATCGCCGTGGCCAGCGGGGCGGCTGCGGCGGCCTACGTCAGCTATCAGCCGGTCACCCACCGGACAACGGCCCACTGTTACAGCCTGCCCAGCCTGGCCGGCGACAACGGCACCACCGTGGTCGCCGCCGGTGCGCCGGGTTCGCAGGCCCAGGTCACCGACGCCTTGGCGACGTGCACCATGCTCTGGCGCGACGGCTTCCTCGTCCAGGGTGCTCCGGAGATCGTCCACGTCACCCAACCCACGACCGTCCACCCGGTGCCGCACCTCGCCGTCTGCACCATGCCGGACGGGTCCGCGGGCGTGTTCCCCGGTGACCGGACCTGCGCCCAGCTCGGACTGCCGACGGCTCGGTACGCACTGAACGACAACGAGAGGAAAGGCTGACAGTGTCCTGGCGGGGGCCCTATGTGCCCAGGCCCTATGCGCCCAGGCCCTATGTGCCCAGGCCCCCCATCCGCTGGGCCGGGGTCAGCACCCGGAAGGCGGCCAGGCCCCGGCCGGAGACGCCGAGGTACCAGACCGGCGACGGCCCCTCTGTGATGGACGAGGACACGTAGGCGCTCGTCAGTGTCTGCGCTGTCCCCGCCGGCGGCCCCTGCCGCCCTTCCAGGCCGCTCACCACCTGCTCCACGGTGTTGACCTCGGCCGCGTCCTGCGGGGTGCAGGAGGGTCCCCCGAGGGCGATGCAGGTCCCGTTGCCGGCCATCACCGTCCCCGCCGCCACCGTCTCCCCGGCCGGCAACGGCGTCGGCCCGGCCCACGGCACCGAGCCCCCCCACCCCAGGTAGCGCTGCACCTCGCCCCAGTACCCGCCGTAGCCGGCCAGGACGGTGCAGCCGCCCCCGCGGTCCGGACAGGCCGCCGCGGCCAGCGACACCGCGCCGTCCGGCACCACCACGGACGTCCAACCGGTGGCGCCGTCCGTGGACAGCGCCACCGGCGCCGTCCCGGCCCGGCCCACCGCCAGGCAGGCCGTCGGCGATGTGCCGGTGGTGCAGCCCACCGACGTCAACGACGTCACCCCGGCCGGCACCGGCTCGGTGGCCCACCCGCCGCCGGTGCGGTCGAGGATGGCGCCGCCGCGGCCGGCCGCGCCGACGGCCCAGCAGGCGGTGGCCGACGGGCAGGACAGCGAGGCGAGCGACGTCACCCCGGCCGGCACCGGCTCGGTGGCCCACCCGCCGCCGGCCACGGTGGTCGCCACCACCGGCCCACCCGGCCCGGCGCCGGTGGCCCAACAGGCCCCGGCCACCGGGCAGGACAGCGCGGTCAGTGCGGTCATCCCCGCCGGCAGGGCCTGCTCGGTCCACGTCCGCCCCCCGTCGGTGCTGGCCGCCGCCACCGGCCGGTCCCCCGAGGTGGCGTTCCCCACCGCCTCGCAGGCGGTCGCGCTGACACACGCCATCGCGGTCACGTCGGCCAGCGACGACAGTTGCCCGGTGGTGACCAACTGCACCTGGTCGTCAACCAGCCGCAGGGCCAGGTGTTGTGCCGGCGTCGCCGGCGGTGGCGCAGTGGTGCCGGTGGCGGCCACGGCCAGGGCCACGGCGCCGGCCGCCGCGGCCAGCCCGAGGGCGGCGCCGGCCCACGCCAGCCGCCGGAACGGGCGGAGCTGCCGGAACGACCGGAACGGCCGGGGCGGGCGGCGGCGGCCGGTGGCCGGGGGCTCGTTGATGGCCCGCTCCAGCCGGGCCCGGACCCGGCCGAGCAGCACGGCGTCCGGTTCGGGCTCCGGGGCGGTGGCCCGGCGGACCACGGTCAGGTCGTCCATGGTGGGTCCTCCTTCAACAGCTCCCGCAGGCGGCGCCGGCCACGGAAGATGCGGGACCGCACCGTCCCCACCGGCACCCCGAGGGACCGGGCGATCTCGTCGTAGGTCAGGTCGGCCACCGCCAGCAGCATGACGGCGTCCCGGGTGCCCGGGTCCAGCCGGTTCAGGGCACGGCGCACGCGGTCGGCATCGGGCCAGGACGATGCGGCGTCGGCCCCCGCCGCCGGCGGGTCGCCGCAGTCCGGGGCCCATCGGCGGAGCCGCTCCACCAGGGCCCGGCGACGGCCCTCGGCCCGCCAGTGGTGCCGGAGCACGTTGGTGGCCACCCCGAGCAGCCACGGCCGGGCGTCGGGTTGGCCGAGGTCGTAGCGGTCACGGGACCGGAAGGCGGCGAGGAAGGTCTCCGACACCAGGTCCTCCACCGCCGACGCCGGGGCCCGGTGGGCCAGGTACGACGCCACCGCCCGGCCGTGCCGGTCGAACAGCACCGCGAACCGGGCCGGGTCGGCCAGGGACGCGTCGATGCAGGCGGCGTCGTCCTGGCACCCGGCCGGCGGCCGGTCGACCCTGACGGCGATCACGCACCATGTTGCCCCGGGCGGCCCGAAAAGTTCCCGAGACCGGCCGGGACGGGCCGGGACCGGCCTCAGCGCGTGGCGGGGACCCCCGCCTGGGCGTCGGCCAGCAGCCGGTCGTCGTCGGCCAGCAGGGCCCGGGCCAGGTTGCGGACCATCTCCTGCACCTCCGGGTGGGCGTCGAGGTCCCAGCCCTCCAGCAGCTCGTTGAGGCCGGCCCGCCGGGCGGCGGTGAGCCGCTCGACGGCGTCGTCACCGGCGGCGGTCAGCCGGAGGTCGCAGCCGTCGGCCCCGTCCCGGCGGACCACCATGCCGGCGGCCGCCAGGGTGTCGACGGCCGGCTCGATGCGGTCGGGGGCCACCTTCAGCCGCCTGGCCACCCCGTCCAGGGTGCAGTCCGGCCGGTCGGCCAGCCGGTACAGCATCCAGCAGGCCCGGGGATCGAGGTCGAGGTCGGCCCGGGCGGCCAGCGCCCGGTACAGCTCGGCCCGGTTCTCCCGGGCCGCCACCCGCTCCAGGGCCAGCTCGATCTGCTGCAGCGACGTCCGCTGCTCCGGCGGCCCCAGCCCCTCCGCGACGTCGACGGTGCGGATGGACCGGCGCAGCGGCACCTCCGGCAGCAACCAGCTCAGGAGGAAGGCGGCGGCGGCCACCGGCACCCCGACCAGGAACACGGTCTGGACGGTGTGGGCCACCGCCTGGACCACCCCGGCGTGGACGGCCGGCGGCAGCTTGGCCAGCAGCACCGGGTTGTCGATGCCGCTGGCCGCGTTGGCCGGGATCTTGGCCCCGCCGAGGGCCGACGCCAGGTTGCCGGTGAGCAGGTTGGAGAACAGGGCGCCGAAGATGGCGGTGCCGAACGAGCCGCCGATCATCCGGAAGAAGGTGGTGGCGGACGTGGCGGTGCCCAGCTCCTCGTACGGCACCGAGTTCTGCACCGCCACCACCAGCACCTGCATCACCAGGCCGAGGCCGGCGCCGAAGACGAACATGTACGCCGACTGCGCCCAGGCGCCGGTGGACACCCCGACCAGCGACATCAGGTACATGCCGACCGCCATCAGGGCGGTGCCGACCACCGGGAACACCTTGTACCGGCCCCACCGGCTGACCACCTGGCCGGACCCCACCGAGGCGATCAGCATGCCGCCCATCATCGGGAACAGCCGCACCCCCGACTCCGTCGGGCTGACCCCCTTGACGATCTGCAGGAACAGCGGCAGGAAGCTGAGGGCGCCGTACATGGCGAAGCCGACCACGAACCCGATGGCGCTGGTCGACGAGAACACCCGGTTGGAGAACAGGTGCAGCGGGATCACCGGCTCCCTGGCCCGCCGCTCGGCCCACAGGAACAGCACCGTGCACACCACCCCGGCGGCCGCCATGGCCACCATGAACGGGGACCCCCAGGCGTAGGAGGTGCCGCCGAGGCTGGTGAACAGCACCAGGGCGGTGGCCGCCAGGGTCAGAAGGGCGATGCCCAGGTAGTCGACGACCCGGTGCACCCGGTGGAGGGCGCCGGGCAACGCGACGGCGGTGACCACCAGGGCGACGGCGCCGATAGGGACGTTGATGTAGAAGATCCACCGCCAGCTCAGGTACTCCACGAACAGCCCGCCGATCAGCGGGCCGATGACGGTGGTGACCCCGAACATGGCCATGAACAGCCCCATGTACCGCCCCCGGTCCCGGGGGGACACCACGTCGCCGACGATCGTCTGCGCGCCCACCATCAGGCCGCCGCCGCCCAGGCCCTGGAGGGCCCGGAAGACGATCAGCTCCAGCATTGTGTGGCTGAGGCCGGACAGCACCGAACCGACCAGGAAGATGACGATGGACGCCTGGAAGAACACCTTCCGGCCGTACTGGTCCCCCAGCTTCCCCCACAACGGGGTGGACACCGTCGACGACAGCAGGTAGGCCGTCACCACCCAGGTGAGGTGCGACGCCCCGTGCAGGTCCCCGACGATGGTGGGCAGCGCCGTGGACACCACCGTCTGGTCCAGGGCGGCCAGGAACATGCCCAACATCAGGGCGCCGATGATCACCAACACCCGCCGCCTGGTCAGCGACAGCGTGACGGCGGCGTCGGTCATCGTCCCTTATCTACCATCGGACGGCCCGGCGGGCACTGACCGGTGACCGGTCAGGACTCGATCGGCTGCGGCTCCTTCACCTCGCCGGGGCCACCGGGGCCGCCGCTGGACCGGCGGGCCGGCTTCTTCCGCCCCATCGGCGACGGCCACCAGTTCCACCGGCCGAGCAGGGCGACGGTGGACGGGACCAGCACGGTGCGCACCACGAAGGTGTCCAGCAGGATGCCGACGGCCAGGCCGAACCCGATCTCCTGGATGGACGTCCCTGTGCCGCCCCTGCCGCCGACCACGCCGAGGACCACGAAGCTGCCGGCCAGCACCAGCCCGGCCGACGTCACCGTGGGACCGGTCGCCCCGACGGCCCGGACCACCGCCTGGCGCAGCGGCAGCCGCCCCGCCTCCTCCCGGATGCGGGTCATGACGAGGATGTTGTAGTCCTCGCCCAAGGCCAGCAGGAAGATGAACATCAAGAACGGCAACAGGAACACGATGCCGCCCTTGCCGCCGATGGTGATGAAGAACAGCACCGACAGCCCCAGCGACGCCAGGTAGGACAGCACCACGCTGACGATCAGGTACAGCGGGGCGATCAGGCTGCGGAGCACCAGGATCAGCACCAGGCCGATGGCGATGACGGCCACCGGGATGATGTGGACCAGGTCGGCGCCGGAGATGCTGCTGACGTCGTACAGGGCCGGGGCCTCCCCGGCCACCCCCGACGCGGTGGCCCCGGCCTGCGTGGCCACCGTGGTCACGTCGTCCCGGATGGCCGGGATGGCGTGCAGGGCGGCTGTGGACTGCGGGTCGCCGGCCGACAGCGTGGTGTACCACCCCGCCGTGGTGCCGTCTGTGCTGACGAAGTTGGCGGTGCCCAGGTAGGCGAGGTACTGGTCGACGGGCACCGCGGCCGGCGGGGCGGCCTGCGACCTGAGCAGCGGCTTCGGCGGGCCCAACTGCCGGTGCAACTGGGCCAGTTGGGCCGGCGTGAGCTGGGTCCCGTTGGGGTCCAGCGGGCCGGTGATGGCGCTGAACTGGCCGGTCTTGGCCAGCCCGGTGCTGGCCACCGCAAGCTGTGTCGGATCGTCCCAGACCGACGTGGCGAACCGCATGATCACGTTGGTGGGGTTGGCGCTGGACTGCGGGTAGTTGGCGGCCAGCGCGGCGTTGCCCTTGGCCGCGCCGCTGCCGGCCGGCGCGGTCACCTTGCCGCCGAACCCGCCGGACTTGTAGCCGATGGCACAGGCCGACAGGGCCCCGAAGGCCACGATGCCGATGACCAGGGTGAGGGCCGGCCGCTGCACCAGGCGGCCGGCGATGCGGCCCCAGGTCCCTTCCTTGTGGTCCCTCGGCGCCGTCTTCGTCGGCCAGAACGCCGCCCGGCCGAAGATGGCCAGCAGGGCCGGCAGCAGCGTGAGGCCGGCCAGCAGCATCACCAGGATGCCGATGGCCAGCGGGATGCCCAGGTCGTGGTAGATGCCGAAGCTGGCCAGGGTGAGGGTCAGCAGGGCCACCACCACGGTGCCCGCCGAGGCGGTGATGGACTCCCCCACCCGGGCCATGGCGTTGGCCACCGCGTCCTTGGGGTCCCGGCCGCCCAGCAGCTCTTCCCGCACCCGGAACACCAGGAACAGGCCGTAGTCGGTGCCGGCCCCCAGCAGCAGGACGATCAGCAGGATCTGGGTGAAGAACGAGATCTTCAACCCCTGGGCCCCGAGCGCGCCGATGAACCGTGTGGACAGGGCCAGGGCGAACACCGGCCCCAGCAGGGTGAGGATCGGGGCCAGGGCGGCCCGGAAGATGATGAACAGCAGGACCAGGATGAACAGGATGGAGGCGAACTGCACCTCGTTGCCCTGCTTGTTGGACTGCTCCTGGTTGGCCACGTTGGTGGCCACCGACCCCGCCAGGTTGGCCTGGAGGTCCGACGGAAGGTTGGCCTTGGTGACGGCCGATTGCAGGTTGTCGACCAGCTTCTTGGTCCCTGTCTGGTCGAACGGGGTCACCGTGGACACCACCTGGAGCAGCACCGACTTCTGGTTCGGCGACGTCTCCTTCTGGGTCACCGTCTTCACCGTCGGCACCTTCTTCAGGTCCCCGGCCAGCCCGGTCAGGGCGGTCCGGTCGGCGCCGTCCAGCTTGGCCCCCGACGTGACCGCCACCACTGTGACCTTGGCCTGTGTGACCGACCCGATCAGCGGCTTGGCCAGGTCCGCCGCCCGGGTGCTCGGGGCTGTGGCCGGCAGGAAGTCGCTGTTGTTGTTGTTGACCTGGCTGGACAGCGACGGGAAGGCGTGGCCGGCCAGCACGGCGCCGACGATCCAGACCGCCAGCACCACCCAGCGGAACCGGACCACGACCCGTCCGATGGCATGGAACAGTGCGCTGATCACCGGGGTTCCTCCGTTCCGTCTCCGTCTCCGTCGGCTCCGTCGCCGGCCCCTCCCCTTGTCCGGCCGACCTCTTCGAGCAGGATGTCGAGCCCCTCGAACAGGGCCCTGGCCTGCCGGGGTCCCATCCGGTCCAGAGCCCGCCGGAGCGGGGCCAGCTTGGACTCCAGCACCGCCCGACTTTCCCGCCGGTGCTCCGGAGCCACCGACACCACCGTCCGTCGGCGGTCCGCGGCGTCCTCGTGGCGCTCCACCAGGCCGGCCTCGGCCAACTGGGTGACCAGCAGGCTGGCGGTGCTCAACGCCAGCCCCTCCTGCCGGGCCAGCTCCGACACCGTCATCGGCCCGGCCAGGGTGACGACGGCGAACGCCCGCAGGTGCCGAGGGGCCAGGCAGCCGCCGTTCAGCATGGCCTTGACGTGCTTCGGCATCGCGCCCCCCTGCCGGCGGGGCCCGAGCAGTCGGACGAACGTCAGCAGCAACTGCGACGCCAGCTCGTCCCCGGACCGGATGCGGGAGGTGGCCGCCACCGGGACCACCGGCTGCCGGCCCACCACTTCTTGCGGGCCTACTGCGCGGATCGCCATGACCCGTCCACCTTAGAAATGTTGTGAAATCAAAAGCAATACGGAAGGGGCGTCCGGGTACGGCGGACGGCGGTGCGGTGGCCGGTGGCCGGCGGTGCGGCGGCCGGCGGTGCGGTGTGACCGGCGGGTACCGCGGGCGGCGGGTACGGCGAGTACGGTGGGCGGATCGGCGCGCGGGACCTCCCGCCGCCGCGGTGTGCCGGGAAGCCTGGTCGGCGTCGACCACCATGCCCGCCCGCCCGTCCGTCCCCCGCCGCTCCCCGCTGGCCCGGCCCCGTCGGCTGCCCGGGGCGCCGTGGCGGTCGGAGACCTGGGGCGGGGCGGTGGCGGCGCTGGCCCGGACCGAGGCGGTGGGCGGGGTGCTGCTGGCCGTCATGGTGGTGGTGGCGCTGCTGTGGGCCAACCTGCCGGCCCATTCGTCCTACGGCCGGGTGTGGGCGACCCCCGCCCACTGGGCGCTGCTGCCGGCCGACCAGTTCGGCACCGTCCGGGACTGGGTGGACAACGGGCTGATGACCGTCTTCTTCCTGGCCGTCGGGCTGGAGGTCGGCCGGGAACGGGCACACGGCGCCCTGCGCGACACCCGCAACGCCGTGCTGCCGGCGGTGGCCGCCCTGGGCGGCATGGCCGGGGCCGCCCTGGCCTACCTGGCGGCGGTGGCCGCCATCGGCGACGGCGGCGCCGCGGCGAAGGGCTGGGGGGTGCCGATGGCCACCGACGTGGCGTTCACCCTGGCGGCCCTGGCGCTGCTGGGCCGGCGGGTGCCGCCGGCGCTCCGGGTGTTCGTGCTGGCCCTGGCGGTGGCCGACGACGTGGCCTCGGTGGTGGTCCTGGCGGTGACCTCCGCGTCGCACGGCCACCTGCGGCCGTGGGCACTGGCGGCCGCCGTGACCTGCTTCGCCGTGGTGGCCGTCGGCCGGCGGTGGGTGCGGCGGGCCTGGTGGCCGTACCTGCTGGCCGCGGTGGCCGGCTGGGCCCTGCTGGCCTGGGGCGGCGTGGAGCCGACGCTGGCCGGGGCGTGCATCGGCCTCCTCGTGCCGGCATCGTCGGGACCGGCGGCATCGTCGGGACCGGCGGCATCGTCGGGCGTGCCGGCATCGTCGGGACGGCCGGACGGCCCGGATCGCTCCCCGGCCGCCCGGCTGGAGGCGGTGGCCAACCCGGTGGCCATCCTGGTGGTGCTGCCGGTGTTCGCCGTGGCGAACACCGGGGTGGTGCTGGCTGGCCACCTGCTGGGCCAGCCGGCCACCCGGTCGGTGCTGGTCGGGGTGGTGGTGGCCCGGCTGGCCGGAAAGGTGGTGGGCATCACCGGCGCCGTGCTGCTGGTCGACCGGCTGGGGGTGGCCGGGCTGCCCGACGGGGTCGGTTGGCGGCAACTGGTCGGCGCGGCGGCGATGTGCGGCATGGGGTTCACGGTGCCGCTGCTGTTCGCCGCCACCGCCTTCGCCGGGCACCCGCCACTGGTCGCCGCCGCCCAGGTGGGCCTGCTGGTGGGCACGCTGGCCGCGTTCGTGGCCGGCGCCGTCACCTTGCTGGCCGGCCGCCGGCCGGGCCGGGTCAACTGAACGTCAACTGAACGAGGTGGTCGCCTGCGGATCGACCGCGACGGACCCGACCGGGCGGTCGGGCAGGGCCTTGCGGAGGGCGCGGGCCAGCGCCGGCACGATCCGAGGCCGGGCCAGCCGGGAGTCGTAGGGGGCGAACCGGCGGTCGTTCTCGGCCAGGCAGCGGTCCACGAACGCCCGAGGGGTGACGTCCCCGAGGGCGCCGATGCCGGAGACGAGGAAGTTCTGGTTGTCCGCCGACGTCCGCCCCGGCGAGCTGGCGGCCAGCCGGAGCCGGGCCAGCACGACCAGGGAGGCGGTGCGGCCCTCGGCGGCGGCGAACCGCGTGGCCGGCCAGCCGCCCCGGGCCGTCCGGCAGAGGACCCGCCAGCTCTCGAAGAACAGGATGTGCCGGGCCTCCTCCTGCATGACCAGGTCGAAGACGGCCAGCAGCTCTTGCGGCACCAACGCCAGGTCCCGGGCGAGGGCGAACACGCCGAAGGCCACGAACGAGTCCAGGGTCTCCCCCCAGCCGGACTTCAAGAACGCCCACACCGGGTCCCCCACCACCGGGGTGGGCCGGCGACGGACCTCGATCCCGTACCGTCCGGTGAGGGCGGTGACCAGGGTGGCGTGCCGCTCCTCCTCGAAGGCCTGCATGGCGATGGCCTCGGCCAGCACCGGATCGGGCTCGTGGTCGGCCATGGCCCGCACCAGCACCGCGGTCTCGTGCTCGGTGTTGACGGCCTCGTCCCAGATCGGCAGCCCGGCCAGGAATTGCTGCGTCCCCGGCTGGAGGTCCGGCCACTGGATGTCGGCCACGTCGTAGGCAACGTGGGTGTCGAGGAAGAACCGGCAGAGCAGGTCCCGCTGTTCGGCGTAGCTCGGTCGATCGCCCATGTGCATCCACCTACTCGGTCCCGTCGCGGCCGGTCGCGGCAGTTCCAGGTTACCGGCCCCCCAGGTCACAAGAGGTGACCCACGGGTAATGTCGCCGCCATGCGGACCCGATTGACCGACCTGTTGGGCATCGAGCACCCGGTGATGCTGGCCGGGATGGGCGGGGTGTCCTACGCCCCGCTGGCCGCCGCGGTGTCGGCGGCCGGCGGGTTCGGCTGCCTGGGGGCGTCCACCATGGGGCCGGACCGGATGGTGGCCGAGATGGCCGCGGTCCGGACGGCCACCGACCGGCCGTTCGGGGTGGACCTGCTGACCGCCATGCCCGGCGACCTGGTGGGCCAGGTGGAGCAGGTCGTCGAGGGCGGGGCGGCCGCGTTCGTGGCCGGGCTCGGCGTGCCGGCGGCGGTGGTGGACCTGTGCCACCGGCACCAGGTGGTGGTGGTCAGCATGTGCGGCAAGGTGGACCACGCCGTCCGGGCGGTGGACGCCGGCTGCGACCTGGTGGTGGCCCAGGGTACCGAAGCCGGCGGGCACACCGGGACGGTGGCCACCATGCCGCTGGTGCCGCTGGTGGTGGACGCCGTCGGGGACCGGGTGCCGGTGGTGGCGGCCGGCGGCATCTTCGACGGCCGCGGCCTGGCCGCCGCGCTGGCCCTCGGGGCCGACGGGGTGTGGGTGGGCACCCGGTTCATCGCCACCCCGGAGGCCCGGGGGGTGGCGGGGTACAAGGAGGCGCTGGTGGCCGGCCGGGAGGACGGCACCACGGTCAGCCGGGCGTACTCCGGCAAGACCATGCGGGTGGTCCGCAACGACTACACCGACTACTACGACGCCCACCCCGACGAGGTCCAGCGGTTCCCGGAGCAACTGGGCCGGTCCTACCGGGACGGCGCCATGCACCTCGGTGCGGACGCCGACGCCACCGGCATCGACCCCGACCGGGAGTGCTACCCGGCCGGCCAGGCCATGGGCGGCATCACCGAGCTGGTGCCCGCCGCCGAGCTGGTGCGGCGGTTCGTGGCCGAGGCCGAGGCCGCCCTGGCGTCGTTGCCCGGCCACCGCTGATCCCTCCCAGCCAGTCCCTCCCCAGCCGGCAACAGCTTGCCTTCCGTTCTCCGGTTCGTAGGAAAACGGGGAACCGTCCCCGCCACCTCTGGGACGGAGCTGAGGAAGGGCTGTGAAGCACATGGGGACGCGCAGGGAAGGGGCCCGGCTCGACCGGGGACGGAGGCGGTGGGCCGCCCTGGTCGCGGCGGTGGCCCTTCTGGGCACCGGCGCCCTGTCCGGCGTGTTCGCGGCGGCGGACGCCACCGGCGCCTCGGGGCCGTCCGGCACCTGGACGGTCCAGGCCCAGTACACAGCGCCCGGCGGCGGCGGCGCCTACACCGGCGTCTCCTGCGGCAGCGCCACCGACTGCGTCGCCGTCAGCGGCGTGCGCACCAGCGCGGCCATCACCACCGATGGCGGCGCCACCTGGACGGCCCACCGCCTGCCGGCCGGGTTGTCGGAGGGGCTGACAGCCGTGTCCTGCGGCACCGCCACAACCTGCATCGCCGTCGGCACATCATTCTCCACCGGTGCCGCCGCCACCACCACCGACGGCGGGGTGACCTGGACACTGTCCACCGTCCCTGCCGGGGTGCAGGTGCTGCACGCCGTCTCCTGTGCCGACGCTGACCACTGCGTGGCGGTGGGCCTGACCACGACAACGACCCCGGTGGCGGTGTTCACCGCCGACGGCGGCGCGACCTGGTCGACGGGCACGGTGCCCGTCGGCCCGTCGACCACAGGGCAGTACACCTTCCTGACAGCGGTGTCCTGCGCGTCGGCCACCGTGTGCGAGGCGGTCGGCGAATTCGTCGACTACTCCGCCACACCGCAGGTGCACCGGGAGGTGGGGTACCGCTCCACCGACGGCGGCGCCAACTGGACGGCCCAGACCATGCCCGCGACGACAGCCCTCCTGGGCGGGGTGGAGTGCACCACCGCCACACGGTGTCTCGCCGTCGGCAGCGGCACCGCCGGCCCGGTCGCCCTGCTCACCACCGACGGCGGCGCCACATGGAGCACGAGGACACTGTCCGCCGCCGCCGGCCTCGGATCGCTGCGGGCGGTCACCTGCGCCACCGGCACCACATGGTGCATGGCACTCGGGTCGTCGACCACATACCCCTCCCAGATGATCGCCCTGACCAGCACCGACGGCGGCGGCACGTGGGCCAGCCCCTCCGGGCCCGGGAGCGGGTTCGCCAACGCCGTCGCCTGCGCCTCGTCCACAGCCTGCGTCGCGGTGAGCAACAACGGCGGCCTGCACACCACGACCGACGGCGGCGCCACGTGGGCCAGCCACCAGGCTCCCGGCGGCCTCGGCCAACTGGCCGCCGTGGCCTGCCCGAACGGCACAGACTGCGTCACCGTCGGCCAGGGGGTACTGCTCACCACCGCCGACGGCGGGGCCACATGGTCGGTCAACGGCACCTGGACCGACACCGGCAACGGCATCTCCTGTCCCACGGCCACCCACTGCGTCGTCGTCGGTGCCGTGACCGCCACCACCACAGACGGCGGCGCCACCTGGACCGTACGCACACTGCCGCCGGGAGTGGCGTCGTTCAAGGCCGTGTCCTGCCCCACCGCGTCCCACTGCGTCGCCGTCGGGGCCACCGCCGTACCGGCGGCCGTCGCCTACACCTCGGCCGACGGCGGGGCGACCTGGCAGAGCCGGACAGTGCCCGGGGGGGCCGGACAGCTCGGCGGGGTGTCCTGCCCGGCGGGCGGGACCACCTGCGTGGCGGTCGGCCAGGACACGTCCAATGCCGCGTTCGTCGTGGTGTCGAACGACGGCGGGACCACCTGGACAACCGGCGGTCCGGTCAGCCTGGCCACATCCCTGTCGGCGGTCACCTGCACCAGTGCCACCGCCTGCGTCGCCGTCGGGAAGAAGCCGGCCGCTCCGCCGACGACATTCCAGCCGGGGGCCGTCGTCGCCACCACCGCCGACGGCGGGGCGACGTGGAGCCCCCAGGCGTTCTCCACCACCACAGGGGCAGGCCCCCTGTCCGGGGTGGCCTGCGCGTCGGCCACCGAGTGCACGGTGGTCGGCAGCAGCACCGCCGCCCCCGGGGGCCTCCAGGTGACCGGTGTCACCACCGACGGCGGGAACACCTGGACGTTCGCCCGGCCGCTCGGCCCCACCATCCGCGGTGCCCTGGCGGGGGTGGCCTGCCCGGCGTCGATGGCCTGCGAGGCGGTCGGCGGGGCCGGGGTCTCCTCGACGGGGGCGCTGGTCATCGGTGAGACACCGCCGGCGGCCACCACCACGGTGGCATCGGTGACACCCGCCACCACCACACCGGGCCGGTGGGTGATGTACTCCGCGACGGTCACCGCGGCCACCGGCACCCCGACCGGCACGGTGACCTTCACCGTGGGCACAACCCCCCTGTGCACAGCCACACTCTTCACAGGCGACGCCCTGTGCTTCTCGACAGCCGCCCCGTCCGGCACCGACACCGTCACCGCCACCTATTCGGGCGGCGTCGGCTTCGACCGCTCCAGTGGCACCACGACCCTGCTCGTCGGGTACCCGACGACCACCACCGTGCAGGCCACACCGGCCACACCGGCCCACGGCAGCCCGGTCACACTGACGGCCACCGTCGCCGGCACACCCGGCACCCCGACCGGCACCGTGACGTTCACCGACGGCGCCACCACACTGGGCACCGCCCCCCTGTCCGGGGGCCAGGCCACCCTGCAGGTGCCGTCGTTGCCGGCCGGGACACGGCACATCGTCGCCACCTACGGCGGCCAAGGAACATTCCTTCCCTCGTCGGGCACGCTCGACCTGGCCGTGGCCGAGGGATCGCAGACCATCACCTTCGCCACACCGGGCACCCAGACCTTCGGCACCTCGCCCACCCTGGTCGCCTCGGCCACCTCGACACTCCCGGTCACCTTCACGTCGACAACCACCGCGGTGTGCGCCGTCACCGCCGGCGGCCAGCTCACCTTCGCCGACACCGGCACCTGCACGGTGACCGCAAACCAGACAGGCGACGGCACATGGGCCGCCGCCCCCACCGTCAGCCGTTCCTTCACGGTCGACCCGGGGTCCACGGTGACCGCCGCCTCGGACGCCACGGCGGGGTACTCCCCCACCGGCCAGGCGGTGACGCTGAGCGCCTCGGTCACGGGGACCGGCGACGCCGTCTCCGAGGGCACCGTCACCTTCACGATCACGCACGGCTCCACAACCGTCGGCACCACGGCCACCGCCACAGTGACCGGCGGGACGGCCACCACCACACGGACCCTGCCGGGCGGCACCGGAGCCGGGACCTACACCATCGACGCGTCCTACGCCGACGCCGCCGGCCACTATCAGTCCAGCGCCGACACCGCGCACACCCTGACCGTGTCCCCGTCGGGGCAGGCCATCACCTTCCCCACACCGGGCCCCCAGACCTTCGGCACGACGCCCACCCTGGCCGCCACCGCCTCGTCCACACTGCCCGTCACGTTCACGTCGACAACCACCGCGGTGTGCACGGTGACCACCACAGGGGTGCTGGCGTTCCTGGCCACCGGCACCTGCACGGTGACGGCGAGCCAGACAGGGAACGCCGACTGGACACCGGCCGCGCCGGTGGGCCAGACCTTCGCCGTGCAGCCGGCCGGCACCACCACGGCGGCCACGGCGGCGTCGGCCACCTACTCCCCCGTCGACCAGGCCGTCACCCTCACCGCCACGGTGACGTCGGCGGACGTCACCGTGGACGAGGGCACCGTGACCTTCACGGTGACCGACGGCACAACGGTGGTCGGCACCGCGGTCACCGGCAGCGTGGCCACCGGGACGGCCACCGCCACGTTCACCCTGCCGGGCGGGACCGGGGCCGGGACCTACACCGTCGACGCGTCCTACGCCGACGCGACAGGGAGCTTCACCGGCAGCTCGGACACCGCGACACTGACGGTGGCCCGGGCGCCGCAGACGGTGGCGTTCACGACCACGTCACCCACCGACGCCACCGTCGGCGGCCACGGCTACACCCCGGTGGCCACCGCCACCTCCGGGCTGCCGGTGGCCCTGGGCGTCGACCCGGCCTCCGCCGCGGTCTGCACCCTGGCCGCCGGCACGGTCACCTTCACCGGCATCGGCACCTGCACCGTCGACGCCGGCCAGGCCGGCGACGGCAACTGGCTGCCGGCCACCGGCGTCGCCCAGTCGTTCGCCGTCACCGCCGTCCCCGGCAGCGCCGGCTCCGTGGCGGCCACCCCGGACGGCAACGGGTACTGGCTGGTCGGCCCCGACGGGTCGGTGACCCCCCACGGCGACGCCGCCACACTGGGGTCGCTGCCCGCCCTCGGGATCACCCCCAGCGCCCCGATCGTCGGCGTGGCCGCCACCGCCGACGGCAAGGGGTACTGGCTGGTGGCCGCCGACGGTGGGGTGTTCTGCTTCGGGGACGCCGGGTTCTACGGGTCCCTGCCCGGCCTCGGCGTCACCCCGAGCGCCCCCATCGTGGGCATCGCCGGCACCGCCGACGGCAAGGGGTACTGGCTGGTGGCCGCCGACGGCGGCATCTTCGCCTTCGGGGACGCCGGGTTCTCCGGGTCGCTGCCGTCACTGGGAGTGAGGGCCGCCACCCCGATCGTGGGCATGGCGGCCACCCCCGACGGCAACGGGTACTGGCTGGTGGCCGCCGACGGCGGCATCTTCGCCTTCGGGGACGCCGGGTTCTCCGGGTCCCTGGCCGGCCTCGGCGTCACCCCGGGCGCCCCCATCGTGGGCATCGCCGGCACCGCCGACGGCAAGGGGTACTGGCTGGTGGCCGCCGACGGCGGGGTGTTCTGCTTCGGGGACGCCGGGTTCTACGGGTCCCTGGCCGGCCGGGCCACCGCCCCGGTGGTCGGCCTGGTGGTCGCGCCGGGCGGCACCGGGTACCAGGTGGTCACCGCCAGCGGCGGCGGCACCGCCTTCGGGTCGTAGCGCCCGCCCGCTCGGCCTGGAGGCCGGCCTGCCGGTGGTCGTCGGACGATGTGCCCCGGAGCGGTGGGGTCAGTGCTCGGTCAGGGTCGGAGAGCCCACGATGCCGGTGGGGCACTGGCCCGACGACATCCGCACGCCGGTGCCGCCGAGGCCGCAGTAGCCGTTGGGGTTGGCCGCCAGGTACTGCTGGTGGTAGTCCTCGGCGTAGTAGAACGGCCCGGCCGGGGCCACCTCGGTGGTGACGGCGCCGTGGCCGGCGGCGATCAGGGCCTGCTGGTACCGGGCCAGGGCGTCGGCGGCGGCCTTCTCCTGGTCGGCACCGTCGGTGTAGATGGCCGACCGGTACTGGGTGCCGACATCGTTGCCCTGCCGCATCCCCTGGGTGGGGTCGTGGCCCTCGAAGAAGGCGGCCAGCAGGGCCTCGTAGGACGTCTTGGCCGGGTCGAACACCACCAGGACGACCTCGGCGTGGCCGGTGCGGCCGGAGCAGACCTCCTCGTAGGTGGGGTTGGGGGTGAACCCGCCGGCGTAGCCGACGGCGGTGGTGTACACCCCGGGGACCTGCCAGAACGTGCGCTCGGCCCCCCAGAAGCAGCCCATGCCGAACACGGCCCGGCGGAACCCGTCGGGGAACGGCGGCTGCAGCGGGGTGCCCAGCACCAGGTGCCGGTCCGGCACCGGCAGGGGGGTGCCCCGGCCGGGCAGTGCCCGGTCCTCGTCGACCATCTGCTGCTTGACGCTGCCGAACAGGGCCATGACGACCTCCCGTCTCGGTGGTGGACCCAGTATCGCTCTCAACCGGCAACCACGCCGGTCTGTTCCGGCCGCGCTTGACATCCGTCTTCGATCAGTTACGATATGTCGGTACCGATCGTGATAACACGATCTCGGACCGGAACTGGTGCCACCGAGGTCCTCGAGGCGAGGGCACCCGGGGCGCCGGCCACAAAGGAGCAGAGATGATGGACTACCGAAACGAACGGATGAGGGAGCACGGACGGGGCAGGGGCCGGGTGCGGGGGCCCGGTGGCGAGGGCTTCGGGCCGGGCTGGGGCGGTGGCCCCGGTCCGGGCTGGGCTGGCGGCGGCCGGCGGCGGATGCGCCGGGGCGACATCCGCCGGGCGGTGCTGTCCGCCCTGGGCGACGGCCCCGCCCACGGCTACGAGGTGATGCGCCGCCTGGAGGAGCGCAGCGGCGGCATCTGGCGGCCGAGCCCCGGGTCCGTGTACCCGACCCTGCAGATGCTGGAGGACGAGGGGCTGGTGCGGTCGCAGTCCGGGGACGGCACCCGCACCTACGAGCTCACCGACGCCGGCCGGTCGGAGGCGGAGACCGCCACCGGCGGGACGCCGTGGGCCTTCGCCGGCGAAGGGGCCGACCAGGCCCGGAGCCTGAAGATGGCGGTGCTGCAGGTGCAGATGGCCGCCCGGCAGTTGGCGGTGGCGGGGCAACCGGCCCAGGTGGACCGGGGCCTGGAGGTCATCCAGCGGGCCCGCAAGGAGCTGTACCAGATCCTGGCCGAGGGTTAGCCTCCGACCATCATGGCTGCCGCCGCCCCGGACACCGCCCCCGACGCCGCCCCTTCGGCCGGGTCCACCATCATCGAGACGGTGGACCTGACCAAGGTGTACGCCGGCGCCGACTTCCGGGCGGTGGACTGCCTGAACCTGTCCGTCGGGGCCGGGGAGATCTTCGGGCTCCTCGGCCCCAACGGGGCCGGCAAGACCACCACCGCCGGCATGCTGACCACCCGGGTCGTGCCGACGTCGGGCCGGGCGGTGGTCGGCGGGGTGGACGTGGTGGCCCACCCGGCGCTGGCCAAGCAACTGATCGGGATCGTGTCCCAGCAGAACACCCTGGACCGGCAGCTAACGGTGTGGGAGAACCTGTACTTCCACGGCCGGCTGTTCGGCATCCCGGCCCGCGAGTCGCGGCGGGTGGCCGACGACCTGCTGGAGCAGTTCCAACTGGCGAAGTGGGCGAAGGCGTCGGTGTACGCGCTGTCCGGCGGCATGGCCCAACGGCTGATGGTGGCCCGGGCCATCTTCCACCGGCCGGCGGTGCTGTTCCTGGACGAGCCCACCGCCGGGCTGGACCCGCAGAGCCGGCTGGCCCTGTGGGAGATCCTCCGGGACCTGAACGCGGAGGGGCAGACCATCCTGCTGACCACCCACTACATGGAGGAAGCCGACCAGCTCTGCGGCCGGGTGGCCATCATGGACCACGGCCGCATCCTGGCCCTGGACACCCCGGCCCAGTTGAAGCGGAGCCTGGACGCCGACACCATGGTCACCGTCAAGGCCGCCGGCGATCCGGAGCGGCTGGCCGAGGCGCTGGCCGCCGGGGTCGGGGGGGTCACCGGCAGCCGGGTGGTGGACGGCGGGGTGGAGCTGATGGTCCGGGGCACCGACCGGCTGCTGCCCAGGGTGGTCGCCGCGGCCGAGCAGGCCGGGTTCGAGGTGGCGGACCTGTCGGTGGCCGAACCCAGCCTGGAGACCGTGTTCATCAACCTGACCGGCAAGGAGCTCCGCGACTGATGGACAGAGAGCTGCGCGACTGATGGACAGAGAGCTCCGCGACTGATGGCGGTGGACGCCCCCCCTCACCTACCGGTCCCCGGAGCCGGCCGGATGGCGCTGGCCCCCACCCGCTCCGCGGTGGCGGCCAGCCGGGCGGCGCTGCGCGCCCTCATCCTGCGCGACCTGGTGGTGCTGAAGAAGAACTTCTGGGAGTTCGTCATCCGCACCCTGGTGCAGCCGTTCCTGCTGTGCTTCGTGTTCCTGTACGTGTTCCCCAAGATCGGCCAGGGCATCGGCGGCGGCGGCGACCCGGCGGCCGAGTCGGCGTTCGCCACCGTCCTGGTCCCCGGGGTGGTCGGGATCTCGGTCATGTTCCAGGGCATCCAGGCCGTGGCCATGCAGATGGCCCAGGAGTTCGGGTTCACCCGCGAGATCGAGGACCGGGTGCAGGCCCCGTGCCCCATCTGGCTGGTGGCCATGTCCAAGGTGCTGTCCGGGGCGGTGCAGGGGCTGATCTCGGCGGCCATCGTGCTGCCGATCGCCTCGGTGGTGCACGCCGCCGGGGTGGAGGCCGACCTGCACCTGCACTGGTGGATCGTCGTCACCCTGGTGCCGCTGGCCTGCGTGGCCATGACGTCGCTGGGCCTGCTCCTCGGCACCTCGTTCGAGCCCCGGAACATCGGGCTGATGTTCGGGTTCGTGGTGCTGCCGATCACGTTCCTGGGCGGCACCTACTACCAGTGGACCCACCTCGCCCCGGTGTCGGTCGGCGGCTGGCACTGGCTGCAGACGGTGGTCCTGGTGAACCCGCTGATCTACGTCAACGAAGGCATGCGGGCCGCGTTCACCGACGCCTCCCACATGCACCTCTACGTCGTCTACCCGGTGCTCATCGGCTTCTGCATCGCCTTCCTGGGCATCGGGCTGCGCAACTTCCGGCGCCGGGTGCTGTCCTGACCGTCAGCCAGACCCTGTGCTGCGCCACGTCGACCGCCTGGGCCGCGCCGGGGCTGCCCTACAATCGGCGGCCGTGGCGGACGTTCGGGACCTCCGGGTCCTGCTGGTGGACGACGACGAGATGCAGCACCGCCTGGTCCCCCGGGTGCTGTCCCGGGTCGGCCTCACCCAGGTCCGCTCCGAGGCCCGGGCCCGGTCGGTCCCCGACGCCGTCGTCGCCTTCGACCCGGACCTGATCCTCCTGGACATGCGCCTGGCCGACGGTGACGGCTTCGGCGTCCTGGCCGCCTTGGCCGACCGGGACCCCGAGTGGCCCCGGCGGCACGTGGTGCTGGTCACCGGTGACACCGACCCCCGGGTGGCCGACCGGGCCGTGGCCATGGGGGCCCGGGAGGTGCTGATCAAGCCGTTCGGCGTCACCGAGCTGGTCGACCTGGTCACCCGGGTGGCCGGCCCCGGCGACCTGCCCGCCGCCCCGGCCCCGGCCGCGGCATCGGCACCGGCCCCGGTGCCCGAAGCCGCCAGGATGGGAGCCGCCGACGGGGCCGCCCGCTCCGCCGGGGTGGGAGCCGCCGACGGGGCCAACCTGGTGGACGTGGTCACCGAACTGGCCTCGGCCCGGTCGGTGGACGACGTCGTCCGGATCGTCCGGACCGCCGCCCGAAAGCTGACCGGCGCCGACGGGGCCACGTTCGTGCTCCGCGAAGGGGACCACTGCCACTACGTCGACGAGGACGCCATCTCGCCGCTGTGGAAGGGCAGCCGGTTCCCGCTGGCCACCTGCATCAGCGGGTGGGCCATGGTGCACCGCCAACCGGTGGTCGTCGAGGACATCTACGTCGACGACCGCATCCCCCACGACGCCTACCGACCCACGTTCGTGAAGAGCCTGGTGATGGTGCCGATCCGCACCGCCGAGCCCATCGGGGCCATCGGCAACTACTGGGCCCGGCACCGGCTGCCGACCCCCGAGGAGGTCCGGGTGCTGCAAGCCCTGGCCGACAGCACGGCGGTGGCCCTGCAGAACGCCCGGCTGTACGCCCAACTGGACGGGGCCCACGAGCAGACCGACGAGCTGACCACCGCCAACGACGACCTGCGCCAGTTCGTGTACGCCGTCGCCCACGACGTCCGGTCGCCGCTGCAGACCATCTCCGGGTTCGCCGAGCTGCTGGCCGCCGGATCGGAGCCGGACGTGGCGGCGGCGGCCGACGCCATCCGCCGCGCCGCCGGCGACCTGGCCGACTACGTGTCGGACCTGCTGGCCTTCGCCACCGCCGACGCCCGCACCCTGCAGGCCGAGCTGCTGTCCCTGGACCAACTGGTCGGGGAGGTCGTCGGCCGGTTGGAGGCCGTCATCCGAGACCGCGGCGCCAACGTCGTCGTGGAGGCCGACGCCCGGATCGTGGCCGATCGGGTGCTGATGGAACAGGTGCTGCAGAACCTGGTGGCCAACGCCATCGACTACACCCCGGCCGACCGGCGGCCGGTGGTCCGCATCGGGGCCACCGCGGACGACGACTGGTGGGACCTGCGGGTGTCCGACAACGGCGACGGCGTGCCGGTGGGCGAGCGGGAGACCATCTTCGAGGCGTTCCGCCGGGGGTCCGCCGGTTCCGGCCGACCCGGTTCCGGCCTGGGCCTGGCCCTGTGCCGCCGGGCCGCCGAGCGGCACGGCGGCGGCATCACCGTGGGCGACGGCCCGGACGGCGGCGCGGAGTTCGTCGTCCGGCTGTCCCGCCGGCCCGTCGGCCGGTAGCCGGCTACCCCAGCAACAGGTCCGGCAGGTCGGCCACCGAGTCCAGCACCACCGTGGCCCCACCGCGGAGCAGCCGGTCCCGGCCGTCGGCCCCGGTCAGCACCCCGGCCACCACCGACGCGCCGGCCCGGCGGCCGCTGGCCATGTCCACCTCGGTGTCCCCGGCCACCGCCACCGCCTGCACCGAGTCCACCCCCAGCCGCAGCACCGCGGCCAGCACCATGTCCGGGTACGGCCGCCCCCGGCCGGCGTCGGCCGGGCTGAGGGCCAGGTCGGCCACTGTCGTCCAGCCGACGGCGGCCAGCAGCAGCCGCCGGGTGCGCGGGGAGAACCCGGTCGTCAGCGCCACCTTGACGCCGGCGGACCGCAGCCGGTCGATGGCGTCGGCGGCCCCCGGCAGCGGCCGCACCGCGCCCGACCGCACCTGGTCGTCGAAGGCCGACTCGAACGCCGCGTTGGCCTGCCCGGCCCGGTCCTCGTCGCCGAACAGGGCCCGGAACACCTCGATCTTGGACGTCCCCATGGTGTCCTTCACGTACCCCACCATCTGGCCCCGATCGGCCGGGTCCACCGCCAGGCGGTCCAGGGCAGCGGCGAACGCCCCCTCCACCACCCCGTCGTCGGACACCGTCGTCCCGGCCATGTCCAGGCAGGCCAACTGTACGGTCATCGGAGCGTCTCCTCCGCGACGGCCGACGACAGGGTCCCGGTGACCACCGACGGATCATGGCACGGCCGCCCCCCGGCACCGTAGCCGCCCCCGATGACACACCCCCCTGGCACCCTGTCGGCATGGGGTCGTTGGCGGTCATGAGAGCGCACCAGGCGGCGATCCGGACCCAGTTGGCCGAGCTGTCACCGACCGAGCTGTCGGCATCGGACCTGATGGCGGTGGTCGA
>DASZUK010000015.1:0-224318 GCA_035547695.1 Acidimicrobiales bacterium
AACACTTCAGGCTCGAGTGCGCGCATGATGTGGGGGACCTCCACTGGGTCGTCGGGTTTGGGTAGCACCCGACATCCCAGTTGGGCCATCACGACGACCGGTGGATGGTCCCTCTCTGGCGCCTATCCGCGCGGCCTCTTAGCCGTCGATAAGCTCCTGGCGGTCTTCGGCCGGGCAGAAGCCCGCGACCTTGTCGACCTCATGGCAGTGGAACCCCGCTACGGCCTCGATCACCTCATGGAACTGGCGGCCGAGAAAGATCGCGGCTTCGATCCTGCGGTCTTCGCCGAGATGACCGGCAACTTCACGAGGCTCCGGCGAAGCGAGTTCGCCATAGACGACGAACGATATGAACATCTGTCTCGACTAGTTGGAGTCTGGAAGCAGCGTGCCCTCGAATTCGGTCGAGAGCGGTCCGGGCCAGACGACCCTGGGCGCGACCTTGGCCTCGAACGCTGAGGTTCCCGCCCTTCGAACTCGTGGGCGTCTTAGGGGGTTACTCCCGAAGTCAGTTCCAGGCGGCCGAACTCCGGAAAGTCCTGGACCTGCCCCTGCCGGACCAGGACCCGACCCCTCGGGCTGTGAAGCGAAACCACAAGCGCCTGACGCCAGAGGAGGTCCAGGCCCTCTGTGCCGACTACCAGGCCGGCGTCGAGATCGGTGCTCTCGTTTCCCGGTACGGCGTGACCCGAACGACCGTCTTCGAGGTGGTCAACCGCCAGAACCTCCCCAAGCGCTACCCGATCCTGGATCCGGAGGAGGTAGTTCGAGCGGCACAGATGTATGAGGAGGGCAAGTCCTTCGCAGCCGTCGCCGAGCACTTCTCGGTCAGCGCTCAGACCATCCGCAACGTCCTGCTCCGGGCCGGAGTGCCGCTCCAGGGGGATCGGCGGCAACCAGGGCGGCGCCGGTCGCCATAGAGCGCCCCTTCTGGTCCACTCCTGGTGGTTCGCGAGAGTTCGAGACCGGGGCCCCGCCCCATCCACCCAGGTAGAAGACGTTTGACCTTCGCGTCCCTCTTATGCTACGCTCATTTGAGCGAGAACGATCAGATGAGCGATACTACTTGGATCTCAGTCGAAGAAGCGGCCGAGAGGGCGACTATCTCGGTGGCCTCGGTGCGACGGCGATGTGCTGCCGGTGACTACGTTTGCCAAAAAGTCGGCCGTAGCTGGCTCATCGACGCGTCATCCGTTCCTCAACAGAAGCAGCGAGCCGCTAGTCCCGGCACAGGAGCTTCTGGAGCAGTAGATCTGGTTGCTGCCCTCGGACACCTCCTTCGGCGTGACCTCAAAGACGGTCCCTGGGCTCCCGACGTCCTGACCTTCCAGGATGGACTTCAAGATCGTGATGAACTGTTTCAGCTTACGGCAGACAAGCTCGATCTTGTCGCCGACTTCGATCCCCCAACGATCGTTCCCATTCCGAAGTCGCCGCTCTTTGTGCGCCAAGGGACCGACCTGAGCTTGACCGACCGGTTGGCCTACCAGGCTGTTGTTCAGGAGATCGAAACGTACTGCGACCCTCGGTTGTCTGACCGCAGTTACGCCTCGCGGACCAAGGACAAGTCGACCAGATATCCAGTCGGCCGCACCCAGCCGTGGCTCAACTGGAAACGGGATGTGCACAAGGCTGTAAGCGATTGCGGCGGATGGATGATCAAGACTGACATCACGGCTTACTTCGATTTTATTGAGCACCGTCACCTCATGATTCTTCTGCAAGAAGCCGGTGTACCGGAAGTCTTACTAAAACCTCTGAGAGAAATGCTCAGGACGTGGGCACCGACTCCGAATCGTGGCCTCCCGCAAGGGCCTGACGCTTCGAGAATCCTTGCCAACTTCTACATGGTCGAGATCGACGAAGCACTTACCACGATCCCCGACGTTGAATATTTTCGATTTATGGACGATATCCGGATTGTCAGTTCCAGCCGGGCAGCTGCCACCGCTGCGCTCCAACAACTTGGCAACCTCGCTTATAAGATTGGTCTGCCGCTTTCGACCCAGAAGACGGAAGCACTCGGTTTGGACGAGGCTCTGAGGGATGGCGTTGACAGTGATCTCGACGCCGTCGCCTACACCATCTCCATGGGGGACTTTGATGATGAGGGGGAAGAAGGCGTCAGAAGCCGGCTGGCAACGCTCTTCGAAAAGGCCCTGCCATCGGAGGGCTCCGGAAAAATGGATCGCCGGCGGGCCAAGTTCAGCCTGTGGAGGTTGTTCATGCGAAAAGAGAAGCGGGTACTTCTTTCGGTGCTCGCTAATCTAGAAAGCCTCGGGCCGCTTGAGAGACTTGTACCGATGTATCTCTCTCATTGGGTGTCTGACCCTGATATTTCGAAGGAAATCGCCCGATACCTTCAAGACACTGAACGGAATATCTCTGATTACACGGCCAGCTGGTTACTGGCAACTGTCCTCCATGATCCATCTAATATCGATCCCGGGATCTTGTCGTACGCCCGCAAGATAGCCAAGGACAGGAATGCGGTCTCGTATCTGAGAGCGGTAGCCATTAACGTGATCTCCCTCTCTGGAAGAAACGCAGATATCGATGCGATAGAGCGCATTATTATGGCGGAATATGATCCAGTCATTGTCCGGAGTAGTTTGGTTGCCTTACACCGATCTAAGAAACTCAGTAAGAGTATACGAGAGCGGATCAAGCGGCGGCAGGGGTACCTATCGGTTCTGACCTATTTAGAGGGAAGAGAGGCGCTGCCATCGCTGATTTTTGGCTCGAACCAGATGATCCCCCGGTAGAGGGGACTTCGGACCTCGGCGGGGAGTAGTCGTGGCGAGCAGGTCCCAGGTCGGTGATTGTGCCTAGTTCGGAAGTGCCTCGAGCTCCTGACGGATCACGTCCAAAGCGTTAGCCGCCCGTGAACGGAGCAGTTGCCATCCACTTGTCAGATCGATGAGCGGGTACGGGATACCCAAGAACGCAAACGACGCTGATAGCTCACGCTCGGCCCCCGTGTGCTGGCCACCAACCCGAATGCGGACGGCGGTCCGAAGCACCTTGACTTGCTGGTTGATGCGTCCGTGGACCGAGGTTGGGAGTTCGAGATGGAGGCGTCGCCTCAGGCGACCCAGGCTCTTCTCGTTCGCTGCCTTGCTCGCGGCTTCTTCGGCCGGCGGCAACGAGATCGTCAACTGGTTGAGCACGTCCGCCATGGCGCTCATCCGACTGTCGAACTCGTCGGAGGAGGCACAAGGAAGCACTAGCTTGCCCATCGCTCCTGGCCGGGTGATGCCGAGGAGGCGCTCCTTTCTGAACCTGCTCTGCCACACGGCGTCGAGGTAACCCAAGGCCTCGACGAAGTCCAAGGGAGACAAGATGGCTGGCTCGACTTGCAGCTGGCCGTCCAGGTCGGCACCGAGGTATGTGATCAGTCTCTGGAGGTAGTCCTCGACATCTGCGACCCCAACGAAGGGAGCCAGCCGTTGGTCCGGATGGAAGACGTCCGTCTTGCCTCGGGCAGGACGGACGCTGCCCCACAGGGGAGGCTCTCTCTGTAGCGAGAAGAGGACCAGCTTGGAGCCGTCACCTGTGGAGAATCGTCCGTGGGGCTGTTCTCCCAGCAGATCCTCGAGCGGTACCTGGACGGAGGTAACCCGATCGGGATCGGGCGTGGCGGCATCGTCTCGGTTGGCCAGGTCGGCGATGATTCGGACCAGTAGGCTGGCGTACTCGGCCGGTCGGTGGGTGTGAGCCCGCTGCGGTGCGAGATGGGAGAGGCCAGCCACGGTCAGGCCGACCCGGTCTGTCCGGTTGGCGAAAGGCCCGCCACTCTCATTCCAAAGCAGCCGGTAACTCGATACGCCGGCCAGTGTCCCGACTGCCGTGGGCAGGCTTGATAGCACCTGAAGGGGATCGAGGCCCATCTGCTTTCTCATGGTTCGGTCGACGTAGTCCCAGACCGGCCAGTTGCCGCCCCTGCCGAAGGGCAGATAGGTGATCTCCAGGAGTTGCCGCTGGCTCTCATCGAGCGAATCGAGCATCGGGTGCCTAGCCACGCTCGACCGTCGTCTTGGTGATACTCCATACTTGTACCGGTCGTTCAAGCGTAGGAAGTGCGTCACAGAAGACGCCGAGGAGACGACGTAAGGTGTCGGGCTCCGCTAGGGCCAGGTCGGGCGCAAATTGCCGGGCCGCCCTGACTGCAATCCCAAAGGCGGGACCGTAGATACCTACCGCGCTGCATATCTCTCCAATGTCAGCGACGAAGTAGGGATTGCCGTTCGGCTCTAGTATCGCCACATTTAGGTCGCCGCCAACTGTGCCGCCGATGAGCACCGTAGGCGGCTGAACATCGGTCTTCTTCGTTTTGCTGCGATGCGCGCGTTCGAGGGCTGCCTGGTACAGGCTAAGCACCTTGACGGCGGCGGCCTCAGCGAAGGACGACCATGACTCCAACGGTGCCTGGTCGACCCATTCTCGAAACCTTGGAATGTCGGCCGCATCGCCGGTCAACCCCCAAGCAAGGTGGTGGGCACCGACCTGAAACAGCTTGGGAACGATCGCCATGGCTTGCGGCGGAAGCCGGTCCTGGCTGGGCTCCGAGGCTGCCCCAAGCAGCCCGCTGTCCGCGGCGAGAAGGACCCGTTCTGCCGTGTGGGAGTAGGCAAGAATCGTCATATCTCTACCTCCCATGGGGGGACACGACTGAGGTCGAACGGACCACGGTGCGTCCTCGGGTACCGCCGGCAGACGTAGCACGGCTCCCAGCGCCGCCGACCGTCCTCGCCCCGGCCCATCGACACCAATCTGACGTCGGCCTCATTGCGTGGGCCGGCAGGACATGTCGGGCATTCGGCCTTGATCTGCGTCCACCAGAATCGCTCGCTGCCAGCGCCAGGCGCTGCTGCACGTTGGGGGACGAGCGAGCGGAGCGGTCGAGGGAGCGCCACTGGTCGCTCTGTCTTGAGTCGCTTCCGAAGGACGAAGCTGATGACCGATACCAGGCCGATGGCAGCGAACAGAACTACCGGGACGAAGTAGTCGAGAGCCCGAGGTGAGTGGGGCGAGTTGCGCAGACTCAGCGCTCCGATCCCGAGGCTGAGGATCGAGGCGACACCACTTGCTAGGGAGAACCACCCCAAGCTCCTCTTGCTGAGGGGAGACTTGACCCCCTTCCCTAACCAGACATCCTGGACCCACGGTTCGGGACCGTAGGCATTCTGATGAATGGTGATGTTGCCCTGTCCCGCATGGCCTATGGCCACGTTGTTGGTGCCTGTCTGTGTGATGTTCACAGTCCCTCCGCTCCCCGGATTTGATGGGCGGTATGAGGATACCGAGGGGGTGTGTCGAGCGGTGGGTACGGGCCGACCTGGGTGTCCTGAGAAAGCGCAAAGCCCGAGCGCCACGTCCGTCCGGACGGGTCTCGGGCTCACTTCCCGCAGCTACTGCCTTGGGCGCTGACCACCGTACCTGTTGGAGGGCGTCCGCTCACTCCTCGGCCAGGGCGGCGTAGAAGGCGTCCCACTCCTCGTCGCTAAGGCCCTGGATCGCGAACTCCTCGGGGCTCAGCTGCGGCCGGATCTCCCACAGCCGGGGGTCATCGACTGTGCGGAGGCGCAGGCGTGGCCGCTCCAGGTCGTCGGGGTCGGGTGCGGCGTCGTTCTCGTGGTCGGCCATCAGCGAGCCTCCCGCCAATGCCGAGCAGCTGCCCGCTCACGCTCCCGGTGTTCGGCGCTGAAACGGGACAACAGGTCGTTGACCTGCTTCCAGGTCGCCGGAGACATGGGCGGCGGCGGGCAGCAGCGGGCACAGTGGATGAGGTAGCCGTAGCCAACCGTCCAGTGAGCCGCTCGGCAGTCGGGGTGGAGGGCCCGGAAGGCCGCCTCCTCCGCTTCCAGGGCCGCCGCCTCGTCGGGGGATCGGTCCCGGATCGGCACCCAGCGGGGGCCGCCGATCAGGGGCCGACCACAGCCCCGGCAGGGCTGACCGGTCAGCATCTCGTCATAGAGAAGGCGCTGGTCGTCCTGCCAGTGGCACTCCAAGAAACTGTCGGGGAGGCCGGAGCCGCACCATGCCCCCTTGAACGCCGTGGCGGTACCGGTATCGACGACGAAAAGGTGGAAGGTTGTCCCGTCGGTGTCTCGGACGTGATCCAGGACGGCGTCAGCGTCCGGGGCATGGCAGCTGCTCCCGTCGGGCCGGGCCTCCGTGGAGGAGGACCACAGGCCGGCCTCCTGCGCCCTGGCCAGCCACGCATCCTTGGCCGGCGGGAACCAGGTGGCGAAGGGGACAAACTGCCTCACAGCGCCGCCGGCTATCCGGGCCTTGCGTTCCCAGGAGCGGTAGGACCGAAGAGCGGTCCCCGTCAGCGGGATCTCGATGGCGGCTAACGACCGTCGACGTCTGGACGTGGGGACGGAGACTGATGGACTGGGCACGACACCTCCCGGGACTGCTCCCTGTTGAGGCGGTCACGCCGACCCGCCACCGTTAACTCTGCTACTCAAGCATGGCGGATGACCCCAATCAACCCAATCACGCAGAACGGTCAAATCGTCCGTCAATCCTGTCTTTGGTGGACGATTTGGCCATCACGGACGGCGGATCTGCCCCCGACTCTCGAGCCGAGCTGGGAGCTTGTCAGGCGACGGCAAGCCCGCCAGTGCTCTGAGGGGGACCGATCGGGACGAGTTGCCACCCGCCGTCCCAGTTGCGCCGGAGTTGGTAGACGACCTCAACCCGTCGGGCTTGGCCGGCGGCCAAGCCCCCGGCGATAGCGCCCAGGACGCCTGCGACAAGCCCCACGGCTGGACTCTCGGTTATGCCTCCGGCAACACTGCCGGTGCCCAGCCCGGCCACGACCGCCCCAGCAACGGCGTCGCTGACCAGCTTGCTCACCTCCCCGTTGACCACGGAGTACCCGCATCGCTGGACCAGGTTCAACACCTCGTTGGCCGCCTGTAGATGGTCGGGCCGCCGAAGGGTGATGTCGACCTCGGTCTGCCCCCACGAGTTCTCGCCGACACTGTGGGCGATCAGTCCCGTCAGCGAGCGCTGGATGGTCGGCGAGTCCAAGACCGGGCTGCCCCAGAAGTGCCCTCCGGCGCCGCTCAGATGCAGCTTGACTCGGTAGATGCTCATCCGTCTCCTCGTTTCTTGAACAGTTCACCAACAGCGATGCCAAGTACAGCGGCGATGGCTAGCGCCGTGAACAACCTCGGTTCGTTCAACCCTCGCTCGATGTTGACGATGGTCTGCCTGCTGACGTTCACCTCTCGGGCGAGGGCCTCCTGGGAGAGGCCCAGCCTCTCTCGGTGCTCCCGGACTCGCGAGTCGTACGTCAACAGCATCCGGCCAGTCTGAACCGGCGGCTGGCAGGTGTCAAATTTTTTGTACCAAAGATTTTGGCATGATCCTCTGTCGAGGGGCTGCCGTGGCGGCCTCCTGGACCTCGCGGACTTACCCTCACGGCACAACGACCCGCCGCACCGTCGCCAAGTCCACGACGAAGGGGTCACCAGCAGGCCGACGCTGATCGGTGTCCCAGTGGTCTGCGATCAGGGCCGTGGAGGAGACGCCGATCAGGACGGCAGAGACCTGAGTTCCGTCCCGGAGGATGAGATCGCAAACGAAGCCGTGGTCGCAGAGCGGTTGGAGCTCGTGGACGAGACTGGCGAGGTCATCGACCTCGATGGTTACCGGCAAGTCATTCACGACCCGGACAGTCTGCCGCTGGGTGGCTCCGGGCCGCCACTGGCCTCGGCCCCGGCGAAGAGCGGTCCCACCAGGCCCTAGGGAACCGGTTTTAGTTGCGAACACCTGTTCGCCTTGTCACCGTAGGCCGTATGTCGACCTACGAGATCACTCTCGTTTACCCCGACCGCCCCTACGAGGCCCACCGGCCCTTCCTGACCGAGGCCGGGAGGTCCCGGTCCTCCGGCCTGGTAGCCGCACGTCCCCACCAGGCCGGGCTGGCCCTGACCATCCGGGTGGAGACGGACCGGGGGCTGGGGGTGGCCACCGAGCTGGCCCGGCAGCGGGCGGCCGGGTTCTGGCCGAGCTACCAGCCAGCCGAGGCGAGCTGATCGTGGCCGAGCTGGCCGATGGCTACCGAGGGGTGCCGGGCCAAATGTTGGCGGATGCTCCGGAATCCCAGGGACGCTCCCGACTACGACTGGATGCCCACGATGGAGTATCCGAGCCCGGTGCGGTGGATGGGCGCTACCAAGTGCCGACGGAGCGTCGGCCGAGACGGGAGCGGGTCTACGCCTGCAACGAGCACACCGAGGGGCTGGAGACACTGCGGCCGGTCAATCGGCACCGAGAGCCACCCAGATAGATCTCGCTGTCCCTATACGCTCGGTTCGCAGATGACCTGCCAACCGCTGGCAGTCATGATGAAGCCGGCACCGCACGAGGAACAGACCCTGGAGGGGGTGAAGGGGACCTCCCTGCCTGGGAGTTGGTGACAGTTGTAATCGCCCGGTGGGGCGATGAGGGCTCCGCCACACAGGGGACATACCTCGCTCTGACGATGGGCTGGCATTGGTGGGATGGGGCTATGTGTGCTCATGGACGAACCGTAGGGCATGCACCACTTGGCCGCAGCGAAGGAGACTGCGGCACAAAGGCTTGCCCCCGCACCCACAAAGAAACTCCTCATTACTCCTTGACGGTCTTCGCTCCGACCACCGAAACTCCGACAACACCGTCGGCGGACAAGGGTGACTCAGGAGAAACGGCGGTCATCAAGACATGAGCGGTACAAAGTCGTTCCTCGTGGCTACTCTCGATCGCTTCGTTGACAAGCCAAGTTTTCCTGCTCGATCTCCCACTCAAGCAGCAGGTACGGGGTGTTGAGCCCAGCAAGCTTGTCTCCAAGCCGTCTCTGGGACTCAACCAGCCACTCATCACTGCTCCCCGGGACGCTAGGGATCTGCTCTTCAGTGATGCTCACGGTCGGTTCCATCTGCCATCCTCGCCTAGCTGCAACGGTTGTCTCCCATAGCAATACGGGAGTGGACCCAAGCACACAATGGGTTCGAGGGTTTCAACGCGTCTTACTTTGTGACCATGAAACGATTCGACGCGCGTTTCAGGAGCTATCAACGTTTTCAAACGTTTCAAAACGTCGCGTAATCGCGAGAACTACTTGAATGTCTTCCCCGACTGAGTCAGGATCTGATCGACCGCAGTTCGCCCAACTACTGAGGGAATCCCGTCGCCAACTTAACTTGACCGGCCATGAAGTGGCCCAGCAACTCCAGGTGGCCGACTCGACGTTGCGTAATGCCGAAGCGGGCAGGGCCACTCCAGGATTGTTTAAGAATCTTCATGACGTCTTCCCAGACAACGCTGACGCGATCATTACTGCGTGGGAAGTTCACCGGGCTGCTGTGTCCCCAAGTGATAACGACATGTTCAAGCGGAGAAGGGCTGATCGAAAACTTGAGGGAACCTGGCACGCGCTATGGCAAACCAGCGTAGGTGGCCTCAGTAACTACAATACTGAAGTCATTCATGCCCATTGGGTCAGTGACTCGATACTTGCGATTAGGAATGTCGAACCGAGTAAAGAGAACCCGGAAGGTGGCTATCTCTGGAAGTCAGAGCTTCATTTCTACGACAACTGCAACCTAATGGGTGTCTATCTCCCACTCGATGACGTCACGTTGTCAAAAGGAACGATCTTCGGACTACTCCATAGATCCGGAAGATATGTTCGAGGTATTTGGACGGGCTGCAACTATGACAGTGAACTGACGAGCGGTCGATTTGTCCTTAGTAGATCACCCGAAGCTGTATGGGAGCTACTAGCAGCGGAGCTTGGTGTTGACGTTAGTGTATTAAAAGAGCCATTGTAGAGTTACAATGATAAGATGAAAGGGAAGCTACCGTGCCCGCACCGTATAGTGCAGTTATAACCACTGCTGGATCAAAGGAAGATGCCAAAGGGATTGCCAAGGCACTTCTCGATGCAAAGCTTGCAGCTTGTGTCCAGCTTCTCCCGATTGACAGCCTCTACACGTGGAAGGGTGAAGTCGCCGAGGAGGCAGAAGTACTTCTACTTATCAAGACCCGAGAAGCACTTTATCCGGAACTGGAGAAGACGATTCGGGCCGTTCATAAGTACGACACTCCCGAGGTAATCCAACTGCCGATCATGGCTGGCCTCGGGGAGTACCTCACCTGGATTGATGAGGTGACCTGATACATAAGTAGGCGGAACCAACTAGGAGCAAGATGAAATCGGTATGTGGCGAGTGTTTGGCCATTGTTCCGGCGGAACTTGAGCAATGTCGTTCGGGTGTCTATTTGAAGCGGTTATGTGGCATGCATGGCCGGCAACGATTGCTGGTTGAGTCGAGTTCGCGGTTCTTTGACCGGCAGTCATTTGCCAAAGGCTTGCACGGTCCGTCCTTGACTAGAACTATCTCATATCCGCAAGGTGATCTGCGTGTATCGCAGCAACCAGCCGCCGTTGTCGTCGAACTAACTGATGACTGTAATGCGACCTGCAGAACGTGCATCGCTGGATCATTCGAGGGTGCTGGAAACTATAAGAGCTTGGACCAGCTCGGCGCATCCCTCAAGGTCGCACTGGAAGGAGTTGACGTCCCTCCGGTTGTCTTCATCAGCGGAGGCGAACCAACGATCCATCCTGACTTTGAGGGGGTGATCGAACTTGCGTACGGCTTGGGAGTTGGACACGTCGTCCTCATTACTAACGGCAAGCGGATCGCCGAGGAACCTCAGCTTGCGAAGCACCTAAAATACTCATTTCCGGACCTCGAGGTATTCCTGCAGTTCGATGCGATCGACCGTGAAGTTCTGCTCGAAATTCGCGGGATCGATCTCAGTGAGACTCGCAGAGCAGCTTCCGAACGACTCTCAGATGCTGGCGTTTATACCACTTTCGTGTCGGTCGTGAAAGAGGGGCGATCTCTTGAACTGATTGGGTCGACCGTCGAGTACGCAACTAGCCTCCCATACGTCAGAGGCGTTAATTTTCAACCTCTTCGGGCTTCTGGAAGGCACGGCGAGGGTGGGATAGTGGCAGGAACGGCCCCGACTATCGGAGGTATGATACGGGCTCTGTCAACACAGTTGCCCTTCGTGTCCCGGGACAGCATCGCCCCTCACCCTCTAGCGCCGGGGTCTATCGCGATAGGGCACTGGGATAGAGTAGAAGCGGGAGCCCTTTCCGTTTCAACTGTTCAACCCTCGGGCCTCTTGATTCCACCTCCATCAGGATCAGCAGATGTCTTCCGGATCATGGTGGTCAACTACATCGACAAGTACAATCTGCGCTCGGATTTAGTCGAGGAGGCGCCGATATTTGTGGCGACGGATTCTGGGGAGGTTCTTCCTTTGGACCTGTACTACCTATTGGGGATTCCTCCCGTAGGGGCTGTACCAGTTCACATCAACCGTAGGCCTCGGTCTGACCAACAGGCTGGGACCAGGGTGTAGTCCGCAGCCGTCGCGCTGCTGGCCCGGCCCGGGGCGGCACCAGGAGAATCGGGTGATCATGCGGCCACCCGGAAGATGCTTGGCCCCGGCCTGGGGTTCTTCCCGCCGCCCGGAGATCTGCGGCGGAACCTGGCCGTTCGGCGACGCCCGAAGGGGATGGCCGTCCCTATGGCGTTGCCGCTGTTGTGCTCTGAATACCGGTCACCCGCCACTCTTTCCGGCGGGCCTGCTGCACGAGGACCTTGGCACGGCGATAGGCGGCGACGGGCACCCGATTGAGACGTGCCACGGCTGTGGTGTAGCGGTAGCCGTACTGCGTGGGGGGCCTCGGTCTCCGGCCTCGAGCAGGGTGGAGGCATTGCATAGCTGATGACTTGGGATTACGTGCTCTACGGTGCCTGCAACCCCCGGACGAGTGCCAACGGATAGGGACTGGCCCTACGACCCGCTCCAGTGCAACCCATCGACCAAGACGGCCGGGTTGACCTGGAGACCATCGGCCAGCCGGAGCAGGCTGCCCAAGCTGAGGTTGCGTTCACCTCGCTCGACGCTGGAGACGAAGGTGAAGTGCAGACCAATGCGGTCGGCCAAGGCCATCTGGCTCAACCCCAACTCCTGTCGACGCTGCCGGGCTCGCTGGCCCACGGCGATCTGAGCCGGGGTGCGCTTGCCGGGTCGTGCCACCTCCCCAGCCAAGGAGGTTTAGGTATTGAACACTAGAGTACCTGACGCTAATCTCCCTGTTTCATCAGCTGCGGGCATCGGTTCGGCCGGTGGCGGCGACCGCACCGATCAAGGAGGGATAATGCAGATACGCCGTACCGGATGGCGGCACCTGGCAGGTGTGTTGGTCGTGCTCAGCAGCGGGCTGGCGACCGGGGGCCTGGCGACCGGGAGCAGTGGAGCGGCGGCCCCTGCCTCAGCCGCCGTGAGGCCGGCCGTCGACTTCGGGGGCGGCTCGACCGTGGCGGCAGCCCCCACCCCGGACGGCAAGGGCTTCTGGACGGTCAGTCGGACCGGCAAGGTTTCCACCCAGGGCGATGCCACCTTCTACGGCGACGCGTCGGCCATCAGCTTGAACGCTCCCATCGTCGGCATCGCCGCCACCTTCGACGGGCATGGTTACTGGCTGCTGGGCTCCGACGGCGGGGTCTTCAGCTATGGCGACGCCAGCTTCTACGGTTCGACCGGCAGTATCCACCTCAACGCCCCGGCCCTCCAGATGTACTCGACGCCGGACAGCCGGGGCTACTGGTTCGTGGCCGCCGATGGCGGCATCTTCAGCTACGGCGATGCCCGGTTCTACGGCTCCACCGGTTCCATGCATTTGAACCAGCCCATCGTTGGCATGACCGCCACCTCCACCGGCAGCGGCTACTGGCTGGTGGCCTCGGACGGCGGCATCTTCTCCTTCGGCACGGCCCAGTTCTACGGCTCAACGGGGTCCATCCGGCTCAACCAGCCGGTCGTCGGGATGGCGGCCACCCGCAACAACGCCGGCTACTGGCTGGTCGCCGCCGATGGTGGGGTCTTCGCCTTCGGCAACGCTCAGTTCTACGGCTCGGCCTCCGGCCAGGCCAGTCCCGGGTCGGTCGTCAGCATCGTGGCCACCGGTGACGGTGGGGGCTACTGGATCATCGCCGACAACAGCACCATCTACGACTTCGGCGACGCCGCCACAGGAGGTGGGGCAGTCACAACAGGGCCGGCCCCGCCGGCTCTGACGGACGAGTACCTGGGCGAGACGCCATACATCCAGACGACAAACAGTCCCTCGTGTTGGACAACACGGTACGAGAGCCTGCAGGACTCCACCCGGACAATCGCCGGGCAGGAGTACGTCCAGAGCATCTACAGTCCGACCATCGACTACGGCTCCTGCCAGTCGGGACCCCGGTCGGTCCAGTACAACCTCCGGGGTCAGTACGCCACCCTGAACATGACCATTGGCTTGGACGGTCAACGGTCGAGTTCGACAGCCCTGCAACGCTTCCAGGTCTACGGCACAGGCAATCTCCTATTCACAAGCGGTCGGCCGGCCACAGGCGGTGATCTCGAGACCGGCCAGGCCAAGGCCCTCAGCCTGAATGTCACCGGGGTGCTCCGCCTCAAGCTCCAGGTGATCTCCCTGCCGGTGGGTGGGCACTACTACACAGCCTGGGCCGTCTTTGGCTCGGCCTACGTGGCCCCGTGATGGCCGTGACTGCCCGCTCGATTTTCAAGAGGACGGTGGTAGGGGTGGCCGGCTCCTGCAACCAACCGGGCCACTTCGGTGGGGTTATCACCGTCACGGTGACCGGGCTGCCGTATGGCTCCATCACGGGGCGGGTGACAATCTCCGGGCCGGGTGAGGACATTCACGACCTGATCCAGGTCTCCCACCCTTCGCCGGCCACAGCCGGCGGCCCGTTGGACCCCGACCGGATCAGCGACCTGCCGCCAGGGACGTACCAGGCCAGTGCCGCCGGTCAGGTGGTCACGCCGGATGGGCAGGGCTACTGGAAGCTCAGCGACTTCGGCAAGGTCTACGGCTTCGGCTCCTACACATGGTCGTGAGGTGGCGGAGCCGGCTGGTGGCGGCCGCTTTCTTGGTCTCGGCCGGCCTGGTGGCCTCTGCCCCTGGGGCCGGGGCGAACAGCGGGTTGTGGCCGTTGGCCCCGTTCGTTCGCTCCTGGACGCTGACCTCGACCACGGCCCAGGGCTACTCGGAACGGGCCGTTCTCAGCGTCGGGCGACCGGAGCACTACCGGCGCAACTTGACCAACGGTGGCTTTCCCGTGGGGACGGCCTGTCGGCTCGATCCGGCGACCGACGCCATGGTGCCGGCTCGGCTGGTCATCAAGAACATCACCAAGGGGTTCTACCTCAAGCTCGACGTTCACCTGACGAGTTCGTTGGTTGGGGGCGAGGTTGACTACAGCCGCCGGCCGATCTGCGCCATGGGCAACAGTGCCGGAAACAACCTGAGCGTGCAGAGTGACTATCCGCTGCCGCCCGGGCGGGTGCTGACCACCTTTCTCTACTTCATCTTCACCGACTACTACTCACCGGCCCATCCTCAAGGTGATACGGCTCTGTTGAACGCTCCACTGACGATCGCTGGACTGGCGGCGGGTCAGCCCACACAGCCAACAACCGAACAGCTCGTCGGACCGGGAGCGACACGGTCAGTGCAGACCCAGGAGCAGTGGCTATTGGCGGTCTCCGGGCGTCAGCCGAATCGCTACCTGACCTGGCCAGCCAGCAGCAGCGACCTACCCTGATGACCGGTCGTCCGACCTGGCTGCTGGAAGCCCCCAAGCTGATCCTCGCTGGGCGGTCGGCCTTCGCCGTCAAGCTGGTGCGGGTGGGATCTGAGGCCGGCGGTCTGGCCGGGGACTACTACCAGGTGCTTGGCCCCCTGGTGCGAGGTGAACGGGTGTATGTCTGGATCGGGAACGAGTGGGGTGAGGTCATCACCGACCCGGTCGAGGACGTGCCGCCGGAGCTAACGGCCGAGGCCGGCGAGGCCCTGTGGACGTGGCTGGCCTGGGCGGAGATGGGGTCGGACGAGGACTCGATCGCTCCATGGGCATCGGGCACCCCGGTTTAGATGAGGCCCAATCGGGTCAGCACCGCGGTCCAGGCGGCGATGACGTCCCGGACGAACTGGATGCCGTCGATGGTCATCGGTCCATGGAGGATGGTCACCTTCAAGTGCCATGTCCGCATCGGCCCGGCAAAGTCCCCCGTAGCCGGCCGTAGAACGGGATCGATACCGCTCTTTGGGTTCCGCCGCCGACCTCTGCCGTGCTTGATCGAGTCGGCAAGGTCGGCCAGGAGTAACAGAGAGGGCTCCGAGTCCACCTTGGCATCGACTGTCGGCTTGAGGGTCGGGATGCGCTTCAGGTAGTCCCTCAGGTGCCATGCCTGCATCAGAAACCGCTGGTAGTCGGCGTCTGCATCCATGAGTGAGGCTTGATCGAGATCGGAAGGACGTTGCGCCTGGATGGCCGTGGCCCTTCGCTGGATGACCTCCCACTGCGACTGCCAGTCCTGGAGGTCCCCGGTGGGAACCAGGGTCGCCGTGAGGCTGCCGCTCATCCCGGTCTTTACCTCCAATCTTCCCGATAGGTGGACAGCCAAGACATCGCTACCGCACCGGGGGCACGCTGGTCGAGGGTACTGGGAGGTCAGTGCCTTTTCCCGAAATAGACCGCATGTCGCACAGCGGATGGGATTGGACATAGTCCGACACTAGCGGCGAGTCTCCTTATGGCAAACCAGGTATAGGGAAACTATGGATTTGAATGGCCAGAACTGGCAGCAATTTTAGTCCCATAGTGGGCTTGACCGAAGGGCCTCACCCGATAGAAGCCACACTGTCTCCGTGGGCACCCTCGTCGCTGGGTCCCCAGCGGAAGGCGATGCCATAGTCCGGCCCCTCTCGCAGGCCGGCGAACGACTGGTGAACAGTCAGGTTCTCGACCGCTAGGTCGTAGTCCCGCCCGGTCGGTTCGTGGCCGGCTCCCGTACCGATGTGGTGGCTGAACCACCAGACTCGGTCCGGTATCGCCTCCGGGTTGAAGGTGACCGTGAGGTCGTGCTCCCAGACCACCACGGCGGCGTTGAGGCGGAGCACCTGAAACCGGTCCGGCTCGGTGGTCATGCTCAGGGCGTACCCGAGTTCCCTCCGGGTACCTCGGGGCAGTGGGTCATCGAAGAAAAGATCAAGGCTAAGCGAGCGATCCATCAGGCGCCGGTGCTCGATACGGTCACAGCCAAAGGTGCTGCCCTCGACCAAGTAGTAGTCGGCCGCCTTCGTGCCGGTGCTGGTCCGGTGATCAACGCCGTAGCTGACGACGCCATCGGCCAGGGTCTCGGCGTCGTAGCGGCAGTCGAGGCGCTGGATCGACCGGTCCGGCCCGATGAAGTAGTGCAGCTGGCTCCGCCGGACCACCCAGCGGCCGGACGGGACCTCCCCGGGCGGGTGGAGCAGCCGGTCGGCCAGGTGGGCCATCAGCTCTTCCTCCGGGCCGCCCCGGCGACGCCAGGTGGCGACCGAGCCGGCTCCCAATTCGTCGGCCACCTCGCAGCGATGCCGTTCCAGTTGTTTGGCTCGGTGGTAGGGCGGCAGTCCGAGCAAACAGGTCCAGTAATCCTGGAGGCTCTCAGGGGGGATGACCTGGCCGGTGTAGCGAAAGGTCACCGGCGACCGGTGCGACCGGATCGTCTCGATGAGCACGGCGTCGAGGTGGTCGGCCGTCTCCGCCGTCGTGGCCGTCATCGGCAGGCGGCCGACGATCTGTGGCAGGGCCAGCAGGGTTGGGTAGCGCCAGCGGTTCGACTCGTTGTATCCGTGCCCGGCGTAATAGCTGAGTTCACGGGAGAGGCGGATGGCATCCTCGTCCGTTGCGGTCACCGCTTCGCCCCCTCCGAGCAGAACTTGAGCAGACCCCACGTCGGTCGTCCTTCACGCTTGCTGGTGAGCGTAGGTGAAGTACCTGCGCCTGAGTGAAGGGAGTGCTATGCGCAATCCGGAGACCCACCGAGCTGAGCGGTTGTGGCAACACCGGGGTCGATGTCGAGAGTGTGGCGCCAAGGTCGCCGGTTGTCGACGGGTACAGCGCTGCGGTTGCGGGGGTCGGGTGATCTACCGATGACCCAGGACGCCACCAACCGCCAGCGTGCGAGCAGCACCACGGAGCCGAATCGTCTCCGGGTCTGTTGCGTTGCCTGCCGAGCAACGATGTCGATAACCGACGCCGAGACAACCTGCCCAAGCTGCGGCACCGTCATTGACCCAGGGAAGGGGGCGATATGAGCTCGTTGCCCGATCGTCTCCGCCAGGGTACCGAGGTCGTCCCCAACCGCCGGGCCCTGGCCCTCCTGCGTCAAGGGGAACTGGAGGTCTTCGGACACTCGGTCCGCAGCGCCGTGGTCGCCGCCAAGGAGAGCATCGACAACCAGGCCGCCGCCGATGCCGCCCGGGCCAGCTTGGACGAGGAACTCCATACCTACGACTTCGGTATGCGCCGGGCCGGGAGCGACCCCGCCAAGCAGGCCCTGGTCGTTGATGCCGTTCTCAACCTCAACCGGCGGAACAACCGACGGCTGGATCGGAGGTACGGCTGATGGTCCCCACTACCGAACTCGTCATCGGGGCGAGCGGCATCGCCACGGGAGCCGCTGTCGGCGGCCTGGTGGGCTGGCGTATCGGGCACCGCCGGCCGCCTCCGTCGTCGGGCAAAGCTGAGGTTGCCATCGACCCGGAGGTGGTGGTCGCCATCGAGCGAGCGGCCGAGCGGTGGGCCGAGGATCGGGGGACGCCGAAGCTGGCCGGCCTGGCGGCCTCCAAACTGCACTTCCTGGCTACCCGACAGCGGCGGAGGTCCTGACGTGACCAGCTTCTGGATCGTCACCGCTCTGGTGCTGGTCAACGTCTTCGTGGTGCCTTGGCTGCACTGGTACCGGCTCCTGGCGGCCGCCCTTCGTCGCCGGCACGATGCCAGATGGGCCGAGGCCGAGGTTGGCCTCTACGCCGCTCGCACGGATCTGGAACTCCGGCGCTTCCGCCAAGCGGTCCACCAGGACGCGGCCGAGACTCGGGCCGATCTCGACCGACGACTTCGGGGCGGGGATCGGTGAAGCGCCTGCGGGAGGCCGTCGTCGTGGTGGTCGTGGCGGCGGTTGGCCTCTGGCTGGCGGCCTGGCTGCTGGCCGGCGTCTGGCCGCTGCTGCTCGTCCTGGGTGCCACCGTCGGCGTCCTGTCCGTCGCTATCCGCAAACGCTGACCATTCTCATCATCCCCCAAAACATCACCCGAACAAGAGCTGAACACTGGAGGTTTCGCCCAATGCCAAGCCCCCGGCGTTCGTCGTACAAGTAGTCACAGCACCCGCCCGCCCCGCTATCCGGGGTCAGGGACTCTGCCTCGCACAGAGCCTCCTCGGGCGGAGCCATGTCTAACGCCTGAAAGGAGGTCCCCCATGTCCAACCGACGAACCCGCCGAAGCCAGGAGCGCATCTCGGTCGAGCCGGTCTGGCGCACCGCCCTCGACACCCGGGCGCTGGCGCTGGCCGTGCTGGCCTTCGCCCGGCAACTGGCGGCCGAGGCCGAGCTGGTGAGCCCGGCGGATGCCAGCGAGGAGGCCCCCGATGCTTGATCCCCTCCCCGTCATCATGGGCACCGCCGCTCTGGGGGTCGTGCCCTCGGCCACCGTGGTGAGTCTGCGGGCCCGATCCGGCCAGGACTGGTCGAGTGGGCTCGTCACTCACTCTCTGGGCCTGCCGGCCGACCTGGACCTGGGCCAGGTCGAGGCCCTGTTGTCCGGCCTTGGTGGTCTGCGCCCGCCGGGTTGGCGGCGGGCCTTGAGCGTCTCGGCGGTGGTCTGCGAAGTCGTGGCTACCGAAGCCGGCATCCAGCACCGCCTGGCCGTGATGCCCGGCCAGCAGGACATCGTGACGGCCCACCTGCGGGCAGCCGTCCCGGGGGCCAGCTTGGTGGCCGGAGCCGACCGGCTGCCCTGGCCAACCCGGGCGGTGGAGCTGGAGACCAGTTCCCGCCACTTCCAACTGCGGATCGAGCAGCCGGAGGCCATCAGTCGGGCGGTGTTGGCAGCCCTGGCGCCGCTGCCCCCGGACATCACCGTCATGGTGCAGGTCATCATCAGCCCAACGACGGCCCAGGCCCCCGCCCGGCCCGGTCCCTGGCTGGTGCCGGCCCTGACTGGCAAAGACGTTCCCCTGACGCCGGACCAGACCAAGGCCCTGCGGGCCAAGTACGCCGGGCCGCTCTTTGGCGTCTGCCTGCGGCTGGGGGTGGTGGCGCCGACCGAGGCCCTGTCGAAGCAGTTTCTCGGCCCCCTGGTGGCCGCCTTCGCCGGCTCGGCCTCACCGTTGGTCCACCTGCGGCCCCGCTCGCTCCGCAGCCGACGGGTGGCCCGGGCGATGGCCCACCGGCAGCTCCCGACCCTGTCCTGGCCGGCCCTGTTCAACGCCCGGGAACTGGCGGCACTGGTGGCCTGGCCGCCGGCCGGGACCTCCCTGCCCGGCCTGCGCTTGGGTACCACCCGAGCCCTGGCCCCCGACCCGACCATCGCCCGGAGTGGCCGCGTCCTGGCGGACAGCAGCTACCCCGGTATCGAGCGACCGCTGGCCATCTCCGCTACCGACGCCCGGCGCCACACCTACGTCATCGGGCCGACCGGGGTCGGCAAGTCGACCCTGCTGCTCGGCAACATCGTCCAGGACATGGAGGCCGGTCACGGGGTGGTGGTCATCGACCCCAAGGGTGGAGATCTCATCACTGACGTCCTCGAGCGGGTCCCGGCTCACCGGACCGACGACGTCATCGTCCTCGACCCGACCGACGACGACGTCCCGGTCGGCTTCAACCTGCTGGCGGCCGGCACCAACGGCCCGGAGCTGGCGGCCGAGCAGTTGGTCGGCGTCTTCCACCGCCTCTACGCCACATCCTGGGGCCCCCGGACCTCCGACATCTTCACCTCGGCCGCCTTGAGCCTGGCGGCGGTGCCCGGTTCGACCCTGGCCGACCTGCCGGTCATCCTGACCGACGACGGCTTCCGGGAGCGGATCGTGGCCCAGCTCGACCCGGTCATCGCCTTCGGCGTCCGGCCCTTCTGGGCGTGGTACACGGCGCTTAAGGAGGGGGAGCGCAACCAGATCATCGCCCCGGCCCTGAACAAGGCCCGCAGCGTCCTGGTCCGGCCCCGGCTCCGGAGGACTCTCGGTCAGGCCGCCCCGCTCCTTGACTTCGATGACCTTCTGGCCCGCCGCAAGATTCTGTTGGTCCCGCTGTCGGTCGGGCTGCTCGGTGAGGACTCGGCCAGCCTGCTCGGCGCCCTGCTGCTGTCGAACCTGTGGCTGGCCGTCCAGCGCCGGGCCGGGTTGCCGCCGGCCGAGCGGCAGTTTGTGGCCTGCTACCTCGACGAGTTCCAGGCCGTCCTGCGGCTGCCGGTGCCGCTGCCGGACGTGCTGGCTCAGGCCCGCAGCCTCGGCTTCGGGCTGACCCTGGCCCACCAACACCTGGGGCAACTGACCGGTGATCTCCGGGAGGCCGTCTTGGCCAACTGCGCCACCCAGGTCTACTTCCGCCCGGCCGCCGCCGATGCCGCTCGGTTAAGCCGGGAGGTACCGCCGCTGGACGCCACCGACCTCCAGCACTTGGGGGCCTACGAGGTGGTGGCTCGCCTGGCCGCAGATGGTCGGACGGCTCCACCGGTCACCGGTCGCACCCGCCCCGCCCCGCCCAAGACCAGCGATCCGGAGGCCATCCGGGAGCGCTCCCGCCAGCGCTACGGCCGCCCGGCCGCCGAGGTCGATGCCGAGCTGCGCCGCCGCCACGAGGGCGCACCGGTAGGACCGGTCGGCCGCCAGCGGAGGTCGGCATGACGGGGGCGGGGCGACGTCCGGTCGCTGGTCCGCTCGGGTGGCGACGGCTCGGTCAGAAAGCCTGCTCAACCGCCGTATCGGCCGCCAGATTGGTCACGACTCTCTCGTCGTCACGGGAGCCAAAGTCATGAGGGGGTACCTCAACGCCGCTCGTCTCGACCGCCTGGCCGCCACTCTGTCCGACCGGGAGGTGGCCATCCTCGAAACTCTCGACCGGGTGCGTCTGGCCAGCGGGGCCCAACTCGGCCGTCTCCACTTCACCGGGGACTCGGTCCGGCACCGCCGCCGGGTGCTGGAGTCCCTGGCCACCCGCCAGCTGGTCCACCGCCTCGACCGGGTGGTCGGTGGTCGCCGGGCCGGCTCCTCCGGCTTTCTCTACGTGCTGGCGGTCCCCGGCCAACGGCTCTTGAGCCGGGCCACCGGCCGTCCCGTCCGCCGCCCGACCGAACCCGGTGGGCCGTTCATCCGCCACATCATGCTAGTGACCGAGCTGTACGTCGGGCTGGTCGAGGCCGAGCGCCACGGCCGCATCGAGCTGCTCGACTTCCAGGCCGAGCCGGCGGCCTGGCGGCGCTATCCGGGCTCGGGTGGCGGGACGGTCGTCCTGAAGCCCGACGCCTGCGTCCGGGTCGGCATCGGTCCCTGGGCCGACGCCTGGATGGTTGAGGTCGACCGGGGGACGGAGTCGCCCCTGACGCTGGTCCGCAAGGCCGACGCCATCCGTCGCTACGCCGGCAGCGGCCTCGAACAACGGCGACACGGGGTCTTCCCCAAGGTGCTCTGGACGGTGCCCAGCGAACGGCGCAAGACCACCTTGGTGAATGCCATCTCGACCCAGCCGGCCGAGTCCTGGCGGCTCCATCAGGTCACCCTCTACAGCCAGGCCATCGCCACGCTAACGGGAGGCCAGCCGTGACGCCCCGCTGCACCATCCTGAGTGGTGACGCCACCGCCCGACTGCGGGGGCTGGCCTCCGGCTCGGTCGACTGTGTCATCACCTCGCCGCCGTACTTCCTGCTGCGGGACTACGACGTGGCCGGCCAGCTCGGCCTGGAGGACACCGTCGAGGAATGGGTTGGCCGCTTGCGGGCCGTCATGGCCGAGGTCGCCCGGGTCCTGACCCCGACCGGCTCCGTCTGGCTCAACCTCGGTGACGCCTTCTCGCCGCACCCTAAGTACGGAGCGCCGGCCAAGAGCCTGCTGCTGGCCCCCGAGCGGTTAGCCATCGCCCTGCTCCCAGACGGCTGGACGCTGCGCAACCGCATCATCTGGGCCAAGACCAACCCCATGCCCGAAGGTGTGCGAGATCGCCTGAGCGTGACCTACGACACCATCTTTTTCCTGGTCCGCTCCCGCACCTACTACTTCGATCTTGACGCCATTCGGGAGCCGGCCGAGGCTCCAGTCGGATCGAATCTGCCGCCAGGCTTGGTCAGCAAGAACCCCGGCGACGTCTGGCGACTCCCCGGAGCCAACTACCCCGGTGCCCACTTTGCCACCTATCCCGAATCCCTAATCGAGCGACCGATCCTGGCCTCCTGTCCGGCCAAGGTCTGCACCGCCTGCGGCACCGCCTGGCCACCCGGACCGGCCCAGACCTTCGTCCTGGGGGAGCGGGCGCCGTTCAGTAGTGATCGCCGCATTCGCCGGTACCCGACGCACTGGCGGGTCCTACGTCGTCCGACGGCCCCGGTCGCCGGCTGCGACTGTCAGGCTCCGACCCGACCGGGCCTGGTCCTCGACCCCTTCCTGGGATCAGGGACGACAGCGGTGGTGGCCGAGCGGCTGGGCCGGGACTGGCTGGGCATCGAGCTCAACCCCGACTACGTCGAGTTGGCCTGGGAGCGCATCCGGAGCGCCCGGCCGCCAACGGCCGAAGCGGCCTGACCCCTCCGGGGTGTCATGCGGCCGTTCTCGTGATCCCAACCGGGGATCGCCGGCCGCACCGCACCAAGGAGGTATCCACCATGAAGACCCTGGCCGTAAGGCTCGACGAGGAGACGATGGACCTGCTCGGCGTCGTCAGCCAGCTGGAAGGCACGACGATGGTCGACCAGATCCGGATCGCCGTCGAGGCGCACCTGGAGAAGAAGGTGGCTGGCGGGCAGCTGGCCGCCCGGGCGCAGGAAGCCATCCAGGCCATCGACGCCGAGGCCGAGGCCCGCAAGGCCGCCATTGGCGCCCTGGTGAGCCAGGCGGCCCCGGAGGGGGCCACCGGGGCCCCGGAGGCCCAGCTTGGCGGCGGGCGCCGCCGAGGGGGTGGGGCGGCCAAGTAGGGCCGCCTGGCGGGGGAGGGGCGGCCCACAGCGGCCGTTCCTCCCCCCTTTTCAACCTTTGTTTTTGGCGCGACAATGCGGAAAATAGTCCGCTAACATTTGGCAGCTATTACAGGAAGTCGATGGATATATCAAACCATAATCTGATGAAAGGAGGACCATATGCCATCTCTGACGACCAGACCCCGCCACCCCCGGGTTGAACCGGCCCGTGGTCAGCTCAAGCGAGCCGTCACCTACCTGCGGGTGAGTTCCCCGTCCCAGGTCAACACCGACTACAACCCCGAGGGTATCTCCCTACCGGCCCAGCGGGACGCCTGTATCCCCAAGGTGGCCTCGCTCGCAGCCGAGAACGTCCGGGAGTTTGTGGAGCCCGGTCGCAGCGCCACCAATATCGACCAACGTCCGGTCTTCCAAGAGATGCTTGCATGGATCAGAGCGGAGTGTAAGGCCGGCCGACAGATCGATTACATCGTCGTCTACCAGTTCAGTCGGATGTTCCGGAACACCTTCGATGCCGCCGTGGTCAAGCACGATCTCCGCAAGCTCGGCGTCCGGATCGTGTCGGTCACCCTCGATGTCGGAGAGGGCTACGACGCTGACCTGATCGAGACGATCATGTCCGCCGTTGACGAGCACCAGTCGAGACGGAGTGGGGCCGACGTCGCCTTGAAGATGGGCCAGAAGGCCAGGAGCGGGGGCACGCTCGGGCGGGCACCGCTCGGCTACCGCAACGTCCGGGAGCAGTTCGAGGGTCGAGAGGTCCGGACGGTGGCCGTCGATCCCGAGCGGGGACCGCTGGTTCGGCAGGCCTTCGAGCTGTACGCCACCGGCGACTACACCATCGAGCGGCTGACCCAGACCCTGGCCGACCGGGGACTCCGCAGTCGGCCGGGCAAGCATCCGGCCGGGCTGGTGGCTCCCTCCAAGGTCAATGCGATGCTTAAGGATCGCTATTACCTGGGCTACGTCACCTACAAGGGTGAGGAGTTCCCGGGTCGGCACGAGCGGCTGGTGACGCCCGAGCTGTTCGAACGGGTGCAGGAAGTGATGGCCGCCCGGAGCGGTCGGGGTGTCCGGCAGCGCATCCACCACCACTACCTCAAGGGACTGCTGTGGTGCGGGGCCTGCAAGCAGGCCGGCCGGCACAACCGGGTCATCGTCCAGAAGTCGACCAACCGGGGCGGTTACGAGTACTTCTACTTCTTCTGCCGGGGCCGGCAGAAGCACGTCTGCACCACCCGGTACTGGGACATGGACCGGATCGAGGAGGCCGTCGAGGAGGAGTACAAGCGTCTCCGGGTGGCCCCTGACTTCGTGGCCTGGTTCCGAGGCCAGGTCGAAGACGTCCTGTCGGAGAGCGAGGCGGCAGCCAAACTGCGCCGGGATGACCTGGCCCTCCAACTGGACCGACTGCACCGCCAGGAGGAGAACCTGCTCGATCTAGTGATGGATGGGCAGCTACCCCGGGAGCGTCTGCAAGAGCGGCTGGCGGCCATCGCCGATCAGCGGGGGCGGCTGACGGCTGAGTTGGACGGCATCGAATCCGCCCTGGCGGCCGGCGCTGCCTTCCTCGACGCCGCCCTGGACCTCCTCGGCAACCCCTACGAGCTGTATCGCCGGATGGGGCCCGACCAGCGTCGCCAGTTCAACAACGTGGTCTTCGAGCGCATCTACGTCCACACAGACCGGGTGACGGCTCGGGAGTACAAGGAGCCGTTCTCGTTCCTGATCCCGTTGGCCGCTGAGTACAAAGCATCCTCCACGCAGCCAGGCACACTCACGGTGCCGAACGAGGAGGAGGACACAAGACCAGCGAGCGAAAACTTGTTCGCTGTCTGGAGTAAGAAGATTCTGGTGGGCCGTAGAGGACTCGAACCTCTGACCCCTTGCGCGTCATGCAAGTGCGCTACCAACTGCGCCAACGGCCCCAGACCACCAACGCTAGCACCCGGTAGCGCCGCCCCCGGCTCCGGCAGGCCCTGAGCGCCGCCGGACAGCGGTACCCCTCCTGCCGGTCATCCGGCCGGCCCGGCGGTACTGTCGTGACCGGGAGCGGGCCGACGTCGTACACCGCACAGGGAGGGCGCCATGTCCACCGACCACCAACCCGGACCGGTCCGGCCGGTCCCCGGAGACGGCCCAGCCGGTCCATCGAGCCCCAACCCGGCGGACCTGGCCGGCCATCTGGGCCGTGTCGACCGCGACGGCTACACCGTCCTGCCCGGCGCCGTCGCCCCCGACCTCTGCGACGCCATCGCCGACGACGTCCTCCGCCTGGAGAAGCAGCTCGGCGTCGCCCCCGGCGACAACCTGTTCGAGGGCCTCCACACCACCCGCATCTACAACCTGCTGGTCCACGGCCCCCTCTACCAGGCCATCCCCATCCACCCCAACGTGCTGCCGGTGGTCGAGGGGGTACTGGACCACGGCCTGCTGATCTCGTCGCTGTCCTCCATCGCCATCGGTCCCGGCGAGCAGGCACAGCCGGTGCACGCCGACGACCAGATGCTGCCGCTACCCCGGCCGCACGTCCCCATCGTCTGCAACACCATGTGGGCCATCACCGACTTCACCGAAGCCAACGGCGCCACCCGCGTGGTGCCCGGCAGCCACCGCCGGGACCACGCCCCCACACCGCTGCAGCCGTACCACACCGTCCCCGCCGAGATGGCCAAGGGCGACGTCCTGGTCTGGGTCGGCAGCCTCTGGCACGGCGGCGGCCCCAACCGCACCGACCACCGCCGGGTCGGCATCGCCATGAACTACTGCGCCGGCTACATCCGCCAGCAGGAGAACCAGCAGCTCGGCGTCCCGCCGGCCCTGGTCCGCACCTTCACATCCCGCCTCCGAGAGCTGGTCGGCTACTCCGTCTACAACGGCCTGGTCGGCCACATCGACAAGCAGCACCCCGCCGCCGTCCTCCTCGACCAGGACCAGGACGCCGACATGGTCTGGGACCTGCTCCGCCCCGGGCGGTAGCCGGGCCGTGGCTCCCGGGCGGTAGCCGGGCCGTGGCTCAGGCCGGCGGGTTCGGTGGGGGAGCGGCCGGCGGGGCAGGCGGGGCCGGCCCTGTGGGCGCCGCCGGAGGCTCCGGCGAGGTCGGCATGGGTGCTGCCGGCGGCGGCCCCGGCGGCACCGGCCCAGCCCCCGCAGAGGGCGCCCCCGCAGGCCCAGCCCCCGCAGGCCCAGCCCCCGGAGTGGTCGCCCCCGAAGCGGTCGCCCCCGAAGCGGTCGCCCCCGGAGTCGGTGCCGGCCCGGCCGGGCGGGGCGTCACCACCGGCGCCGCCGGCGCCGCCGGCATGGCCGTCCCGGCCGGGCCCGCCGGGGTCCACGGGGTCGGCTCCCTCAGGAACCGCAGCCCCGGCGACACCAGGTTCCGGTGGGTCACCAGGATCAAGACGGCCACCGCCGCCACGTAGGCCGCCACGATCAGGGCCTCCCCGGCCACGGTCCGGCTGACCCCGAACCCGAACACCCCGGGGCCGGCCAGCACGAACACCAGGTACGCCGCGGTGATGGCCGACAGCACCAGCAGCAGCACCGACACGAACGCCACCGCCGCCACGTAGCTCCGGGCGATCCGCTGCGACGGCCCCGCGGTGCCGTCGGCGATCGCGAACCGCAGGCCCCGGCGCAGGTGCACCACCAGCACCGCCACGCTGACCGCGGTGATCAGGGCGCCGAGCACGGTGCCCCGGGCCACCGCGTCCCCGGCCGCCGACCCGCTTGTCTCCATCAGGGACACCAGCGACCCCACCACCGCCACCGATCCGGCCACGGCGGTCAGCAGGGTGACGAACGACATGCCGAACAGGTACACCGACAGCGGCCGCCGCCCGCTCGGGTCCGGGTCGGCCCGGTTGGCCACGATGACGATGATGAGCACCCCCACCACCGTCAGCACCGTCACCAGCCCCAGCAGGCCCAGCAGCATGGCCACCAGCAGGCCGGTGTCGACGATGCCGCCGGCCGCCTGTGCCACGTGGGCGTGCCCCAGTGTGAGGTGCGGCGTGATCACTGTGGCCCGGCTCCCGCCCAGCCCACCACCACCGGCACCACCGCCGCCGCCACCGAATGTTGTGCCGAATGTGTATGTCACCGCCAGGCGACCTCCCCCGGTGGCGTTGCGAGCCGGCCACCGCCGCGAAGCCTATCGGCGGTGGTGGACAGCATCGGGGACTCCCGGTAGCTTCCCGGCCATGCCCGACCAGCTCCCGTCCCCCGACGATCCCGCCGCCGTCGACGCCGCCGCCGGCGTCGCCCACCGAGTCCTCGGCACCGTCATGCCGGTGCTGCAGGTCGACCTGCGGCCCGGCCAGAGCCTGGTGTCCCCGGGCGGCGAGGTGTCCTGGATGACCCCGTCCATCGCCCTGTCCACCACCACCGCCGGCGCCGGCTCCAAGGGCATGTTCGGCGCCCTGAAGCGGGCGGTGGCCGGCGGCGGGCTGTTCCTCACCGAGTACACCGCGGAGAACGGCCCGGGCACGGTGTCCTTCGCCGCCAAGCTCCCCGGCGAGATCCGGCCGGTGGCCATCGCCGCCGACCGCGAGTACCTGGTGCACCGCCACGGCTTCCTGGCCGGCACCGCCGGCGTCAACCTGTCCATCGGGTTCCAGCAGAAGCTCGGCGCCGGCATCTTCGGCGGCAGCGGGTTCATCCTGGAGCGCGTCACCGGCCAGGGCACCGCCTGGGTGGCCCTGTCCGGGGAGCTGGTCGAGTACCACCTGACCCCCGGCGAGAACCTCCGGGTCATCCCTGGCCACGTCGGCCTGTTCGACGCCGGCATGGACTTCTCCATCCAGATGGTCAAGGGCATCCGCAACATGCTGTTCGGCGCCGACTCCCTGTTCCTGGCCTCCCTGACCGGTCCCGGCATGGTGTGGCTGCAGACCATGCCGATCTCCCAGTTGGCCAACGCCATCCAGCCGTACCTGACAACGGAGGAGGAGGGTGGCAAGGCCGGCACCGCCGGTGCCTTCATCGGGAGCTTCATCAAGAGCTGACCGTTCTCCGCCACCGAACCGTGCGCGCCGACCACCGGGCCCTGCTGCGGGAGCTCGCCAACGCCTACCACGATCCCGCCCGGGTCGTCCTGGAGGGGTTCCACCCCGCACGCCACGCCGTCCGGTTCGGCGCCACCCTGCGCACCGCCGTCACCTACGACGCCGGCAAGCTCCTGGCCATGGCCGAGCGGCTGGCCCCCGACGTGGTGCCGGCCGTCGCCGCCGGCCTGGTCGAGGTGGACCGGTCCCTGTTCGACAAGCTGTGCCCCCGCAGCCTGACCAGCCCGCTGCTGTCCGTCACCGACCGTCCCCCCGACCGCACCGCCGACGCCGTCGCCGACCGTCGCCGGCCGGTCGTCTGCCTGGAGTCACCCCGCAACCCCGGCAACGTCGGCGCCGTCATCCGGGTGGCCGCCGCCGCCGACGTCGGCGCGGTGCTGGTCACCGGCCAGGTGGACCCGTGGTCGCCGGTCGTCATCCGCGCCGCCGCCGGCCTGCAGTTCGCGGTCCCCGTCGGCACCGCCACCCTGCCGTTGCCGGGCCACCGGCCGGTGGTGGTCCTCGACGCCGACGGCGACCCCCTCCGGTCGGCCGACCTGGACCCCGCCGCCGTCCTGGTCATCGGCGGCGAGCGCTACGGCCTGTCCCCGGCCGTCCGCCGGATGGCCCAGCGGTCGGTGGCCATCCCCATGCGGCCGGGGGTGTCCAGCCTCAACCTGGCCACCGCGGTGTCCGCGGTGCTGTTCGCCTGGAGGACCGCCGCGGAGGAGCGCACCGGCGCGCCGCCCTGGTGACCCCGCCGCCGGCTACTCCACGGTGACGCTCTTGGCCAGGTTCCTCGGCTGGTCGATGTCCACCCCGCGGCACCGCGCGGTGTGGTACGCCAGCAACTGCAGGGGGATGCCGAGCAGTATCGGGTCCAGCTCCGGCTCCGACTTCGGCACCAGCAGCACCTCGTCGGCCACCGCCTCCAGCTCCGCCGAGTGGCCCACCGCCACCACCGGGCCCTGCCGGGACCTGATCTCGGCCACCGTCGACAGGTTCTTCTCCACCAGGTGGTCGTCGGGCACCACCACCACCGACGGCACCTCCGGGCCGATCAGGGCCAGCGGACCGTGCTTCAGCTCCGCCGACGGGTACGCCTCGGCGTGCACGTACGACACCTCCTTCAGCTTCTGTGCCCCCTCCAGGGCCACCGGGAACCCGTTGACCCGGCCGACGAACATGGCGCTGTTCGCCCCCGCGAACCGCTCCGCCACCTCCGCCACGTGGTCCTCGGTGGCCAGCACCGTGGTGATCAGGTCCGGCAGGGCGTCCAGTCCGGCGATGATGCGGTCGCCGTCCGCCGCCCCCAGGTCCCGGACCCGGCCCAGGTGCAGCGCCAGCAGCGCCAGCCCGGCCACCGTGCAGGTGAACGCCTTGGTCGACGCCACCGAGATCTCCGGGCCGGCGTGCAGGTAGATGCCGGCGTTGCACTCCCGGGCGATGGTGCTGCCGACCACGTTCACCACCCCCAGCACCTGCCCCCCCTTGCGCTTGATCTCCTGCACCGCCCGCAGCGTGTCCAGGGTCTCCCCGGACTGGCTGACCGCCACGTACAGGGTGTCGGGGTCGATGATGGGGTTGCGGTACCGGAACTCCGACGCCGGCTCCGCTTCCGCCGGTATCCGGGCGAGCTGCTCGACCAGCCCGGCCCCGGCCCGGCCGGCGTAGTACGCCGACCCGCACCCCAGGATGCGCACCCGGCGCAGCCGCAGGACGTCCCGGGGCTCCAGGGCGATGCCGCCCAGCTTGGCCGTCGACGCCCGGTGGTCCAGCCGGCCCGACAGCGTCCGCCGCAACGCCTCGGGCTGCTCGAAGATCTCCTTGCGCATGAAGTGGGAGTGGTCGCCCTTGTCGTAGGTGTCCAGCCCCCACCCGACGGTCTCCGCCCGCCGGCTGGTCTCCGTGGAGTCCAGCCAGTACGTCCGCACCCCGTCCGGCCGGACCACCGCCATCTCGCCGTCCTCCAGGAACACCACCTGCTGGGTGTGCCGGACGATGGCCGCCACGTCCGACGCCACGAAGTTCTCCCCGTCGCCGTACCCCAGCACCACCGGGCTGCCGTTCCGGGCCACCACCATCGTCCCCGGCTGGTCCCGGTCGATCACCGCCAGCCCGTAGGTGCCTTCCACCACCCCCAGCGCCTTGCGCACCGCCTCCCCCAGGTCGTCCACCCCGGCGGTGGCGACCAGGTGGGCCAGCACCTCCGTGTCGGTGTCCGAACGGAACTTGATCCCCTGTTCCTCCAGCCGCTCCCGGATGCCGGTGGCGTTCTCGATGATCCCGTTGTGCACCACCGCGATCCGGCCGCTCTCGTCGGTGTGCGGGTGGGCGTTGACGTCACTGGGCACCCCGTGGGTGGCCCACCTGGTGTGCCCGATGCCGGTCCCCAGGTCGCGCACCGGCAGGTCCATGGTGCGGAGCACCCCCACCTTGCCCTTGGCCTTCACCACCGACAGCCCCTCGTCGGTCGCCACCGCCACCCCGGCCGAGTCGTACCCGCGGTACTCCAGCCGTTCCAACCCGTCGATCAGGATCGACACCGAGTCCCGGGTGCCGACGTACCCGACGATTCCGCACATGTGGTCGCCTTCCCGTCCAGCGTGCTCCGACCCCGAGAGCCTAGGTGCTCGGCGTCCGGGCCCACCGGCGACCAGGTCGGCGGCGGCGGACCATCAGCCTCCGCCCACCACCGGCGGGCTACTGCCGGGTGACCACCCCGCGGACGTAGGCGGCCTGGCCGACGTGCTGCAGGTCGTCCGCGATGACGCTGACCAGCCGCACCGCCATGGTCACCGGCGGGTCCCACGACTCGTCCACCACCCTGGCCAGGTCGCCCTCGGCCAGGGTGCCCAGGAAGGCGGTGGTGCGGGCGTGGACCGCGTCGTGGTAGCCGGCCAGCACCGCCGCCTCCGCCCGCACCTGGGCCACCTCGTCGGGGCCCTGGCCGTAGCCGGTCTCGGCCACGTCGAACGGGAGGCCGAACCGTTCGGCCCAGCCGTCCGCCGTCCAGGCCTGCTCGACCCCGGCCACCCCGGCCACGTGGTCGTCCTGGATGCGGGTCAGGTGCCACACCAGCCAGGCGACGGAGTTCGCCTCCGGGTCCAGCCGGGCGGCCAGTTGGTCGACCGTCAGCCCCTGGACGGCCGGGTGGACGGCGTCGCGGATACGGTCGAAGGCGTCGGTGAGCAGGTCCACGCTGTGCATGGTCCCCAGTCTGCCGCCTACAGCTCCAGGATGTCCCGGGCGTTGTCCACCCAGGCCGCCTCCCAGGCGAACAGGGGGTGCACCACGTTCAGCAGCGGAGCCGCCAGCTTGGCCCAGCCCTGCGGCGCCGACCGCAGGGTGCAGCGCACCGTGGTGACCGCGGCGCCCCCCGCCGCACCGGTCTCCGCCAGCTCGTACGCCATCGTCGGCCGGACCGGGCCGCCGGACACCACCACCAGGGCCAGCGCGGTCGGCCGCTCGTAGACGGTCAGCCGGTAGTCCGCCGACACCGTGAACCCCAGAGGGTGCCGGACCCGCTGGCGGAACACCGTGCCCACCCCCACCGGCTCCCCCGGCCGGTCCGGCGTCGTCCGGACCACCATGGGCTGCCAGTACGGGTTGTTGGTGCCGTCGGCCAGGAAGTCGAACACGGTGTCGACGGGCCGGGCCACCGCCACGTCGTGCTGTGCCTGCATCGGGGTGCCTCCTGTCGGCGGGTCGGGCTGTCGGCGGGTCGGGGCGGTCGGGCGGGACGGATCGGGCGGGGGAGACGGGGGGATCAGAGCAGGAACGAGAACAGCGGCGACCCCGGCGGGACCTGCTCGATCTGCAGCGGGCTCTGCTCCATGCGCTGCACCAGGGCCTTGTAGTCCTCGGCCCGTTCCAGGTCCACCCCCACCAGGGCCGGGCCGGTCTCCCGGTTGTTCTTCTTCACGTACTCGAACACCACGATGTCCTCCCCGTGGGTCAGCACGGTGTCCAGGAACGACCGCAGCGCGCCGGGCTCCTGGGGGAACGTGATCAGGAAGTAGTGCCGCAGCCCCTCGTGCAGCAGCGACCGTTCCACCACCTCCGCGTACCGGCTCACGTCGTTGTTGCCGCCGGACACCACGCACACCACCGGGCCGCCGCCGTCCCTCAGGTACCGCCGGGCCGCCGCGCTGGCCAGGGCGCCGGCCGGCTCGGCGATGATGCCGTCGGCCTGGTACAGGTCCAGCATCTCGGTGCACACCGCCCCCTCCGGCACCGTCACCATGTCGTCCACCAGGTCCCGCACCACCGGGTACGTCAGGTTCCCCACCCGGCCGACGGCGGCGCCGTCCACGAAGGTGTCGATGTCGGCCAGGTCCACCGGGCCGCCGGCGGCCAGGGCGGCGGTCATCGACGCCGCGCCCTCCGGCTCGGCCCCGACGATCCGGGCCGCCGGGTGCCGTTCCTTCAGCCACACCGCCATGCCGGCGATCAGGCCCCCGCCGCCCACCGGCACCACCACCACCGTGCCCGGCCCCAGCCGCCCCGCCATCTGCTCGGCCAGCTCCACCGCCACGGTGCCCTGCCCGGCGATGGTCCGCGGGTCGTCGAACGGGTGCACGTACACCGCGCCCCGCCGCGCCGCGTCCTGTTCGGCGGCGGCGTTGGTCTCGTCGAAGGTGCTGCCGGCGATCACCGGCTCCACCCAGGGCCCGCCGATGGCCACGATCCGGTCCCGCTTCTGCCGGGGGGTGCTGGCCGGAAGGAACACCTTGCCGTGGATCCGGAGGGCGGCGCAGCAGAACGCCAGCCCCTGCCCGTGGTTGCCCGCGCTGGCGCACACCACCCCGCGATGCCGCTCCTCGTCGGTCAGCGACGAGATCAGGTTGTACGCCCCCCGGACCTTGTAGGACCGGCCCACCTGCATGTCCTCGCGCTTCAGCAGCACCGTCGCCCCGACCGTCCCCGACAGCCGGTCGCTCGGCTCCAGCGGGGTCCGCCGCACCACCGGCCGCACCCGGTCCCCGGCGGCCTCGACGGCGGTGGCGTCCATTCGGCCGATGTTAGGGGCGGCCGATGTTCGGGGCGGCCGATGTTCGGATCGGCCGATGCCGGACCGGGCCACAGGAGTGGGTGGGGGACCGGTGGCTGGGTACACTCCCCGTCGGACCCACCATCACGGACCACAGGAGCGAACATGGCCGACTACACCCTTCCCGACCTACCGTACGACTACGCCGCCCTGGAGCCGCACGTGTCCGGGCAGATCATGGAGCTGCACCACGACAAGCACCACGCGGCCTACGTCGCCGGCGCCAACACCACCCTGGAGAAGCTGGCGGCCGCCCGGGACAACGACGACTTCGGCCCCGTCGTCGGCCTGGAGAAGACCCTGGCCTTCCACATCTCCGGCCACGTCCTCCACTCCATCTTCTGGCAGAACCTGTCCCCGGACGGCGGCGACAAGCCCACCGGCGACCTGGCGTCGGCCATCGACGAGCACTTCGGGTCCTTTGACAAGTTCAAGGCCCACCTCACCCAGGCCACCAACACCATCCAGGGCTCCGGCTGGGGCGCCCTGGCCTGGGAGCCCCTCGGCCAGCGGCTGGTGGTGGAGCAGGTCTACGACCACCAGGGCAACATCGGCAACGGCACCACCCCGCTGCTCGTCTTCGACGCCTGGGAGCACGCCTTCTACCTGCAGTACAAGAACGTCAAGGCCGACTTCTTCTCGGCGCTGTGGAATATCGTCAACTGGGACGACGTCGCCGCCCGGTTCGCCGCCGCCAAGGGCTGACGACCGCACCGGGGGGGGGTCGGGCCGCCCAGGCCCGGCCCCCCTTTTTCGTTAAGCTGCCCGGGTTCCGTTCAGCCGCCGGCCGCCGGGGCGGCGGCCGCTGTGGCCAGGTCCTCCTGGACGCCCGGTTTCAGGCCCACCAGGGCCACCACCGCGGCCACGGCCATCACCCCGCACATCACGTAGAACACCGTCTGCGACGCGTGGGCGAAGTCCATGCGGATGAACTGGGGGATGTGGGCCGTGGTGCCGTTTCCCGACCCGGCCGTGGCGGCCTTCGCCCCGGCCGCCGCCTTGGCCGGGCTGGCCCCCTGGGCCAGCAGGGAGCCGGTCACCTCCGACCGCATCCGGTTGACCAGGATGGTCCCCAGGATGGCCAGGCCGAGGCTGGCGGCGTAGTTCCGGACGGTCTGGGTGATGCCGGTGGCCTCGCCGTAGGACAGCCGCGACGCCCGGTTGACGGCGTCGGTGGAGGCCGGGCTGAGCATGAACCCCATGCCGGCCCCGGCCACGATGATGGTCCACACCTGGTGGTTCAGGTTCAGGTCGGTCATCTTGCCGGCCCACAGCCCGAACCCGACGGCGGCGATGGCGCAGCCCAGCACCACCGGCGGCTTGGCCCCGATCCGGTCCAGCATCCGGCCGCCGATCTGGGAGGTCACCACGAAGCCGATGAAGAAGTACAGCAGCACCAGGCCGGTTGTCTGGGCGGACTCCCCCAGGGCGACCTGGGCGTACTCGCTGGCGAAGAAGAACAGGGGGACGAACGCCAGCATGGCGATCCCCAGCACCAGGTTCTCCATGGCGAACGCCCGGATGCGGAAGATGTCGACCTTCATCAGCGGTGTCGCCGTCCGCTGCTCCACCACCGCGAACGTCACCAGCAGCAGCACCCCGACCACGATGCACAGGATCGTCCCCGCGTTGCCCCAGCCCCAGGTGGCCGACTGCTGGAACCCGATCACGCTGAGGGCCACCCCGGCCACGATGAGGGCCAGGCCGCGGTAGTCGGTCGGCGCCGGCTTGTACTCCGTCACCGGCTTGGCGACGAAGATCAGGACGAGCGCCACCACGGCCACCGGGACGTTCACCCAGAAGATGGCCCGCCAGGTCCACTCGGTCAGGTATCCGCCCAGCAGCGGGCCCACCGCGGTCAGGCCGCCGGTGATGCCGAAGAACATCGCCAGGGCCTTGCCGCGTTCGCGCAGCGGGAACGTCTGCACCACGATGCCCAGGGCGGCCGGGAACATGATCGCCCCGCCGACCCCCTGCACCGCCCGGAACACGATGATCCAGGCCTCCGCCGCCGAGTTCGCCGGGGTCAACCCGCACAGGGTGGACGCCCCGGCGAACACGACGACCCCCAGCACCACCATCTTGCGGTGCCCCACCGTGTCCGCCAGCCGGCCGCCGAAGGCGAACAGCGCGGCCAGGGCCACCAGGTAGGCGTTGATGGCCCACTGCATCCCGGTGTCCGTCAGGTGCAGCTCCCGTTGGATGTTGGGGGCGGCGATCGACACGATGGTCTGGTCGATGAACGTCATCGCCACCGCGAAGATCATCCCGGCCAGTACCAGGTTCCTGGAGCGGCCGGTGGCACTCATGGCGGTCATCCACTGCTCCTTCGTCGTCTTCGTCTGATGGCTATCACACAATGGCCACGATGGGTGCCTTCAGGTCCAGCCCGGCCGGGGACCCGCTGAACCCGGCGTCCCCGAACGCGAACACCCCGCCGTCGGCCGCCACCATCCAGTACCCGACGCCGTCCGGGGTGGCCGCGATGCCGACCACCGGCCGGTTCAGCGGCTTGCCCCCCATGGACCCGTAGAACCCGGCGTCCCCGAACGCGAAGATGCCGCCGTCCGAAGCCACCTCCCAGTACCCGGCGGCGCTGGCGGCGAGGCCCACCACCGGCTTCGCCAGGGTGGCCCCGCCCATGGACCCGTAGAACGGGGAATTGCCGGTGAAGATGCCGCCGTCGGCCCCGGCGATGAGGTAGGACGAGTACCGCGGCCCCGGGGCCGGCGGTGTGGTGTACGTGAACATGCCGGCGGAGGTCGCCGCGCTGGTGCCGCCGCCGTTGGTCACCGTCACCGGCACCGTGCCGCCGTGGGCGGCCGGCGGGGTGACCGCGGTCAGGGAGCTGGTGGCTCCCGGCTGGGTGGGAGCCGGTCCCGGTCCCACGTCGGTGGCCGGGACCCCGCCCACGGTGACCGTCCCGCCGGCCAGGTTGACGCCGTCGATGACGATGGTGGTGCCGCCGGCGACCGGTCCCGACGCCGGGACCACCCCCGTCACCGCCGGCCGGCCGGCCTCGTACAGCGCCAGGGTCGGCCCCGGCGGGCTGCAGCCGGACGGGGTGCACACCTCCACGTCGTAGGTCCCCGGCACCGCGGCCGGGGTGGCCGCGGTCACCGTCGTCGGGCCGGTGACGGTGAAGTTGCCGAAGACGACCGACGTTGTGCCGACCGCGCCGGGGTTCGGGTTCTGGTTGACCAGCTCGACGGTGGCGGCGCCTGTGAACCCGCGGCCGGTGATCGTCAGTGTGGCCCCGCCCGACGCCGGCACCGCCGCCGTGCTCAGCCCCGTCACGGTGGGCACCGCCGCGTAGTGCCACCGGTACCCGCCGTCGAACCCGCCCAGGGTCTGCACGCCCAGGCTGGCGGCCACCACCGCCGCCCCGGTCGGTGTTGTGGCGTCCGGGATGGTCTGCACCGTCATCGCCGTGAACGGTCCGGTTGTCGGTGTTGTGAGGGACGTGGTCGACTCCACGGAGTAGTCCAGCGACGTTGTGGCGTCCGGTGTGCCGAACGTCACCCACTGCATCGTCAACCAGTTGAACCCTTTGCCGACGATCTGGACCGTTGTGCCCCCGGACGCCGAGCTGTACCCCTCCGTCCCGGTCAGGTTGGTCACGTGCTGCACGACGGGGGCGGCGGCGTAGTCGTACTCGGTCGGCGCCGGCGCCAGCTCGGTGCCCGCGGGGGCCACCGGCAGTGTTGTGGCCCCGGTCGTCGGGGCCCCGTCGACCGGGGGCAGGATGGTGGTGGTCTGGCTGGACCCGTTGGCGTTGGTCACCACCACCTGCACCTGGCACAGGCCGACCGTTGTCAGGGTGGCTGCGGTGGCACAGCTCTGGGGGTGCACCGGCGGCACCGTGACGGTCAGTTGGTTGGGGCTTGTCACTGTCCGCAGTGTGCCGGGCACCCCGCCGAAGGTCACGTTGACCACTGCGGTGAACCCGGCCCCGTACACCGACACGGTGTTGCCGCCGGCTGTCGGCCCCCCGGTCGGCCCCACCCCGGTGACCGTCGGGGTCGGTGTGCTGGCTGTGGTGCTCACGTACTGGTACAGCACCCCCCGGCTGGTCCGGCCGTCGCCGCGACTGACCGTCACCAGGGCGGGGCCGGCGCCGTCCGGCAGCGGGGACCCGGCCACCGCCAGCGCGTGCGGGGCCTTGGCGGTGAGGGTGGTCGTCCCGGTCACGTGCACTGTGGTGGCCGCGACGGTGCCGAAGTGCACCGACGTCACCCCGGTCAGGCCGTTGCCGTGGATGGTGACGGTGTTCCCGCCGGCCACCGTCCCGCTGGGCGGTGTCACCGACCCCACCGCCGGTCCTGTGCCGGCCGGGGAGGTGGCCGCCGCGGCGTCGCACAGGTCGGCGGCCAGCGCCGGGCCGCCCGTCGGGGTGGTCAGCGCCGGGGTGCCCAGGCCGGTGGTCATGTCGTAGCCGGCCGTCGCCGGGTACCGGCCGCCCTGGTTGGCGAAGACGTCGTTGTTGCCGACGGTGACGTCGTTGAAGTCGGTGGCGTACCTGGTCGGTGTGGCGGCCACGTCGTACAGCAGGGGGGCGACGAACCCGACGCCGCCCGTGGTGGAGGGGTTGCCACCGCAGGCCGGCGATGTGCTCACCTCCGCCAGCAGCGACGCCCAGATGGGGGCGGCCGACGACGTCCCCCCGATGGTCAGCCACCGGCCGCTCCAGTAGATGGTGATGCCGGTGAACTCGTCGGAGAACGCCGCCACGTCCGGCACCTCCCGGCAGTTCCCGGTCCCGTTGGTGGTCCCGGCGCACCTGGCCGGGGTGGACAGGCCGTTGTGCACCCCCGGCACCGTCGACGCCGCCTGCCAGGGCGCCATGGTCCAGAACGACGAGATCCCGCCGCCGGTGGCCCCGGCGGTGGACCCGTCGTTCCACACCCGCTCCGTAGGAGGCTGCGCCGTCGACACCGCCGTGGTGCCGCCCACCCCGATCACGTCCGGCTGGCTGGCCGGGTCCCCGACCGACAGTTGCGGTGTGACCGGCGACGACCCGTGGTTGGCGCAGTCGTCGTTGCCGTCGTCACCGGCCGACGAGAACACGCTCTGCCCCTGGGCGGCGGCCTGCTCGAACAGGTAGTTCTCGGCCTGGATGGACCCGGGGTAGTAGGCGTTCTCCTGCGCCTCGCACAGCGCCCACGACGACGTCACGGCCTTGGCGGCGTCGTCGGCCACGATCTGGTTGTAGTTGTCCAGGGCGCCCGCCCCGGTGTTCGGGGCCTCGTACACCCGGATCTGGGCCCCCGGGGCCAGGGCGGACACGTTCTCGATGTCCAGCGCCGCCTCCCCGACGCCGGGGCCGGTGGTCTGGCCGCCGTCCACGGCGACCTGGGTGATCTGTGTGGTGTGGTCGGCCGAGAAGTAGCACTGGTCGAACGCCCTGATGTCCGACATGGCGAACGGCTCCAGCTCGTACACCGCCACCGCCTGGTTGGCGGCCAGGTCGCCCTGGGCGTACAGGCCGTCGACCCCGTAGGCCGACGCCACCGCTGTGTCGGTGATGCCGCCGACCCCGCGCTGGGTGGCGTGGACCGCTGTGCTGCAGGCCTGGGGGCCGCCGGCCGGGGTGGCCTGCGGGCGGACCCCGGTGGCGGCGGTCCCGCCGGCCTGTGCCGGCCGGACCACCTGGTCCTCCAGCGGCACCAGGTCGTTCAGGCCGGACACCGCCACCACGTCCCCGGCCACCGTCGACGGCAGCGCCACCGGGCCGGTGGTGGCCCGGCCGGTGCCGCCGTCCGGCAGCTTGTACCGGGTGAGCCCGGTGTGGAACGCCGCCTCCAGTTGGGCCGCGGTGCCGGTGGCGGTGACCGCCAGGTTGTGCTGTCCGCCCACCGTCAGCCCGGCCGACCGCAGCGTGGCCTCCACCGCGGCCACCGTGCCGGGTGTCGGGCCGAACCGCCCGACGAACTCTCCCGGTGCCAGGTACCCGGTGTGCCGTTCGCTGACCGCGTCGACGAAGGCGGCCAGCGCGGCCGGGTCCCGGGGTCGGAGGTACACCCCGACCGTGATGGCCTGTGCAGCCGGGATGGCGCCCAGGCTGGCGCTGCCGGCCGGCACCTTGGCGGCAGGCGCCACCGTGGCCAGGTGGGGGGCGGCGGCTCCGGCGGCGGGCGGCAGGGCCAGCCCTCCGGCCACCAGGGCCAGCAGAACGGGTGCCCGGAAGCGCATGGTTCCCTCCTCGTCGGCGGCGGACCGGCGCAGTGAATGTAGTTGACGGGCCGTAGGCTGTCGGCCCTACGCCGTCCCATGCCTCTCCCCGATACCGGCACGCCTCGCGGCGTGTCCGCCGCAACCGCCGGCTGTGGCTGGCCGGCGTCCTCGCCGCCGGCCTGGCCATCGGCCTGCTGATCGGGCTGGGTGGTGTCGGCGGCACCGGCAGTGGTGGCAGCGGCGGTGCCACGGCCGGGACCGGCACCGGCACCGGCGGTAACAGTGGCGGTGGTGGTGCCAGTGCCGGCGGCAACAGTGGCGGCGGTGGTGCCAGTGGCGGCGGCGGCGGTGGGGCGGCGACCACCACGTCGACCAGGCCGGACCCCCGGCTGGACCCGACCTGGACCGGCAGCGGCCACCCGGTCACCCTGGCCTTCGCCGGCGACGTCAACTTCCCGTCCACATCCACCCTGGGCGCCCGGCTGGCCGCCGACCCGGCCACCGCCCTGGGCACAACCGTGCCGGAGCTGCTGGCCGGGGCCACACTGAAGATGGTCAACCTGGAGACCGCCCTGACCGACGGCGGCTGCCCGGACCCGCAGCCGAAGACATACGTGTTCTCGGCCCCCCCGTCCGCGGTCACCGCCCTGGAGCACGCCGGCATCACCCTGGTGACCGAGGCCAACAACCACGGCGAGGACTGCGGGGCCGAGGGGCTGCAGCAGGCCATCGCCATCCGCACACAGACCCGGTTCCCGGTCATGGGCATCGGCCAGAACGTCACACAGGCCTTCTCCCCCTACCGGGCCACCATCAAGGGGCAGCGGATCGCCATCGTGGCGGCCACCCAGGTCCTCGACACCAACCTGCAGGCCGCCTGGACCGCCACCGCCACCCAGCCCGGGCTGGCCTCCGCCTACGACGTCGACGCCCTGGTGTCCGCGGTGCAGAAGGCCCGGGCGTGGGCCGACACCGTCGTCGTCTACCTGCACTGGGGCACCCAGACGGACGCCTGCCCCAACTCCCTGCAGGAGCCGCTGGCCAACGCCCTGGTGAAGGCCGGCGCCGACATCGTCGTCGGCACCCACGCCCACGTCCTCCTCGGCGCCGGCTACCTCGGCACCGCCTACGTCGACTACGGCCTCGGCAACTTCGCCTTCTACGACAACTCCTCCCCCGAGAACCAGACCGGCGCCCTGCTCATCACCGCCACCGGTCGCCACATCGACAGCGTCACCTGGCGGCCGGCCGTCATCGTCAACGACCTCCCCCAGCCGCTCTCCGGGTCCGCCGCCACATCGGCCCTCGCCAACTGGAACGCCGCGCGGAGCTGCACCGACGCCACCGCCACACCCGGCCCCTCGATCGCCACCGCCGCCACCGAGACCGCGCCGGTCACACCGACGGTGGCCCAACAACTGTCCGGCGGTACCGGCTGACCCGGTCCGCCACGCCGGCGACGCCGTCCGTCGAAGGACGCCGGTGGCGCCGTCGGTCAGAGGACGCCGGCGGCGGCGGCGGTCAGTAGTTGCGGACCACCGAGTCCGGCCCCATGACGATGGCCGGCGCTGTGCCCGGGCGCAGCCACTGCAGCACGCCGACCAGGTCGGCCAGGGGGAGGCTGACGCAGCCCTCGGTGGGCCGGCCGATGTCGGCGTGCAGGAAGATGCCGGACCCGTACGGCCCGGTCGGCGGGGTGTTGAAGTCGACCACCGCCATATACGGGTAGGCGTTCCCCTCGGTCCACAGCGCCTCGCTGGCCGCCGCGTACGGCGGAGTGGTCCCGCAGGGGACCTGCTGGAAGGTGTTGTAGGTCGGGCTGGACGAGTCCTCGTCCCACCAGTCCCCGCAGGCAAGCTGGTGGTACGGGAACGCCACCCCGGGGTTGGGCTGGGTGCCGTACATGGTGGGCCCGATGCCGAACCGGCCGATCGGGGTGGCGCCGTCGCCCTCGTGCCGGCTGCCGGCGTCCTGCCAGCCGGCGTAGCCGACGGTGGCCGGCATCGGCCCCAGCGCGGGCTGCCAGCCGGACCCGGACCTGGTCCAGGTGGTCAGGGTGGCCGTGGTGGACCCGAACGACGGGGCGTCCACCACGATCAGTTGCCGGGCGTCGCCGGTGGTGGCGAGCTGGTCGGCCAGGTTCAGCACGGTGGCCCCGTGGAAGGTGGCGTCCCCGAAGCTGAACAGCCCGCCGTCCGCGGCCACCTCCCAGTACCCGCCGCCGTCCGGGGTGGCCGCCATGCCGACCACCGGCCGGTCCAGCGGCTGCCCGCCCATCGACCCGGAGAAGGCGGCGTCCCCGAAGCTGAACAGCCCGCCGTCCGCGGCCACCAGCCAGTACCCCCGGCCGCCCGGTCCTGCCGCCATCCCCACCACCGGCTGCACCAGCGCCATCGACCCGGTGGACCCGAAGAAGGCGGCGTCCCCGAAGCTGAAGATGCCACCGTCCGACGCCACCAGCCAGTACCCGCCGCCGTCCGGGGTGGCCGCCATCCCGACCACCGGCCGGTTCAGCCGCATCGACCCGGTGGACCCGAAGAAGGCGGCGTCCCCGAAGCTGAACAGCCCGCCGTCCGCGGCCACCAGCCAGTACCCACGGCCGTCCGGGGTGGCCGCCATGCCCACGATGGGCTGGTTCAGGTGCATCGACCCGGTGGACCCGAAGAAGGTGGCGTCCCCGAAGCTGAAGATGCCACCGTCCGACGCCACCAGCCAGTACCCGCCGCCGTCCGGGGTGGCGGCCATGCCGACGATGGGCTGGTTCAGGGCCGCCGACCCCATGTCGCCGAGGGCGGCGGCGTCCCCCTCGGCGGACACCACCCCGTCGTTGCGGACCGTCCAGTACCCGCCGCCGTCCGGGGCGGCCGCCATGGCCACCACCGCCACCGGCTGTGGCGCCACCAGCGCCGCCCCCGCCGGTACGGCCGGGCCCAGCACCGTGGCGGCCAGCCCGGCCGGCACCAACGCCGCCGCCACCGACGCGGCCACCGACGCCACCGCCCGCAGGGTCCTGGCGGCTCTGCCGGGACCCTGCCGGCGGGCCGTGCATCGGGCGGGGGAGGACCGGAACGGTTGCGGCATGTCCCTACCCTTACCCGGTGGCCCGCCGTCCGGCCATCGCCCTGTCCGGCCGCCCTGTCGGGCCGGCCTATCTGGCCGCCCTGTCCGGCCGGCCGCCGGTTGCGGTACGAATAGGGGATGACCCAAGCCCAATGGACCGCCGTGGACGACTACCTGACCGGCCTGCTGTTCCCGGCCGACGACGCCCTGGACCGGGCCCTGCAGGACGCCGCCGCCGGCGGCCTGCCCCCGATCAACGTCACCGCCGCCCAGGGCCGGCTGCTGCACATCCTGGCCAGGGCCCAGGGGGCCCGGACCATCCTGGAGGTGGGCACCCTGGGAGGGTTCAGCACCATCTGGCTGGCCCGGGCCCTGCCGGACGGCGGCCGGCTGGTCACCCTGGAGATCGACCCCCACCACGCCGAGGTGGCCCGGGCCAACATCGACCGGGCCGGTCTGGCCGACCGGGTGGACATCCGGGTGGGGCCGGCGCTGGAGACCCTGCCGACGCTGGCCGACGAGGGGTTCGGCCCGGTGGACTTCGTGTTCATCGACGCCGACAAGCAGCGCAACACCGCTTACTTCGAGTGGGCCGTCCGGCTGGGCCGGGTGGGCACCACCATCGTGGTGGACAACGTCATCCGGGACGGCCACGTGGTGGACGCCGGCAGCGACGACCCGTCGGTGCAGGGGGTGCGGCGGTTCAACGAGGTGCTGGCCGCGGAGCGGCGGGTGACCGCCACCGAGATCCAGACCGTCGGGTCCAAGGGCTACGACGGGTTCGCCATCGCCCTGGTCACCGGCTGAGCCGGTACGGTCGGGGGCGTGCCGGCCACCTTCGACGACGTCGCCCGGCTTGCCCTGGCCCTGCCGGCGGCCACCGAGGGGGACCGTCGTGGACAGCGCACCTGGTTCGTCGCCGGCAAGGGGTTCGCCTGGGAGCGGCCGTTCACCAAGGCCGACCTGCGGCGGTTCGGCGACGCCACCCCGCCGGCCGGCCCGATCCTGGCGGTCCGGACCGCCGACCTGGCCGACAAGGAGGCCGTCCTGGCCGCCAATCCCCGGACGTTCTTCACCATCGCGCACTTCGACGGGTTCGCCGCCGTCCTCGTCCGGCTGCGGCTCGTCGGCCGCAGGGCCCTGGGGGAGGCCCTGGTGGACGGCTGGCTGGCCTGCGCCCCGCCCACGCTGGCCCGGCAGTACCTGGACGGCGTCAGGGGCTGACCCGGGTCCCGGCCTACTGCGGGGCTCCGGCCTACCGCGGGCTACGGCTGCCGGGGCGGCCCGACCTGCGGGGTGGCCACCGGGGCGGCCTGGCCGACGAGCTCGATGAACCCGTCGCCGCCGACGTAGTGCTTCAGCGGGGACCCGGCGGAGAAGTTGTTGACCGCCCAGACGTTGCCGGACTGGTCGATGGCGACGTCGGTGAGGTGCTGGGTGGCGGCGCTGGTGAACCCGGTGCTGGCCGGTGAGATGGGCTGGCCGGTGGCGATGCCCTTCGGGCAGGCCCCGGCCTGCTGGCCGCACAGCTCCACCACGGCCTTCTTGAAGAAGTCGGCCACCCAGATGTTGTCGTCGCCGTCCACGGCGATGCCCCACGGCCCGCCGATGCCGCGGCCACGGAGCGGCTTGCCCACGAGAGCGCCGTCGGAGGCGATGCGGACGACGCTGTCCCCGAACAGGTTGGCCACCCAGACGTCGCCGGTGCTGTCGATGGCCAGTCCCTGCGGCGACCGCAGGCCGGGCCCGGTGACGGGGTCGGCGGCGACGGTGCCGTCGGGGGTGATCCGGGAGACCGCGCCCGGCTTCTTGGCCTCGGCGCCGTCGGTCACCCAGACGGTGCCGTCGGCGGCCACCGCCAGCCCGAACGGCTTTGTGATGCCGCCGCCGGTGATCGTCCGGGCCTGGGCGGGGTCGCCGCCGGGGTACTCGGTGACCGAGGCGTTGCCGAAGTTGGCGATCCACACGTTGCCGTCCTGGTCGACGACCACCCCCTGCGGCTTGGACAGGTTGCCGGCCGTGAACCCCTGCGGCGGCGACAGCACCTGGCCGGCGGGACCGAGCAACGACACCGAATTGCCCTTGAAATTGCCGATCCAGACCCGGCCCTGCTGGTCCACCATGGTGCCCCAGCCGACGCCGTCGATGCCGCCGCCGACGATGGGGGTGCCGTAGGCGGGGACGCCGACCGGGTTGAGGACGACCAGCCCCGGCCCGGCGGAGCCGGGGGCGGTGAAGTTGTTGCCGGACCACAGGTTGCCCTGGGCGTCGATGGCCAGCTTGCCCGGCGCGTCGAACCCGCCGGAGGTGTACGCCAGGGTGAGCACCCAGGCGTTCGGCGGCGTGGTCAGCAGCGGCCGGTAGGGGCGGGACCGGGTGGCGGTGCCGGCGGTCGCGGCGGCCACGAGGGCGAAGGGGCCTTTCAGGCGGCCGGCCGGGTCGTCGGCCAGGTCGTAGACGGCCTGGACGGTGTTGGTCGGGGTGGCCTGGCCGGGGGCGGTGACGGCGGCGAACAGGCGGCGGCAGGTCGCCGCGGTGCCGGCGGTGCAGGTCCCGACCAGGGTGGCCAGGGTGTTGAAGGTGGCCAGGGTGGCCGAGGCGTTGCCGTTGGGCGGGTTGGCCACCACGATCGACACCTTCCCGGTGGCCGGGTCGGCCAGGTTGGCCGCGGTGGCCATGGCGTTGGGAAGGCCCGGGGCCGGCCCGGCCACGGCGGCGGCGTGGCCGTCGAAGAACTGGTGGAGGGCGTACACGGCGGCCACCGTGGTCAGCTCGTCGACGGTCACCGACCCCGGCACCGCCGACGCCGTCCCGAGGGCGGCCAGCAGTTGGCGGGCGGCACCCACCTGGTGGCCGCCGGCCGTGCCGCCCGACGCCCGGACCAGGAGCTGGGTGGTGGCGGCCGGTGGCCGGTAGGGGAGTGTGAACGATCCCTTTGTGTCGGTGGTGGCGGTGCCCAGGTCGGTGTCGGCGCCGCCGGTGGTGCCGCCGGCCTCGACCAGGGTGACGGTGGCTGTGGTGACCGGCTGGCCGTCGGCCTTGACCAGCCCGGAGAGCACGACGTCGCCGGTGCCGGTCGGCCCGGCTGTGGCCCCGGCCACCGCGGCCGGCAGCGCCGGCACCAGCGCGGCCACCGCCGCCAGTGCCGCCAGGGTGATCGTGCGCCGTGCCCGTCGTCCCGTCATCGACCGTCGCTCCGTCTCGTCGTCCGGTGGTCCCGTCCTGCAGTGGCCGTGTCGGCCGCGGGAAGGTACCACGGGCGCGCCGACGGCCGGCCCCGGGGTGGTCGGAGCCGGCCGTCGGTGGCCGTGCGGGATCGGAGCCGGCCGCCGTTCAGCCGGCGTAGGGGTCCGGCGGCACCGTGTCGGAGCTGGTGACCGGCTGGTAGACGGCGGTGATGACGTCGCCGCCGGTCGTCCACACCTGGGCCAGCACCGCCCCGGTGGCCGGGTCCTCGTAGGTGACGTCGGTGGACGCCGTCCCGGTGCCGGTCCGGGCCATCGCCACCGCGGGCCTCCCGGCCGGGTCGGTGGCGTCCTGGTCGACGGTGACCCCGGGGGTGGTGGCCAGGACCTGGTACAGGGCGGCTCGCAGCGGCGGCCGGACCAGCGGGCTCCACAGCAGCTCGTCGGCCTCGTCGTACACCAGGTCGTCGTCGGTCGGCACCGGTTGGGCGACCGTGGGGACGGGCTTGGCCCCTGTCGCCGGCAGTGTCCGGGCCATGGCCGCCTGGGCTCGGGCCTGCTGCTGCCGGGCCACCGCCAGCAGCCTGGCCCGCAGGGCGGCGGGGTCGGTCGGCAGGGCCTGGTACCAACCGGCCGTCGCTGTGGCCTGCGGGCCGGCGGTCAGCACCGGCGGGGCGGCGGTGTAGGTGCTCGCCGGGTCCTGGCCATCCAGCGGGGCAGCGGACTGGTAGACGGTGGAGGCGCCGGTGACGGTGTCGACGACCGAGGTCCGCAGCCCCTCGCCGGCCACCCCGGTCTCGGTGTCGGTCTCGCTCAGCACCACGTACCGGCCGGTCGGGGCCGGGTCGGCGGCCGCCGCGGACGCCAGCCGGTACAGCACCTTGCCGGCCGGGGTCAGCTCGACGGCCTGGCCGGGCCCGCCGGTGGGGCCGCCGCGGGCCGGCCCGGTGGCGCTGCCGACGGCGGCCACCACGGCACCGACCAGGGCGGCGGCCGCGGCGCCGGTGAGCAGCACCGGGACGGCCCGGCCGTGTGCCCGGCGGCCGACCGGCCGGTGACGACCGGTGCTCGGCCTGGTGGCGGTGCCTGGTCCGGTGGCGGTACCGGGCCTGGTGGCCGTGGCCGTGGCCGTAGCTGTGGCCGTGGCGGCCAGGTGGTCGTAGTCGTCGAGGATGGCCGACAGCAGGCGGTCCTCGAAGCGGTGGTCGGTGGGGGTGGGGGTAGGGGTGGTGGTCATGGGAGGGCCTCCTTTAGGACGGGGGTCGTGGCGGTGTCAGGACGGACCGGGGGGCCGCCGGGCGGGCCGGGGCCGGCGGCGTCCATGGCCCGGGCCAGGGCCCGGCGGGCGCCGGTCAGCCGCATCCGGAAGGCGGCGGCGCTGATGCCGACCACCTGGGCGGCCTCGGCCGGGGTGAGCCCGTCGGCGCCGACCAGCAGCAGGGCCTCCCGGGCCGGTGGCTTCAGGTGGTCCATGGCCCGGGCCACGGCGTCGGTGGCCCGGGCGGCGTCGATGCGGTCGGCCAACCGGTCGACGTCGTCGGCGTCCAACAGCCGGCGGCCGGCGATGCGGCCGGTGGCCAGCCGCTCCCGGTGTCGCCGGCGCCGGCGGTTGGCGATCAGCCGGGCGGCGATGCCGAGCAGCCAGGCGGTCGGCTCACCGCGGCCGGGGTCGTAGCCGCGGCAGGAGGTCAGCACGGTGACGAAGGTGTCGGCGACCACGTCGGCGACGTCGGCCGGCTGGTGGACCCGGCGGGCGGCGAACCCGACGACCCGGTCGACGTGGCGGCGGTAGAGCTCCTCGAACGCCGCCCGGTCGGCCGGCAGCCGGGCCAGGAGGTCCCGGTCGGTCAATTGGTCGTGCATACCTGTACTTGGTCGCTGGAGGCGGCCCGCAAGGGAATTGTCCACGGGGCGTGGCCATCGACGCGTTCGAGCCACCCGCGGCCCAAATTGCGCACATCCGCTCAATTGCGACCGCCGGTGTGTCGAGAGAAAACGTCAGGCCGCCCCGCCCCCGGGGTCGCCGCCGGCCAGGGCCCGGTCCCAGCGCTCCTCGATCCGGCCCACCCGCCAGGCCACCAGGGCCACCACCCAGGCCACCACGAACAGGCCCACGATCACGAACCCGGCGGTGTTGATGTCGAAACCGGCGACCGTGCCCCAGAACCCGCCGTGCCAGCCGGCCGCGGTGCCCAGGAGGCCCAGCAGCTCGACGGTGCCGATGAACAGCGCCACCGCCACCGACAGGGCGGTGATGACCAGGTTGTAGTACACCTTGCGCACCGGCCGCGAGAACGCCCAGCCGTAGGCGAAGTTCATGAAGCAGCCGTCCAGGGTGTCGAACAGGCTCATGCCGGCGGCGAACAGCAACGGCAGCGACAGGATGGCCCAGAACGGCAGCCCGCCGGCCACCGCGGTGCCGGACAGCACCAGCAGGGCCACCTCGGTGGCGGTGTCGAACCCCAACCCGAACAGCACCCCCACCGGGTACATCTTCCACGGGCTGTCCAGCCGCCGGGCCAGTGGCCCGAAGAACCGGTTCATCAGCCCCCGGCGTTCCAACTGCCGCTCCAGCTCGGCCTCGTCGTACCGCCCCCGGCGCAGGTCGGCGAACGCCCGCAGGATGGACAGCAGGATGACCACGTTGAGGGCGGCGATCAGGTACAGGAACGTCCCGGACACCGCCGTGCCCACCACCCCGGTGACCCGGTGCAGCCCGGACCCGTCGTCGCCCACCTGGTGGTCCAGGGCCCGGATGCCGAAGTTCAGCAGCACCGTCAGCACCAGCACCACCGAGGAGTGGCCGAGGGAGAAGAAGAACCCGACGCTCAGCGGCCGCTTGCCGTCGGCCATCAGCTTCCGGGTGGTGTTGTCGATGGCCGAGATGTGGTCGGCGTCGAAGGCATGTCGCATGCCCAGCGTCAGGGCCAGGATGCCGGTGCCGACCCCGAACACCGCCGTGCTGCTCAGCCGGTAGTGGTGGGGGGCGGCGGCCAGCAGCAGCCCGAACCCCACCACGAACAGCCCGGCCACCGTCACCGCCATGGCGGCCAGCCGGAGCCGTTCGCCGCCGGCCAACCGGTTCCGGCCACCGGCCCGATCGCCGCCCCGGCCACCGGCTGGGACCGGCTGCAGTTCCTCCGTCCTGGCCACCGGCGCCTACCGTACCCTATTGCGAACCCCTTGCAACTGACCGGAGGTCTATGGTGAGGCCATGGGCCGATCGCCGGCACCCCCCGACGTCCCCCGGCAGCCGCCGGCCACCGTCGACGACGTGCTGGCCCTGGTCCGGGCCAGCGGGGGCCGTGCCACCCACTCCCGCCGGGTGCTGCTGGAGGTGCTGTTCGACGTCCACCGCGCCGGGGCCACCGGGGATGGCGCCGCCGGCGGCCCGGCCGGCCACCACCGCACCGCCGAGGAGCTGGCCGAGCAGGTGCAGCAGCGGGCTCCCGACGTGGCCCTGTCCACCATCTACCGCAACCTCGACGACCTGCAGGCCCTCGGCGTGGTGGTCCACTCCCACCTCGGCCACGGCCCGGCCACCTACCAGTTGGCCTCCGCCGCCCACTCCCACTTCATCTGTGACCGCTGCGGCGCCATGATCGAGGCCCCCGACGAGCTGTTCGGGGGGCTGGCCCGCACCGCCAAGGCCCGGTTGGGGTTCACCATCGATCCCCACCACTTCGCCATCCTCGGCCGCTGCGCCGGCTGCCAGTAGCAGCGGCCGCCTTCCGGACCCCCAAAACGGGCGTCGGGGGCCGCGGCGTGCTAACCATGTGGGGCCGGACGAGACCGAGGGCAGGTGAGGAAGGGCGATGGGCAGGCTGTACACGGCGTTGGCGGTGCTGGTCCTGGTGTTCTCGACCGCCATGAGCTTCATCACCCTGGGAGTGCACTCCCTCACCTGGTGGTGGTCGGTCATCGGCGTCGGCATCCTGGTGGTGTTCCTGGCCCTCGGCGGCCTGCTGGTGCCGCCGGCCCGCAAGCGGGTGCCGCCGGCCGACAAGAAGGCGGCCAACGCCGTCATGCAACTGTTCGGGGCCTTCCTGACCACCGAGTTCCTGACCATGGCCCTCATCTGTTGGTGCCTCGGCAACCGCACCCTGAACGGCAACAACGCCTACGAGACCCTCGGGCTGCTGATCTTCCTGGGCCTCCTCGGGATCGGCGCCCAGGGCGTCGTGGTCACCTTCGCCCGGTGGCTGTACTTCCGCAACGAGACCGTCGTGGCCCGCCGGCAGGCCCGGCTGCTGGCCCAGGAGGCCGCTCCGGCCCACTGACCGGCCGCCGGCCCCGCGGATGCGGCCCGGCAGCCCGGATGGAGCGCCCGCGGACGGGCCGTCGTCCGCCAGCCGGTGGCCGCCCGTAGACTCGGCTCATGACCGCATCGGCCACGCCGGTGATCGTGGGGGCGCTCCTCTTCCTGTGCCTGGCCGCCGCCGTGGCGCTCGGCGCCGGCCTCTACGCCTGGCGGTGGGCCCGCCGGCGGCTGCTGGTCGCCCGGGCGGCCTGGCGCAGCGCCGAGCGGGCCTGGATGGCCACCCGGACCGGCCGGACCGTGCTGGGCCGCCTGCACCAATCGGGCCGCCTGCACCAATCGGGCCGCCTGCACCGGCCGGGTGGCGGCCGGCAGGCCCGCGCCGCCGGCGACCTGCGGACCGTGCCGGTCCCGGACCTCCGCCGGCAGCTTTGGCAGGGCGTCGGCAGCGCCGACCGGGCGGTCCGCGACGCCGTGGTGGCCGGTGCGCCGGTGGGGGACCTGCCGTCACTGCTCCGCCGGCTCCGGTCCACCGCCGACGCCCTCGACCGGCTGCTGGCCGACGGGGACGACCGGGAGCTGGACCGGCACCTGGCCGACGTCCGGCGGCAGGTGGCCGACGTCCTGTCCACCGCGGCCGCCATCCGGTCGGCGGCCACCGCCGCCACCGTCGCGGTGGTCAGCGACGCCACCGAGGTGCACCTGCAGGAGCTGGTGGTCGACACCGACCGGGAGGTCCGCAGCCTGGCCGCCGGCGTCGACCGGTACACCCGGCACCGGGCCTGAGGCCGCCGGCGGGGCCGGTCGTACCCTCATGGCCATGGACGAGCAGGTCGACGTCGTGGTGCTGGGGCTGGGCCCCGGCGGGGAGGACGCCGCCGGCACCCTGGCCGATGCCGGCCTGGACGTGGTCGGCATCGACGGCGGCCTGGTCGGCGGTGAGTGCCCCTACTGGGGGTGCGTGCCGTCCAAGATGATGATCCGGGCCGCTGACCTGCTGGCCGAAGGTCGCCGCATCCCCGGCATGGCCGGGTCGTCGACGGTGGCTCCGGACTGGGCCGTGGTGGCCCGCCGCATCCGCGACGACGCCACCGACGACTGGGACGACCGGGCGGCGGTGGAGCGGCTGGAGGGCCACGGCGCCCGGTTCGTCCGCGGCTGGGGCCGCCTGGACGGGCCCGGCCGGGTGACCGTCGGCGACCGCACCTTCGCGGCCTCCCGGGCGGTGCTGGTCAACCCCGGCACCCGGCCCTGGATCCCCCCCGTCGACGGGCTCGACGGCACCCCGTACTGGACCAACCGCGAGGCCATCGAGGTGGAGGAGCTGCCCGACAGCCTGCTGGTGCTCGGTGGCGGGGCCATCGGAGTGGAGCTCGCCCAGGTGTTCGCCCGGTTCGGGGTCGCCGTCACCGTCCTGGAGGTCGGTCCCCGGCTGGTCCCCGCCGAGGAGCCGGAGGCCTGCGACCTGCTGGCCGGGGTGTTCGCCGACGAGGGCATCGACGTCCGCACCGCCGTCTCCGTCGGCGCCGTCGATTATCGCGACGGCCGGTTCACCGTCCGGGTCGACGGTGGCGGCGACGTCACCGGCGACCGGCTGCTGGTGGCCGCCGGCCGCCGCCCCGACCTGGCCGCCCTGGGGGTGGCTTCGGTCGGGTTGGACAGCGCGGCCAAGGCCATCCCCGTGGACGGCCACCTGCGGGCCGCCCCGGGCCTGTGGGCCATCGGCGACGTCACCGGCAAGGGGGCGTTCACCCACGTGTCCATCTACCAGGCCCGCATCGCCGCCGCCGACATCCTGGGCCGCGACCCGGCCGAGGCCGACTACCGGGCCCTTCCCCGGGTGACCTTCACCGATCCCGAGATCGGCTCCGTCGGCCTCACCGAGGCCCAGGCCCGGCAGGCCGGGCTGGCCGTCCGGGTCGGCCACACCGACCTGGCCGCCTCCGCCCGGGGCTGGATCCACAAGGCCGGCAACGCCGGGTTCGTCAAGCTGGTCGAGGACGCCGGCCGGGGGGTGCTGGTCGGCGCCACCTCCGCCGGGCCGTGCGGCGGCGAGGTGCTGGGGTTGCTGGCCCTGGCCGTCCACGCCGAGGTGCCCACCGCCCGGCTGGCCGACATGATCTACGCCTACCCCACCTTCCACCGGGCCGTCGAGGCCGCGGTCGCCGACCTGCAAAGCACCGACACCTCATGGCCATTGCGGTAGCGTGACCTGATGGTTAACCGACGACCGGGTGACCGGTGCCTGCGCGCCCGCTGAGCCAGGAGCAGCGGGCCAAGATCCGCGACACCGTCCTCGGCCTGGCCGAGCACCACGGGTTCGACGGCTGGCGCATCAGCGACGTCATCGAGCGCACCGGCATCTCCTCCCGCACCCTGTACAAGTACTACCCCTCCAAGGAGTACCTGCTGCTGGACGCCATGATCGTGGCCGCCAGCCACCTCCTGGACAACCTGGTGGACGACGCCGCCACCGGCAAGACCCCACGGACCCGGGTGCTGCGCACCCTGAACATGCTCACCGAGGTCCTGGTCAGCTCCCCGTCGTCCAGCCGGGCCATGGTCCGGGCGCTGACCTGCGGGCAGGAGGCCATCGCCCCCATGCTGCGCACCTTCAACGACTCCCTCCACCTCGTCGTCGCCCGGGCCCTGGCCGGTGGGGAGCCCGACGCCAAGGAGTGGGACGCCGCCCTGGTGGTCCAGCAGGTCTGGTTCGCCGCCGCCATCTCCTGGGCCGCCGACATCGTCCCGCCCGCCTACATCGAGGAGTCCGTCGTCCGGGCCCTGGAGCTCATCGACAAGGCCTAGTGGCTCGGCCGGGAGGTCGGCCGGCGGCCGGCGGCCGGTCACCGGCCGATGGTGACCACCACCGGCTTCGGCCGGGGCAGCCCCCAGCCTGTCGCCGGCCCCACGAGTTCCACGAGCACCGCGGTGTAGCGACCCGCCGGCAACGGCGGCGGGCCCGAGCCCGTGCACGGCAGGACCCCGGACGGCGTTGACCCTTCCGGCGTATCCGAGCACGCCAGGTAGGTGGTCTGGACGGCCACCGGCAACCTGGTCGTCCCCGGTCCGAACACGAAGGGCCGGGTGTCGCATGTCGTCGTGAACACCGGCCCTGGCGTGTAGCCGGGGCCCTCCAGCGCGACGGCGTACTTCGGCCGGCACCCAGCCGTGAGGTCGATCGGTCGCTTCCCCTGGTTCACCACCACGAGGGTGCCGTGGATGGCGGTTCCGGCGGTGACCGTCGTGTCGTCCAGTACCAGGCGGTCGTGCAGCTTCGGCAATGCCGGGAAGAGGTCGTCGAACGACCGCGGGTCGGGGGGTCGGGGCGCGGGCTGGGCCGGGACCGCCTGCCCGGCACCCCATGCCGCCAGCGGGGCCAGGCTGGCGGCCAGCAGGGCAACCGCCACGACGCCGCCGGCGGCCGAGAGGGCGCCCGCTCGTCTGCGCCGCATCGGCGTCGTGGTCCGCGTGTTCGGTGGCGGGGTTGGCGGCGTGTTCGGCGGCGACATCTCCACGATCAACGACGCTGCAGCCCGCCGGGGGGTTGCCGGCGACATCCGCACGACGGGGGCCCCGTTGACGAAACGTTGACGGTCCGGTACCCCGCCGATACGCCCCGTTGAGGTCGCCGCCCGCACAGTGGACGCATGGGTGATTTCCTCGCAGTGCTCGGCACCGTCGTCTTCACGGCGGCCATGGTCGGGCTGATCTGGGCCCTGGAGCGGGTGTGATGAACGCCGCCTGCGTCATCGGAGGACGGCGATGAACGCCGTGCAGGGGATCCTGCTGGGGGTGTCGGCGGTGGTGTTCGTCTACCTGGGCATCGCCATGTTCAAGCCGGAGTGGTTCTAGATGGGACTGTTCTGGACCATCGTGGTCCTGGTGGTGGCCCTGGGCCTGTCGTGGCGGTACCTGGGGTCGTACATGGCGGCGGTGTTCGAGGGCCGGGTCCACTTCCTGGGGTGGGCGGAGCGGCCGATCTACCGGCTGCTGGGCACCAGGCCGGACAAGGAGCAGTCCTGGAAGCGGTACGCCGGCTCCGTGGTCATCTTCTCCGGCGTCTCCATCCTGGTCACCTACCTGATCATCCGGCTGCAGGGCAGCCTGCCGCTGAACCCGCAGCACCTGGGGGCGCCGGGGAACGCGCTGTCGTGGAACACCGCGGTGTCGTTCGTCACCAACACGAACTGGCAGAACTACGGCGGCGAAGAGACCATGTCGTACTTCTCCCAGATCGGGGCCCTGACGGTGCAGCAGTTCGTCACCCCGGCCGTCGGCATCGCCGTGGCCATCGCCCTGGTCCGCGGGTTCGCCCGTCGGGGGTCGCCGACGATCGGGAACTTCTGGGTGGACATCACCCGGTGCCTGCTGTACATCCTGCTCCCCATCGCCTTCGTGGCCGGCATCGTGTTCGTGGGGGAGGGGGCGGTGCAGACCCTGTCGGGACCCGTGCACGTCCACGACGCCCTGAACGGGGTGTCCCAGACCATCGCCGTCGGCCCGATCGGGTTCATGGAGGCCATCAAGCAGCTCGGCACCAACGGCGGCGGGTTCCTGGACGCCAACTCGGCGACGACGTTCGAGAACCCCACCGCGTTGACCAACCTGCTGTCCATCTTTCTGCTGCTGGTCATCCCGTTCTCGCTGACCTACACCTTCGGGAAGATGGTCGGCCGGGTCCGCCACGGGGCCGCCCTGTTGGCGGCCATGGTCATCCTCTTCGGGGCCTGGGTCGGGTTCACCACCTACGCCGAGCACCAGCCCAACCCGGCGGTGGCGGCGGCCGGCGTCCACCAGGCGGCGATCCACGTCCCCGGCGCCAGCGACCCGGCCGGGTCCGGCCAGGTGGGGAACACCGAGGGCAAGGAGGTCCGGTTCGGCGACACCACCACCGCCCTGTTCGGCGTCGCCTCCACCAGCACCTCCACCGGGTCCGCCGACGCCTCCTACGACTCGTTCAACCCTATGGGCGGGTTCGGGCTGGTGACCGGCATGATGCTCGGGGAGGTGACCCCCGGCGGGGACGGCAGCGGGCTGTACACCATCCTCATCTACGCCGTCATCGCCGTCTTCATCGGCGGCCTCATGATCGGGCGGACGCCGGAGTACCTGGGCAAGAAGATCCAGGCGAAGGAGGTGAAGCTGGCCGGCCTGGCGGCCCTGGTCATGCCCATCGCCGTGCTGGTGGCCGCCGGCATCGCGGTATCGGTGGGTGCCGGTCGGGCCGGGCCGCTCAACTCGGGACCCCACGGCTTCACCGAGATCCTGTACGGGCTGACGTCGCAGGGCAACAACAACGGGTCGGCCTTCGGTGGCCTGACCGGCAACACCCCGTTCTACAACGTCATCGGCGGCATCCTCATGCTGGTCGGCCGGTTCGGCATCATGATCCCGGCGTTGGCGCTGGCCGGGTCCCTGGCCGGCAAGCAACTGGTGCCGGCGTCCCTCGGGACGTTCCGGACCGACAACACCATGTTCGTCGGCCTGACCATCGGTGTCATCGTCATCATCGGCGGCCTGACCTTCTTCCCGGCGGTGGCCCTCGGTCCGATCGTCGAGCAGCTAAGCCACGGGAGGTTCTTCTGATGGCCACAACCTCCACCGTCGAGCCCACCGACGCCGTCGGGACCACCGCTCCGGCCACGGTGGCCCACGGGGTGGCCCAGGCCCGGAGCCTGTTCGACCGGGCCATCATGCGCCAGGCGCTGGTGGACGCGTTCAGGAAGCTGGACCCCCGGGTGCAGGTGAAGAACCCGGTGATGTTCGTGGTGCTGATCGGCACGGTGGTGACGTTCATCGAGTCGGTGGTGCACCCCGGCGTGTTCGACTGGTCGATCACCGCCTGGCTGTTCCTGACGGTGGTGTTCGCCAACTTCGCCGAGGCCATGGCCGAGGGCCGGGGGAAGGCCCAGGCGGACACCCTGCGGCGGATGCGGTCGGAGACCGAGGCCCGGCGGCTGCGGGCGGACGGCACCGAGGAGCGGGTGGCCGCGGCCGAGCTGGCCAAGGGGGACCTGGTGGTCTGCGAGGCCGGCGACGCCATCCCGTCCGACGGCGACATCGTGGAGGGGGTGGCGTCGGTGGACGAGTCGGCCATCACCGGCGAGTCGGCCCCGGTGATCCGGGAGTCCGGCGGCGACCGTTCGGCGGTGACCGGCGGCACCAAGGTGCTGTCCGACCGCATCGTCGTGCGCATCACCGCCGAGAAGGGGCAGACGTTCCTGGACCGGATGATCACCCTGGTGGAAGGGGCCGGCCGGCAGAAGACCCCCAACGAGATCGCCCTGACCATCCTGCTGGCGGTGCTCACCATCGTGTTCCTGCCGGTGGTGGTGGTGCTGCAGCCGTTCGGCGCCTACGCCGGGGCGGCGGTGTCGGTGGTGGTGTTGGTGGCCCTGCTGGTGTGCCTGATCCCGACCACCATCGGCGCCCTGCTGTCGGCCATCGGCATCGCCGGCATGGACCGGCTGGTGCAGAAGAACGTGCTGGCCATGAGCGGCCGGGCGGTGGAGGCCGCCGGGGACGTGCAGACCCTGCTGCTGGACAAGACCGGCACCATCACCCTCGGCAACCGGATGGCCGCCGCGTTCTTCCCGGCCCACGGCCACACCGAGCAGGAGGTGGCCGACGCCGCCCAGCTCGCGTCGCTGGCCGACGAGACCCCGGAGGGCCGGTCCGTCGTGGTGCTGGCCAAGGAGCGGTTCGGCATCCGGGAGCGGGAGCTGACCGGGGAGCACACGTTCGTGCCGTTCACCGCCACCACCCGGATGTCCGGCCTGGACGTGGACGGCCGGCAGATCCGGAAGGGGGCGTCCGAAGCGGTGAAGGCCTGGGTGGTCGACCAGGGTGGCACCGTCCCGGCCGGCCTGGACGACCTGGTCGACCGCATCTCCCGGGCCGGGTCCACCCCGCTGACCGTGGCCGACGGCCCCGACGTGCTCGGGGTCATCGAGCTCAAGGACGTCGTCAAGGAGGGCATCGCCGAGCGGTTCGCCGAGATGCGGGCCATGGGCATCCGGACGGTGATGATCACCGGTGACAACCCGCTGACGGCGGCGGCCATCGCCCAGGAGGCCGGGGTGGACGACTACCTGGCCGAGGCCACCCCGGAGACCAAGATGCAGTTGATCAAGTCGGAGCAGGAGGGCGGCAAGTTGGTGGCCATGACCGGCGACGGCACCAACGACGCCCCGGCCCTGGCCCAGGCCGACGTCGGGGTGGCCATGAACACCGGGACCACCGCGGCCAAGGAGGCCGGGAACATGGTGGACCTGGACTCCAACCCCACCAAGCTGATCGACGTGGTCGAGATCGGCAAGCAGCTCCTCATCACCCGGGGGTCGCTCACCACGTTCTCCATCGCCAACGACGTGGCCAAGTACTTCGCCATCATCCCCGCCCTGTTCGTGGCCACCTACCCGCAGCTCAACACCATCAACATCATGAAGCTGCACAGCCCGCAGAGCGCCATCCTCTCCGCGGTCATCTTCAACGCCCTGGTCATCGTCGCCCTGATCCCGCTGGCCCTGCGGGGGGTCAAGTTCCGGCCGCTCAGCGCGGCGGCCATCCTCCGCCGGAACGTTTGGATCTACGGCATCGGCGGCATCGTGGTGCCGTTCATCGGCATCAAGCTCATCGACCTGTTCCTGACCGCCGTCCACTGGTACTGATCGCCATCGAACCCGGGAGCCTCCCATGCTCGCCCACCTCCGCCGCTCCGTCGTCCTGGCACTGATCTGCCTGGTCCTGTTCGGCTTCGTCTACGCCTTCGTCGGCACCGGCGTCGCCCAGTTGCTGTTCCACCGCCAGGCCGACGGATCGGTCACCGCCAACGGGTCCACCCTGATCGGCCAGAACTGGTCCAAGGTCCGCTGCCCGGGGCACCCGGTCGGTAGCTGCGTGTTCCACGGCCGGCCCACAGACACCGGCCCGTACGCCGCCGACCCCAAGACAACAGTGTCCGGCGGCGACAACCCCCTGACCGCCACAGGGGTCGGCGGGGAGTCGGCGGCCACCAACCTGGGCCCGCGGTCCAAGACCCTGCTGGACAACACCAGGCAGTTGGTGGCCTACTGGCACCGCCTCGGCGTCGCCGACCCCACCCCCGACCTGGTGACCACGTCGGGCAGCGGCTACGACCCGGACATCTCCCCGGCGGACGCCTACGTGCAGATCCCCATGGTGGCCAAGGCCACCGGCATCTCCCCGGCGCGGCTGCGGGCCCTGGTGGCCAGCCAGGCGCAGGGCCCCCAGCTCGGCTTCCTCGGCGCCAGCACCGTCAACGTGCTGCAGCTCAACGAGGGGCTGGCCAACCTGAAGTGACCGGCCGGACGTGATGGCCCCGTGGACGGCCGACGGCGTCGTGTCCTGGGGCGGCCGCCCGGTGGCCCGGACGGCGGCGGAGGCGTGCCCACGCCGGCGGGCCCACCTGACCGGCGCCGTCGGGGCGGTGTCGGTGCGGCGGCAGGTGGTGGCCGGCGGTCCCACCCCGGCGGTCCCCGGACGGCCCGGGGTGGCGGTGGCCACCGAGGCGGAGCTGGACGACGGCACCGGGTCGGTGCTGCTGCGGTGGTCCGGCCGCGACGGCGTCCCCGGGGTGGTGGTCGGTGCCCGGCTGGTGGTGGAGGGCACGGTGCTGGCCGACCACGGCCGGCCGGTGCTGCTGAACCCGCTGTACCGGTTCGCCTGACGGCGCGGGCTGGGCGGCCGCCCCGACCGTTCTGGGTGGCCGAGGAGCTGATCGACGAGGGCTTGCGGATGCGGCGGCATCCCGGCGTCGTGTTCCGCCCGGGTCCGGCCGGCCGGCGGCCGGCCCTGCTGGACGGCCCGGAGGTCTGGGAGGTGATCGGCGGCCTGGTCGGCGGCGACGTCCCGCCGGAAGACCGGGTGCAGCGGTCGATGGACCTGTTCGATCTCCGCCGCGAGGACGTCGAGGCCGCCCTGGACTACTACGCCGAGTTCACCGACGAGATCGACGGATGGCTGGCCGACCTCGACCGGCTGTCGGACGAGCACGAGCGGCTGGCGGAGCAGGGCCGGGACATCCTGGCCCGGTGAGGCTGCTGCTGGACGTGCACCATTCGCCGCGCGCCGCCGAGCAACTGCGGCGGTGCGGGATCGACACGGTGGCGGCCGCCGGGGACCGTGGCCTGGCCCGCCTGCCCGACCGGGACCTGCTGCAGGCCGCCACGGCGGCCGGCCGGGCGGTGGTGACCGAGGACGTGCGGGACGTCAATTACCTGGCCCAGGAGTGGGTGCGGGCCCGGCGGGACCACGCCGGCATCGTCTTCACCTCCCGCCGCCGCTTCTACCGGGGCAGCCGGGCCTACCCGCAGGACCTGGTCGACGCACTGGTGGCCTTCGCCGGCCGCCACGAGCTGCCGGACGACGCCCGGAATTGGGTGCGCTGGCTGGCATAGCACCGGGGTCACTCCGGGCAGCGCCGGCGGTCACTCCTCCAGCAGTTGGTAGCCGATGCCGGGCTGGGTGCGCAGCAGGTGGCCGGCGTCGCCGAGCTTGCGGCGCAGCCGGTGGGCGTACACCCGGAGGTAGTGGGCCTCGTTGCCGTAGGCCGATCCCCACACCTCCCGGAGGATCATCTGGTGGGTGCACACCTTGCCGGCGTGCCTGGCCAGGTAGGCCAGCAGGTCGAACTCCTTGCCGGTCAGGTCCAGCGGCGACCCGTCCAGGCGGGCCATGTGGTGCACCAGGTCCACCTGGATGCGCCCGACGGTCAGCTCGGCGGGCTCCGCCGGGGTCGACCGGGCCGACCGCCGCAGGGCCACCCGCAGCCGGGCCTCCAGCTCGGCCATGCCGAACGGCTTGGTCACGTAGTCGTCGGCCCCGGCGTCCAGGGCGGCCACCTTGCGGTCCTCGGACCCGGCCGCCGACAGCACGATGATCGGCACCTCCGACCACTGCCGCACCCGCCGGCACACCTCCACCCCGTCCATGTCCGGCAGCCCCAGGTCCAGCACCACCACGTCGGGGACGGCCAGGGACACCTGCGTCACCCCCTCCTGGCCGGACCGGGCCAGCACCACCTCGTAGCCGCGGGCCGACAGGCCGATCCGCAGCGCCCGCAGCAGCGACTGGTCGTCGTCGACCAGCAGGATGCGGGCCACGTCAGACCGCACCGTCGGCCGGGAGGACGGCGACGGGCATGGTGAACACGAACCGGGCCCCGCCGCCGGGGGCGTCGTCCACCCAGACCGACTGGCCGTGGGCCTCCACGAAGGCCTTGGCGATGGCCAGGCCGAGGCCGGCACGGCCGCCGCCGCTGACCCGGTTGAACATCCGGAACACCCGGTCCCGCTCGGCGGCCGGCACGCCCGGGCCGTGGTCCACTACGGCCACCGCCACCCGGTCCTCCCCGGCCGTCGCGGTGATCTCCACCGCCCGGCCCTCGGGGTTGTGCCGGGCGGCGTTCTCCAGCAGGTTGGCCAGCACCCGCTCCATCAGCAACTGGTCCACGTCCACCGGCGGCAGGTCGGCCGGCAGGTCGACCGCCACCGCCGGGCCGGCGTGGGCCGCGCTGGTCCGCAGCGCCCCCGCCACCACGTCGGCCACCGTGGTGATGTCCCGCCGCAGCTCCAGGGCGCCGGCCTGGATGCGGGTCATGTCCAGCAGGTTGTCCACCAACCGGTCCAGGGTGTCCGACTGCTCCTCGATCAGCGCCAGCAGCTCGTCCTGGTCGGCCGCGTTCAGGTCGGCCCCGGAGCGCCGCAGGGTGGTGACCGCGGTCTTCACCGACGCCAGCGGCGTCCGCAGGTCGTGGGACACGGCGCCCATCATGGCGTCCCGCAGCCGGTCCACCTCCTCCAGCAGCTCCGCCCGCATCGCCTGCTCCCGTAGCTGGCTCCGCTCCAGGGCCAGGGCGGCGTGGTTGGCGTAGGTCTGCAGCAGCTCCCACTGGTGCGGCTGCAGCGGCGGGCTGGCCAGCGCCAGCATGCCCACCGGCCGGCCCCGGGCGGTCAGGGCCACCCGGACCACCGACTCGCCGGACCCCTCCGGCCGCACCCTGGCCGTCCGGCCCGGCACCGGCGCCAGCCCGGCCAGCTCGCCGGCGGACAGCGGCTGGCCGGCCGTGGCGGCGACCGCCAGGCCACCCCCGCCGTCCTTGCCGCCGCCGACGGCGCCGTCCTTGCCGCTGCCGTCCTTGTTGCCGCCGCCGACGGCGCTGCCCTTGCCGCCGTCGTCGGGGAGGAGGGCGGCCACCCACCGCGGCCCGAACGCCTCCTGCACGGTGGACACCACCTGCTGCAGCAGCTCCCCGACCGGCTTGTCGCCGATCAGCAGGTCGCTCAGCAGGTACAGCCGCCGGGTGGCGTCGGCCTGCCGGCGGGCGTCCGCCCGGGCCCGCTGCAGGAACACCACCACCCGGGCCACCACCAGCATGACCACCACGTACACCCCCAGGGCCACCCAGTTCTGGGCCCGGCCCACCGACAGGGTGTCGTAGGGGGGAGTGAACAGCAGGTCGTAGGCCAGGAACCCGGCGACCACCGCCACCAGCCCGGCGGCCAGGCCGCCGACGGCCACCCCGGCGACGACCGGCACCACCAGCACCAGGGCGGAGGTGGCGATCGACAGGTCCCGGCGCGCCGGCACCATCACGGCGCTCAGCACCACGATGCCGGCCACCGCCACCACGATGCCGGCCGCGCGTCGGCTCACCGGCCAATTGTAGGTGGGCCGGTGTCGGCCGGCCGGCTTTCGGCCGGCCCGGCCCGGGGACCGGGTGCACGCCGAGCCGGGCCGCGGCGGCCTTGGCAGAATGGGCGGGTGCCCGACCAGCCGGCCGCCGTCGACGACGAGCTCGTCCAAGCCGTCCGCCCCACCGGCAAGTTCCGCATCTACCTCGGGTCGGCCGCCGGGGTCGGCAAGACCTGCGCCATGCTGGACGAGGGCTGGCGGCGCCACAACCGGGGAGCCGACGTGGTGGTCGGGTTCGTGGAGACCCACGGCCGCCCGCACACCGCCGAGCTGGTCCGGGACCTGCCGGTGGTCCCCCGCAAGGTGGTCAGCTACCGCGGCACCACCTTCGAGGAGATGGACCTCGACGCCGTCCTGGCCCGCCGGCCCGAGGTGGCCCTGGTGGACGAGCTGGCCCACACCAACGTCCCCGGGTCCGGCCCCCACGAGAAGCGGTGGGAGGACGTCCTGGCCCTCCTCGACGCCGGTATCGCGGTCATCAGCACCGTCAACATCCAGCACCTGGAGAGCCTGGCCGACGCCGTCGAGGCCATCACCGGGGTGCAGATCCGGGAGCGGGTCCCCGACTGGGTGGTCCGCCGCGCCGACCAGGTCGAGCTCATCGACTCCTCCGCCGACCAGCTCCGCCGGCGGATGCTGCACGGCAACATCTACCCGGTCGACAAAGTGCCCCAGGCCCTGGCCGGGTTCTTCAAGGCCGAGAACCTGGTCGCCCTCCGTGAGCTGGCCCTGAGGTTCGTCGCCGACGAGACCGAGGAGGAGCTGCTCCGGTACCTGAAGGACCAGCACCCCGGCGCGGTGTGGGAGACCACCGAGCGCATCATGGTGGCGGTGACCGGCGCCCCCGGCAACGAGGCCGTGGTCCGCCGGGCCGCCCGCATGGCCCGGCGGTCCAAGGGGGACCTGCTGGCCGTCCACGTGGCCAGCGTCGACGCCGCCGCCGGCGGGTCCCTGGCGACCATCCAGCGGTTGGTGGCCGACGTCGGCGGGCACTGGTACGACGTGCCCGGCGACGACCCCGCCCAGACCGTGGTGTCGTTCGCCGTCGACCACCAGGTCACCCAGATCGTGGTCGGCGCCACCCGGCGTAGCCGATGGGAGGAGTGGCACCGCGGCTCGGTGGTCCGCAAGGTCCTCCGCTTCGCCGCCGACGCCGGCATCGACGTGCACGTGATCGCCCGCCGCGACGCCGGCTCCGGCACGGCCAACATGGACGCCGGCTCCGGCACGGCCAACATGGACGCCGACGGGGAGGGGACGGCAGTGCCGACGGGAGCACGGGAGGACCGATGACGACCACCACCGACCACGCGGACGTCGCTGCCGACGACACCGACACCGACGACGACACCAGCCCGGACGCCGCCCGGGTGGACCGGCTGGTGGACGACCTCCTGGCCGACGTGCCGCCCGGGCAGGTCGACGACCGGGAGTTCCTGGGGGCCCAGTTCGACCGGGGGCTGGCCTGGGTGCACTTCCCGGAGGGCTGTGGCGGCCTCGGCCTGAGCCCGCGGCTGGCGCAGCGGGTGGCCGCCCGGCTGCGGCGGGCCGGCGCCCCGTCCCCGAACCCGGCCAACCTGATCGGGCTGGGCATGGTGGCCCCGACCGTCGTCGCGCACGGCACCGACCGGCAGAAGCAGCGGTACCTCCGGCCGCTGTTCACCTGCGAGGAGATCTGGTGCCAGTTGTTCAGCGAGCCCGGCGCCGGCTCCGACGTGGCCAGCCTGGCCACCCGGGCGGTCCTGGACGGCGACGAGTGGGTGGTCAACGGCCAGAAGGTGTGGACCACCGTGGCCCACCTGGCCAGCTTCGGGCTGCTCCTGGCCCGGACCGACCCGGACCTGCCCAAGCACCAGGGCATCACCGCCTTCCTGGTGGACATGCACGGCGCCGGCGTCGACGTGCGGCCGCTGTACCAGATCACCGGCGAGGCGGAGTTCAACGAGGTGTTCTTCACCGACGCCCGCATCCCCGACGCCGACCGGCTCGGCGGGGTGGGGGAGGGCTGGCGGGTGGCGGTGACCACCCTGATGAACGAGCGGGTGGCCATCGGCGGCGCGGTGGCCCGCCGGGGCCAGGGCCCCATCGGCGACGCCGTCCGGCTGTGGCGGGAGCGCTGGCAGGGCGACCCCTCGCCCCACGCCCTGGCCCTCCGGGACCGGCTGCTCCGGGCCTGGATCCGCAACGAGGTGGCCCGGCTCACCAACCTGCGGGCCGCCGACGCCCGCCGGGCCGGCACCCCCGGACCGGAGGGGTCGGTGGCCAAGCTGGCGTACGCCGAGGAGAACCAGCGCACCTACGACCTCTGCGTCGACCTCATGGGGGCCGACGGGATGCGGTACGGCTCCGACTACCCCAAGGTGCGGCCCAAGCAGGTGGCCATCGGCACCCCGGACGTCCTGAAGGGGTTCCTTCGGGTGCGGGCCAACTCCATCGAGGGCGGCACCTCCGAGGTGATGCGCAACATCCTCGGCGAGCGCGTCCTCGGCCTGCCCGGGGAGCCCCGGGCGGACAAGGGCGTGGCCTGGAAGGACATCCCCCGCAGTTGACCTTCTACCTCGGTACGTGACGGACCCGCCGGTCGCCGGCAGGCCGGCCGATGCCCGGTCGGCCGACGGGACGCTGCGCCGGGCGTGGTCCGACGCCCGCCGGGCCGCCGCCGACCAGGCCGACGACCGCCTGGGCCTGGCCGCCGCTGGGGCGGCGTTCTGGCTGCTGATCGCGGTCTTCCCGGCCACCCTGGCCGCGGTCAGCATCTTCGGGCTGGTGTTCAGCCCCGAGGAGGTGGCCCGCCGGCTGGCGTCGGTGGCCAACACCGGCCCGGACACCCTCGGGGCGGTGGTGGCCCACCAGCTCCGGCATGCCGCCGCGACCAGCCCGGCCGGGCTGTCGGTGGGGCTGGTCCTCTCGGTGGCCCTGGCCCTGTGGAGCACGTCGGCCGGCGTCTACAACCTGGTCCGGGCCATCCGGGTGGCCTACCGGCTGCCGTCCGTCCCCTACGTGGTCGCCCGCCTCCACGCCGCCGTCGGGGCCATCGGGGTGGTGCTCGGCCTCGGTGTCGTCGCCGGCGTGTCCGCCCTCATCACCGACCTGCTGGACCGCACCCGGAAGGGGATCGAGGTCCTGGTCGGGGTCCCGGTGCTGCTGGTCCTGCTGACCCTGCTGACGGTCGCCGCCTACCGGTTCGCCGCCCGCGGGCCCGTCGGCCTCCGCCGGCTGTTCCCCGGGGCGGTCCTGACGGCGGTGGCCGTGGTGGTGCTGGTGGTCGGGTTCGACGTCTACGTCCACGTGTCCACCCGGTTCACCGCCGTCTACGGCGCCCTGGCCGGCGTGGTGCTGGCCATGCTGTTCGCCTACCTGTCCATCTATGCCATGCTGCTCGGCGCGCTGATCAACGTCGAGTGGGGGGAGGCGAGATGAGCACCAGCGACCCGATCACCCCGGTCGACGCCGCCGAGGTGCCCGCATGGGACGTCGACTGCGACGTCGTCGTCGTCGGGTTCGGCGCCGCCGGGTCCGCCGCCGCCTTCTCGGCCGCCGAGGCCGGGGCCGAGGTGGCCGTCCTGGAGCGGGCCGGCGGGGCCGGCGGGGCGGCGGCGCTGGCCGAGGGCATCGTCTACCTGGGTGGTGGCACCCCCATCCAGACGGCCTGCGGCTTCGAGGACTCCCTGGACGACATGTTCCGGTTCATGATGGCCGCCTGCGGCCCGGAGCCGGACGAGGCCAAGATCGCCGCCTACTGCGACCGCAGCCTGGACCACTTCGACTGGCTGGTGGCCCGCGGGGTGCCGTTCGACCCCACCTTCTGCGCCGAGACCTCGATGGCCCCGGTGGGGGAGGAGGGGCTGGTGTACTCCGGCGGCGAGGACGCCTGGCCGTTCAACGAGATCGCCCGCCCCGCCCCCCGGGGGCACCTGGCCAAGACCGCGCGGGCCACCGGCTGGCTGCTGATGCAGCACCTGGCCGCCGCCGCCCAGGCGGCCGGGGCGGCGGCGCACTTCGACACCCGGGTGGACCGGCTGGTGGTGGACGACGGCCGCGTCGTCGGGGTGCAGGCCCGCCGGTTCGCCGACACCGTCCACCTCCGGGCCCGCCGCGGCGTCGTCCTCACCGCCGGCGGGTTCGTGTTCAACGACGACATGCTCCGCCAGTACTGCCCGCCGCTGGTCCGGGGCAGCTTCAAGGTGGGCACCGAGGGGGACGACGGCCGGGCCATCCGCATGGCCCAGGCCCTGGGGGCCGCGGTCCGCAACATGTACAGCGGCGAGGTCTCCCTGCCCATCACCCCGCCCCGCCGCCTCGTCCACGGCATCCTGGTCAACCGCCACGGGCAGCGGTTCATCAACGAGGACACCTACATGGGCCGGGTCGGCCGCGCCGCCCTGTACGAGCAGGACGCCGAGGTGTACCTGATCGTCGACGAGGACACCTACGAGCCCAACTGGATGGGGCTGACGGCCCGCTGGGTCTGCGGCACCGCCGCCGAGCTCGAGGCCGAGATCGGCCTGCCGGCCGGTTCCCTGGAGGCCACCGTGGCGCTGTACAACCGGCACGCCGAGCGCGGCGAGGACCCGGTGTTCCACAAGGGCCCCGACTGGGTCCGCCCCCTGCGGCCGCCCCTCGGCGCCTTCGACCTCCGGGTCGGCCCCGCCCCCTACGCCCCGTTCACCCTCGGCGGCCTGCACACCGCCGTCGACGGCGCCGTCCTGGACGTCGCCGGGGAGCCCATCCCCGGGCTGTTCGCCGCCGGCCGCACCACCGCCGGGGTCTGCGCCATGGGCTACGCCAGCGGCCTGTCCATCGGCGACAGCACCATCTTCGGCCGCCTGGCCGGCCGCGCCGCCGCTGCCACCATGCCGTAAGGTGCCGGCGGACGGCGGCGGCGCTCCCACCGGGCGGGCCCGGTGGGCCGGGGTGGCCACCGCGGCGGTCACCCTCCTGGCCATCGTGTTCCTGGCCGGCGAGGTGGCCGACATCCCCTCCGCGTTCGCCGCGGTGCACGGCGAGGACTGGCTGTGGGTGCTGCCGGCGGTGGCGCTGGCGGCGGCCGGCTTCGGGGCCGGCGCCCTGGCCCTGTCCGGGGCCGTCGACGTCCGGCTGCCCCCGCTGCGGACGTCGCTGCTGGAGGTGGGCCGGTCGTTCACCACCATGGCCACCCCCGGCGGGGTCGGCAGCTTCGCCCTCACCGTCCGGTTCCTGCAGCGCCGTGGGGTGGACGTGGCCCCGGCATCGGCGTCGGCCGCCCTGACCTCCGTGGCCGCGTTGCTGGTGGACCTGGCGGCCCTGGCGGTCGGCAGCGTCCTGTCGGCCGCCGCGCTGCACGGCCAGGAGCTGCACGGAAAGGCCGGGACCGACGGCTGGCTGCTCCTGGTGGGGGTGGTCGCCGTGGCGGCCCTGGTGGCGGCGGTGTGGCACTTTCCCCGGCTGCGGCGCCGGGTGGTGCCGCAACTGCGCAAGGCGGCGGCCATGGTGCGGGCGGTGGCCCGGCGGCCCCGGCAGGCCGCCCGCCTGTTCCTCGGGCAGGCCCTATTGCTGGCCACCGAGGCCGGCTGCCTGTACTGCGCCCTGGCCCTGGTCCACCAGCACACCACCCCGGCGCTGCTGCTGGCGCTGGTGGTGCTGGCCACCATGGCGCAGCGCGCCGTCCCCATCCCCGGCGCCCTGGGCGCGCCGGAGGCCATCCTCGTCACCACCCTCACCGGGGTGGGCCTGTCCGGGCCGGCGGTGGTGGCCGCCGCCCTCACCTATCGGCTGCTGACCTACTGGCTGCCGGCGGTGCCCGGCTTCGTGGCCATCCGGTGGCTCCGCCGCCGCGGTGCGCTGTAGGCGGCCGGGACCCGGTCGGCGCGCCGGACCGGAGCGGCGCCTGAGGAGGGGGAACTCCCGAGGCTGCACGCACGCTCCGGCCCGGCGGCCGTCGCCCCGTCACCGGGCGAGCGCCGGCGGGTGGCCGTGATCGGAGACCCGCCCCGGGTCACGGCACCTCGCCGAGTGATCCGACCAACCATCCCCCACCTTCGTCCTGGGCGATCTCGATGCCCGCCCGGCAGGTGCCGCCGCCGTACACCGCGGCACCCAGCCGGGGGCCGTTCTCCCCGGCCTCCCCGGTGTCTTCACCGTCGCCCCCCCGGCTGGCGAACAGCACCACCTTGTTGTCGGCGCCCGCCTCCCCGGGGAGCCGCAGCTCCACGGTGGCGTAGCCGCCGGTGGCCCCGATCGTGACCACGGCTCCTGTGGGCTGGCCCACCACCACCTGCCGGGCCCGGACCACCCCGTCCGGCCCGACGACGGCCGTGATGGCCTCCAACGCCGCTTCGACGGCGGCCAGGCGCTGCGCCGCGGTCCGACCATCCTCGTTCCGTTGATCGGCGCCCTCACCGCCGGCGCCGGCTCCACCGACCACGGGCACCTCCTCCTCGGATATGCCCATCCCCTCGGCCAGTGTAGCGGGCCTTACGACATCGTCTGTTACGACATCGTCTATGACGGGGGCTCCCGTTTTCGGGTCGTACCCTGTGGTGATATGGGGGAAATGCCAACTCTGGCAACTGAGTTCGGCCGTCGAGTCCGCGACCGTCGGCTCAAGCTGGGGCTGTCCCAGGTGGAGCTGGCCGCCGCCTGCGGGATCCACGACACCTACGTGTCCTCCATCGAGAGCGGCCACCGCAACGTCGGGTTGGACATCATCGTCCGGCTGGCCTGGGCCCTCGACACCGACCCCGGAACCCTGTTGCGAGGCATCGGGCGCACCGCCGGCTGACCCTCGGTAGGGTCGGGGCATGGGGGCAGGCCCGGGGGACGCCGCCGGCCCGTCGGGGCCGGAGGAGCCGGTGGACGTCGTGGTGGTCGGCGCCGGGTTCTCCGGCGTGGGCATGGCCGTCCGGCTCCGGCAGATCGGCGTCGTCGACTTCGTGGTCCTCGACCGCGGCCCCGACGCCGGCGGCACCTGGCGCGACAACACCTATCCCGGGGCGGCCTGCGACGTGCCGTCCCACCTGTACTCGTTCTCCTTCGCCCCCAACCCCGGCTGGAGCCGGGCGTACTCGCCGCAGGCCGAGATCCACCGGTACCTGCAGGGCTGCGTCGACCGGTTCGGGGTGGGCGGCCACTTCCGGTTCGGCCAGGACGTGGTGGAGGCCGCCTACGACGAGGCCGCCCAGCGCTGGTGGGTGCGGACGGCCACCGGGACCGTGCTGTCCGCCCGGGTGCTGGTCTGGGCCACCGGTCCCCTCAGCGAGCCGTTGGTGCCGGACCTGCCCGGGCTGGACGGCTTCACCGGCCGGCTGTTCCACACCGCGGCCTGGGACCACGACTACGACCTGGCCGGCAAGCGGGTCGCCGTCGTCGGCACCGGGGCCTCCGCCGTGCAGCTCGTCCCGGAGATCCAGCCGGAGGTGGCCGAGCTGGTGGTGTACCAGCGGTCCGCCCCGTGGGTGGTCCCCCGCAACGACCGGCCCATCGGCCGCCGCCGGCGGCGGCTGTACCGGGCGTTCCCGCCGGCCCGGCTGGCCGCCCGGGCCTGGGCGTACCTCCGGCTGGAGCTGCTGATGGGCCCCATCGTGCGGGGCCGCAACGACGGCCGGCAGGCCCTGGTCGAGCGGATGGCCGCCGGGTACCGCAGGCGCCAGGTCCCCGACCCGGTGCTGCGGGCCAAGCTCGAGCCGGACTACCGGCTGGGCTGCAAGCGGGTCCTGATCTCCGACGACTACTACCCGGCCCTCACCCGGCCCAACGTCGACGTGGTGCCGGCCGCCGTCCGGGAGGTCCGCGGGGACACCGTGGTGGACGAGGCCGGCGGCCGGCGGCAGGTGGACGCGGTGGTGCTGGCCACCGGGTTCCGGGCCGCCGAGCCCACCTTCGCCACCCGGATCCGCGGCGCCGGAGGACGGCGCCTTTCGGAGGCCTGGGCCGGCGGCATGGCCGCCTACCTCGGCTGCACCGTGGCCGGCTTCCCCAACCTGTTCATGCTCATCGGCCCCAACACCACCCTGGGCCACAACTCCATGGTGTACATGATCGAGTCCCACCTCAACTACGTCGCCGGCGCCGTCGCCTTCCTGGGGCGGCCCGGGGTCGGCACCGTCGACGTCCGGCCCGACGTCATGGACCGGTTCAGCGACCGGGTGCAGCGGGACATGGCCGGCACCGCCTGGGTCACCGGCGGCTGCACCAGTTGGTACCTGGACCGCCGCGGCCGCAACACCACCCTGTGGCCCGGCACCACCTACCGGTTCCGACGGCAGACCCGGCGGTTCCACCCGGCCGACTACGTGGTCCGCCCCCCGGTACCGGCCGGTGGGGGACGGCGGGGCCGATGACGATCAGCCGGCCGGTCGCCGGCGCCACGGCATCAGCGTCTCCGCCACCGGGTTGGCGGTGAAGTCCAGCACCAGCCGGTTGTAGAGGTCCGGCTTCTCCATCGGCGCCAGGTGGGAGGCGCCGGGGAGGACGGCAAGCTGGCCCCGGCCCACCCGGCGGGCCAGCGCCGCCCCGTGCTCCACCGTGACGAAGTCGTCGTCCCCGAGGGTGACCAGGACCGGGGCCTGCACCTTGTCCAGGTCCGCCGACCAGTCGAACGGCTCCGCCCACATCGCCCGGACCTTCTCCCACACCACCGGGAAGTGCTCCGGGCCGTCCGGGGACGCCTGGGCGTACATGGCCTCGAACAGCACCATGTCGTCGTCCTCGGGGCCCAGGGCCAGCAGCGACTCCATGCCGCCCGGGACGTACCCGGCGGACGAGAACCCGCAGCCGGTCAGCACCAGGCTGCGGACCAGGTCCGGGCGCTGCACCGCCACCAGGAACCCCACCATGCCGCCGTCGCTCCACCCCACCAGGTCGGCCGGCCCCAGGGCCATGGCGTCGAGGAACCCGACGGTGTCGTCGGCCATGCCCTGGTAGCTGAGCGGCCGGTCCCGGTCGGGGGTGTGGCCGTGGGCCTGCCGCTCCGGGGCCACCACCCGACGGTGCGGGGCGAAGCCGGCGAACTGGGCGTTCCAGGTCGCGTTTGTGGCCAGGCCGCCGTGCAGCAGCACCAGCGGGTCCCCGTCCCCCTCGGTCTCGTACCAGGTCGGCAGCCCCCCGATCTCGACGGTGGCACTGGTTCGCGGCGTGGCCATCGCTCCTCCCGGTCCAGCCTGCTCAGCCACCGATGTGGCGGTCGAACCAGGCCAGGGTACGCGCCCAGCCGTCCGCCGCAGCGGTGGCGTTGAACACCGCCGGTCGGCCGTCGCAGTGGAACCCGTGGTCGGCGTCGGGGTACCGCACCACCTCGGTGGCCACCGCCGCCTTGGCCGCCGCGGTCCGCAGCGACTCCACCTCTTCCACCGAGATCCCCTGGTCCAGGTCCCCGTACAGCCCCAGCCAGGGGGTGCCGAGCGACGGCGCCAGCTCCGCCAGCCCGGGCAACCCGAACCGGCCCTGCCCGACCCCGCCGCCGTAGAACGTGACGGCGGCCCCCAGCCGGCGGATGGTGGCGGCGTACAGCGTCACGCTGCCCCCCATGCAGAACCCCACGATGCCGGACCGGGCGTCGTCGAAGCCGGCCGCGTGCAGATGCTCGAAGGCGGCGTCCAGGTCGGTGGTGATGCCGCCGGCCGTCAGGGCCTGCATCACCGGCATCACCGCCGGCAGGTCGTCGTAGGCGATCACCGGCGACCCCTGCCGGTGGAAGAACGCGGGCGCCACCGCGTACCAGCCGGCGTCGGCCAGCCGCCTGGCCACGTCCTCGATGTACCCGGTCACCCCGAACGCCTCCTGCACCACCACCACCCCGCCCTTGGCGTCGCCGTCGGGGGTGGCCACGAAGGCCGGCATCGGCCCGTCGGCCGTGTCGATGGTGGTCTCCGAGCTGCTGGTCATGGGGCCTCCTGGTCGGGCTGGTCGGGGTCCGGCCAGGCTGGTTGGGGTCTGGTCGGGCTGGTCGGGGTTCGGTCGGGCTGGTCGGGCTGGTCGGGCGCCCCACGTTAACGTTCACGTGAGCACCCGTGGCCCGTCCGCCAGGGATGGGGGCCAGCCCGCCAGGGGGCGGGAACCAGCACGCCAGAAACAGGGGACCAGCCGGCCCGGAACGAGAGAACCAGCCGGCCCGGAACGGGGAGACAACGAGCGAATCGCCCGATGGCCGGGCGGCGGGCCAAACTGTCCCGGTGGGCAACCTGGAGCAGCAGCAACGGCCGGCCGCGGCAGCCGGGCCGGCCGCACCGGCCGCTGACGGGACGGGGCCGGTGTCAGCCCTCCCGAGCCCCGGCCCCGCAGCGCTGTCCAACGTGGAGCCGCTCAAGGTGGAGCCGTCCAACGTTGAGCCGTCCAAGGTGGAGCCGCCCAACTCGGTCGAGTGGGCCCGGGAGTACGTCTACGGCACCATCTCCACCCTGGTGGCCATCGGCGGCCTGACCTTCGAGAAGAACCCCGACGACCTCAGCGTCGGCTGGGTCATCATCGTCGGCGCCCTGGCCATCGCCCTGGCCCACGCCGTGTCCCGGCTGGTGGTCGACTGGTCCAAGCAGAACGAGCGGTACGTGTTCGACCATCGGCTGGTCGTCGCCCGGGTGCGGGAGGCCTGGCCGATCGTGTCGGCGGCGTTCCCGGCCACCGTCGTCCTGGTCCTGGCCCACGTCGGCCTGTTCTCGGTGGGCACCGCCCTGTGGGTGGCCGCCGGGGTCGGGGTGGCCGCCCTGGCGGTCGTCGGCGTGGTGACCGCCAGCGAGCCGAGGCACTCCCTGCGCCGCCGGGTCGCCTACGTGGTGTCCCTGGTGGCCGTCGGCCTGTTCATCGTCGGCCTGGAGCTCCTGGCCCACAAGGTCTGACCCGGGACCTGCCGGCCGCCACGTCTCCGCGGAAACGTCCCGGGCCACGTTTCCGCGGAGACGTCCGGCCGCCGCCGGACACTGAACCGTTGGCTGACGACGACCGGGACCAGCCGGCCGCCGGTGCAGGCCGCCGGTGGAGGCCGAACCGGGTCAGGGCCGGCCGACCGGTCGCTCCGCAGGATGCTCCACCACGGCGTACGGCCTGGGGTGGGGCGTCGGCAATGTGGGGATCGGCGGCCGTGTGAACGCCAGTGTCGCCGACAGGCCGACGGCCACGCAGTGGTTCGCGGCTGGGCAGGCGACGGCACGTAACGAGACGTCCTTTGCTTCCGGCAGCCGGGCCGTCCGGCAGGCCGTTCCGCTGCACTCCTCGACCAACCCGTGCCGTTGTACCCGGCCCAGCGATCCGCCCAGCGGCGGCCCGGCGGTGCCGACGGCCACGCAGGCGTCCGGGCCGGAACAGTCCACGCCGGCCAGCACTGTCTGCTGCGCCGGGGTCCCCCTGCTGGACAGTCGTTGCCACCGGACCGGACCGGGCTGCCAGCGGGCCACCCACGGCACCACGGCCGCCGCCACGCCTGACGTCGAGCCGACCACGGTGCACCGGGAGCCGGAGGCGCACGAGACGGCGTCAGGCAGGCCGGACGGGTCCGGCACCGGCTGCCACATGCTGCCGTCCAGGACCCCGACCTCGACCCCGCCGGCCGGTGACGCCGTGCCGGCGCCCACCGCCATACAGCCGGTCGCCGTGCAGGACACCCCGTGGAGGACCCCCTGCCACCCTGGCGGCGGCGAGGCCGCCCGCCAACCGTCGCCGGCCAGAGTCCACACGAGCGGTTCTTCGACCTGCTGGCGGGGCAGCGTTCCCGACTGCTGGCTCCCGCCGACCGCCACGCAGCGGCGGTCGGCGACGCACGACACCGATGTCAGCCCGGACCGGCCGCCAGGATCGGCCACGGACGGGCCGGTAACCACCGACCACGAACGGCCGTCGAGCTCTTCCACCAGCGGCTGCCCGCCGGCTGTCGTCGCCGAGGACCCCTGGGACCCGACCGCCACGCAGAAGGTCGGCGACGGGCACGATATGCCGGTGAGCCAGCCGGCTGCCGGCGGGCTGGGTACCACCGACCACCTCCGGCCGACGAACCGTTCGATCAGGGCCGTCGCTGTCGGCCCGTCCGGCACCCCACGGTTCCCCACCGCATAGCAGGTGACCGTCGTGGGGCACGAGACCGACGACAGCACACCCTCGGCCCCGCCGACCGCGGCGCCGGCATGCCCGTCGGCCCAAGCGGCCCGTGGGGGCGCCGTCGCCGCCGCCTGGTCGCCAGGACTCGGGAGCACCACAGCCGCCGCCACGGTCCCGGCCAAGGCCACCGCGAGTGGAACGGGAGTCCCCAGCCAGGCCGCGTTTGCGGACCTTCTTGCACAGCGGGTGAACCGCACCACGCCAACGGTACAGGGAACGTTTCCGCGGAGACGTCCGGCCGCCTACCGCCTGCCGGCAGCCGCCAGCAGTTCGGCCACCGCCACCGTCACGGCTTCGGCCATCGGCAGGTGCAGGAATTCGTTCGGGCCGTGCGCGTTGCTGCCCGGCCCCAGCACCCCGGTGGCCACCAACTGCACCCCCGGGTACCGGGCGCCGAGCATGGCCAGGAACGGGATGGTGCCGCCCTCCCCGTACGACGACGGTGGCCGGTCGAAGCAGGCCATCGACGCCGCCTCCAGCGCCCCGGCCACCCAGGGCTCGGGGTCAGGCGCCAGCCATCCGTCCGCCGGCGCTTCCTGCCGCACCGTCACCCGGGCTCCCTCCGGCGGGTCTGCCGTCAACGCGGCCTCCAGGGCCGCCGCCGCCCGGGCGGCGTCCACCGACGGCGGCAGCCGCACCGACAGCTTGGCGGTGGTGTACGGCCGCAGCACGTTGCCGCCGTCGGTCACCGACGGGATGCCGTCCATCCCGGTCACCGCCACCGCCGCCGCCCAGGCCCGGGCCACCAGCCGGTCGGCTTCGGTGGACCCGGCCAGGGCCAGCCCGGGCACCGACGGAAGGCTGGCCGCCACCGTCCCCGGCAGCGTCTCGGCCACCGCCGCCAGGTCGGCCCGGTGCCGCTCGGGGACCTCGGCCCGCAGCTCCGGCAGCAACACCTCGCCGGTGTCCTGGTCCTCGATCCGCGACAGCAACCGCCGCAGCACCCGGAACGACGACGGCACCACCCCGCCAGCCAGCCCGCTGTGCACCCCCTCGGTCAGCACCTCCACCTTGACCGTCGCCACCAGGTTCCCCCGCAGCGACGCCGTCGTCCACAGCCGGTCGTAGGTGAGGCAGCCCGAGTCCAGGCACACCACCAGGTCCGGGCGACCGATGCGATCTGCCAGCTCGTCCAGGTGGGCCGGCAGGTCCGGGCTGCCGCTCTCCTCGCTGCCCTCGATCAGCACCACCACCCGCGGGCGCGGCACCCCGTCGGCGGCCAGCACCTCCAGCGCGGTCACCGCGGCGAACACCGAGTACCCGTCGTCGGCGGTGCCCCGCCCGTACAGCCGGTCCCCGTCCCTGACCGCCGCGAACGGGTCCAGGCCGTCCCGCCACGTGCCCATCGGCGGCTGCTTGTCCAGGTGGCCGTACACCAGCACCGGGCCCGTCACCCCGCCAAGGGCCGGGGTGTCGGCCGGCCCGCCGGTGGCGGGGGCCTCCACCACCAGCACCGGCGTCCGGCCCGGCCGCTCCACCACCTCCGCCGTCAGCCCCGGCACCGATCGCTGCCGGCACCAGTCGGCCAGCAGCCGGGCCGCCGCCACCAGGTGGCCCCCGGCCTCCCAGTCCGGATCGAAGGCCGGGGACAGGCACCGGACGGCCGTGTACTCCGTCAGCGCCGGCAGCACCCGGTCCTCCCAGGCCCCGTGCACCCGGTCCAACATCGGTCGGCCAATGCCGCCGGTGCCAACGGTGCCGCCGGTGGCAGTGGTGCCACCGTTACCGCCGGTGCCGCCGGTGCCGCCGGTGCCGGTCGTGGGGGTGGTCATGCCTGGCGACCCTACCGGCCGCACCGACCAGCCGGCAGGGGTCGCCGGCAGAAGTGGCCGGCGGGGTGGGAAGCCATCGGGCCACCCCGGTGTTGGACCCCTCCGTGAGCACCGCACCTCGACCGTCCCTGTCGGTACTCGACCTGGCCACCGTGGCCGACGACTCCTCACCGGCCCGGGCCCTGGCCGAGGTCACCGACCTGGCCCGGGAGGTGGAACGGCTCGGCTACCGCAGGCTGTGGGTGGCCGAGCACCACGGTATGCCGGCGGTGGCCAGCTCCGCCCCGGCCGTCCTCATCGCCCACCTGGCCGCCGCCACCCGGACCATCCGGGTGGGCTCCGGCGGGGTCATGCTGCCCAACCACGCCCCGCTGGTCATCGCCGAGCAGTTCGCCACCCTGGAGGCCCTCCATCCCGGCCGCATCGACCTCGGCATCGGCCGCGCTCCGGGCACCGACCAGCGGACCGCCCGGGCCCTCCGCCGCACCGCCGACCTCGACGCCGACCGGTTCCCCGAGGACCTGGTCGAGCTGATCGGGTACTTCTCCGGCACCATCGCCCATCCCCGGCCGGTTCCCGGCGAGGGCTACCTGCCGGAGATCTGGCTGCTCGGCTCCAGCCTGTTCAGCGCCCAGTTGGCCGGCATGCTGGGCCTCCCGTTCTCGTTCGCCCACCACTTCATGCCCCAGTACACCGAGCCGGCGTTGGACCGGTACCGGTCCGCCTTCCGGCCGTCCGCCGTCCTGGCCGAGCCGCACACCATGGTCGGCGTGGCCGTGGTCTGTGCCGACGACGACGACCGGGCCCGCTACCTGGCCGGCCCGTCCGCCCTCTCCATGTTGCAGCTCCGCACCGGCCGGTTCGGCCCGCTGCCGTCCCCGCAGACCGCGGCCGCCTACCGGTACTCCGCGGCCGAGCAGCAACTCGTGGACTCCATCACCGCCACCTGGGTCGTCGGCGGCCCGGACACCGTCACCGCCGGCCTCAGCGACCTGGTGGCCCGTACCGGCGCCGACGAGCTCATCGTGTCCACCCGGGTCCACGCCTACGACGACCGCCTCCGGTCCTACCGGCTGCTGGCCGAAGCCTGGGACGGCACCTCGGTGGACGAGCCGGTCGCGGTGCCCGCCGACCGGGCCGGCTGACGATCGGGGGGAACCGCCGTCCACTGCGGCCGATCATGTGCGGCCGATCATGCGGCAAAACGTCGTCCTCCGCCGGGGGGCGGCCTCACACTGTGGTTGTCCGGGAGCCGGCCGATCGGACCCGGTGCGCCGGGGTGGCGTGGTCGGAACCGACCACCCCGGAGGACAGCACCGTGGTCCACGTCCCTGTTGTCGCGACCGCCGCCGGCTGCCCGCTGCAGGTCGTCAGGCTGACCCCGCCCCGGGCCACCGGCCCGTCCCACACGGCCAGGACGGTGGTGGACCGCGGGTCGACCACCAGTCGGTAGTCCACCGTGGCGGCGCCGTTGTTGCCGAACGGTTCGGCGACCATGAACAGCCCACCACCCGACGGCGCCGGGCACTGGACCACGACCGGCCCGATGGTCGGGTGGGTGACCAGTTCCAGCTCGGTGCCCTTCCGGCCCGCCGGGTCGGTCACCGTGCCGACGGCCCGCACGCCGGGCAGGCTGGCCAGGACGTGGAACAGGGCGGACCGCAGGGCCGGGCTGCTGCCGACGGCCGGTCCCTCCAGCAAAGCGACCGCCCGCTGGAAGCTGACGCAGGGGGTTGTCAACTGGCCCCCGGCGCACCCGGCGGCCGTGGCCAACGACGGGTCGATGCCCTTCCCGGACGCCAGTGCCTGGGCAAGGGCGGTCGGATCGGTCGGTAGGCCGGTGGCGTCGTAGAGGGGATCGGGTTCGGTCGCCGGGGCGGCACCGCCGCTGGCGCCGACCGGCCGGCCGCCGGGCCCGAACCGCCACACCTGGGGGTTGTGCTGGACGGCGGGGACCTGGTCCAGGTCGGGCCGGCCGGCCGCCACCCAGGCGGCCCGGTCGGCCGCCGTCGGGAACCGCGGCGTGGGGTCGGTCGTCTCCACCCGTCGGCCCGACCCGTCGGCGCCCACCCAGGTCTGGACGGTGGTGGTGAAGGAGTACCGGTAGACCACCGCCCCGGTGGCGGCCGAAACCTCCACCCCCACGGACTGGCCGGTGGTCTCGGTCTCGGTGTACGCGTACTGCCCCGGGGCCAGGGTGGTGACCGCCCTGCCGGCCTGGTCGGCCAGCCGGTCGAAGGTGGTGGCGGCCGCCGATTCGGGATGCCCGGCGCCGGGCAGGAAGGCCACGGCCACACCCACGGCGGCCGCCGTCGCCGCAGCCATGGCGGCGACCGCGGCCAGCCGGCCGCCGGGCCGCCGGCGGAACGGGCGGTCCCGGCGGTACGCCGGGCGGCCGATGCCGGACGGGGGGCGGACCAGCGCCCGCACGTGCCGGCCCATGGGGGACTCGGCGGTCGGCAGGTCGACGGCGGCGGCCGGGTCCTGCCCGCGCAGCACCCTCTCCACGTCGATCATCCCGTCTCCACGTCGATCATCCCGTCTCCACGTCGATCATGCCGGTCGTCCCCCCTGGTGCCCGGGTGGCCGGTTCATCGGCCGCACCGGGCCTGCCTCCCGCCCGTCGCCGCAGGCGCCGGCATCGTCACCGGTCGCACCGGTCGCACCGGTCGCCTGGTCGCGGCCGGCAGCGCGGGAACGGGGGCCGGCCGCGACCGAGCGGTCGGCAGCAACGGTGCCGGCCCGGCGGGCCAGCCGCTTCGTGATGCGGTGCCAGCGGATGGCGACGGCGTTGGGGGTGCAGCCCAGCACCACGGCCGCCTCGGCGTGCGACAGCCGCTCCCAGGCCACCAACCGCAACAGCTCCCGGTCGGTCGGCCGGAGGGTGGCGACCAGCACCCTGAGACGGTCGGTCGCCGTTGTGGCAGGTGCCGGAACCGGGCCGGACGGCTCCGGAGGAACGACGCTGGCCAGGCGGGCCAGCAACCGCCCCCTCCGGTGGCCGGCCCTGGTGTGCTGGGCCACCACCCTGCGCGCCACCCCGTAGAGCCACGGCAGGTCCTCCGGCGGTTCCGGCACCTCGTCGATGCGGCGCCAGGCCACCGTGAACACTTCCGCCACCACGTCGGGGACGTCGGCCGCCGACGCCGTCCGGCGAAGCGCGTAGGCGAACACCGCCTGGAACCGCCGGCGGTACAGCCGCTCGAACCGGACGTCCGCCGGCGGCACCAGCCGGAGCCGCCCGGCCGGCCCGGCCGGGCCGGCCGACCCAGCCGGCACCGCATCGTCGGTGTCGTCGGTGTCGTCGTCCCCCTCGGTCACATCCCCTATATGTCCGGCACCGGCCCGGACATTTCAGGTTCGTTCAACTGGCCTGGCTGGCCCGGCCACGCGTCCCGGGCTGGCCCGGCCACGCGTCCCCGGGCTGGCCCCGCCATGCGTCCCTGGCTGGCCCGGCCATGCGTCAACTGGCGCGGCTGACGGTGCTCATGTTGAAGTCCGGGACCCGCAACGGCGGCATCGCCACCCGGTTGGCCCACTCCCCGAACTCCCGGCCCAGGGTGCGGACGGTGTCGCCGGCCTGGGTGGCCCGGGCCAGGAGGTCCACCGGGCTCTCGTTGAACCGGAAGTTGTTGGTCGCCCCCACCACCTGGCCGTCCTCCACCACGTACACCCCGTCCCGGGTCAGCCCGGTCAGCAACAGGGTGGCCGGGTCCACCTCCCGGATGTACCACAGGCAGGTCAGCAGCAGCCCCCGCTCGGTGGCCGCCACCAGGTCGTCCACCGACCCCGCCGCGCCGGGCAGCGCCAGCACCAGGTTGTCCACCGGCGCCGTCGCCGGCACCTTCGACCGGGCCGCCCCGGCCCGGTGGTACAGGAGCCGTTCCAGCCGACCCCGTCGGACCCAGTCGGTACGGCCCAGGGGCAGCCCGTTGTCGAACACCGACACGTTCGGCCCCGACGCCCCCACGGCCAGGAACGGGGCGCACGCCAGCTCCGGCTGGGCCGGGTCGCTCCACAGGTCGAACGGCAGCGTCGACAGCACCTCGCCCACCCTGGTGCCGCCGCCGGGCCGGGAGAACACCGTCCGCCCCTCCTCGGCCTGCTGCCCGCCGGCGGACTCCACCAGGTAGGTCATCATGTCGGCCACCGCCGCCGGCGGCAGGACGGTGTCGTACCGCCCGGCCGGCAGCTCGATGCGGTTGGCCGCCCAGTCCAGCCCGCGGACCACCTGCTCCTCCAGGGCGCCCAGTGTGACCTCGGCGAAGTCCGCCGCCCCGGTGCCGGCCCAGGCCGACCGGGTGCCGTCGTCGGACCGGCCCACCAGGTGCACCGCGCCGGTCGGCTGCTGGTGCCGCCGCCGCAGCCCGGTGCTGGACCCCAGGTAGGTGGTGGCCACCCGGTGCTCCGCGAACCCCGACAGCACCACCCCGGCGGCCCGGGCCCGCTCGAACCCGCCGGCCAGCCCGGACAGCACCCCGCCGAGCGCCCCCAGGTCCGTGGTGCCCGGCGGGTCCCCGAAGGCGGCATCGGCGCCGCCGGCGACCAGCGGCTGGGCGTCGGCGGCGGGGCCCGACCCCCGGGCGTCGACGTCGGCGGCCGCCACCAGGGCGGCCGGGTCCACGTCGCCGGCCTGCCGGGCCACCCCGGCCGCCACGCCGCCCCGGGATGCCCCGCCCCCGGACGGGCCGCCCCCGGCCGGCCCGCCGTCCACCTCCACGAACCGGATCGCCGTCACCCGGCGGTCCAGCCGCACCCCGTTGGTGGTGGTGGTGTTGTTGGCGTACCGCACCTCCGCCTCGTGGGCCTCCTCGACCAGCACCACGCAGTCGCCGGCGCCGGCCGCGGCGGCCGCGGCCAGCACTTCTTCCACGACGTCCTGGGCCGGCTTCATCGGTGCCCCCGGCGTCCGGGGGCCCCAACCCGGGCGCGTGTCGGGGCGGGGACCTCAACCCCGCCCCGGTGGGACGGCGTCATCGTCCGCTCTCCGCCCGGGCGTTCAGCACCCGGATGCCGCGGACCAGTACCGACGGGCAGCCATGGCTCACCGGGGCCACCTGGCCGGGCTGGCCCTTGCCGCAGTTGAACGCCCCGCCCAGCAGGTAGGTGGACCGACCGCCGACCGCCTCCATGGCCCCCCAGAAGTCGGTGGTGGTGGCCTGGTAGGCCACGTCGCGGACCTGCCCGGCCAGCCGGCCGTCCCGGATGGCGAAGAACCGCTGGCCGGTGAACTGGAAGTTGTACCGCTGCATGTCGATGGACCAGCTCTTGTCGCCGACGATGTACAGGCCACGGTCCACTCCGGCGATCAGGTCGTCGGTGGTCGGCCCGTCGCCGTCGGCCGGCTGCAGCGACACGTTGGCCATCCGTTGGATCGGGACGTGCAGCGGGGAGTCGGCGTAGGCGCAGCCGTTGGACCGGCCCAGCCCGGCCGCGGTGGCGATGGACCGGTCCATCTGGTAGCCCACCAGGACGCCGTCGCGGACCAGGTCGAACGACTGCGCCGCCACCCCCTCGTCGTCGATGGCCACCGTGGCCAGCCCGTGCTCGGTGGTCCGGTCCCCGGTGACCTGCATCACCGGCGACCCGTACCGCAGGGTGCCCAGCTTGTCCGGGGTGGCGAACGACGTCCCGGCGTAGGCTGCCTCGTACCCCATGGCCCGGTCCAGCTCGGTGGCGTGCCCGACGGACTCGTGGATGGTCAGCCACAGGTTGGTCGGGTCGATCACCAGGTCGTAGTCGCCCGGGTCCACCGACGGGGCCCGCAGCTTCTCGGCCAGCAGCTCCGGCAGCCCGGCCAGCTCGGCGTCCCAGTCCCAGCCGTCCCCGTCCAGGTACTCCCACCCCCGGCCCACCGGCGGGGCCACCGTCCGCATCTCCTCGAAGTCCCCGTCGTCGCCCACCGCCAGGCACTCAAGCTGCGGGTGCAGCCGCACTCGACGCTGGGTCGCGGTGGTGCCGGCCAGGTCGCCGAAGTGCTTCTCCTCGCTGACCGCCAGCACGTAGGCCGTCACGTGGTCCACCCCGTCGGCGCCCAGCAGCCGCCGGCTCCAGTCGCCGAGCAGGGCCACCTTGTCGGCCAGCGGCACCGCCGTCGGGTCCGTCCGGTGCGGCGACGTCCACTCCACGTGGCCGTGGGCCGGCTCCTCCGCCGGGTCCACCGGGAGGCCGCCGGCCAGCGAGGTGGTCCGGGCCGCGTCCACCGCCTGGGCCGCCAGGCCGGCCGCGGCTGCGGCGTCCACCGCCACCGTGGCGGCGAACCCCACCGATCCCCGGTGCACCACCCGCAGCCCCACCCCCAGCTCGGTGTCGTCGGCCGCCGTCTCCAGCCGGCCGTCCCGCAGCGCCACCACCTGCGACCGGGTCCGCTCCACCCGGACCTCGGCGTGGGAGGCACCGAGCCGGGCCGCCTCCGACAGGGCGGCGTCGCGGACCGCGGCCACCAGGTCGGGGTCAAAGCCGTCCGCGGGCATGCCCTGCACGCTAACCGGATGTCTGGGGAGGCAAGCCGTCGGCGACGGTCACTTCCCAACATCAGGTCCGGCAGGTCGTTCGGCTGGTGCGCCGGTACAATTTTTGCAGTTGGAGGAGGATCGGTGATCCGGGACTATCGCATCGAAGTGACCTGGAGCGACGAGGACGAAGCCTGGTTGGCCGACGTCCCTGACCTGACCTTCTGTACCGCCCATGGGGATACTCCCGAAGAGGCGGTCGCCGAAGCTCGATTGGCCGTCGAGGCCTGGTTGGACGCGGCCAGGGCTCAAGGCCGGGCGATCCCGCCGCCCTCCCGTTCGGCGAGGCCGGCCTGAAGCGCAGCGGCGTTCCCGCGGAGACGCTCCGCCTGGTCTGAACGGTCTGGTCTGAACGGTCTGGCCATTCAGACCCCCTGATCAGCAGACCGCCCGGGTGGTCGGGACCTTATTGCCCTTCCCTCCAGCCGGTCGGCCCTTCCGGCCGCCCCGCCCGCCCGGCGCCCCGGCCGGCTTGGCGGGGGAGTGGCCGTCGTGGACGCCGTGGCCGTCCTGGGCGCCGTGGGCGCCGTGGACGGCGTTCAGATGGTCGACGGCGTGCCGGATGTCGGCGACCAGCTCCGCCGCCATGTCCGCGCTGAGCCCCTCCCGGACGACCACCCGGAGCACCGCGACGTCGTCGGCGTCGGGGGCCATCTTGTAGGCCGGCACGATCCAGCCCCGCTGCCGGAGGACGTCGGACAGGTCGAACACCGTGTACGGGTGGTCGCCGCGGAGCCGGAAGCACACCACCGGCAGGTCGTGGCCGCGGCTCAGCAGGTCGAACACCCCGATGCGCTCGATCTCGGTCGCCAGCCACCGGGCGGTGAGGCCCAGCGCGGTCATCACGTCCCGGTACCCCTCCCAGCCCAGCCGGATGAGGTTGTAGTACTGCGCCACGATCTGGGCGGCCCCCCGGGAGAAGTTGAGGCCGAAGTTGGCGTGCGACCCGCCGAGGTAGTCGACGGTGAACACCAGCTCCTCCGGCAGGTCCTCCTGGTCCCGCCACACCACCCAGCCCACCCCGGGGTAGACCAGCCCGTACTTGTGGCCGGACACGTTGATGGACCGGACCCGGGACAGCCGGAAGTCCCACTCCAGGGTGGGGTGGACGAACGGCGCCACGAACCCGCCGCTGGCCGCGTCGACGTGGATGGGGGCGTCCCACTCCGACTGGTCCAGCGCCTCGTTCAGCTCGGCGATGGGCTCGTACTCCCCGGTGTACGTCGACCCCAGGATGCCCACCACCCCGATGGTGTTCTCGTCCACCAGCGCCATGGCCTCCGGGACGCCGATGACGAACCGTTGGTCGGTCAACGGCACGAACCGCGGCTCCACGTCGAAGTACCGGGCGAACTTCTCCCAGCACACCTGCACGTTGGCCCCCATCACCAGGTTCGGCCGGTCGGCCGGCTTGCCCGCCGCCTCCCGGGCCTTGCGCCACCGCCACTTCATGGCCAGCCCAGCCAGGTGGATGGCCTCCGACGACCCCACCGTGGCGGTCCCCACGCTCCGGTGCCGCTCCCCGGCCCGGAACAGCCGGGCCAGCATGTTCACGCACCGGTCCTGCAGCTCCACCGTCTGGGGGTACTCGTCCCAGTCGATGGCGTTCTTGTTCGCGGTCTCCGCCATCAGCCGGTCGGCCTCCGGGTCCATCCAGGTGGTCACGAACGTGGCCAGGTTCAGCTCCGGGTTGCCGTCCAGGGCCAGCTCGTCGTGGATCAACTGGTACGCCGCGGAGGGCTCCATCGGCTCCTGCGGCATCTGGTACCGCGAGATCGGGTGCGTCAGCCCCCGGCGGGCGTACGTGGGGACCAGCGGCACCGTCTCCTGGTCGAGGTCGACCTTCTTGCTGAGCATCGTCGCCCCTCCTCCGGATCGTCCTCCGGGTCGTCCTTCGGCCGCCGGCATCGGTCGGTCCGGTTGGTGCCGCCGACCCTATCGGCCCCTGCCGGACCGGCATGGCCGGTGGTGCGGCCGCCCGCGCGGCCGCCGGCTCCGGCGCGGCGGGCTCCCGCTGAGCTCCCGGCGGCGCTCCCGGCGGCGTTCCCGGCGCGGCTCCCCCCGGTCATGTAACAATTAATTTTTCGGGCACCGTGGCCCCGCCGTCCTTCGGCGGGGGCCGGCTGCGCACTGGAGGTCGGGCGTTGTCATCCGGGGGGTCCACGGCGGGGCGCACCGCCGTGGCGCCGCGCTCCCCGCTGCCCCCGCCGCCGGCCCACCCGGCCCATCCTGGCCACTCAGTCCATTCGGCCCACCCGGGCCAGATCCACCCGGGCCACCCGGGCCAGGCCCACCCGGCCCACCCGCCGGCCGCCTCCCCGGGCCGGGCCGGGCCGAGACGGCCGGCGGTGGTCGCCGCGGCCGTCGGGGCGTACCTGCTGCTGGCCGTCGGGCTGTGGGTCCACGTCTGGACCGGCAACCCGGCGGCCACGGCGAGCTGCGGCTGCGGGGACTCGGCGCTGACCATGTGGTTCCTGGAGTGGCCGGCCCACGCCCTGGCCCACGGCCTCAACCCGCTGTACTCCGACGCCCTGTTCCACCCGGTCGGGGTCAACCTGCTGTCCAACACCGGCGTCCTGGCCATCGGGGTGTCCCTGGCCCCGGTGACCTGGCTGGCCGGCCCGGTGGCCACCCTGGCGGTCGCCTCCACCGTGGTCCCGGCGGCGTCGGCCACCGCCGCCTACTTCCTGGTGGCCCGCTGGACCCGGTGGGCGCCGGCGGCGTTCGTGGCCGGCCTCCTCTACGGGTTCAGCCCGTTCGTCGTCGACAACGTGGCCGGCGGCCACCTCAACGTGGCCAGCCTGTTCGTGCTCCCGCTGATCGCGGGCCGCCTGGACCAGTTGCTGGTCCGGCAGTCCGGCCGGCCGGTCCGGACGGGGCTGGCCCTCGGCCTGCTGGTGGTGGTCCAGTTCTTCCTGTCCACCGAGATCCTGCTGATCGCGGCCGTCGGGGCCGGCCTCGCCGTCGCCGTGCTGGCCGCCGTCGGCGTCGCCGGGGACCCCGCCGACGTGGTCCGGCGGGTCCGGTGGGCCCTGCCGGGGCTGGCCGTCGCCGCCGCGGTCGCCGTCGGCGTCCTGGCCTACCCCACCTGGTACGGCCTGGCCGGTCCGGCCCACCTGTCCGGGCAGGTGTGGCCGTCCATCGCCACCTTCGACCACTACGGTCCCGGCGACCTCCTGGTGCCGCACCCGGGGACCTGGTGGCAGAACACGCTGTCCCTCTGGGGCTACTTCGGGCCGGCCCCGCCGGCCGAGGTGTACCTCGGCGCGGGGGCCGTCGCCGTCGCGGTGGCCGGCCTGGTGGCCTTCCGTCGGGACGGCCGGCTGTGGCTGTTCGGCGCCGTCGGCCTCGGCACCGCCGCGCTGTCCCTGGGCACCGCCGGCCGTCCGTGGGCGCCGTGGCGGCTGTTCCAGTCCCTGCCCCTCCTGGACGACGTCATCCAGGGCCGGTTCGTCGTGGTGACCCTGCTGTGCGTGGCCGTCATGGTCGGCATCACCGTCGACCGGGCCTGGGCCGCCACCCACCGCGGCGCGGCGGGCGGACGCCGGCGGCCGGGGAGGGCGGTGGCCGCCGCGGTGGTCCCGGTCGGGCTGGTCGCGGTGGCACTGGTCCCGTCCGCGGTGGCCATGGCCCCGGCGGTGCCGCTCACCACCCAGGCGGTGCAGGCCCCCCGGTGGCTGGCCCAGGCCGACCGGTACACGTCGCCCGACGACGTCCTCCTGGTGTACCCGCCGCCGTTCTCCGGGGTGCAGAGCGCGATGGCCTGGCAGGCCACCGCCGGGTTGCCGTACCTGCAGGCCGGTGGTGGCGGCCCCCAGGGCCTGCCCAGCCGGGCCGGGGCGGCCAGGGCGGGGATGGAGGTGCTGGACGCCCTGTCCTCCGGCTTCTCCCCCTCGGAGCCCACCGGCACCGCCGCCGAGCTGCGCAGCGTCCGTGCCGCCCTGCGGACCTGGGGGGTGGGCACCGTGGTGGTGCCCCGGCAGGTCGGCCCGCCGCTGATCGGGCAGGGCCGCGACGCTGCCTACGCCGCCGGGTTCTTCACCGCCGTCCTCGGCCGCACCCCCCGCATCCAGGCCGACGCCTGGGTGTGGACCGACGTGGCGCGGTCGCCGCCCCCCCTGGCGGTCGGCCCGACGACCCTGCTGCGGTGCTGGGGCGCCGGCCGGCGGGCACCGGTCCCCAGCCCGGTGGTCCCGGCCTGCGTGGCCGCCGCCGGGCGGTAGCCCGCTCGCCGGAACCGACCGGGGAGCGGGCCGGTGCGGGCCGCCGGGGTCACCCGCAGGGCAGCCGGTCCCACCAGGCCGGGGTGGTCGGCGGCGGCGTCCCCGGCCACCGCCCGCCGGGGTGCTCCCGGTGGTGGGCCCGCCCGGCCGCCACCAGCACCGGCAGCAGCTTGCGGGCCACGAATGCCCCGCCGGCCGCCGTGAAGTGGACGCCGTCGGCGCACCGCAGGGTGGTGCCCCCCAGCACCGACGTGAAGTGCCCACCCGGGGTCACCAGGCCGCCGAGGTCGAAGACGGTCACCTTCGGGTCCTGGCGGCCGGACCCGCTGGACGCCACCGCGGCCGCGGCCGGTCCCGTGGCCGCCCGGGCCACCGTGGCCCGGTCCGCCTCGGCGGCCACCTGCCGGAGCAGGGCGTTGTCCTCCCGGACCCGCACCGGCTGGTCCTCCGGCCACGGCGGGTGCGGTGTGTCCTCGGTGTCGTAGTACGGCGACGTCAGCAGCACCACCGTGGCCCCCCTGGCTCCCAGCACCCCGATGCCCTGCCGCAGCCGCCCGGCCAGGTACCGGTCGAACCCGGCCTGCCCGATGTGCTCCCAGCGGCCGTCCACCTGCTGGTCCAGCAGGTCCGACCGGCCCAGGTAGACCACCACGTCGGGGTTGTAGCGGTCCACGACGTGCCGCCACCGGGCCAGCAGCGCCGCGGGGTCCCCTTCCCGGCAGGGCCGGCCCGGCGGCAGGGTGTACCACAGCGTCTTCATCATCTGGTCCACCGACAGCGAGCAGCCGGGGTCGCCGTCGTTCATCAACTGGATGCCGTACCGGGAGGCGAGCTGGCCGAGGCCGACGCCGAGGGAGCCGGCGGCGGAGTCGCCGACCAGCAGCACCTTGGTGGGGTGGTCCGCGGCCGACAGCACCCGGGCGGAAGGGACTGGCACCGTCGCCGCCGCCGGCACCGCCACCGCGGTGGCCAGCATGGCGGCCGCCAGCCCGGCCGGGGCGGCCACCGCCGGCACCTTCCAGGACACCCGCCGCTGCCGGATCGGCTGCTCCACCACCAGGTAGGACAGGGTGGCGATCCCCACCGTCACCGCCAGCCGGACGGCGAACAGGGCGTAGGCCTCCAGGTGGGTCCGGTCCTCGCTCACCGCCAGGGTCACCGGCCAGTACCACAGGTACACCCCGTAGGAGATCCGGCCCAGGGCGGCCAGCGGCCGCAGCGACAGCACCCGTGACACCAGCCCGGCCGGCGCCACCGCCACCTGGGCCACCACGGCCGCCGCCGCCAGGGCGGCCAGCAGGAATCCGCCGTGGAACGCCAGCCACGACGTCTCCGGCACCAGCCGCCACAGCGCCACCGTCCCGGCCGCCCCGGCCACCGCCACCCCGCCGACCACCCGCCGGGTGCGACGGCCGGCCGGACGGCCACGCAGGGCCAGCAGCAGGGCCAGGGCCGCCCCGACCAGGATGGCCTGGGCCCGGCAGTCGGTGCCGTAGTACGCCCGCGCCGGGTCGGCCCCACCCGGGGCCCCACCACCCGGGGCCAGGTGCGCCATCCACAGCGCGGACAGCCCGGCCCCGGCCACCGTGACGGCCAGCAGCCACCGGACCCGGCGCCGGAGGCCACCGGCCGGGGCCAGCGGGTCGCCGGGGGACAGCGGGTCGGCCAACGGCGCCCGGTGGTCCTCGCGCCCACCCCGGCGCGGGTCCCGGCGCCGCCCCCGACGCCACCCCCGGCCGGCGGCGAGGACCGCCAGGACCACCAGCGGCCACACCAGGTAGAACTGCTCCTCGATGGCCAGCGACCAGGTGTGCAGCAGCGGTGACGGCGCCGAGAACACCGCGAAGTAGTTGACGTGCTGCCCGACGAAGTACCAGTTGGCCGAGTAGAAGAGGGTGGCCGCCAGCCCCGGCAGGCTGGGGACCCCCAGGAGCGACGGGTCCACGGCGGCGGCGACGCCGACCACCACCACCAGCAGGACCAGCGCCGGCAGCAGCCGCCTGGCCCGCCGGGCCCAGAACGCACCCAGCCGGACGGTGCCGGTGCCGGCCAGCTCGCGGACCAGCAGCGCCGTGATCAGGAAGCCGGACAGCACGAAGAAGGCGTCCACGCCGTAGAACCCGCCGGGCAGCCACCCGAACTCCTGGTGCACCCCCATGACCGCCAGGACGGCGAACGCCCGGATGCCGTCCAGGCCGGTCACGTGCTGCGTTCCTGTCCGCTCCCCCGAAGCCGACATAGGAAAACAGGTTATTGGTTCCCGGCGGCCATTGCGTCGCGGGGGTGGCAACCATTCGCAACTCTCCTGCGTCTATTCTGCGTCGGTCGACAGGGGGAGCCAGGCACGGTGGCGGCGGGATCACAGACGTCGGTGACGCAGGGGACGGTGACGCGGAGGGTGGTGGCGCGGGGGACGGTGGCGGTGGCCGTCGCGGCGCTGGCCGGGCTGGTGCTGCCCTGGCTGCCCCCGGTCACCCCGGCCACCCCGGCCGGGGCGGTGGCGCCCGGCACCTCGCCCGGGCCGGGCCTGTACCAGAACCCGCTCACCGCCGACGACGCCCCCGATCCCGACATCGTGCCGGTCGACGGCACCTACTACGCCTTCACCACCGGCGGCACCTTCGGGCACATCCAGGAGCTGACGTCCACCAACCTGGCCACATGGACCCCGATGCCGTCGCCCGGCCCGCTGTCCCCGGAGCCCGACTGGGTCAACCCCGGCCTGGAATGGGCCCCCAGCGTCGTCCAGTTGGACGGGACCTGGGTGATGTTCTACGCCACCTTCGCCGAGGACCTGGACGCCGAGTGCATCACCGAGGCCTTCGCCGCCACCGTGGCCGGTCCGTACCTGAACAGCTCCACCAAGCCGTTCCTGTGCCTGCCGTCACCGAAGGCCGACGGCGGCACCTACGAGGGCGGCGACATCGACCCCGACGTGTTCGTCGGCCCGACAGGGACCCCGTACCTGCTCTGGAAGGCCAACCCCGGCGGCGCGGTCACCGCCGCCTCCATCTGGTCGGAGCCGCTGTCGGCCGACGGTCGCTCGTTCGCCCCCGGCAGCTCGCCCACCGAGCTCATCGGCCAGGACCAGGACTGGGAGCTGACCGTGGAGAACCCCGACCTGGTGCTCGTCGGCGGCGACTACTACCTGTTCTATTCCGGCGGCACATACCTGGGCACCTCCTACGCGGTCGGCTACGCCCTCTGTGCCGGGCCGTCCGGTCCCTGCGGCAAGCCCCTGGACCACCCCGTGCTGCAGTCCGCACCGCCCGTGGTCGGCCCCGGCGGGGAGTCGGCGTTCCAGGACGGGACCGGGCAGTGGTGGATGGCCTACGCCGCCTGGACCGCCGGCTCCCTCGGCTACCCCCGGGGGGCCCGGTCGCTGCGGATGGACCCCCTGTGCTTCGTCGACGGCAACCCGGTGGTGCCGGGCCCGACGACCACCCCGCAGCCACTGGCCCAGTCCTGCCCCGACCTGGACACCGGCACCGGCTACCGCCTGGTCGCCGCCGACGGCGGCCTGTTCGCCTACCACGCCCCGTTCTTCGGCTCCACCGGCGGCCGTTCCATCCCGGCCCCCGTCGTCGCGACCGCCACCGACCCGGCCACCGGCGGGTACTGGGAGGCCGGCACCGACGGCTCCGTGTACCCCTTCGGGGCCCCCGGCTACGGCAGCCTGGCCCGTCGGGCCCTCAACCAGCCCGTCGTGGGCATGGCGGCCACCCCGGACGGCGGCGGCTACTGGCTCGTCGCGTCCGACGGTGGCATCTTCGCCTTCGGTGACGCCGCCTTCTACGGCTCCACCGGTTCGATGGTCCTCAACCAGCCCATCGTCGGCATGGCGGCCACCCCGGACGGCCAGGGCTACTGGCTGGTGGCGTCCGACGGCGGCATCTTCGCCTTCGGTGACGCCGCCTTCTACGGCTCCACCGGGGCCATGACCCTCAACAAGCCCGTCGTCGGCATGGCCGCCCTCCCCGACGGCCTCGGCTACTGGCTGGTGGCGTCCGACGGTGGCATCTTCGCCTTCGGTGACGCCCCGTTCCACGGCTCCACCGGCGCGATCACCCTCAACGAGCCAGTCGTCGGCATGGCCGTCGACGGCGCCGGCGGCGGCTACTGGCTGGTGGCGTCCGACGGCGGCATCTTCGCCTTCGGGGCCGCCCCGTTCTTCGGCTCCACCGGGTCCATGGTCCTGAACGAGCCCATCGTCGGCCTCGCCGCGGCCTGAGCGGCCCCCACCCCGAGCCCGGGCCGGTTCGCGGTGCGCCGCAGACCGTGTAGAAGTAACCCCGTGCCCCCTGACACCGTCGAACCCCAGGTCAGGCCGGCCGGGAAGGGCGACGTCCGGGACATCGCGGCCATGCTGGCCCGGGCCTTCGACGACGACCCGGTGTCCAACTACCTGATGCCCTCGGCCCGCCGCCGGCCGGGCGGCCTGCGGACGTTCTTCCGGGTGCAGATGGCCAAGGACCTGCTGGCGTACGGCGCGGTGTACACCACTCCGGACCGGTCCGGCGCAGCCCTGTGGGCCCCGCCCGGCAAGCCGCCGCTGCCCCTGGTCCGGGCCATGCTGAACGCCCTGCCCACCGTCCCCTACGTGGCCGGCCGCAACTTCTTCCGCTCCATCCGGTTCCTGGCCCACGTCGAGGCCATCCACCCCAAAGAGCCCCACTGGTACCTGGCAACCCTCGGCACCGACCCGGACCGCCAGGGGCAGGGCATCGGGTCCGCGGTCCTCGCCCCGGTGCTGCGGCGCTGCGACCTCGACGGCGTCCGGGCCTACCTGGAGTCCTCCAAGGAGCGCAACATCCCCTTCTACCGCCGCCACGGCTTCGAGGTCACCGGGGAGGTCAAGCTGGCCGGCGGCCCCCCGGTCTGGACCATGTGGCGGGAGCCCCGGCCGCCCCAGGACTGAGCCGCCCCCTACCGCCTCCGGCGGCTGTGCCCCTACCGCCTGCGGCGGCCGTGCCCCCTACCGCCTGCGGCGGCCGAGGGCGGGGTGCAGGCCTTCGGGCAGCGGGCCGGGGTCCTGGACCACCACGTAGAGCAGGTCGATGAGGGCCCGGGTGGGGGCCGACGGCAGCCCCCGGCTGCGCAGGGCCACCCCGACCTGCCGGCGGGGGAACCCCTCCAGGGGCAGCAGGGTGAACTGGTCGCGGAGGTGCCCGGGCACCGCGGTGGCCGGCAGGATCGCCGGCCCGTACCCGTCGAAGGTCAACGAGGCGATCATCCGCAGGCCGTCCAGCTCCATGGACGGCCGCAGCGCCACCCCGGACGGCTGCACCGCGGCGTCGATCTCCTCCCGCAGGGCGGTGCCGGGCAGCGGCAGCAGCAGCTCCAGGTCGCCCAGGTCGGCCAGAGGCAGTGGTGGCAGGTCGAAGGCCTGGGCGGTGGCCTCGTCCGGGTCGGTGGACCCCGGCGCGCGGTCGCCGGTGGCCGGGGCCGACCGGCGCCGGCGTTGGGCCTGGACCAGGGGGTGGTCGGTCGGGACCACCAGGACCAGGTCCTCCTCGAACAGCGGCGACGCCGACAGCTCGTCACCGGGGACCGGCAGGGTCACCACCGCCAGGTCCAGTTGCCCGGACACCAACTGGGGCTCCAGGGTGGTACTGGTGCCGTCGGCCACCGTCATGTGCACTTCCGGGTGCCGGTCCCGGAGGCGGGCGAACAACTGTGGCACCAACCACCGACCGGTGGTGCCGATCATGCCCACCCGGACGGTGCCCCGGACCTCGTGGCGCATGGCCACCACGTCGGACACCATGGCGTCCATCTCCGCCATCATCCGGCGGGCCCGGGCCACCACCACCTCGCCCTCCTCGGTCAGCCGGCCGGTGCCGCGGTCGACCAGCACCACGTCCAGCTCACGCTCCAGCCGGGCCACGTGGGCCGAGATGTTGGACTGCACCGTCCCGATCGCCTCGGCGGCCGCCGAGAAGCTCCCGGTGTCGGCGATGCCCACGACTGCTTGCAAGTGTTTAATGTCCACCGGTCACCCTTTGGTCTGTTGCTTGCAACTGTGTTGTAACACATCGTACAAAGCGATGATAAGTATCTCATAAAGCTGGTTGACAGATTGTTGGGGGAGGCGCAAAATGTACTCAGACCGCAGGGATACCGGAACCCCCCCTCCGTTCCTTGACGGGTCCGAGTGAAGGGATCGCCTCCCCCCCGGCGATCCCTTCACCGCGTCTGGGGGCATTTTTCCGTTCGCTTCGATCGCCTGTCCGCCGGGAGAGCGCCGGCCGGGGACCCCGGGGCGGTAGCGGTGCCGGGTAGCCTCGGTGGCCGTGGCCGCCGTGTTCGTGGACCTGGACCGCACCCTGCTCCGGCGGGCCAGCGGGCCGGTGTTGAACGCGGCGCTGGAGGCCGAGCAGATCGTGTCGGGCAACCGCGGCATCCCCGGCGACTGGCTGCTCTACGGCCTCTACGACCGCTTCGGCGAGAACCTGCCGGCCATGGCCCTGGCCCGTGCGGCCGCCCTGGTGGCCAGGGGCTGGTCCCAGGAGGCGGTGCGCCGGGCCGGCCTGCGGGCCGTCAACGGCCTGGCCGACCTCGTCGCCCCGTTCGCCCCCGGCCTCCTGGCCGAGTACCGCCAGGCCGGGCACCGGCTGGTGCTCGCCACCACCACCCCCCGGGACATGATCGCCCCGTTCGCCGACGCCCTCGGCTTTGACGCGGTGCTGGCCACCGCCTACGAGGTGGTCGACGGCCGCTACACCGGCCGCCTCGAAGGGGGGTTCGTCTGGGGCCTCGGCAAGCTGGCCGCCGCCAAGCGGTGGGCCGACGAGGAGGGCATCGACCTCGCCGGCTGCCATGCCTGCTCCGACAGCGTCTTCGACGTCCCCCTCCTGTCCAGCGTCGGGTTCCCCCACGCCGTCAACCCCGACCCCAGCCTCACCGTGGTGGCCCTGGCCCGGCGTTGGCCGATCGAGCACTGGGACCGCCCCGCCGGCGTGCCGTCCGTGGCCGGCCTGGAGCCCTACCACTTCCTGCGCCCGTTCGTCCGGCCCCTGTCCTTCCCCTACGCCCGGTTCGACATGGACGGCATCGACCACATCCCCCCGCACGGTCCCGTCCTGGTCGCCGCCAACCACCGCAGCTACTTCGACGTCGCCGCCCTCGCCCTGCTGGCCGCCCGCATCGGTCGGCCGGTGCGGTTCCTGGGCAAGAAGGAGCTGTTCCAGGCCCCCCTGCTCGGCTGGGTGGCCCGGGCCGTCGGCGGCATCCCGGTCGACCGCGCCAGCCACTCCGATCGGCCGCTCCGCCAGGCCGAAGCCGCCCTGCGGGCCGGCGAGGTCGTCGTCGTCCTGCCCCAGGGCACCATCCCCCGCGGCGAGGCCTTCTTCGACCCGGTGCTCCACGGCAAGACCGGCACCGCCCGCCTGGCCGCCGCCACCGGGGCACCGGTCGTCCCGGTCGGCCTGTGGGGCACCGAGAAGGTGTGGCCCCGGTCCGCCAGGCTGCCGGATGTCGCCAACCTGCAGCACCCCCCCACCATCCGCGTCCGGGTCGGCCCGCCGGTGACCCTGGGCCTGCACGACGCCGTCGCCGACACCGCCGTCCTGATGGGCGCCATCGCCGACCTGCTGCCCCCCGAGGCCCGCCTCCCGCACCAGCCCACCGCCGAGGAGCTCGCCCGGACCTACCCGCCCGGCGCCCCGCACGCCGCCCAGTGACGGGTCGATCGGTGACGGGCCGATCGGTGACGGCCGCCGCCTCCGCTTCCGCCTCCGCAGCCGTCGGGCGGCGGACCGCGCCCCTGCCACCCCGGTCCCGCCTGGCCGTGGCCACCATCCGATCGGTCAACGCCCTGTCCCGGACCCTGCGGCTCGGCAGTGGCACCGTCCTCGGCGGCCGGGCCGGCCTCGCCGTCGACCCCGGCCTGCTGGCCCGCCTGGCCGCCGGCCGGCCGGTGGCGCTGGTCAGCGGCACCAACGGCAAGACCACCACCACCCGGTTGCTGGCCGTCGCCCTGGCCGACGGCGACCCGGTGGTCACCAACGGCACCGGCGCCAACATGCCCGCCGGCCACGTCGCCGCGCTGGCCGCCGGCTCCCGTTCGGCGCCGGTGGTCCTGGAGGTCGACGAGAGCTACCTGCCCGGCCTGGTCCGGTCCCTGGCCCCGGCCGCCGTGGTGCTCCTGAACCTCTCCCGGGACCAGTTGGACCGGACCAACGAGGTCCGTATGCTGGCCAACCGCTGGCGGCACGGCCTGGCTGCCGCCACCGGCTACGCCGACCAGACCACCGTGGTGGCCAACGCCGACGACCCCCTGGTGGCCTGGGCCGCGGCCGCCGCCCCGCGGGTGGTGTGGGTGGCCGCCGGCCTCGGCTGGCGGCTGGACGCCGTCGGCTGCCCGGCCTGCGAGGGCCGCATCACCTTCGCCGGCGACCATCCCGCTGCCGGAGGTACCGCTGCCGGAGGTACCGCTGCCGGGCCGGCCGGCGGCTGGTCGTGCTCCTGCGGGTTCGCCCGCCCACCCGTCGACGTGTGGTTGGAAGGCGACGCCGCGGAGCAGGCCGGAACCGACGGCATCGCGGCGGTGGCCTGCTGGTCGGACGGCCGTCGGCTGCCCCTCGCCCTGGGCATCCCCGGCTGGTTCAACCGGGCCAACGCCGCCCTGGCCGCCGCCGGCGCCGAGGCCCTCGGGGTGCCGGCCGAACGGGCCGTCGCCGCCATGGCCACCGTCGGCGAGGTGGCCGGCCGGTTCACCGTCCGCCCCGTCGACGGGGTGCCGACCCGGCTGATGCTGGCCAAGAACCCGGCGGGGTGGCAGGAGCTGCTCGGGCTGGTCCGCCCCGGGTCCGGCCCGGTGGTGGTCGGCATCAACGCCCGCGTCGCCGACGGCCGGGACCCGTCCTGGCTGTGGGACGTCCCGTTCGAGCAACTGGCCGGCCGGCCGGTGGTGGCCACCGGGGAGCGCTGCCGGGACCTGTCGGTCCGGCTCCGCTACGCCGGGGTCACCCACACCACCGTCCGCGACTCCGTCGACGCCGTCCGCACCGCCGCCGGCATGGCCCCGGCCGGCCCCGCCGCCGGCCGCCCCGGCCCCGTCGAATTCATCGGGAACTACACCGCCTTCGCCGACCTGCTGGCCCGCCGGTGAGGGCTGCCGTCCCCCGATGAGGCCTGCCCCGTGACCCTCGCCGTGGTGGTCGTCCACCCCGACCTGCTCGGCACCTACGGCGACGGCGGCAACGGCCTCGTCCTGGCCAAGCGTGCCGCCTGGCGGGGCATCGACGCCGACCTGGTCGAAGCCCCCTCCGACCGCCCCCTCCCGACCGGCGACCTCTACTGCCTGGGCGGCGGCGAGGACAGCCCGCAACTGCGGGCGGCCGAGGTCCTCCGCGCCGACGGCGCCCTCGCCCGTGCCGTCGACCGCGGCGCCACCGTCCTGGCGGTGTGCGCCGGCTACCAGATCATGGGCCACACCTTCCCCGGGGCCGACGGCCGGCCCCTGCCCGGGGTGGGCCTCCTCGACCTCACCACCGTCAAGGGGCCGGGACGGCGGGCCGTGGGGGAGATCCTCGCCGAGCCGTTCCCCGAGCCGGCCGGCCGCACCCCGCTGCCCACCCTCACCGGGTTCGAGAACCACGGTGGCGTCACCGCCGTCGGTCCCGGCGCCCGCCCCCTCGCCCGGGTGGTGTCCGGGGTCGGCAACGGCGCCGGCGACGGCACCGAGGGAGCCTGGGCCGGTCGGGTGGTCGGCACCTACCTGCACGGGCCGGTGCTGGCCCGCAACCCCGCCCTCGCCGACCTGCTGCTCGGTTGGGCCGTCGGTCGCGACCTGGACCCCCTGCCGGACGACGAGGAGCACGCCCTCCGCCGGGAGCGGCTGGCCGCCGTCCGTCGCGCCTCCCGGGTGTCCTGGTTCCGCCCCCGCCCCCGCCCCCGCTGAACGGGACGGGCCCCGCCGTCCCGCCACTCGGTCCGTCCGGTCCGGTCCCGTCTCCGTCCGGTCCCGTCCGGTCCGGCCAGGCCAGGTCAGGTCAGGTCAGGCTGGGCGGTGCGGCTGGTCGTACCAGTGCCGGATGTGCAGCCGATACCAGATGGCCATCAGGTCCAGCAGCATCCCCACCGCCGCCCGCACCGACACCGTGCTGCCGAACCGTTGCCGGATGCGCACCGGCACCTCCACGAACCGCCGGTGCCCCAGGTGCCGGGCCACCACCAGCAACTCCAGGTCGAACGCGAACCGCTTCTCCAGCATCCTCGGCAGCGCGTCCGCCAGCACCTCCCGGCGGACCAGCTTCAGCCCCGTCTGCGTGTCCCGCACCTGCAGCCGGAACAGCACCCGCACCGCCTGCTGCCACAGCCACGAGTACAGCCGCCGCAGCGGCGGGTACACCACCTCCGACTCCGGGTGCCGCTTCGTCCCCAGCACCACGTCCGGGGGGTCGTTCGACGGCCCGCCCGCTGCGCCGGTGACCCCGGCGGTGACCGCTGCGCCGGTGACCCCGGCGGTGTCCCTTGCGCCGGTGACCCCGGCGGTGGCGAACGCCGCCAGGGTGGCCACCTGGGCAGGTGGCAGGTCGCCGTCGGCGTCGATGAACCCCAGGAACCGGCCTCGGCCCATGGTGAACCCCACCCGCAGCGCTTCGCCCTTCCCGCTGTTGTGCTCCAGCCGCACCGTCCTCACCACCTCCGGCGGCAGCCCGGCCAGGCTGCGCTCGCTGCCGTCCGTGGACCCGTCGGACACCGCGATCACTTCGAACGTCGCCGGGGTCTGCCGCAGCGTGCGCACCAGCTCGTCGATGGTCTGGCGCACCCGGTCGCCGGGGTTGAAGTACGGCACCACCACCGTCAGGTCCAGGGCGGCCTCGTCACCCCACAGTTCGTCGGCCACCCGGTCCTCCCGGTCCTCGCCCGTCGTCGCCACCGACCGCCCGCTCCCCGATCCCCACCACGCCACGGCGCACCGTTCTACCCGGTGCCCGGCCCGGCGTGCCGCCGCCCCGAGGTCCCGACGTCCCGCCGGTCGCCGGCGGTCAGACCGCCGGCCAGCGCTTGCCGGTGCCCGGCCCGGTCCTGCTGCCGGCACGGGCGCCGGCACCGGTCGTGCCGCCGTCCCGACCGCCGGCGGTCGCCGGATCGACCGAGGGCGGGTCGACCGAGGGGGCCGGGTCCAGCGCCCAGGCCCGCCGCCACGGCGCCACCTCCGGGCCGTGGGGGGACGGGCTGGTGCCGTCGGCCGCCCGTCGCCGGGCCGACCACCAGTCGCTGCGGGCCTCGTCCGCCAGCACCGCCACCGCCGACTCGATCCGGGCCCCGAACCGCCGGGCGTCCTCGCCGTCGTCCGGCCGCAGCGGCGGCCCGAACAGCACGGTCACCGGCGACCGCCGCAGCCCCCCGCCCTTCGTGGCCTCCGACCCCGACCCCCCCAGCGGCCGCCCGCCGGGAGCCGTGGCCACGTCCGGCGACCGCGGCAGCACGTGCCGGGTGCCGTGCACGTACACCGGCACCACCGGGCACCCGGTCCGCCGGGCCAGGTACGCCGCACCGCCCTTGAACGGCTGCGTCCACCCGTCCGGGCTGCGGCCCCCCTCCGGGAAGATCACCAGGTTCCACCCGTCCTCCAGCAGCCCCGCCGCCACGTCCGCCGACTGCCGGTTGACCTTGGTCCGCTCGATCGGGATGGCCGCCAGCGAGAACGACCACAGCACCGACTTCCAGGTCTTGTCGAAGAAGTAGTCCGCCGCCGCCGCCACGATGGTCCGGTGCCGCATGTCCACCGGCAGCGTCGTCAGCAGCAGCGGCGTGTCCAGGTGGCTGGCGTGGTTGGCCGCCAGGATGGCCGGGCCGTCCAGGTGCCCCAGGTGCTCCATCCCCCGCACCGTCGTCGGCGCCACCAGCCGGGCCACCGGCCGGGTCAGGTTGTCCAGGACCATCGCCCGGGCCAGCCGCACCGGGTACCGCCGGGACCAGTTGTGGTCGTAGTCCAGCCCGACCTTCCGCTCCGGCGCCGGCCGCGGCACACTGTCCGGCCACGTCGGCGCGGCCAGCGGGAACCGGGCTCGCCCCACCTTGGCGGCCAGCGCCGCCGGCGACAGCCGGCCGGCCCCCCCGGCGCTCACTTGACGTCCGCCATCAGCAGCGGCGGCGTGTGCAGGTGGGTGAGGGTGGGGGAGGGGCCCACCACGTCCTTGGCCAGCTCCAGGGCGTCGTCCATGGACGACGCCGGCGAGAACCCCATCCGGCGCACCGCCCTGGGGTCGCCGCCGACCACCACCACCCGGCCCAGGTGGGCCAGGGCGTGGGCGCACCAGTACCACATGTAGAACGGGTGCACCCCATGGTAGGCGTGGCCGGTCCGGTACAGGTGGACGTACCACGGGTCGGTGGCGAACGACTCCTCGTACACCTTCGACATCTCCACCGGGTCCGTCGTCTGCGACAGCACCTGCTCGAAGAAGTCGATGTAGCTGGGGTGGTGGCCGGGGTGGAACTCCCAGGTGGTCGGGTGGTGCAGGACCACCACCCCGCCCTCCCGCACCAGCGGCCTGCCGCGGTACAGGTTGAAGAAGTACCCCAGCCCCAGGCAGGCCACCAGGATGGGGTTCATGATGGAGTTGACGTTGTACGGGCAGATGTACGGCAGCCCCATCGTCAGGATGTCGGTCTGCCCGTTCACCTCCACCCCCTGCTGCTTCCACACGTTGGCCGTCGTCACCGCGTGGACCGCCTCCACCTCCCCGGCCTGCACCGACGTCAGCGCGTGCGGGGCCTTGATGGAGTGGAACACCTGCCGGGCCAGCCTCGGCGGCGTCCGCTGCAGGGCGCCGGCCGTGGCCGCGAAGGTGGCCCGGTCCCGCAGCGTCCACTCCCACTCCCGCTTCTGCAGGAACCCGAACTGGGCCGGGAACGTGTCGGTGTTCAGGGTGGTCTCGATCTGGAACACCTTCACCCCGGCGTCGGCGATCAGCCGGCCCATCCGCCAGTTCGCCGAGTGCAGCTCCGACGACGGCGCGTCCATGAACGACCGGCTGTGCCGCATGGTCTTCGGGTTGTGGTGGTGCCGCAGGCTCCTGTAGCTGGCCAGCCCGGTCGCCACGCTCTTGTGGCCGCCGTCCATGGCCACCAGGTTGATGTTCACGTACACCAGCAGGTCGCTCTCGGCGGCCCGCCGGTTGATCTCCACGTCCTCCCCGTGGTCGGTCTGCCCCAGGTGGACCAGGTTGTCCGGGTCCTCCGCGTCGTGCTGCGTCAGCAGCCCGTGCGGGGCGAACGCGTCGTACACCCGGTCCCCCAGGGCGTGCCGCAGCTCCGGCTCCGTCATCCGCCGGTGCAGCGCCAGCGCGGCCACCAGCACCACGTCGTCCACCCCGGCCGCCGCCGCCATGTCCAGCACCTGCTCGATCACCAACTGCCGCACGTCCGGCGGCTGCATCGGCGGCAGCGGCAGCGATACGTCGTCGAAGCAGATCGTCAGCTTCATCCCTGGCCGCAGCAGCGCCGGCAGCGGGTCCCGGTCGCCCAGCGGGTTGCGCAGGGCGTGCCGGATGGCCGACACCGGGTCCGCCAGGGCGTCCAGGGGTTCGGGGGCGTAGATCACCCGGCTGCCCTCCGGCAGCTTCTCCAGCGCGAACCGCTCCCCGTGCCAGAACAGGGTGGGCGGCGTCGACCGGTCCACCTCCAGCACGAACCCCGGCCTCGGACTCATGTGCTCCCTTTCTTGCTCTTCCGGGGGGCCGGCAGCTCGAACGCCACCTTCACCGCCCCCCGCCGGCCGGCCGCCCCGGCATGGGCCACCGCCTCCTCGAACCGTTCCAACGGGTACCGCGCCGACACCAGCCGGCCGGTCCCCTTCGCCGCCACCACCTCCGCCGCCAGGTCGAAGGTGCGCACCGGCTCGCCGCCGGCCCTGCCCTCACCGCCGGGGCTGCCCTCACCGCCGGGGCCGGGGCCGCCGGGGACGTGCTCGACCCCGTAAGCGTAGGTCCCGGCCAGGGACACCTCCCGGTGCCACAGCGACGTCAGGTCCACCGACACCTTCCCGGGCATCCCCACCAGGGCGATCCGGCCCCGTGGCCGCACCATGTCCAGCGCCTGGGCGATCGACGCGGCGGACCCGACGCAGTCCAGCACCACGTCGGCCCCGCCGGTCAGCCGCTGCCCGCCGCCGGTCGGGGCCCCCACGGCCAGTGACCGGCTGCGCCGCCGGACCGCCCGGGCCAGATGGTCCGGCGGCAGCGCCTCGGTGGCCCCCAGGGCCACCGCCAGCTCCCGCTGCCCCGGGTACCGGGCCCCCACCAGCACCGCCGCCGGCACCGCCAGGCGGCCGGTGGCCGCCAGGTGGGCCACCGCGGCCACCACGGTCAGGCCCACGGTGCCGGCTCCGAGCACCGCCACGGTGTCGCCGTCCCGGATGCCGGCGGCCAGGGCGGCGTGGACCGCGCAGGCCACCGGCTCCACGGTCACCGCGTCGGCGTCGGTCAGCCCGTCCGCCACCCGGTGGAGCTGGCTCCGGTGGGCCACCAGCCCCGCCGCCGACCAGCCCCCGCCGGTGTCCGCGCAGAACCCGGTCTGCAGCCCCGGCCGCAGGTGGCCGAACGCCACCAGCTCGCAGTCCCCGGTGCGGCCGGCCGCGCAGGCCGGGCACGGCGGGTCGATCCGCCGTGCCGCGCAGCCCAGCACCGGTTCCAGCACCACCCGGGTCCCGGCGGCCACCGCGGTGCCGTCGGCGGCCACCGCGTCGCCGTCCAGCACCCCCACCACCTCGTGGCCGGGCACGAACGGGAAGCTGACCAGCTCCTCGAAGTACCGCGAGCTCCGGCCGTCCAGGGTGGCCAGGTCGGACCCGCAGATCCCGGACAGCACCGGCCACACCCGGTGCCAGTCCGGTCCCGGCAGCTCCGGCGGTTCCGCCTCCAGCAGCCGCAGCGGCCCCACCCCGACCCCCTTGCCGGACCCCAGCAGCGACGCCACCCGGGACGCCGCGAACCGGGGCAGGTTCCGCTCGAACACCAGCGCCTTCATCGGTCGCTCCGGTCGGCGGTGGTCTCCACGACGCCGGCCAGGCCGGACCCGGCGACCCCACCGGCCTGCCGGGCCGCCCGCCGCGCCGCGGCCCAGGCGGTGGCGAACCCGCCGGTGGCCGAGTAGCCCGCCCCCGACCGGCCCCCCGGCCGGACGGCGTCCAGCGGCCCCAGCGGCAGCGGCCGCTCCGCCCCGCCGGCGGCCTTGGCCCAGTGCTCCACGTGCCACCCCCGCCGCCGGGCGATGGCGGACAGCCGCGACTCCGGGTTCACCGCCACCGGGAACCCCACCGCCTCCAGCATGGCCAGGTCGCTGGCCGAGTCGGCGTAGGCCACCGCCTCTTCGAGGGACAGGGTGTAGGCCGCCGCGTAGTCCTGCAGCAGCAGGGCCCGGGCTTCCCCGATAGGGGGCAGCTCCTCCAGCCGGCCGTCGTAGCGGCCGTCCCGTTGCCCCAGCCGGGCGCACACGATGTCGTCGAACAGCGGCCGCAGCGGGGCGATCACGAAGTCCAGCGCCCCGGTGATCAGCAGGGTGCGGTGCCCCAGCCGGCGGTGCTCGCGCACCCGGGCCAGCCCGGCCGGGAACGACCGGGTCAGCAACTGGCGGTGGAACAGCTCCCAGCCGTCCTCCGCCAGTTGGTCCACCGGGGCGTCCTCGTACCGGCGGTAGAACGACCGCAGGAAGTCCCCCCGGTCCCGCCGGTCCAGGGCCAGCAGCTTGGGGGCCTCCGCCAGCAGCTCCGCCACGAACTTGGCCCGCTTCGCCTTCGACAGGTGCCGGCTGGCCAGCCAGGCGTAGGTGTCCACCACGTTCGACGCCATCAGGGTGTGCTCCAGGTCGAACACCGCCAGATGCCGGTCTGGGGACAGGATGGCCCTGCGGGCCCGGTCCGGCCGCTTGTCCACCACCGACTTCCCCGGCGACGTCCGCACCCGGGCGTGCGCCACGATGGACGGCAGGTGCACCTCGTGGGCGTAGTGGTCCCAGTCCACCACCGCCGGGTCGAAGCACCACGTGGCCTTGTCCGCGTCGTCCAGGGTCTCCCACAGCGCCACCAGCCGGTCCACCCGGTACCGGGCCTCCGTCTCGGTGTACGCCCCGTACAGCTCCACGTAGCTCAGCGCCCGCTTGGCCAGCGCGTTGCGCTCCTCCACCTTCGCCGACAGCGCCGCCTGCCGCCCCCGGACCGGCAACGACGTCGCCACCTTCTCCACCAGGTCCATCGTCTTCGTCGCCCGCTCCAGTTGCCGCTGCACCCGGCCCCGGCCCGGGAACGACCACTCCGGCACCGAGATCGGCTGGCCCCGGTCGTCGTACAGCGGGTGCCGCCCGAACCAGTCCTGGATCAGCTCCACCAGCCGCCCGTACCGCAGCGGGTTCCGCACCCCCGACGCCACCTGGTACACCGACGGCCCCTCCGGTGTGGGCCCCGCCGCGGCCACCGCGATGATGGCCGCCACCACCAGGTCCACCGGGATCACGTCCAGCACCCCCTCCGGCACCCCCGGGAACTCCTTCAGCAGCCCCCGGGCGTACGAGATGATGATCGGCTCCGCCATCCGGAACCCCCGTATCCACCCCGGCCGCGGTTCGGCCAGCGCCGACTCGATGATGGACGGCCGCACGATGGTGATGGGCACCCCTTCGGGGGCCCCGCCGGTGCCGCCGGACCCGGCGGCGGGGGACCCGGCGGCGAGGGACGCAGCGGCGGACGAGCCGCCCCGTCTGCCGACGCCGGCGTTGCCGATGTCGCCGTTGGCGGCGGGGGACAGGCCGTACTGGGAGGTCAGGGCCCGCTCCCCCAGGGCCTTGGTGAACGGGTAGGCGTCCGGCCACCCCAGGGCCTGGGCCCGGGCGGTGCCGGCGTCCACCATCTGTCGCTTGATCCAGTCCTCCCGGATCTTCTCCGCCCGGGTCGCCAGCAGGTGCTCCCCGGCCCCGCCCAGCTCCGACCGGGCCTTCTTGGCGAACCCGGCCAGCCGGTCCGGGTGGCGGGACGCCGCCTCCAGGTCCCCCCTCAGCCGCCGGGCGTGGGCCACCTCGGCCTCCCAGTCCACCTCCAGCGAGAACCGTTCCGCGCGCAGCAGCTCCTCCCGGGCTTCCCCCTGGTGGGTGCCCGCCACGTAGGCGGTGGACACCGCGATGAGGTGCTCCGGGCCGGGGTGGCCGGCTGTGCCGTTGGTGCCCGCGTCCCGGCGGGCGGCGGCCACGGCGGCGGCCACCCGGGAGGGGCCGAGCAGGTTGATCTCGACGGCCTGGTCGAGGGGGGCGTCGAAGCTGACGGTGGCCGCGGAGTGGATGACCACGTCGCTGGCCGCCAGCAGCCGGCGGCCGTCGTCGTCCAGGCCGAGGCCGTCACGGCCGACGTCGCCGGCCACCGCCACCACCCGCCGGCCGACCTCGTCGTCGAACCGGTCGCCCAGCTCGTCGCGGAGCCGGTCGAAGCAGTCGTTCTTCAGGATCTCCCGGGTGGCCCGTTGGGACGCCGTGGCGCGGCGGCCCGGCCGGACCAGCACCACCACCTCCGACCCCGGCACCGTCCGGATCAACCGTTCCACCAGGGCGGTGCCCAGGAACCCGGTGCCGCCGGTCACGAAGAACCGCTTGCCGGCCAACTGCTCGCCGATGGCCATCCGTGTTGTCTACCATCTGGTAGGCCGGTTGTCTACCATTTGGTAGGGAACGGGGTACGATGCCGGCGGTGGCCCCATCGAACTGGAAGCCGGCGACCCCCAAGCCGACCAGCGGGACCCCGGACCGCATCCTGGACGCCGCCCTGCGGTCCTTCGGCACCCGCGGCTACGAGGCCACCTCCCTCGACGCCCTGGCCGGCACCCTCGACATCGCCAAGCAGACCATCCTGTACTGGTTCCCCAGCAAGGACGCCCTGCTCGAAGCCGTCATCGCCCGCAGCGCCGGGGAGCTGGCCGACGCCCTCCAGTCCGCCCTGGATCGGGCCGGGGAAGGCTGGGACCGGGTGGAGGCGGTGGTCCGGTCCGTGTTCCGGCTGGCCGCCCGCCGGCCCGAGCTGCTGGGGCTGGTCCGGGAGGTGTCCCGGCTGGGGCCGCCGCCGGCCACCCAGATGACGGTGGCCCTGCAGCCCCTGGTCCAGCGGGCGTCGCAGTTCCTGGAGGCCGAGATGGACGCCGGCCGGATGCGCCGGCACGACCCCCACCTGCTGTTGCTGGCCATCTACTCCACCGTGGTCGGCATGGTCACCGAGGTGGAGGTGCTCCGGGCCCTCGGGGAGGAGCCCACCGCCCGGTCCCTGGTGCGTCGCCGGGCCGACGTGCTGGCCCTGCTGCGCTCGGCGCTGATGACCTGCTGACGCCCATCGACCGGCAGGGCACCCGGCTGACGTCCGCCGGCGGCTCTACCTCTTGGTGAGGTTCACTTCTTGGTGGGCTTCGGCGGCGTCTTCGGGGTGTACCGCTTGTTCGCCGTCGGCGCCGGCCGGCCGCCAGGGGTGGCCGACGGCGGGGCCCCCTTGCGGGATCGGCGACTGGCGTTGGTGGTGGTCCCGGACTTGTTCCTGGGGGCCGGGCCGCGGGCCGGTGGGGTATAGCCGGGCAGCGGCGTCTTCGCGTTCGGGGCTCCGTTCTTCTGGCTGCGCCACGCCCGCAGCAGCAGCCACCCGCCGGCGACGATGAACGGCAGCACCGCGATCGAGTTGCCGAGCAGCGACCCCAACGCCAGGCCGGTCAGCACGATGGTGAACGCCAGCGGCGCCCGCCGGCCGATGCGGATCGTGACCACGATGGCCGCGGCGAACACCAGCAGCACCACCATCGAGAACGCGTAGTGGCTGGGCGGGTACACCGTGTTGCAGGTCGCCGCCTGCCCGGTGCCGTGGGTGGTGTAGGTGTAGTGGTTCGGGCAGTGGTGCCCGGTCGGCTTTGTCAGGGTGGACACCGACACCCGGCGGACCATGTACGGGATGCTCCCCACCAGGGTCAACACCGTGGCCAGGGCCGCAGCCGCGTACCCGATCTTCTTCTCGATGCTGTCCGCCTGGTTGACCACCCGACGCTTCTCCGCATCGGTCATGTTGGCGAAGTCCGGCACCGGCTGGGCCGTCGTGGTGCCGGACGCCGGCCGGGTCCCGCCGGCAGGGGCCGACTTGGGGCCGGGCGGGTTGACGAACGTCTTCGACAGCCGCTGCCAGCCCGTCACCCAAGTCGGCTTGGCCGGGGTGTCCGACCGTGATGTCCGTCCGGTCGAGTCCGTCGGGTCGGTCGAGTCCGTCGGATCGGTCCCGGGAGGTTGCTCCGCCATGAGCCCACCAGGCTACCGGCCCACTGGGACGGGCCGGAAAACGTGGGAGGCCGGGGGGGGGGATGCGGCGGAGGTGGCGGAGGCGGAAGTGGCGAGGTGGCGGGGGAGACGGGGGTGGCGGGGGAGACCGGGGGTGGCGAACGGACCAGCGAAGGGCGGACATGGAGGGCGGACGGCGCGGGCGACCGGCGGGCCGTCGGGATGAGCGGGGTACCGTCGGTCCGCTATCGTTTCCTCCCTGGGTCCGGCCCGCACGGGCCGGCTCCACCGGTCGGTATGGCCGATCGGGCGCTTAGCTCAGTTGGTTAGAGCGCAGCCTTCACACGGCTGAGGTCATGGGTTCGAGTCCCGTAGCGCCCACCCCAGCGCCCCACAACTTGTCACCGTACGAGGCCCGCCCATCCGGCGTCGGTCGTCCCCGACGTCGTCACCGGGCCTCGGGCTATGACCCTTCTCGGCCCCGGTGGGAGGGCTCATGCGGGCGTGTGACGTTCGGTCACTCAGGCGGTGCTATCATAATGTAATCATGCCAAACGTACTCGTCCGGGACCTCCCTGTTGAGACCCACGCCGCCCTGCAGCGTCGTGCCGAGCAGCACGGCCAGTCGCTACAGCAGTACCTTGCCAGTGAGCTCAAGCGGCTGGCAGAGCAGCCGAGCCTCGATGAGGTGCTCGACCGCATCGGCAGGCGGCGCGGCGGGCGGGTGGGGCTTGCCCAGGCGGCCGGCGACCTGTCCGAAGAGCGCGCCGGACGGTGATCGTCGTCGATGCCTCTGTGCTGGCGAACGCGCTCGGCGACGACGAGGCGGACGGCACGCGGGCACGGGACCAGCTCTCCGTGGCAGGTGAACTGGCCGGCCCGGACCTCGTCGACGTGGAAACCGTTGCTGTGCTCCGGAGGCGGTGGCTCGCTGGGACACTTACGGCCAGGCGGTTCGCCGCTGCCGTCGACGACCTGGCAGATTTCGCCCTCACGAGATATCCGGCGTTGCCGTTCATGCAGCGTGCCTACGAACTTCGCTCGACGGTGACCGTCTACGACGCGACGTACGTCGCGCTGGCCGAGGTCCTCGACTGTGAGCTCCTCACTGCCGATGATCGGCTCTCGAAGGCCCCTGGGGTCAAGTGTCCCGTCCGAGTACTCCGCTGATGACCACCGGACCCAGCCGTAGCACGGCGCCAAGCGGCGGCAGATGGAGCAAAGGCCGTTCGCCGGCGTAGTTAACGGTTGGCGTACGAGGCCACTTGCCCAAAGATGCTTTCGAGACTTCTCTCCTGCCGAGTTTCTCCTGCCGAGTTCGGAGCCGGACCGCGCTTCGGTGATACCGAACGTGAGGTCCGAGCAATCGAGCCGACCCAAGAGGGTGACGAGCCATTGCGGTAACCCCGTTTCCATCGAAACGAATAGCCTGCTGGCGTGAGAGGGGACTGAAGGCAGCGTGGATCACCGACGAGGTTGATTCTCCTGGAGGTGATGGAGGACCAGAGCGAAGGCAGGCTGGTGCTGTTCGCCGGTGCGAGGGCATCCATGGTCCCCCGTCGGACCTGCCGACATTCTCGGAGCTCGCCCGACGGTAGTCCCCGGACGCGACAGAGCCCCCGCTCTCCCCCAACGAGCGACGAAGGAGGGGAAGCGGGGGCTCTGGAGCCGGCGGCAATGGGTTGAACCGCCGGAGGGCATGGTGCCAGTCCTGGAGTTCACCCCACAATAGTTGGATACCAGAAAATAGTGTTTTCTCTATCCGGGCCTCGGTAGGCCAGCGATAAGGGAGGCCGGGTCGACATCGAGGGCGTGGCCGAGCAGCAGGACCGTCCGCAGCCCGACGTTGCGCTCCCCCAGTTCGACGGACGAGACGTAGTTCTTCGAGATGCCGACCAGTTCGCCCAGCCGTTCTTGGCTGAGGCCCTTCGCCTGGCGTAGGGCGCGTACCCGGTCCCCGAACTCGACGGCCGCCGGCTCCCGCTCGGACACGGAGGACACGCTGGCCGGTCAGCGGTGCCGACTCCACCCACGATAGTTGGAAATCCCTTATTCGCCGGGTCGCCGGATCGCCGGGGGCGCAAGGGGTGGGCATGTCCGAAGCCGTCGCAGAGACACACCGACCAGGGTGTTCGCCGGCCAGCGCGTGGCGCAACAAGGTGCATTCGGCCGTCTGATGCGTCGAGCCCACGCCGTCCAGCGCCTACTTCCTTGTTCCTTGTCACTGTACGAAACCCTTGCGGCACCCTTGCGGCCGCAGCGGTACACCGACCTTCCTAACGGTCCGCACAGGGTCGTCGGACGGTCGAAGTGGCTATGCCGGGTCACGATGCACGGAATCCACGGATTCCCTAGGCCTGTACCAGCCGCACCGCGAGCCCGTGGTTGCCGCCCTGCCGCCAGTAGACGCCGGGATGGCCTGGACCTAGCATCATGTCTGTCGATACCCGGCGACCGCTACCGGAGGGAGGTGAGCTGTGAAGGCTCAACCGTTTGGCGGAGTAGTGAACGTCGACATCAGGGACTCGGTCCCGGACTGGTTGCCCTTCGAGCCGCCGAAAGCTCCCGACCAAGCGCCGAGCGTGGTCTACATCGTCTTGGACGACGTCGGCTACGCAGCCCTCAGTTGCTACGGCGGCCCCATCGACACGCCGAACATCGACCGGGTCGCCGCCCAGGGGGTGCGCTACACCCAGTGGCACACGACGGCCCTCTGCTCGCCGACCCGATCGTGCCTCTTGACCGGTCGCAACCACACCCGCAACAGCATGGCCTGCATCACCGAGGCCGCCATCGGCTTTCCGAATGCCAGCGGCACCGTTCCGCCAGAGAACGGGATGCTTCCTGAGATCCTGGGCGAGCTGGGGTGGAACACCTACATGGTCGGCAAGTGGCACCTGTGCCCGAGCGACGAGATGAACCTTGCCTCCACCCGGCGGAACTGGCCAACCGGCCGTGGCTTCGAACGGTTCTACGGCTTCCTCGGCGCCGAGACGAACCAGTGGTATCCCGACCTGGTCTACGACAACCACATGGTCGATCAGCCCAGCGCGCCCGAGGACGGCTATCACCTCACCGAGGACATCACCGACAAGGCGATCGAGTTCATTCGGGACGCCAAGGCCATCGCCCCGGACAAGCCGTTCTTCTTGTACTACGCCCCCGGCGCCTGCCACGCCCCGCACCATGCGCCCCGCCAGTGGATCGACAAGTTCAAGGGACGCTTCGACATTGGCTACGAGGCCATCCGGGAAGAGACGCTGACCCGCCAGAAGATCCTCGGCCTCGTCCCCGAAGACACCGAGGTGGCGCCGATCAACCCGATCGGCACGCCCGACACCCGGACCGGCCCCGACAACCTCCCGTTCCCCGAGCTCGATTACACCAAGCCATGGGGATCGCTGTCGGCCAACGAACGTCGGCTGTTCAGCCGGATGGCCGAGGTCTACGCCGGGTTCCTCGCCCACGCCGACGCCAACGTCGGCCGGCTCCTCGATTATCTGGAGCAGACCGGGCAGATGGACAACACCCTGGTCATCGTGGTCTCCGACAATGGAGCCAGCGGCGAGGGCGGCCCGAACGGGTCGATCAACGAGATGAAATTCTTCAACGGCATCCCCGACGACCTCGACGAGAACCTGACCCTGATCGACGATCTCGGCAGTCCCAAGACCTACAACCACTACTCGACCGGTTGGGCCATGGCCTTCAACGCCCCGTTCAAGATGTGGAAGCGCTACGAGTTCAACGGCGGCACCATGGACCCCTGCATCATCTCTTGGCCCTCCGGCATCGGGCACGGGGGCGAGCTGCGCCACCAGTACCACCACGCCATCGACCTCGTGCCCACCATCCTCGACTGCCTCGGCGTGACCCCTCCCGAGACCATCAAGGGGCACACCCAGAGCCGGTTCGACGGCGTCAGCATGCGCTACAGCTTCGACCATCCCTCGGCGCCGTCGGAGCGGCGCACGCAGTTCTACTCGATGCTCGGCTCACGAGGGATCTGGCACGAGGGCTGGAAGGCCGTCACCAACCACCCGGCGATCAGCGGATGGGGCCACTTCAACGACGACGAGTGGGAGCTGTACAACACCGACGTCGATCGGGCCGAGATCCACAACGTGGCCGCCGAACACCCCGACAAGCTCCGTGAGTTGATCAACCTCTGGTACGCCGAGGCCGGGGCCAACGGGGCCTTCCCGCTCGACGATCGCTCGGCGGTGGAGATCCTCACCACCGAGCGGCCGCAGCTCACCAGCCACCGCAGCCGGTACGTCTACTTCCCCGATGCCGCCGAGGTCCCCGAGAGCCAAGCGGTGAACATCAGGAACCGCTCCTACACGGTCGGGGCGGTGGTCGACCTCCCCGGACCCGGGGCAGAAGGTCCCCTGTTTGCCCACGGTTCGCGGTTCGGCGGCCACGCCTTGTACGTCAAGGACAACCGGCTGCACTACGTCTACAGCTTCGTCGGCATACTCGAACAGCGGATCGAGGCCACCGAGGATCTCCCCACGGGCGACAACCTCATCTTGTCGGCGGAGTTCGTGAAGGACGGCGAGGAGGCCCCGGGCGTCGCTACGGGAACCCTCTCGCTGTACTACGACGACCGCAAGGTCGGCGAAGCAAGGATCAAGACGCAACCGGGTCCCTTCCAACTGGCAGGGGAGGGGCTCTGCGTCGGCCGGGACAGTGGCCAGGCCGTCACCGACGACTATCCCGGGGCGGCACCGCACAAGTTCACCGGCGGCACCATCCATCGCGTCGCCATCGACGTCAGCGGCGAGCCGTACCTGGACCTCGAACGCGAGGCCCATGCGATGCTGGTACGCGAGTGACACCGGGATCGATGGCCTGGGAGTCGCCGGCCCGGTCCCCATCTGCGGAGCCTTGCCGGGCTCGAGAACCACTCCCTACGGCGGTGACCGTGTTGATCGGGTGCCTGTATTGATCGGGTGTCTGGCCATTGGGGTGGCTAGATGGCCGGCGGCGAGGTCGCGTGGGACATGACCAGACGAACCGAGTCACCGATCGATGGCGACGAGGCACACCAGATCGGTATCGAGGCGTACGTGTACCTCTACCCTCTCGTCACCTTCGACCTGACTCGGCGGGTGATGACCAATCGTCCAGCAGGCGAGAAACCCGGCGTAGGTCCACCAAACGCCTTCCATCACATGCGGGAGTACCCATCGGCGGAGTTCAGAGACGTCGTCCGTCCCAACTTCGACACGCTCTACTCGCTGGCTTGGCTCGACCTCACCGCCGGCCCCCTGATCATGTCGGTGCCCGACAGCGGCGGGCGGTACTACCTTCTCCCGCTCATCGACATGTGGACCGACGTCTTCGCCGTGCCCGGCCTGCGCACGACGGGCACGGCCGCTGCCAATTTCGCCGTGGTCACCCCCCGGTGGCAGGGCGAGCTGCCGTCGGACCTGGAGGTCATCGTGGCGCCCACGCCGTACGTCCAGGTTGGGGGGCGCACGCAGACCAACGGGCCGGCGGACTACGGGGCGGTGCACGAGTTCCAAGATGGCTTGGCCATCACGGCGCTCGACGGCACCCGAATCGAGGCGGCACTCGACGTCGACGGTTCGGTAGATATGGCAACTCCGCCGCTGGTCCAGGTCAACTCGATGGACGCCGCCGAGTTCTTCGCCCGCGGGACGTCCCTCATGGGGCTGCACCCCCCACATGCCACGGACTGGTCCATCGTTGCTCGGATGCAACGGATCGGTTTGGTACCCGGCGAGCGCTTCGACCTGGGAAGTGTTCCGCCGCGGATTCGGGTGGCCCTGGCAACGGTGCCCGCCGACGCGGTCACGATGATGCGGGACAAGCTGCCCACCCTCGCCCGGGTGGTGAACGGCTGGCAGATGAACACCGAGACGATGGGCGTGTACGGGAACGCCTACCTGAAGCGGGCCATCGTGGCCATGGTCGGTCTCGGCGCCAACCCGGCGGAGGACGCGCTGTACCCGCTCAACGTCGGTGACGCCGATGGCCGGCCGGTCGTCGGCACCAACGACTACGTGCTGCACTTCGAGGCGTCCGAGATCCCTCCGGTCGATGCCTTTTGGTCCCTGACCATGTACGACGATGAAGGGTTCCCGGTGCCGAACCCCATCGACCGCTACGCCGTCGGCGATCGCGACCAGCTCGCCTTCAACTCCGACGGATCGCTGGATATCGTCATCCAGCGCGACGCACCTGGTCCGGACCGGCGACCGAACTGGCTGCCGGCCCCCGACGGGCCGATGGGCCTCACCATGCGGCTCTATGCGCCCAGGCCCGAAGCGCTCGATGGCCGTTGGGCTCCGCCGGTGGTACGACGGGTGCGCTGAGGAGGCTGCCCCCATTCCCCTGGGTAAGAACCTTCGCCCTGGCCGCCTGAAACCCCTCGTCGGAACCTCCGGTTCACAACATGGCGGCTGACACCGGCGACGGCTGACACCGGCGACGATGGTGGTCCTGTCGTTCAGCCCGACACCCTTGCGAGCACATTCACCACCTCCCTTTTCCCGGCACGTTCCCAAGCCGGTGAGGGACCGCAAAAACGCGCTCCCTCCTCACCTCAGAACCCGTGCCCGTCGCCCGCTCAGGCTCGGGAGCCTTGAGGCGAGCTGGCGACCCGGGAGATCAACTTGCCTTCTCGGTCAGGGGCTTCGACAGGATCGTCACCAGGAGGGCGCCGACAATGCCCGTAATCGGGGCTATGTAAGCAAACTGCTCGGGGTCGAGGGCTTTCGACAGCGGTGAATCCGGCGTCACCAACCCCCAGATGCCGAAGGCCAATAGCGCCATGAGGATGGCCCAGGGCTGGAAGCTCTTTGTTGCCTTGGCCTTTTTGCCTGTGCGGTACGTAACCAAAAAGTAGAGACCGATGACGGCCCCACCAAGGCCATAGGTCAGCCAGAGCCACGGCCGGGGGTCCGAAATCCCCGTGGCACTGCTCAGAATGGCCACGATGGCCGTGTAGGGGCCGACCACCTCGGTGGGGATGGCGTCAACCAAGGCTCCAAGGGACGACGTGAACTGTGTTGTCGTTGCTGCGGTCGTCGTCTTGCCTGTGGCTACGGCGGCAGCGGCGGTTGGGAGGGTGGGATTGGCCGCCAGGGCCGCCATGGCGGCGCCGGAGGCGGGCGTACCGGTTTGGGCCGCCGCCGCCTGGAGGGCGGTATGGACCGACGCCGGCTCCATGATCGCCGGCACCGGCCCAGATTGGTCTCGCCAATCCATCCTTCTCGACATCCCTCGCAGGCTCATCGGTATTCCCTCCAGTTGTGGGAGCCAAGCCGCCGACGCTCGATGTAAGAAAGGCCGATGTAATCACACGTTGGCGTAGATTACAACGGGTATTTTGGGAGGTATTTAGGGAGTAAGAGCGGGGATCGGCTGGTGGACCAGGGGTCCCGGAGCACGCCACCAGGAGCGCCACCAGGAGGACACGCCGACCAGCAGTCGACCCGGATCGTCGAGACCTACCGCGAGGGACTGGTGTCACATCACCGACGCTCCGACGCTCCGGCGGTCCCGTCCGACTGATCGGCGTCGCCGAAGCCGGGTGCGAGCCCACGCACGCACCGGCGGCCGCGATGCGGCGCCGGCTCAGCGGGCCGGTCGGCTGAGGTCCTGGCTGAGGAAGAGCTCGACCGCTTCGGTGGTGCGGCTGACGTCCCCGGTGGCCAGGAGGTCCAGGACCGAGCCCCGGATGACGGCCAGGGTCAGGGACCGCTGGATGGCCCCGGACGGCGTTGTCCGCTGCTCGGGCGGTTGGGCGGCGGCGAGGACGCTCAGCCAGTCCCCGACGGTGTTCCCGGCGAACTGGGCCCACGGGCCGTCCGGCCCGTTCAGCGACCGGGCGAAGGCCTCGGCCCACAGCGCCAGGAGCGGTCGGCGGCTGGGTTCGGACACCCAGCCCCAGATGGCCCGGACCGTGCCGGCGAAGTCGAGCCCTCCGCCGCTGGCCAAGAGGTCCATCTCGTCGGCCCGGGCTCGGGTCAAGAGCGCCCGGATCAACCCGTCCTTGGAGCCGAAAAGGAACAGGAGGACGCGAGGGCTCGAACCGATGGCCGCGGCCAGAGGTCGGAGCGACATGCCACTGAGCCCGTGGGCCAGGACGTACTGGTAGGCGTTCTCCAAGAGCTCGTTCTGGCGCGCCGACGGTTGTGCCTCCGCGCTGGCCACCTGGCTCTTTTTCACCGTGACCACCGTAGCAACCGGCCGTCCGTAGCAACCGGCCGTCCGGAATCCCTCAACTGGCCGGTCGTTCGAGGAATTCCCGAACCACTCCGTTGAAGGCCTCACGGCGTTCGATCATGACCCAATGGCCGCAGCGATCGAAGATGTGGAGCTCCGCCCTGGGAAGGTGCCGGGCGGCGAACAGTCCGCTCTCGACCGGGATGACCCGGTCGTCGCGACCCCACAGCAGCAGGGTGGGGTGGGTGATCTCACCGGCTCGTGCCCAGAGCGGCACGGCATCTTGGAGGGCCGGGTCCGTCTGCGCCGCGAACAGCCGCCGGCTCCATTCGATGGCCCCCGGAGCCGTGGCATTGGCCATCCGCTCGTCGATCAGGTCGTCGGTGAGCAGGCTGACGTCCGACACCATCGAGCGGAGCCAGTCGACCAGGTGCTCCCGGTCTGGTTGGGCGTTGAAGGCGAACAGTCGCCGCATCCCTTCCGACGGCCGTGGGGTCAGCAGGTTGATGGCCAGGCCGCCCGGGCCCATGAGCACGAGGCGGCGGATCCGCCCGGGATGGTCGAGGGCCATCCGGCTGGCCACCCCGCCCCCCATCGAGTTGCCGACCAGGTCGATGCGCTCGACGCCCAGCTCGTCGAGAAGCTGGACGACCGCCTCCGCGGCCAGCTTGGTGTACGGCGCGTCGAACGGCTCCGGGGCCGGGCTCTGGCCGAAGCCGGGCATGTCGGGGACCAGTACCCGATAGTCGGCGAAGGCCGGGATGGTGTTGCGGAAGTTGGCCCACCCGCTCACCCCCGGGCCCGACCCGTGGAGCATCACCAGCGGGTCCCCGTCTCCGTGGTCGTGATAGTGGAGCGCGCCCGATCCGGCCGACACGCGGCTCGTGGACTCGAACGTGCACGCCAGGGTGCTCGTCACTATTGCCTCCTGCTCACTCCGGCCGGCTGGGCGATCCCTCCGGCCCGGGCGGGCGGTGTGAACCCGCCGGCCCGCCCACCCCACCATCGGTGCCCGCCGGGCGCGCCAGCTTGCGCCGGACCGGCCAGCGGCGGGCCCTACGAGCATTTCGCGGCGCCCGCCTCCCTGTCAGTGTTCGTTCCCATTGGGTGGGATGGTGCGTCGGCGGGATCGCCGGTCCCGCTGAACAGGATGTTCCCGTTCCGGACCACGGCATCGACCGCGACAATCCTGGAAGACCCCCTGGCCCCCGTGACCGTTGCGGCTGACCGTGCGGCTGACCGTTGCGGCGGGCCACCCGACTGAAGATTGGCGAGTGGCGTGGACGACGTGACGGACCTGGCAGACCGTGCCGGTGAAGGCTCCCTGGGACGGCTGGAGATCGGGAAGGACCGGATGGAGAGCTGGATCGCCATCCACGACCTGGTGCACACCTACCCACATGCCCTGGACCGGCATGACGCCGAGACCTTCGCATCCCTCTGGCATCCCGACGGGGTGTGGGACTTCGGGGCCGACTACGGCACCTACCGCGGGGTCGACGCCATGGTGGCCTTCGTGTCCCGGTCCTGGGGCATCCAGGACGGGCACCATCTGGTCACCAACGCCGTGATCCGCTTCCGGGACGACGGGACGGCCTACGGGTGCAGCTCGGCCTACGCCCAGGTCTCCCAGCACGACGGCCCGACCCTGTTCCCGATGGTCGTGTCCTACGACGACGAGTACTGCGTGCACGACGGTCGTTGGGTGTTCAGGGAGCGGCGGGTGGCCACCGACCACCGGGGCCTCTCCGCTGACGAGCTGGACCGCCACCGGCGGCACCGTTCGGAGGCCGGCCCCCGGTGAGCCCTCCGTCGGCGGCCATCGTCGGGACCGGGAACATCGGCACCGACCTGATGGAGAAGCTCCTTCGGTCGTCGGAGCTCGAGCTGCGCTACGTGGTGGGCATCGACGAGAACAGCGACGGCCTCGGCCGGGCCCGGCGACGTGGCCTGGAGGTGTCCGCCGGGGGCGTGGACTGGCTGGTCAGCCAGCCGGAGCCCCCGCAGATCGTCTTCGAGGCCACCTCGGCGTACGTGCACGTGGAGAACGCCCCCCGTTACCGGGACATGGGAGCGGTGGCGGTGGACCTCACCCCGGCGGCCATCGGCCCCTACGTGGTGCCGCCGGTCAACCTCCACCAGCACATCGGCGAGGACAACGTCAACCTGGTCACCTGCGGGGGCCAGGCCACCATCCCCATGGTGTACGCGGTCAGCCGGACGGTGCCGACCGCGTACTCGGAGATCGTGGCCACGGTGGCCTCGAAGTCGGCCGGCCCGGGGACCCGCCAGAACATCGACGAGTTCACGAAGACCACCGGCCGGGCGGTGGAGGTCATCGGCGGAGCCGCACGGGGCAAGCCGATCATCATCCTCAACCCGGCCGAGCCACCCCTGCTGATGCGGTGCACCGTGTTCTGCGCCCTGCCACCCGACGCCTCGTTCGAGCTGGTCGACAACTCCATCCGGGAGATGGTGGCCGAGGTGCAGACCTACGTGCCGGGGTACCGCCTCCGGGCCGACCCGCAGTTCGACCCGTTCGGGGAGGACGGAGCGTCCCGGGTGGCCATCTTCGTCGAGGTGGAGGGGTCCGGCGACTACCTCCCGCCGTACGCCGGCAACCTCGACATCATGACGGCGGCGGCGGCCAAGGTGGGCGACGAGATCGCCAGGCACCTGGCCACCGGGACGGGGCCGGGCGGCCGCCCGGCCGACGGCGCCGTCGACGGCACGGCCGAAGGAGGCAGCGGGTCATGAGCTTCTCGGCCGACGTGGACGTGCGCATCACCGACACGTCGCTGCGGGACGGGTCGCACGCCAAGCAGCACCAGTTCACCGAGGCCCACATCCGGACCATCGTCGGCGCGCTGGACGCCGCCGGAGTGCCGGTGATCGAGGTCACCCACGGGGACGGGCTGGGGGGGAGCTCCTTCAACTACGGGTTCTCGCTGGTGGACGAGCGCCTGCTGATGCGGGCGGCGGTGGAGACGGCCACCCGGGCCAGGATCGCCGCCCTCATGCTGCCCGGGATCGGCACGGCAGACGACATCCGGGCGGCCGCCGATCTGGGGATCTCCGTCATCCGCATCGCCACCCACTGCACCGAGGCCGACGTCTCCGAACAGCACTTCCGCATCTCCCGGGACATCGGGCTGGAGACCGTCGGGTTCTTGATGATGGCCCACACCCAACCTCCCGAGGTGCTGGCCGCACAGTCCCGGGTCATGGCGGACGCCGGTTGCCAATGCGTCTACGTGGTCGACTCGGCCGGTGCCATGCTGCCCGACGAGGCCGCCGCCCGGGTCGGGGCCGTGGTGGCCGAGCTGGGCGACGATGCCCAGGCCGGGTTCCACGGGCACGAGAACCTGTCGCTGGCCCTGGCCAACACCTTGGCGGCCATCTCGGTGGGTGCCGTCCAGGTGGACTCGTCCACCCGGCACTTCGGGGCCGGGTCGGGCAACACGGCCACGGAGGCGCTGGCGGCGGTCTGCGCCCGGATCGGCATCCGGTCCGGCGTCGACCCCCTGGCCATGTTCGACGTCGCCGAGGAGGTGGTCCGCCCGGTGATGGACGGCGAGTGTGTCCAAGACCGGCTCTCCCTCGTCATGGGCTATGCCGGGGTGTACTCGAGCTTCCTCAAGCACGCCTTCCGGGCCGCCCAGCGCTACGACGTCCCCGGTGCCGAGATCCTCCTCGAGTGTGGCCGCCAGCAGCTCATCGGCGGCCAGGAGGACCAGATCATCCAGATCGCCTCCGAGCTGTCGCGGGTCCGCTCGGGAACGCCCGCCGAGCCGTTGGTCGCCAGGTAGGGGTCCCGCCCTCCGCCTCCCGGTGACGAGGGAGGTCGACCGGGGATGCCGATGCTGCTCCATGACGTCCTCGACCAGGCCGCCGCCCGGAGGCCGGGAGCGCTGGCACTGGTCCATGCCCAGGGGTCGCTGACCTTCGATGAGCTGTCCCGTCGGGCCGCCAGGCTCTCGGCTGCCCTGGGACGGCTCGTGCCGCCAGGGGCGCCGGTGGCCATCGTGGGGGACAACGGGCCGGAATGGGTGGAGGGCTACTACGGGGTGCCGGCCGGCGGCCACGTGCTGGCCATGGTCAACCACCGGCTGGCCCCGGCCGAGCAGGCCGCCGTCGTCGAGGCGGCCGGAGCCCGGGCCGTCCTCGGATCGCCCGATTGCCTGTCCGCCCTACTCGACGGCGGCCATCTCCCGTCCGGGGTCACCGGAGTGGCGTTCGGGCCGGCCTACGAGCGGTTCATCGCCGGAGAAGGGCCCACCTCCACCGCGGTGGACCGGCAATCGGGGCCGGTCGACCCCGACGGGCCGGCCTGGCTGATCTTCACCAGTGGTACCACCGGTCGGCCCAAGGGGGTACAGCTAAGCCACCGCAACCTGCTCACCGGAGCCCTGACCAACGGCATGGCCCGGGGTGTGGCGGACGACGACGTGTACCTCTACCCGTTCCCCCTGTGCCACGTGGCCGGCCACAACGTCATCTCCTACCACCTGCGCTCCCGGCCGGTGGTGCTGGTCCCGCGCTACCGGACCGACGCCTTCTGCGACGCCGTGGCCCGGCACCGGGTGACGGCGGCCTCCCTGGCTCCGACGATGATCCACTCACTGGTGGAGGAGGCCGGCGGCGGCGACCGGTCCAAGCTCCGTTCGCTCCGGTCCCTCTCCTACGGGTCGGCTCCCATCACCCCGACCCTGCTCCAACGCACGGTGGACCTGCTGGGCGACGTCGACCTGTCCCAGGGTTACGGCATGACCGAGACCGCCGGCAACGTCTCCTTCCTCGGCCCCGACGACCACCGACGGGGGTTCGCCGGCGACGTCGGCCTGCTGTCGACGGCCGGCCGGCCGGGCCCCCTCGTGCAGTTGCGCATCGTCGACCCCGACGGGGCCCCGAGCGCCACCGGCCAGGTGGGTGAGGTCACCGTCCACGGGGACCAGGTCCACCTCGGCTACTGGGGCGACCCGGCGGCGACCGAGGAGGCCACGCTCTCGGACCGGTCCGGGCGCCGTTGGTTGCGCACCGGCGACCTCGGTCGGGTGGACGCCGGCGGCCGTCTCACCATCGTCGACCGCCTCAAGGACATCATCGTCACCGGCGGGGAGAACGTCTCCACCCGGGAGGTGGAGGACGTCCTGTCCCGGGTCCCCGGCGTCATGGAAGTGGCCGTCGTCGGGGTGCCCGACCCCCACTGGGGCGAATCGGTCGGCGCGGCCGTCGTCGTCCGGCCAGGTGCGGGGGTGACGGCCACATCGGTGCGGTCGTTCGCCCGGCAGTGGCTCTCCGGGTTCAAGACCCCCCGCCGGGTGGTGGTGGTGCCGCGGCTCCCCCGCAACGCCCTCGGCAAGGTGGCCAAGGCCGAGCTGCGGGCCATCCTGGCCGACGGCGACCGGCTTCCCGGCCGCTGACGGGTGGCCGGCGGCTGACGGGTGGCCGGCGGGCGGGCCCGGTGGGGGCCGCGGCCGTCAGCTTCCTCCGAAGGCTCTGCGGAGGGCGAGGAAGGCTTCGTCGATCAGTCGCTTCGACGACGTGGCCGCAGGGGCGTAGAGGTCCCAGCCGTGGTAGGCGCCCGGGAACACGTGCAGCTCCGTGGCCACCCCGGCCAACAGGAGCCGGTGGCCGAAGGCGACCGCTTCGTCCCTGACCACCTCCAGCTCACCGACGGCCAGGTAGGTCGGTGGCAGACCGGCCAGGTCCTCGGCCCGCCCGGGTGCCCCGTAGGCGCTCTTCTCCCCGTCGCCGGCCTCGCCCAGGTAGGCCGACCAGGCCCGGGTGCTCGACGCCCGGTCCCAGGTCCGGGGGTCGACGATCTCGTGGCTCGATGCCGTGTCCAGGCGGTCGTCCAGCATCGGGTACAAGAGGAGCTGGAACGCGGCCCGGGGCCGGCCGAGGTCCCGCCGGCGGAGGCTGCAGGCCGCGGCCAGGCCACCGCCGGCACTTCGGCCCCCCACGGCGATCCGGGAGGGGTCGACGCCCAGCTCGGCGGCCTGGCCGGCCACGAAGTCGAAGGCTTCGACGCAGTCGTCCAGGGCGGCGGGGAACGGCCACTCCGGCGCCAGCCGGTAGTCGACGGCCACCGCCGCGCAGCCGACCTCGGCACAGAGCTGCTCGAGGAACAGGTCGTCCCGTTCGAGGCCCCCGCTGACGAAGCCGCCGCCGTGGAACCACAGCAGGGCCGGGAGCGGGCCGCCGTCCGCCTGCTCCGGCCGGTACAGGCGGGCCGGCACGGCTCGGCCGTCGACCCCGGCGAAGGACAGGTCGTGGCGCCCGACGTCGTCCCGGTGGGCGCCCGGCGGCCGGGACGAGGTGATGGCGGCGGCGGCCCGAGCGCGGTACCCGGGGAGGTCGTCCCAGTCCACCCCGGACCGGGGATCCCGGCCCTCCAGCGCGGCGCGCAGTTCGGGGTCGATCCGGCCGATCATCGGGGGGTGCCCTCCGGGCCGGCCGACGATCGGCCACCGGTGGTCCGGTCGGCAACCGCCGCCACGGTGCCGAGCCGGTTGAAGGTGGCCACCACCGACGCCCCCGGCTCCAGCGGGACCACGTCCACCAGGCGACCCACGTACACCACCGTGCCGGCCACCAGGGGGGCACCTCCCCCCGTCCCTTCGGCCGCCGTCCGGGCGGCCTGCACCAGCGCCCGGGCCGGATGGCCCAGGATGCCGGCACCGGCCGCCGTGGTGGCCATCTGGCCGTCCTTCTCCACCGTCACCCCCAGGAGGGCCAGGTCGAGGCCCGCCGGCCGGCGGGCCACGGAGCCGAGGACCACGTCCGAGGTCCGGTCGCCGTCGACGAGCTCGACGGCGCCGGTCACCCACTCCACCGCCTGCAGCGCGTCGAGCGGCGTCATCCCCGCGGGCCCGAGCGGGCGTCCGAGGAGGAAGGCCAACCCGACCGATGCGCCGGTCGCACCGGCCGCCCCGGCGTCGACGGCGCCGGGCCGACGGCGGCCGGCAGTGGTGGCGTTGGGCGGCACCGGCCGGACCGTCACCTGGCCGCCCGTCCCGGCGATGACGGCGATCACGCCTCCCGCCTCACCGGAACGAGATGGCGACATTGCCCATGTCCTCGAGCTCGGCCCTGACGTCGTCACCCGCCCGGACCGGGATCATCCGCGTGAAGCTCCCCGACATGATGACGTGCCCCGGGTCCAGGGTGACCCCGAAGGCCGCCACCTTGTTGGCCAACCAGGCGACGGCGGTCATCGGGTTCCCGAGCACCGCCCCGGCCGCGCCGGTCTCGGTGATCCGACCGTTGGCGCGCAACAGGCCTCCGGTCACCTTGAGGTCCAGGTCCGTGACCCTTCTCGGGCGGCCTCCCAGCACCACGGCTCCCGACGACGCGTTGTCGGCGATGGTGTCGGGCAGCCGGATCGACCAGTCGACGACTCGGCTGTCGACGATCTCGATGGCCGGGAGGACGCAGTCGGTGGCCCTCACCACGTCGGCCACCGTCCGGCCCGGCCCCGCCAGCGCCCGCCCGAGTACGAAGGCCACCTCGATCTCCACCCGGGGCTGGATGAACCGGGTGATCGGGACGCTCTCGCCGTCGAGCAGGAACATCGGATCGAGCAGGTGGCCGTAGTCGGGCTCGTCCACCCCCAGCATCCGCTGCATGGCCCGGGACGACAGGCCCACCTTGTGCCCTGCCACCTGCTGGCCCTCCTTCCGGAGCCGGTCGACGTTGGCCAACTGGACGGCGTAGGCGTCGGACACGTCGATCGTCGGGTGGCGGTCGGTCAGCGGCGCGATCGGCCGGCGGGACCGGCCGGCGTCGAACAGGGCGTCGGCGGCCCCGGCCACCTCCTCGGCAGAAAGCGTCATGGGTCGGTCGTCCTCGCTGCCGGCGTCGTCCCGGGCATCGACCTGGTGCCCTCGCCACCGACCCGGCGGTCCTGGCCATCGAAGTGTACGGGTGGCCTGCCACCGGGCCGTGGAGCCGCTCCCGCTGAACGGGCCACGTCCGGTGGCGCGTCCCCGAGGTGTGGCGACGTCCCACTGAGCGGACCGCCATGCCCAAGACCCCCCTTGATCGACGCCCAATCTAGTGAAACACTTGTTTCCGAGGGATGTGGCCCCCGGGGGTGGGTGGGCCGGAGACGAGGGGTGGGGTGGGCCGGAGATGGCCGGAGACGATCGGGGCACTGGGGGGCTGTATGGGTGAGCTCAGCCTGGAGCAGGACCCGAAGGCGGTGCTCGAGCGCGCCGCCCTCATCATGGACTCGTTCTGTGCAGAAGTGCCTGCTCGCAACCTGAGCTCCCTGGTCAAGGCCACCAACCTGCCCCGGTCGACCGTCCACCGCCTGGCCGAGCAGTTGGTCAAGGTCGGATGGCTCGAACGGATGCCCTACGGCTACCGGGTGGGCACCAGGCTGTTCGAGGTGGGCACCCGAGCCGGTCGCTACGAGCGGCTGATGGCCCGCTCGGGCCCGTGGCTCCAGGAGCTGTTGCGGACCACCCAGCGGTCGGTCCATCTGGGGGTCCTGGACGGCGCCGACGTCGTGTACCTGGTCAAGCTGGCCATGCGGAACTCCCAGGTGCCCACCCGACCCGGTGGCCGGAAGCCGGCCCACTCGACCGGCCTGGGCAAGGCCATGCTGGCCTTCAGCCCCGACGTCCATCTCGACGCCGTTCTCGAGCGCGGCCTCACCCGGTACACCCCGCGGACCATCTCCAACGAGGAGAGCTTGCGCCAGGTGCTGGCCACCATCCAGGAGACCGAGGTCGCCTACGACTTCGAAGAGACCGTCCCCGGGGTCTACTGCGTGGCCGCGCCCGTCCGGGGGTCGGGGAACGCCATCGCCGCCGTGTCGGTGACCGGGCCCCGCGAGGGCTTCGACGTCAACGTGCTCAGTCGGGCCGTCAAGAATGCCGCCCACGGCATCTGGAACGACCTCTTCGGGCCGGGGCGGGTGTACGGGTACGGCATGGGTCCCACTGTCGACGACGGGTCGCACAGCCTGACGGCCGCCTCCTGACCCAAGTGACCGAACCTTCGCCCGTGCTCGTCGGGCCGGCTGCGCACCGTTCGCTCCTCACTCGCTACCTGGAGGCCTTCGACGCCGGCGACATGGCCCGGGCGGCCTCCTTCTTCGCCGCCGAGGGGGAGTACCTGAGGAACGCCGCGCTCCCCGGCGAGTCCGGCGTCCAGCGGTACGTCGGCCGCCGCCAGATCCTGGCCGCCTTCGAGCGGCGCGGGCGCCGGGACACCCGCCACGTCCTGGAGGTGGTCCTGTCGGACGCCTCCCGGTGCCTGGCCCGGGGGGCCCTGGTCCGCCCGGACCGCTCCGGCCTGTTCCTCGTCGACGTGTCGTTCGACCGCGAAGGCCGCATCGACCGGTATGTGGCCGCCACCGTCGGCTAGGTCCAGGGCCGCTACCGTCGGGCGGCCAGAGGTCCAGCCGCCCGGGGGCGGCCAGAGGTCCAGCCGCTCTCCGGCGGCTAGAGGTCCAGGGCCGCCAAGGTGGACGACACGCAGTGGTAGAAGGCCACCGTCAGCACCAGCTCCACCTGTTCGGCCGGGGTGAACAACCGCCGCACGCCTGCATAGGACCCGTCGGGGACCCGTGTGGACAGCGTCATGGTGTCGACCAGCTCCAGGCAGGCCCGCTCGGGCTCGTCGAACGCTTCGCTGGCCCGCCAGTCGGCGACGGCGTCGATCTTCGCCATCGGGACCCCGGCCTCGATGGCGAAGCGCCGATGGGCCTCGGCCTCGTGGCGGGACCGGCGCAAGTGGGCGATCCGCAGGATCATCAGCTCCCGGAGGGCCCGGGGGGCCGACACCTCGTAGCGGAGCGGCAGGGCCAAGTCGGTCCATGCCTGCAGCAGGCGGGGGGCGTTTGCCAGGGCGCGGTAGAGGGCGGGGACCCGTCCGGTCTCCTCCTCCTTCTGGGTGAAGATCGCCGACACCTCCGGCGAATAGGGAGGGTGGACCGGTGGGAGGCGTGGCGTCCCGGCCTGGGCCGGTTCCTCCGACGGCTCAGCGCCGCCCACGGTCGGCCAGGGCCTCGCGCTGGGCGACCTCCAGCAGGTCGGCCACCCGGTCGATGGCCTCCAGGACGACCTGGCGTTGGTCACGGACGCCGGCGGCGACCTCGGGGGCGTGGGCGAACTCGAGCATCTCGGGCAGCCGGTCCCGCAGGCGGCCCAGCGTCCACTCCACCGAGTCCCCTTCGGCGATCTGGTCGAGCGGGCACACGAAGTTCCCGCCGTCGGCGTTGCGGATGTAGTGGTAGTGGGCGTCGTTGGAGAAGCAGTCGAACCGCAGGTACTCGAGCCGGTCGTCGGAGCCGTAGACGTGGAGGGAGGCCCCGAAGTCGTCGAGATCGACCGCCCCGAGCTCGTCGGCCTGCTCCTCGACGTCCGGCAGGGCCTCGTACACCAGGTTGTCGGTGAGCTGACGCGGCTCCACCACGAACGTCACCGGCCCACCGGCGATCTCGGTGCACTTCTCCGGGATGGGCGGGATCGGGAACCGCTCGAAATACGTACCGACCTGAAGTGCTGGTGGCGTCGCGTGAACCATCGTGGCTCCTTGGGAGAGAACGGTTGCTTTCGGCAGCGTAGGCCCGTTGCCGTCGGGCCGGTCTGCCGCTGGGAAGTGCCACCGAGTGTACGACCGGCCGGTGGAGGACCCGAGGAACGGGTCCCGGTGAGCGGGAGGTCGACATTGTGAGCCCGGGAGCCGGAGCGCACTGTGTGCCGGACACGGCGGCAACGCCCTGGCGACGTTGCCAGGCCGAGGACTGTGGCTCCGGGGGTCGAAAAGGGACGCTCGACTCCGCAGCCGGCCGTCGGCATCCAGCACTCAGGCAGAACAGGCCCCCTCGCGGTGGAGAGCACCGGGGGCAAAACGGGATGAGGAGATCCATGGTCGTCGAGTACACCTCGTGGGACAACCGCCGCCGGGACGTGATGAGCCGTGAGACGATGTTCGAGATCATCGAGAACGCCGACACGTGCGTGTTCACCCATCTGCGCAAAGACGGGGCCCCGGTGTCCGCCGTCGTCGGCGGCACGGCCGTCGACGGCGAGGTCTACACCCTCACCAGCGTGCTCCGGCTGGCCTACACCCGCATCCAGCACGATCCGCGCTGCAGCGTCATCTTCGACATCGCCCCGATCGGCTCGGTGACCATCATGGGCCGGGCCGAGGTGGTCGACGACCCGGTGATCATGGACAAGTTCTTCGAGGCCTTGAGCCCCACCCGGAAGATGGTCCGGGCCGGCCACATCTCGGCGGACGACTTCACCCGTCTGGCCAACACCCCCAACCGCCGGCTGTTCCACGTCATCCCGGAGCGGTGGTTCGCCACCGATCTCCGTACCCTCGACATGGAGAAGTGAACCCGGCCAGCGCACCGGCGCCGGGGCTCCCCTCCGGCCGGCGGGAGGACCGTGGCCGTGGTCGATGACACCTTCGACTACGAGGAGGACGTCCTCGTGGTCGGCAGCGGCTGCGCCGGGCTGACCGCGTCGTTGGCCGCCAAGGAGGCCGGCGCGTCGGTGCTGGTGCTCGAGGCGGGGACGGTCGCCGGGGGAGCCGAGGGCAATTCGTTCTGGATCCCCAACAACCGGTCCATGCGCGAGGCCTTCGGGCTGCGAGACGACCGGGAAGACGCCCTGCGCTACATGTGCCGGCTGGCCTACCCGCAGTTCTACGTGGACGGCCATCCCACGCTGGGGCTCCCCCAGGAGGCCTACGACCTGATCGCCACCTTTTACGACCAGGGGAGCAGCGCCATCGACTTCCTGAAGGGCCTGGGCTTCGTCATCGAGGCCGAGCCGCACTCGGCCGCCGACTACCACGCCGGCCTGCCCGAGGACAAGGCCCCACGGGGCCGGTTCATGAAGGCCCCGCCGGGGAACCCGCGGCTGGCCGAGCAGCTCGTGGCCCTGGCCGAGGGCCTCGGGGTGAAGATCCTCACCGGCCACCGGGTGGTGGACGCGCTGAAGAACGCCGAGGGCGAGGTCGTGGCGCTCCTGGTGCGGGCGGGCCACCGGACGGTGCTGGCCCGAGCCCGCAGGGCGGTGGTCTTCGCCTCCGGGGGGTTCGGCTTCAACCAGGACCGCCTGCGCGAGCACCTGCCGGCGCGGGTCTACGGCACCTGCACCGTCGAGACCAACCGCGGCGACTTCGTGGACATCGGCCAGCGGATGGGGGCCCGGATGAGCCGGATGCACGGGGCGTGGTGGAAGCAGGGGGCCGTCGAACAGGCCGTCCAGAACTGGCGGGTGTCCCCGGTGTTCATGCCCTTCGGCGACAGCATGGTCCAGGTCAACCGCTACGGGCGCCGGGTGGTCAACGAGAAGCTCCCGTACAACGAGCGCGGCCAGATCCACCTTCGTTGGGACCCCGAGGCCCGCGAGTACCCCAACCTGCTGCTGTTCATGATCTGGGACGACGTGGTCGCCCGCGACGGGACCGAGACGTTCGCCCGACCGCCGGTGCCCATGCCCGGTGAGGACGCCAGCCACGTGATCAAGGGGGACACCTGGGAGGAGCTCGCCGCCCGCATCGACGATCGCCTCGTCACCCTGGCCGAGCACACCGGCGGGGTGCGGCTGGACGGCAGCTTCGTCACCAATCTCGTCGACACCGTCCGGCGCTTCGGCACCTACGCCGCCACCGGGGTCGATGAAGAGTTCCACCGGGGCGAGGGCATGATCGAGCTGGACTGGCTGTTCTCCCGGCGGCCGGGGGCCACGAACCCGGCCATCGCCCCGTTCGCCGAACGGGGCCCGTACTACTGCGTCATCCTGGGGGCCAGCGTCCTGGACACCCACGGCGGTCCCCGGGTCAACACCCTGGCTCAGGTGGTGGACGGGGACGACCGGCCCATCCCCGGCCTCTACGGCGCCGGCAACTGCGTCGCCGCCATCAGCGGGCAGGCCTACTGGGGCCCGGGGGCGACCATGGGCCCGGCGGTGACCTACGGGTACATCGCCGGTCGCCAGGCTGCCGGCGAGCCGGTGAAGGACGCCACCCTGCTCGTCGGAGGATGAAGCTCTCGGTCTCCCTCCGGACGCGGTTCCCGGCCGGCCTCGCCGAAGAGGCCGCCCGGTGGATCCCCGAACGGGCGCGGGCGGCCCGGGACGCCGGTCTCGACGGCCTGTACGTCGGCGACCACCACTGCACCGGGCCGGCCACAGCGTATTTCCAGAACGTCCCGCTGCTGGGCCGGCTGCTCGCCGAATGGGACGACCGGCCCTTCGGGGGGCTGTTCCTGCTCCCACTGTGGAACCCGGTACTGCTGGCCGAGCAGGTGGGCACGTTGGCGTCCCTCTCGGAGGGCCCCTTCATTCTGCAGGCGGCCATAGGGGACACCTCCCGCCCGCAGTTCCCCGGCCTCGGTGTCCCGACGACCGGCCGGGTACGGCGGTTCGAGGTGGGGCTGGGGATCGTCCGGCGCCTGCTGGACGGCCAGCAGGTGACCGACGACACCGGGACGTTCCCGGTGCGCGACGCCTGCCTGTCCCCGCGGCCACCCCGGCCCGTGCAGTACTGGATCGGGGCCACCGCGTCGGCCGGCATCGACCGGGCCGCCCGGCTGGGTGACGGGTGGGAGTGCAACGCCCACGTCGTCCCGGAGGAGGCCGCGGCCCAAGCCGCCATGTACCTCGAGGCCTGCCGCCGGTACGGCCGGCCGACCGGGGTGGTGGCCATCCGGCGGGACGTCCACGTGGCCCCCTCGTCCACCGAAGCGGGGTGGCTGGCCGATCGGGCCGTGGCCGGTGGGTACCGCGGCTTCCGCCGGGAGGCATTGGTCTACGGCGACGTGGGCGGCGTCACCGCACAGCTCCGGGCGTATGCCCACATGGGGTACACCGAGGTCATCGTGCGGCACTTCGCCGACGACCAGGCAGCCGTCCTGACGTCCCTGCGGCTGCTCGGGGAGGTCCGGGCCGCCCTGGCCGAGCGCCCCTGACGGGCCTCGCGACCTCCCGGCCAGCGGGACGGGCCCGGCCTGGTTCGAGGGGCGCCGTGCGAAGCTCTACCACGGTATCGCGACGGTGCCTCGGTCGCCGGTCCGTCGCCGGGATCAGCGAGCAGGATCGAGCAGGATCAGTGAGAAAGGGGTCCCCGTGGAACAGTCCGCAACCGCCACGTTGCCGCCGCCCGCACCCGAATTGCGTGTCGCCAACGCCTACCTGGACGATGTGACCACGCTCGACCGGCTCCTGGCCGACGAGGGGTACCTCTTCTTCCGTGACGTCCTCGACGTGGGCTCCATCGCCACGGTTCGCCGGGCCATGGTCGGCGTCCTCGAGCGCCTCGGCCTGGTCACCCCCGGCTCCGACCTCCCCCAGTCGTCGGGGGCGCAGGTCGGACCCGGCGCCGGCCAGACGGTGGCGCCGGTGCTGGACGAGGAGTTCTCCAAGCTGAAGCTCTGGGAAGCCTGCGTGGCGGTGCCGAAGAACCGCGACTTCTTCGAGAAGGTGGTCGGCGGCCCGGTCGGGTTCGCGCCGATCTCGGAGTACCGGAGCCGGCCGCCCGGATCGCAGGAGACCTACTGGCACCAGGACGGGTACTACATGCAGCGGTTCGGCCTGCGCACCGCCTGGGTCCCGGTGATGGACATCGACCGGGAGATGGGCGGGATCGAGATCGCCGCCGGCATGCACCGGGACGGGTACCTGCACGACGGGGAGACGGCGAGCATCCTGCCCATCCCCGAGGACCGCATCGAGCGGACCATCTGTCGCCGGGCGGACTACCACCCGGGCGACGTGCTCATCTTCGGTGAGTACATGCCCCACACCGGTCTGCCCAACCACACCACCGAGAACCTCTACCGCATGTCCTTCGACGTCCGGTTCTTCCGGCTCGGTGGCCGCGAGTACGCCCAGGGCAACCTCGTGGAGGTGGGTCCCGACTGGATCACGGTGGCCTGCGACGACGGGGAGACCAGGCGGTTCGCCATCGGCGAGGGCACGGTCCTCCGGGCCAAGTCGGGCGAGACCAGCTCGGGGACGGACCTGGCCCAGTGGCAGATGCCGGACGGCGAGCCGGTCATGGTCTCCGACGAAGGCGGCGACGCCGTGTACGTCCGGCCGGTCAAGTTCGCCTTCCCCCGCCAAGAGGCGTAGTGGGGGAGGAGGCAACGGCGGCGTGCCGGTGCGGTGAGCGGCAAGCCGTGGTGGACACGGTGGTCCGCTATGCCGTGGCCCTGGACCGCCGTGACTGGGCGCTGCTCGACGACGTCTTCGCCGACGATGCCGTCGCCCACTACCGTACCGGGACCTGCCACGGTCGGGCCGAGATCGTGGCCATGGTCCGCCGGCATCTGGGAGGATGTGGGCCCTCCCAACACCTCCTGGGCAACCACCAGGTGATGGTGGACGGCGACTCGGCCTCGTCGTCGTGCGCGGCCCGCGTCCTCCACCTCGGCGCCGGCTCCCGGGCCGAGCTGGTCCCGTTCGAGGTGCTCGGGACCTACCGGGACTCCCTGGCGAAGACGGCCGCGGGGTGGCGGATCCGGGAGCGGAGCGTGACGTGGGACATCAGCCGCGGCGACTGGGACGTGCTCCAGCCCGGCTGAGGGCCGCGGGCGCCGAACCGGAAACGAGGGGACATGCCGATCCGATCGCTCGGGTACGTCTACTGGGGCACGCCCCAGATCGAAGAGTGGGCGTCGTTCGCCGAGTCGACCCTGCACTTGATGCCCACCACCGGGCCCGAGCCGAGCAACCGGTACTTTCGGATCGACGACCGGCCGTACCGGTTGGTCCTCTGCCCGGCCACCGCTCCGGGGCTGGTGGCCGTCGGGTACGAAGTGGCCAACGACTTCGAGCTGGACGAGCTGGCCTGTGAGCTCAGGAGCTGCGGGATCGACGTGGAGACGGCCACCGATGCCGAGGCGGCCAACCGGCGGGTCTCCGGGCTGGTGCGGTTCCGGGACCCGGCCGGGATATCGGTCGAGGTGTTCTACGGCCCCGTCCTCGACCATCTGCCCCTGGACACCCCGGGCAACGTCGAGTTCGTGACCGGGGACATGGGCATGGGGCACCTGGTGGTCGGCGTGGCCGACTTCGAGGAGGCGGCATCGTTCTACCGGCGCGTCCTGGGCTTCGAACTGCGCAACACCATGCACGTGGTCCGGGACGGCGTCAGCCGCAAGACCTACTTCCTCGGGTGCAATCCCCGGCACCACTCCCTGGCCATCGCCGCCGTGGAGGTCCCGGGGTTCGCCCTCCACCTCATGGTCCAGGTGGCCACGATCGACGACGTCGGCCGGGCGTACGACCGGTGCATCGACGCCGGCATCCCCATCACCATGTCCCTGGGGCGCCACACCAACGACCACATGATCTCCTTCTACTGCCAGGGCCCCGACGGGCTCCGGGTGGAGTACGGGTACGGCGGCCTCCGGGTGGAGGGCGGCGAGCGGCTGCGCACCTACGAGATCACCAGGTCGAGCTTCTGGGGCCACCGCCCCGGCGGTGGGTGACCGGTGGCGGCGTCCCGTTGAACAGGATGCGGCCGTTCTCGTCCGGGGGCAGCGGCCGTAACGTGCTGGGGGCCGCGACCCTGATCGGTTAGGAGTGGCAATTGAACGCTGACGACATCATGGAGCGGGTCCGTGAGCTTGGGCCCTACTTGCGCGACCAGGCCCCCGAGGCCGAGGCGCTGGGCCGCCTTCCCGAGGCGACGGCCAAGCAGTTGAAGCAGGCCGGGGTGGTCAGGCTCCTCCAACCCAAGCGGTTCGGAGGCTGCGAGGCCGACCCGGCGACCTTCTTCGAGGCGGTGATGTCCATCGGCTCGAACTGCGGCGCCAGCGGCTGGGTCTCCGGCATCGTCGGGGTGCACCCGTGGGAGCTGGGCCTGTTCGACGAGAAGGCCCAGGAGGACGTGTGGGGCGACGACGTGGACACCTGGGTGTGCTCGTCGTACATGCCCACCGGCCGGGCGCGTGCGGTGCCCGGCGGCTTCGAGCTCCGGGGACGCTGGAGCTTCTCCTCCGGATGCGACCTGGCCGACTGGGTGTTCCTCGGGGGGGTGTTGGTGGACGACGACGGCCGGCCCTCCGACCCACCGGACACCCTCCACTTCCTGCTCCCGAAGGGCGACTTCACCATCGTGGACGGGTCCTGGGAGGTGGTCGGCCTATCGGGCACGGGGAGCAAGGACGTCACCGTGGACGGCGTGTTCGTGCCGGCCTACCGCACCCTGCGGTCCACCCAGATCAACGACGGCACCGCCCCCGGCGTGCACCCCGGCCTGGCGCCCGGCTTCAAGATGCCCTGGTCGTGCATCTTCCCCGGAGCCATCACGTCGGCGGTGATCGGCATCGCCGAGGGCGCCCTGCGCGAGGCGGTGGCCTATCAGAAGGACCGGGTGAGCTTCCGGCAGGGGGCCATCGCCGATTCGGCGGTGGTGATGTCCCTGCTCGGCACGGCGGCCAGCGACATCGAGTCGGCCCACCTGCAATTCGTCTCCAACGTCCAGCGGATGTTCGCCCTCGTGAGCCGAGGGGAGACGGTGCCGTTGTCGATGCGGTCCGACGGCCGGCGAGACCAGGTGCGGGCCAGTTGGCGGGCGGTCCGGGCGGTGGACGACCTGTTCGACCACGCCGGCGGGGGCGCGTTGCGCCGGACGGCGCCCCTGCAGCGGTTCTGGCGGGACGCCCACGCCGGCCTGCACCACGTGATCAACACGGTCGACAAGTCGTTCCACAGTTGGAGCCTGGTTGCCATGGGCCTTGAACCAGTGGACTGGATGGTGTGACAAAGGATGGTGACAGCATGATCCCCAAGATCATCTCGGTCGACGACCACGTGATCGAGCCGCCGGGGGTGTGGGTGGACCGACTGCCGTCGAAGTACGACGACGTGATGCCCCGGTTGGTGCGCCACGTCGGCTGGCTCGAATGGCGGGACCAGCGGCCCTACGTGGTCGACGACAAGGGCGACGGATCCCAGCCGATGGACATCTGGCACTACGAGGGTCGGATGTACCCGATCACCCGGGGGACCGCCCACGTGGGGTTCCCCGAGGAGAACGCCCTCCGGCCGATCACGCTCGAGGAGATGCTGCCGGGGTGCTACATCCAGTCCGAGCGCCTGGCGGCACTGGACCGCAACCACACCGAGGCCAGCATCTCCTTCCCCTCGTTCTTCCCGCGGTTCTGTGGCCAGACCTTCATGGAGGCCGAGGACCGGGAGCTGGCGCTGCTGTGCGTCCGGGCCTACAACGACTGGATGATCGACGAGTGGTGCGCCGGGGACGCCCACGGTCGCCTCATCCCGCAGACCATCATCCCCATGTGGGACCCGGAGCTGTCGGCCGACGAGGTCCGGCGGTGCGCCGCCAAGGGGTCGTTCGCCATCACCTTCACCGAGCAGCCGTACCACCTGGGCCTGCCGTCCATGTACTCGGGGGGGTGGGACCCCCTGTGGGCGGCCTGCCAGGAGACCGAGACGGTCGTCAACATGCACATCGGCTCGTCTTCGCGACTGCCGACCACCTCCCCCGACGCCCCCTGGGAGGCGACCATGTCGCTGAACTCGGAGAACTCCGTCCACGCCTTCTGCGACTGGATCATTTCGGGCACCCTGGCCCGGTTCCCGACCCTGAGGATCGCCCTCAGCGAAGGCCAGGTGGGCTGGATCCCCTTCTTCCTGGCCCGGATGGACGACATGTGGGACAAGACGGACAGCCTCAGCCACCTGCGGGACCGGCTGCCGGAGCCGCCCAGCAGCTACGTGAACGGGCGGATCTGGGGATGCGTCTTCAACGACCTCGTCGGCCTCAGGACCCGGGACATGGTGGGCATGAGCCAGATCATGTTCGAGACGGACTACCCGCACCTCGACTCGACCTATCCCGACTCGGCCCAGGTGGCCGAGGACATGATCAAGCAGGCGGAGCTCGACGAGAAGGAAGCGTGGATGCTGCTCCGGGGCAACGCCATCGAGTGCTACCGGCTGCAACGGTACGGCATCACCGAGTGAGCCGGTGACCGGTGAGACGACGGCGCCGGTCGCCGTCGCACCCCGACGGTACGCTTCGACGTCCATGGGAGATGGGGCCGCCGTGCGGTTCTGCACGGGAGTCACGCCGCGTGACCTGGATGACTACCGACGGTGGCTCGTCGAGGCCGAAGCGGTGGGCTTCGACATGTTGACCACCGGCGACTCCCAGTCCCTGTGGGCGGAGTGCTTCTCGGTCATGGCCCTGGCGGCCACCACGACCAGCCGGCCGGACCTGGCCGTCACCGTCGTGAACCCCCGGACCCGCCACGCCGCGGTGGCCGCCTCCGCGGCCGCCACCGTCCAGCAGTTGTCCGGTGGCCGGTTCCGCCTGGCCTGTTCCTCTGGTGACAGCGCCCTCCGCAATCTCGGGGTGCCACCGGCCAGGGTGTCCGATGTCGAGGCCTACGCCGTCGCCGTGCACGAAGCCACCGCCGGCCGGGTGGCGACCTGGAACGGCGAGCAGTTCTCGCTGGACTGGTTGGCCGACCCGGTGCCGGTCCCGGTGTGGATCGCCGCCGAAGGGCCCAGGATGCAGCAGATGGCCGGCCGGGTCGCCCAGGGGGTGGTCCTGGCCAACTGCCTCACCGAGGAGCGGTACGCCTGCGCCCTCGACAACCTGGGCCGGGGGGCCGCCGAGGCCGGGCGGTCGGTGGACGACGTCGAGCGGTGGCACATGGTCAACCTGGTCTTCGCCCGGACCGAGGACGAAGGGATCGACTCCATCGCCTCGGAGATCGCCGGCAGCGCCAACCACTCGTTCCGGTTCACCCTGCAGGGCAAGGCGCTGCCCGAGGAGCTGGGCCCCCGGGTGCAGGGGCTGATGTCGGAGTACCAGTCCCGTTTCCACGCCCAACCCGGCGCGGCCAACCCGAACCGCGGCCTGCTGGACAAGTACGGGCTCCGGTCGTACCTGGCCCGGCTGGGCACCATCGCCGGGCCGCCCGAACGGTGCGTCGAACGGCTCCGAGAGGTCGTCGCCATGGGGGCCAGGAACCTGATCCTGAGCCAGTTCGTCGACGACTCCTATGCCTGGATGCGGACCTTCGGCGACGAGGTCCTGCCGGCCTTCCGGTAGCCGGGCCGCCCGCCCGTGGACCCGCCCATGAGCCTGGCCCGTGAGCCTGGCCGGGGAGCTAGGTCGGGCGGGTGCCGGGCTGGGCGGGACGGTCGCCGGCCCCGGAGCCGGGTGGCCGGACGGCGTCTCGGGGTCGGAGCGGCACGGAGGGAGAGAACCCGTCGGGGAAGATCACCAGTACCTTGCACCCGTCGGGTCCGGCACGCAGCGGCCCGTACCCGGTGCCGGCGTGGACCTGCCGGACGGTCCCGGGCCCGTGCCACGTCCGCCCGATCTGCTGGCGGCCCTCGAGGATGATCTCGAAGTAGTCCTTCTGGTGGGTGTGGGCGTACATCCACGAATCGGGGGCGAACTCCACGTTGTAGATGGTGGCCCTGTCGCCGCCCGCCCCCGTGTCGCCGCCCGCCCCCGTGTCGCCGTCCGCCCCCGTGTCGCCGTCCGCCCTCATGTGGACCGCGCTCACCCGGGTCCCGTCGCCGTAGGGGTGGTTCCACCCGAGCTCGTCCCAGGTGGTCGTCCGCTGGAAGCGCACCGGCCCGTCGCCCATGGAAGAAGCGTACCGGTCAGGTGCCCCGGCCGGCGGAGCCGGATCCCGGGGAGCGGGAGGGGGTGGTCGGCCGGGGCACCGGCGGCACCCGGGTGGGGAGGCGCCCGCTGAGCGGGACGGCAACGGCCGCTCGCCGGACGCCGTCGTTACCATGCAGTGACTGGGGTATTTCGTGCCGGTCGAGTTGGGGCGGGCCCACTTGGAGCGGTCGATCGGGGGTGACTGTGAACCTGAGCGACGTCCACGTCATCGACGTCGACACGCACATCATCGAACCAACCGACCTGTGGACCTCGCGCCTGTCCGGCAAGTGGGGCGACCTGGTCCCCCACGTGGCCTACGACCAGGACAACGACGAGGACGTGTGGGTGATCGGCGACCAGGCGATGATGCCGGCCGCCATGTTCGCCGCGGTGGACCACGACGACCTGATGCCGGAGTACCCCCGCCGGTTCGCCGACGTGCCGGCGTCGATGTGGGACCCCCGGGCCCGGCTCCGGGTGATGGACGAGAACCACATCCATGCCCAGGTCATCTACCCGAACCTGGTCGGCGTCTTCTTCGCCGAGCGGTTCGTGTCGATGCACCCGGCTCTGGCGTTGGCGTGTGTCGAGGCCTACAACGACTTCGTCACCGAGTTCTGTTCGGTCGACCCCGACCGGTTGATCGGGATGACGGCGGTGCCGTTCTGGGACGTGGACGCCTCCGTCCGGGAGCTGGCCCGCGGCAAGGAGATGGGGCACCGGGGGCTGCTGTTCGCCCACACGTTCGAGCGGGTGGGCCTCCCCAACATCAACGACCGCCATTGGGACCGGCTCCTGGCGGCCGCCCAGGACCTGGAGCAGTCGGTCAACTTCCACATCGGGTTCGCCGCCGCCGAGGCCACACAGTCGTGGGTCGGCTACCGGACAACGTCCCGGCAGGCCATTGCCGCCGACGCGCCGTCGCAGTTCCTGAGCAACGTCCGTGCCATGAGCCTGCTCACCACCTATGGGGTGTGCGAACGGTTCCCACGGCTCAAGTTCGTCTGCGTGGAGAGCGGGTTCGGGTACGTGCCGTTCGTCCTGCAGGCCGTCGAATGGCACTGGGAGAACAACGGGGTGTGGAGGGAACATCCTCATTGGCTGCGACCGATCGACTACTTCAAAAGGCAAATGTACGCCACCTTCTGGTTCGAGCAACCGGCGGTTGAGCACCTGGAGGAATACCGCGACAACGTCATGTGGGAGACCGACTTCCCCCATCCATCGGCACAGTGGCCCACGGCGGCGACGCCGGCACCCAAGACGGCAGCCGACGCCGTGGCCTACAGCCTGGGAGGGGTCAGCGAAGCGACCCGGCGGAAGGTGCTCCACGACACGGCGGCGACCGTGTACCACCTGCGGTGAGCGCCACCCTGGGGCCGCTCCCCGCCCGGCCTCCCGCTCAGTAGGACGGGCGGATGGCCGGGGGCAACCGTTACAAGCTAGTACATATGCCTGTAATGGAGCTGTTACAGCAGTAACCAAGTGGGATACGCATAGAAAAATAGGGCGTACCTACAGCCGTGCTTGAAATCAATCAGAAAAGTTCATTACAACAGACCGATCGTGGAATGTGCGGGCATTCCATGGAGAAACCACAGAGGGGGAGTATGAAGCTCTGCAGACGCGCCATGGGAATCGGTGCTTGCCTGGCATCGGCGGCGGTCGCCACGACCGTCGCCTTCGTACCGGGGACGGTGGGGGCAGCCGGCTCGAAGGCACCGATCACGGTGTACTTCGTCAACTCACAGGGGTCCAGTACAGGTAGCTCGTCCTACCCCGAGGTGTGGCGGTCGGCCAAGGTGGCGGCCAACTACGTCAACTCCACACTCCACGGTGTCCACGGGCAGAAGCTCAAGCTGGTGGTCTGCCCCACCCTGTCCACAGCCAACACGGCACTGCAGTGCGCCAACACCTCCGTGTCCGGCGGAGCCGACGTGGTGCAGATCGGGACGACAACCTACGCCAGCGTGGCCCAGCCGGTGTACGAGAAGGCCGGGGTGCCGGTCACCATCCAGTTGGGCACGAACACGGCGAACTACCAGTCGACAGACAGCTTCAGCTTCGTGGCGTCGTCGCTGGGCCAGGTCACCGGGGTCGCCGAGTTCGCCAAGGCCCAGCACTGGAAGCAGGTGACCTTGCTGCTGATCAACGTGCCCAGCGTGACCTCCAGCTACGCCGACCTGGCACCGGCCGTGTTCAAGAAGCTGGGTGTGGGGCTGAACACCGTCCTGGTCCCCCCGACGGCCACGGACATGACGTCGTACATCGCCTCGGCCATGGCCTCGAAGCCTGACGCCATCTTCAACGTCCAGGGGACGGCAAGCTGTGCCCAGAGCATGCAGGCGCTCCAGGCCATCCAGGCCAAGGTGACCTTCCTGGCCCAGCCGGCCTGCAACGACCCGAGCGTGCTGCCTCTGGTGCCGAGCGGGGTCAAGTTCGACGTGATGACGGTCAACGACGCCACAAGCAAGTCGGACTCCGACGCGGTGCTCTACAACAAGTTGATGAAGAAGGCCGATCCGGCCGACCTGAGCAACGGCTTCACCCCGGCCGGTTTCCAGGGGATCATGAACCTGTACGCCGCCCTGAACGCCGCCAAGGCTCCGAAGAACGGGTTCGACAAGACATCCATCCTGGCGGCGCTCCGGAAGGCCAAGAACCAGCCGAACTTCATGACCGGCGGGACGACGTTCACCTGCAACGGCACCGTGGTCAAGGGATATCCAGGGGCCTGCTCGACCCTGCTCATCGTCAGTGGCCTGCAGCCCAACCACAAGACGTTCAAGGTGCTGGGCATCTACAACAAGCCGACGCTGCTGAAGGGGACCACAGCGGCATCGGCCACAGCCACCACGACGACCACCGCGGCCACGACGCCGAGCAGCTAGGTCGGACGGGCAGTGAGCGAAGCCGGGGGCGGCATTGGCATGCAGTATCTGAACTTCCTCCTCCTCGGGTGGGGCAACGGTGCGGCCTATGCCGGCATCGCCGTGGCCCTGGTGGTCACGTACCGCAGCTCGGGGGTGATCAACTTCGCGGTGGCCTCCATGTCCATGTACGGGGCCATCACCTTCGCCGAGCTGACCCACGGCAACCTCTTCAACCCCATCCCGGGGTTGCCCGTCGAGGTCCATCTGGCCGACCAGATCCCGGTCCTCCCGGCGTTGGTGATCGCCTGCGCCATCACCGCCCTGCTGTCGGTGCTGTCCTACGCCCTGGTGTTCCGGCCCCTCAAGGAGGCCCACGCCCTCTCCAAGGTGGTGGCGTCCATCGGGTTGATGCTCTTCATCCAGGACGTGGTGGGGCTCCGGCTGGGCACGAACCCGGTCAACGTCGGGCACCTGTTCCCCGGCGGCGCCTGGTCCATCGGCGGCGCCCTGGTCCCGTACGACCGGGTGATCATGGCCGGGATCGTCGCCGCCCTGACCGGGGCCCTGTGGCTCCTCTACCGCTTCACGACGTTCGGGCTCCGGACCCGGGCGGCGGCCGAGACGGAGAAGGGGACCGTGCTCGTCGGCCTGTCCCCGGACCGGATCGCCATTTACAACTGGCTGCTGAGCGGGGCCATCGCCGGCCTGGCCGGCATCGTGGTGTCGCCCATCCTGTCCCTCGGGTCTGGGTCCTTCTCGCTGTTCATCGTCCCGGCCCTGGCGGTGGCCCTCATCGGCCGGTTCACCTCCTTGGGCGTAGCCCTGGCCTCGGGCCTGGCGCTGGGGATGATCCAATCCGAGCTGGCCTTCGTCCAGACCAAGACGTGGTGGCCGGCGGTACTGGGCACCAGCCTCGGTGACGTGGTGCCGTTCGCGGTCATCATCGTGGTCCTGGTGGTGTCGGGGACCGAGCTGCCCGGCCGGGGGGTGATCCTGCCGACGCCCCTGCCCGAAGCGCCGGCGCCTCGCCGGGTGGGGGCCACGTCGGTTGTCCTGGTGATCGCCGGCGTCCTGGGTGTCATCTTCCTGACCGGGTACCGCGTGGCCCTGACCGACAGCATGATCCTGGCCATCGTGGCCCTGTCGATCGTCGTCGTCACCGGGTACACGGGCCAGATATCGCTGGCCCAGCTCACCCTGGCCGGGTTCGGCGCGTTCTTCCTGGTCCGCTTCGCCGTCCTCTGGGGCATTCCGTTCCCCTGGGCTCCCATCCTGGTGGTGGTGGCGGTGACCGTGCTCGGCACCCTGGTCGGCCTGCCGGCAGTCCGCGTCCGCGGGGTCCAGCTCGGCTTGCTCACCCTGGCGGCCGCGGTGGCGGCAGACGCCCTCTACTTCGGCAACCTCCAGCTCACCGGGGGATCGGCGCCGCCGTCGGTGGGGGACCCGGGCGTGTTCGGGATCGACCTGGGGATCGGCAGCGGGGCCGCCTACCCGAGGTTGGCCTTCAGCCTCATGGTCCTCGTCGTCCTCGTCGGCGCCTGCCTGGCCATGGTCGGCCTGCGGCGCAGCCGGCTGGGCTTCGACATGCTGGCGGTCCGGGCCAACGAGCGGGCCGCCGCGGCGGCCGGCATCAACGTCGCCCGCACCAAGTTGGTCGCCTTCGCCGTCGGTTCGGCCCTCGCCGGTCTGGCGGGCACCCTGATGGCGTACCAGAGCGGCCAGGTGTCGTCCGACTCCTTCACTGCCCTGACCGGGGTGCTGTTCTTCACCGTGGCCTACCTGAGCGGTGTCACGTCGATCTCCGGTGCCCTCGTGGCCGGCCTGCTGGCGCCACTGGGCATCCTGGCGGTGTTCTTGGACCGCACGATCAACTTCGGGGACTATTACCAGCTCATCACCGCGTTCTTCTTGATGTTCGCCGCCGTCCGCCATCCCGAGGGGATCGCCGGCGGGGTCCAGTCGCTGGCCCGGCACTGGCGGGCCAAGCGGGCCGGGGTGGTCGCACCGGCCGAGGAGCCGGCGATCGGGGCGGCGGGCGCGCTGGCCGTGCCGGTGGGGCCGAAGGTGGGCAGCCAGCCGTGAGCAGCACCCTGAGCGTGAGGAACCTGACGGTTCGCTACGGGGGCATGACGGCCGTCGACGACTTCTCGTTCGACGTCCCGGCCGGGTCGGCGGTCGGGCTGATCGGACCGAACGGCGCGGGGAAGACCAGTGTCATCGACGCCCTGTCGGGGTTCGCCCGCTCCGAGGGCGACCTGTTCCTCGACGAGGTGCCCTTCAACCACCTGCCGCCGCACGAGCGGATGCGGTGCGGGTTGTCCCGGACGTTCCAGTCCCTCGAGCTGTTCGACGACCTGACCGTCCGGGAGAACACCCTCATCGGGACGAAGCGGTCGCCGCTGGCCCTCCGGGGAGGGGCCCGGGCCAGCCGGCGGGACGAGGTGGCGAACGAGGTCGACGACGCCCTCGCCTTCCTCGGCCTGCAGCCCTTCGCCGACAGCAAGGTCCGGGACCTGTCCCAGGGGCACCGCAAGCTGACCTGCCTGGCCAGGGCCATGGCGTCCCGCCCCGGGGTCCTGCTCCTGGACGAGCCGGCGGCCGGCCTGGACAGCCGGGAGAGCGCCTGGCTCTGCGACAAGCTCACGCTGGTCCGGGACCAGGGCGTGTCGATCCTGTTGGTGGACCACGACATGACCCTGGTGCTCAACGCCTGCTCGACGGTCTACGTGCTGAACTTCGGCGTCTGCATCGCCGCCGGCCCACCGGACACCATCAGGGCGGACGAGTCGGTGATCTCCACCTACCTGGGTTCCCGCGAGCAGAAGGGGGAGCAGCCCGATGGCACCGTTGCTCACCACTGACTCGCTGTTCGCCGGGTACCGGGGCAAGGCGGTGGTCCGGGGCCTGTCCCTGACCATCGAACCGGGGGAGGTGTTCGCCCTCCTCGGGCCCAACGGGGCCGGCAAGACCACCACCCTGCTGACCCTGGCCGGGATGATCCCGCCGGTGTCGGGATCGGTCGAGCTGTTCGGGGAGCCGCTGCCCCGCGGGAAGCCGCACCTGGTCGCCAGGAAGGGGTTGTCGTTCGTCCCGGACGACCGGGGGCTCTTCATGACCTTGACGACCAGGGAGAACCTCAAGCTGGGCATCGGCAAGGACGGCCGGCCGGTCGACGAGCTCCTCGAGTTCTTCCCCGAGCTGGAGAAGCGGTTGAAGGTGCCGGCCGGGCAACTGTCGGGGGGCGAGCAGCAGATGCTGTCCCTGGCCCGTGCCCTGGCCCCACGCCCCCGCCTGCTGCTCATCGACGAGATGAGCATGGGGCTGGCCCCGACGCTGGTCGAGCGGATGTTCTCCGTGGTGCAGCAGTTGGCGGCGGACCGGACGGTGGCCATCGTCCTGGTGGAGCAGTTCGTGGAGCTGGCCTTGGAGCTGGCCACCAATGCCGCGGTCCTGGTCCACGGCGACGTGGTCCTCAACGGCCCGGCCTCCGACCTGGCCGACCGGCCCGACCTGCTGGAGGGGGCCTACTTCGGTGCCCTCCCCGAGGAGCTGGTGGGTGAGGGCCCGGCGCCGGCGGTGGCGGCCAACGGCAAGGCGCCGTCAGGGAGCTGAGGGGCGCCAGAAGGGGAGGAACACCCCGTCACTGATGGCGTCGGCGTAGAAGGCCACGGGCAGGCCGACGGCGACCCGTTCGACGTCACAGCCGGTGACGTTCCCCAGGAGCCGAGGCCCCTCGTCCAGCTCCACCACGGCCAGGACGTAGGGGACGAGCTGGTCGAAGGGCGGCATGCGGTTCTGCCGGACGACCGAATAGCTGTAGACGGTGCCCCGCCCGCTGGCTGGCCGCCAGGTGGCGGGGCCCAGGCAGCGGGTGCAGGCCGACCTCGGGTAGTGCTGGTACCGCCGGCATCGGGGGCAGAACTGGAGGAGCAGCTCCCCCCGGCGGAGACCGGACCAGAACTCACGGGCATCGGGCAACTCGACGGGCAGGGGCCTGGTCACCATGGGTCACTCCCTTCCCAGGACGACGACGCCGGCGTTGGACAGCAGGCCCCCGACACCGCAGGCGACCGCCAGGCGGCAGTCGGGCACCTGGGCGATGCCTGCCTCCCCGCGGAGCTGCCGGGTGGCCTCGATGAGGAGGAAGATGCCGCGCTTGCCCGGGTGGCAGGCGGACAGGGCCCCGCCGTCGGTGTTCGTCGGCAGCCGCCCCCCGAGCTTCAGGGTGCCGCCCTCGACGAACGGCCCGCCGTCCCCCTTGGGGCAGAACCCCAGGTCCTCGATGGCCATGAGGGCGGTGATCGTGTAGGAGTCGTAGGTCTGCAGGGTGTTGACGTCGGCCGGAGTGACGCCGGCCGAGCCGAAGGCGGCCGGCGCGGCCTTGGCGACGGCGGAGGTGGCCATCGACGGCGCCTGGGTGGGGTTGAGCCAGTGGGTCTGGGCGGTGCCGGTGCCCAGCACCCGGACCACGGGCGCCTTCAGGTCCACCGCCCGTTCCCGGGTGGTCATGACCACGGCGCCACCGCCATCGGAGATGACGCAGCAGTCGAGCAGGTGCAACGGGTCGGCGATCATCCGCGAGGCCAGCACGTCGTCGACGGTGATCGGATCCCGGTACATCGCCTTGGGGTTCATCCCGGCGTGGTACCGCATGGCCACGGCGATCTCGGCCAGTTGTTCGGAGGTGGTCCCGAACTCGTACATGTGGCGCTGGGCGAACAGGGCGTACAGGGAAGGCAGGGTGGGCCCGAACGGGGCCTGGTAGCTGAGGAGGGGTGAGAACAGCTCGGCGCCCATGTTGGTGCCGATGGCCCGACCCTTGGCCGAGAGCTCGTCGGAGCCGTAGGTGATCAGCACCGTGTCGCAGTCCCCGCTCCGGATGGCCGAGGCCGCCCGGGCGCAGTGGTACTCGAACATGGACCCGCCGGTGTCGACGGTGGACACCCAGCGGTAGTCGATGTCCAGGTACTCGGCCATGGTGATGGGGTCGTCGGCGCAGTAGCCGTCGACGGCCTGCGGGCTCAGCCCGCAGTCGTCCAGGGCGCGCCGGGCGGCCAGCATCGAATGGTCGAACGGGCTCATGTCGGGCGCCTTGGGGTACTCGCTGAGGGCGATGCCCACGATGCAGGGCTCCCTGGCCGACGACATCAGCTCCCGCCCCCGGTTGCGGCGACGGACCGGGCCCACCCGTAGTCCACCTTTCCCGTGGGGGACCGCCGGATGGCGGGAACCGCCAGGAGGCGCTTGGGCACCTTGTAGGCGGCCAGTTCCCGGCGGAGCTGGGCCGTCACCGCCGCTTCCTCCGAGCCGGCGGTTCCCCAGACCACCAGGGCCCGTACCTCGTTGCCCCACCGAGGTGAAGGGACACCGACCACCAGCGCGTCGTCCACCGCCGGGTGCTCCAGCAGGTGCTGCTCGACCTCTTGGGCGAAGACCTTCTCTCCGCCGGTGTTGATGCAGGTCTCCTCTCGGCCGAGCAGGAGCACCGTGCCGTCTTCCTGCATCTGCACCAGGTCGCCGGTGATGGTGAACGGGCCCTCGGGACGCTGGCGGAAGCACTCGAACGACCGGGCCGGGTCGCCGTAGTAGCCGAGGGCGCAGTGCTCGGTGCGGGCCAGGTACCCGCGTTCCCCGTTGGCCACCGGCCCGCCGTGCTCGTCGAGGATGTCGTTGCCGGGCAGCACGGTGTACGTCCGCCCGATGCCGTCCTTGGTGGCCCGGGCGATGGCCTGCAGCCCGGTTTCGGTGGACCCCATCGAGTCCAGGATCTCGATCCAGGGCAGGTGGGCCAGGATGCGGCGTTTGGTGGTCGGCGAGATGATGGCGGCGCCGGCGATCAGCAGCCGGAGGCTGTCCAACCGGTACGGTCGCCGGTCCAGCTCCTGGGCGATGGGCACCCCGAGGGTGTCCCCGATGAACACCCCGTCGGTGGCCCGCTCGTCTTCGATCAGGCGGCAGTACTCGGCGGCGGAGAACGGGACGTCGGTCGGCAGGACCAACGCCGTTCCGCCGCTGTAGATGGCCATCAGGGCCATGGCCAGCGAGGCGATGTGCACCATGGGCGCCGGGCAGATCGACCGGCGGGGATCGGCCAGGGCCCGGTCGACCGCCGCCGCCGCCGGCTCGGCGGTGTCCGAGACGAGGTCGTGGCCCCAGCAATTGGTGACGAAGAAGTCGTCCACCCGCCAGACCACCCCCTTGGCCGGTCCGGTGGTCCCTCCCGTGCAACTGATGACCCGGTCCTCGGAGGAGCAGGAGTATGTCGTCGGCGCCAGCGGCTCCAGTGTGGGCCGGTCCAGCTCCTCCTGGTAGAGCACCGCACCGGGCACGGCCCCGGCGGTCCCTCCGACCTGGAGCAGCAGGCGCGGCGGTCGGGGCAACAAGGGGAGGGCTTCCCGGACGGTCGCCGCCATGTCGCCGGAGTAGACCAGGGCGGCCCCGTCGAGCGACGCGTACAGCTCGGCCAGCTCCGACCGGGTGTACCTGGTGTTGACGCTGAACGGGGTGCCGCCGACGGCGGACAGGGCGAAGAACACCTCGAGGAATTCGGGCCCGTTGTGCAGCATCATCCCCACGTTGCGCCCTGCCAGGCCGTGCCGGACCAGCAGGGCCGCCACCAGCCCGGTCCGGGCCCGAAGCTCGCCCCAGGAGCGCCTGGCCGGCCCGCAGACGACGGCGGCCTGTTCGGGGTCGACCCGGGAGCCCACGGCCTCGAGGAGGGAGGCGGGGGCGTAGCTGACGTGGATGTTCACGGGCGACCCTCCTCGTGGTTCGCAGTATCGGTCGGCCCGCTCGCCGCGGCCGGTCGTCGCCGGCGGCGGAACGGGCGCAAGGCACCGTGCACCGGATAGGGGGCGGTGTCAGGGGCACCGTCCCGCTGGACGGGACCAGGACGGCGGGTGGCGGGCCGGGATCCCGCTGGGCAGGACGGGCGTCCGGTGGTGTCGGCGCCGGCGGCAAAGGATGTCCGGGCGAGATCATGCCGGGCGGGGGAGCGCACGAGTGGAGCAGGTACGGTTCGACGACGTCGACGGCATCAACGCCCTGGCCGGCGAGGTCGGCGCATGGGGGGAGGCGGTCGAGGTCACCCCGGAGATGGTCGACCGGTTCGCCGCGTTGACCGGCGACCACCGGCACCGCTTCCTCGTCGTCGCCCTGATCCCCCCGATGGCCCCGCCGGGGCTGGAGCGGATCGTCGGGTACTCGAGCGCCCCGAACTACGGGGCCGAGCGGGTCCGGTTCCTGGCCCCGGTCCCGGCCGGCTCGGCGCTTCGCGCCCGCTGCCAGGTCCTCCGGGCGGAGCGGCGGCCGAAGGGGACGCTGGTCACCTTCGAGATCGAGGTCGGGGTGGTCGGCAGCGAGGAGCCGGCGCTGCTGTACGCCCTGCAACTGCTGTACATGGGCACCGGCCAGGAGAGGGGTGAGGGGGCATGCGGCCCGTCGGCGTGAGCCAGGTGGTGGAGATCGAGCAACTGCTCCACCGTTACTGCCATGTGGTGGACGACCGGGAGTGGGACCGCCTGGGAGAGCTGTTCCTGGCCGACGCGGTGTTCGACGTGTCGGCTGTGGGGTTGCCCCGTCACCAGGGCCGTGACGACATCGTCGCCGCCTGGACTGGCTACGACCATCCGCTGGCCCACCACGTCCTCTGCACGGTGGTCGACGGAGAGGACGACGACGGAGTGCACGTCCGCAGCAAGTCGATCCTGGTGAGGGACGGCAAGATGACCGGTGGTGCCTACCTCGACGTCGTGTGCGCCACCGAGCACGGCTGGCAATTCCGGAGCCGCACCTACGTCGAGCGCTGGGCGGTGGTGGTCGGCGAGGCCGGGATCCGCCGGGATCGAGGAAGTCCGGCGCCGAGAAGGCTAGGACCGTGGATCAGAATCCACCACTGACCCCTCGTCTCGGTGAGCATCGTCCCATGACCTCCCTTGCCGTCGAAGAGCCGCTGTTCGAGGTGGGCGACACAGAGCCGGCACCGCCAAGGGCCAAGACGCCGGCGGGTGCGGCGAAGACCTTCTTGACCTACGACACGGCCCAGTCGTTCCTCCTGCCGCCCTCGCTCGACGACTGACTGCCCGAGGACCACGAGGCCCGGTTCATCGCCGAGGTGGTGGACCACCTGCTCGGTCTCGATGTCATCTACGCCTCCTACATCGAGGCGTCGGGTGCTCCTCCCTACGACCCTCGCTTGATGCCGAAGCTCCTCCTCTACGGCTACTCGACCGGGGTGACCAGCTCGGGCGAGATAGAACGGCGTTGCCACGTCGACGTGGCCTTCCGCTGGCTCGCCCCAACGTCACTCCCAACTACCGCTCGATCATGACTCGTTGATCGGAGCCGGTCGACGGAGCGTCGACGCCCGATCCACCGCTCGTGGTCATCGTCCGCCTGGGGGCCCCAACCCCTCGCCGGCCGTGGTGCTCTCACGCCGGAACCACCAAGGTGCCGCCACGGCGAGCCTTGACCCGGAGAAGGGCATCAGTTACTGTTGTATTGATGTATACGGTATACGGTAAACGGATGGGCGGGGACCTCGGGGGAGCCGACGGCCGTATCGAGTCGGTTGGCGCGGCGCGTCATCTGGTTCTTTTGGGGCCGGCCGGCCGGCGCTCGGCCTGACCCGTCGAGACGGTCGCATTCCGGGACAAGACGAAAGGACAGTGGACCATGGCCATTACTGAGAACGACGTCGAGGCGTCGAGTTCGTTGCGTTACCTGCAGCCTCCGGGCGGCACCACGGTCGAGGCGGTGGAGAAGCCCGGAGCGATGCTGGTCGACGTCGAGACCATTCCCTGGACCCCGTTCCCCATGGTGGGCACCTATTTCAGGCTGCTCCGCCTGGACGAGCAGAACGGTGGGGCGACGGTCATGTTCAAGACCGTCGCCGGTGCGCCGACGGCGCCGCTGCACAAGCACATCGGCCACCTCGAGATCTACAACCTCACCGGGCACTGGGGCTACGCCATGGGCCGGGTGGGGCCGCACCACTACATGTACGAGCCGGCGGGCACCATCCACGAGCCGTACAACGAGACAGAGGAATTCACGATGTTCGGTGTGATGCGCGGCCCGATCGCCGGACTGGACGAGAACGGCGTGGTCAACAGCATCGTGGACGGGGAGACCCTCTATCAACTGGCCAAGGAGAACAACGCGGTGGCCCACCTGGAGCACGTGCCGCCCCTCGACTGATGAGGAGCATCCGCCGCCCGCCCCGGTGACCCGGGCGGGCGGCGGATGCCTTCGGGCCGGAGCCCGCCTGGCGGGCGCAGTGGTTACGTACGGGACACCTTCTTGGCGGCGGGATTCCACCGGCCCCGAGGCGGTGATGGGAAGAGGGGGAACCGGTGCAGGTGGAGGGGAGTCACCCGGTCATCGTGACCGAAGCCGACCCGATTCTCCTGAAGGCGGCCAACGTCAACAAGATCTATGGCCGCGCCCGGGTCCTGAGGGATGTGGCCCTGGAGGTGGGGAGCGGCGAGATCTGTGGCCTCGTGGGGCAGAACGGCGCCGGCAAGTCCACCCTCATCAAGGTGCTCGCCGGCCTGGTCGAGCCCGAGGACGGCGCCGTGGTCACCGTGGGTGGCCACCCCCTTGGCCTCGGGGACCCCAGGGCGAGCTACGCCATGGGGTTGCGGTTCGTGCACCAACGGCTCGGGCTCGTTTCGCAGTTCACGGCCTCCGAGAACATCGGGGTGGGAACCGGGTTCGTACGCCGGCTCGGCCAGATCAACTGGTCGAGCCAGGACAAGAAGGTCCAGAACCTGATCGACCGGGTCGGGATGCCGGTCGACATCCGCCGCCCGGTGGGGGAGCTGAAGGCCGTCGAGCGAACGGCGGTGGCCATCGCCCGGGCTCTCGACGAGAGCAGCGGCGAGGTGCGCTTGTTGGTCCTCGACGAGCCCACCTCCGCGCTGCCGGGGCGAGAGGTGGAGCACCTCTTCGCCGTGCTGCGGGGACTATCGGCGTCGGGCATCGGGATTGTCTACGTCAGCCACCGGCTGGGCGAGATCACCAGCCTCTGCGGGACGGTCACGGTGCTCCGGGATGGACAGGTGGTGGCGAACCTATCCGGCAACGACATCAAGCGGTCTTCCCTGATCGAGCACATGCTGGGCGAGGACGCCAGCATCATGCGCCGGGAGACCACCGAGGCTTCGGATGCCGACGCCAGTGCCGACGCCGAGCCACCGGCCACGGCGCCGGGAACGGGGACGGCGCCGGGAACGGGGACAGCCCCCGGGGCGACCGGGGCGGCCACCCGACCCCCTTCGGCCACCCAGCCGGTCCTCCGGCTCGTCGGGCTGCACAGCGGCACCCTGAACGGCGTCGACATCGACCTCCATCCCGGGGAGATCGTCGGTGTGGCCGGGCTCAACGGGTCCGGCCGCGAGGACATCCTCCGGGCCGTGGGCTCCGTCGGCGGAGCCGGGTCGAAGGAGATGTGGATCGACGGCGAGCTGGTCCCGAAGCCCGACCCCTCGATCCTGCGGTCCCTCGGCGTCGTCCTGGTGCTCGGCAACCGCGACGGGCGGACCGGGATCGGCGGGTTCACGGCGGCGGAGAACCTTTTCCTCGAGGGCCGCCACCGGGCGGGCCGCAGCCGAGTCGTGCATCCCCGGGCGGAGCGGTCGGCGGCGTTGGGGCACATGGAGGAGTTCGACGTCCGCCCCCGCAATCCCGATCTCCGGTTCACCGAGTTCAGCGGCGGCAACCAGCAGAAGCTGATGCTGGCCAAGTGGCTCTCGGTCGCCTCCCCGAAGGTGGCGGTGATCGACGAGCCGACGCTCGGCGTCGACGTGGGGTCCCGGGAAGTGATCTTCCGCATCGTCCGTCGGTACGCCCAGCATGGCCTGGCCGTGCTGGTGGCGTCGTCCGACCTGGACGATCTCATCGCCATGTGCAGCCGGACCATCGTCCTCGGCGGGGGATCGATCATCGGCGAGGTGGAGCGATCGGAGATGAACGAACGGGTCATCACGGCCGTGATGACCAGGCGGGAACTACTGGACGAAGTGACGACCGGAGGTTCGTGATGGCGTTGGCCGGGCTCGACCACAAGGGGGCGTTGTACATCGACGGCGACTGGGTGTCGCCGTCGGGTGGCGTCACCGACGACGTCCTCAATCCGGCGACCGAGGAGGTCGTCGCCTCGCTGCCGGTAGGCGGCATGGCCGAGTGCGAGGCCGCGCTGACGGCCGCCCGCCGGGCATTTGAGGAGGGGCCCTGGCCGCACCTGTCCGGGGCCGAGCGGTCGGCAGCCCTGCTGCGGATGCTGGACGTCCTCACGGCGCGGCGGGAGGAGATCGTCGACCTGGTCATGACCGAGACCGGTGCCCCCAGGGGGTTGGCCACCGGCCTGCACGTCGACACGACGCTGGCCCACTTCCGCTTCTTCGCCGAAGCCGCGGCCTGGCCGAACGTGGAGCCCCTTCCCTACGACCTGACCGACCGCCCCAGCGGCGGCCGGCTGCTGGGGAGCCAGGTGCAGGTGTACGAGCCCTACGGCGTGGTCGCCGCCATCACGCCCTTCAACTTCCCGTTCCTGATCGACGTGGCCAAGATCGCCCCGGCCATGGCCATGGGCAACACCGTGGTCCTGAAACCGTCCCCGTTCACGCCGCTGGAGGCGTTCGTGTTGGCCGAGGCCGCCGAGCAGGCCGGGATCCCGGCGGGAGTCCTCAACGTGGTCACCGGCGGCACCGACGTCGGCCAGGCCCTGACCTCCGACCACCGGGTGGACCTCGTCACCTTCACCGGTTCGGACACCGTCGGCGTCGCGGTGAGCCATCAGGGCGCCGATACCTTGAAGAAGGTCGTCCTGGAGCTCGGCGGCAAGTCGGCCCTGATCGTGCGCGAGGACGCCGACCTCGAGGCGGCCGCCCGGTTCGCTGTCGACCAGTACACCTTGCAGGCCGGCCAGGGCTGCAGCCTGTGCACCCGGCACCTGGTGCACAACGCCGTCCGGCCGCAGTTCCTCGACCTCATGGTGCAGTACTCGCAGGCCGTCCGGCTCGGTGACCCGGCGTCGGACGGAACGACCATGGGACCGTTGATCCGTGAGTCCCAGCGCCGTCGGGTGGAGCACTACGTGGACGAGGCTCGAGACGACGGGGCCGAAGTGGTCATCGGCGGTCGCCGGCCCGACGGGCTGACCAGGGGGTTCTTCTACGAGCCCACCATCGTGACCGGCGTGGACAACGCGTCGAGGGTGGCCCAGGAGGAGATCTTCGGCCCGGTGGCCGTCGTGGCCGGCTTCGACTCCGACGACGAGGCGGTGGCCATCGCCAACGACTCGGTCTTCGGGCTCTCGGGGGCCATCTTCTCCAAGGACTCCGGCACGGCCTTCGAGCTGGCCCTGCGGCTGCGGACCGGACAGGTCACCTTGAACGGCGGCAGCGGCCGCATGAGCTCCTGGGCCCCCTTCGGCGGGTACAAGCGGTCGGGGATCGGCCGGGAGTACGGGGTCCAGGGGGTCCGCGAGTACTGCCAGGTGAAGGCCGTCCATTTCAATGCCGGCTGACGGTCCCGGCTCGCAGACCCAGACCGACCGATCGAACGAACGGAGAGACGAAGAGCAGATGGGAGGGAGCCAGGTGTCCAAATTGCAGGGAAAGGTCGCCTTCGTCACCGGCGCGGCCCGGGGGCAGGGCCGTTCACACGCCGTCCGATTGGCCGAGGACGGCGCCGATGTCGTCGCCGTCGACGTCTGTGCCGACACAACGACCGTCCCCTACCCGCTGGGCACGGCGGACGAGCTGGCCGAGACCGCAGCGCTGGTCGAGAAGGCCGGTCGCCGCTGCGTGACCGCCACCGCCGACGTGCGGAGCCTCGACGAGCTCGGCAGGGCGGTGGACCTGGCCAAGGAGGCTTTCGGCCACATCGACATCCTGGTGGCCAACGCCGGCATCTGGTCGCTGTCGACCGATTCGTGGTCGCTCGACGAGGAGACGTGGCAGACCATGATCGACGTCAACCTGACCGGCCAGTGGAAGACGGCCAAGGCCGTGGTGCCCACGATGATCGAGCAGGGGACCGGCGGGGCCATCACCGTCACCAGCTCCTCCATCGGGCTGAAGGCCACCACCGGGAACGTCCACTACACCACGGCCAAGCACGGGGTCATCGGCCTGGTCCGGACCCTGGCCCACGAGCTGGCCCCCTACCGCATCCGGGTCAACGCCATCTGCCCCACCGCCGTCGGCACCACCATGATCAAGAACGACGCCCTCTATGCCCTGTTCCGGCCAGACCTCGGCTCGCCTTCCCTGTCCGACGCCGAGCCCGGCCTGGCCGCCCTCAACCTCCTCGACGTCAGCCTCATCGAGCCGGGCGACGTCAGCGCGGCCATCAGTTGGCTGGTATCCGACGACGCCCGGTACGTGACCGGGATCGCCTTGCCCGTCGACGCCGGCTCGACCGTCAAGTAGGCCTCGTGGACCTCGGGCTGAAGGGCCGGTTGGCGGTGGTCACCGGGGCCACCAAGGGGATCGGGCACGCCGTGGCCGGAGCGCTCCTCGATGAAGGAGCTTCCGTGTTCGTCCACGGCAGCAGCCAAGCCACCGTCGACCACGCCGTCCACCGGCTGGAAGGCCGCGGGGAGGTCCACGGCGTGGCCGGCGACCTGTCCGATCCGGCCGCCCCGACGGCCATTGCCGAGGCGGTCGGCACCGTGGGCGCTCCGGACGTGCTGGTCTGCAACGCCGCCGTCTACTGGGTGAAGTCCTACTTCGACCTGACCGACGACGACTGGCACCAGAGCCTCGAGACCAACCTGCTGGCCGGCGCCCGGCTGGCCCAGCGGTTCCTCCCGGCGATGCTGGAACGGGACTGGGGCCGGATCGTCTTCGTGTCGTCCGACTACGGCATCCAGGTCAACCCGGACATGATGCCGTACTCGGTGGCCAAGGCGGCCGTCATCGCCCTCGGCCGCGGCCTGGCCGTCTTGACCCGGGGCACCGGGGTCAAGGTCAACACGGTCATCGCCGGTCCCACCTGGACCGAGGGGGCGGCCTCGTTCCTGGATCAGGCCAACCCCGAAGGCCGCCCGGTCGAGGAGGTGAAGCGGGCGTTCTTCGAGCCCGGAGGGTTCCTGGCCGACACGCTCAACGGGCGGTTCGCCGATCCCGAGGAGGTGGCGGCGGTGATCGCCTTCTTCTGCTCGGAGCGTTCCTCGGCGGTGACCGGCGCCGCCCAGCGAGCGGAGGGGGGCACCATCAAGTCTGCGTACTGACGTCGCGTGGCCCTTCAAGGGCGTCGCGTGACCTTCGAAGGGCTGGGAGGGGCACGAGGGCGACTTCGTGCACATTACCGCTACACCATTTTGACCAGGACATCCAGAAAGGTGCCGTGGTTTATTTCTCATTGTGCGGCATCACTGAGGGAGGAATTCTCGATGATCTTGTGAAGGGCTATTGACGAAAACATTACGTTAGGATTAGGATATCTAGCGGATCGGGAGTATCGAGCAGGCCCGTACTTCTTGCGGTTATCGCGAACATCGAAGGTCCGGCGGGCTGTCGTCAGGGACCGATGATCAATGATGATCGCGGGAGAACTGTGTCTATAGAGGTTGGTCGAGAAGTGAGAAATAAATGCCTGCTGGAGTCCGGCCAATTGTGGTAGCTGTACCGAAGCATCAATCAACGACGAACAAGAGCCGAGTGATCGGTGGACAAGGGGGTCCCATGTTGGGTTGGAAGGAACGGAGCCGCGGCGCGAGGCGCGCCGGGCTGGCCAAGGTGGTCGGCACCGGGGTGATCACCGGCTCCTTGGTGCTCGGCGCGACCACCGGCGCCTGGGCCGCCACAAGCGTCAACGCACAGGTGGCCAAGTGGGAGAAGCGCCCGACCCACATCGGAGTGACCGTCTCTCCCGGGCCGATCCCGAAGAAGAAGACGATCGCCTTCGTCGAGTGCTCGATCCAGGCCTGTGTGATCCTGGGCCAGTACCTGAAGGACGCCACCGACGCCCTCGGCTGGAACCTGAAGATCATCAACGCCGGGTCGGGCGCCAACCCGTCGACAGTGTCCAATGCCTGGACCCAGGCCGTGAACCTGCACCCGACGGCGGTGATCGGCACCGGCTTCCCTCGGTCGATCATGAACAAGCAGATCTCGCAACTGGCGGCAGCGAAGATCCCGGTGATCATGGGCTCGGTCGCGACAACACCGGGCAACGGCATCACGGCGACGATCAACTCGATCCCGTCGTTCACCCTGTACGGCAAGGCGATGGCCGACTACACCACCAGCAAGATGGGGAGCTCCACATCCACCCATACCCTCTTCGTCAACACGCCGGGGTTCCCGATCGTCGGCACGGAGTACGACGGCTTCAAGGCGGAGTTCGGCAAGGTCTGCTCCTCCTGTGACCTGCAGACGCTGACAATCCCCAATGCCGACATCGGCACCAGCCAGGTCGGTTCGGCGGTGGTCGGGTACCTGCAGTCGCATCACACAGTGAACGCCCTCGCCGTCGGTTTCGCCACAGTGGCCAACGGGCTGCCACAGGCGCTGACGGCCGCCGGCATGGCCAACAACATCAAGGTGATGGTCACCCAGGACACGACGCAGCCGTACCTCGGCTACATCAAGGCCAACACCCTGGGAGCGGCCACGGTGGAGGAGAACTGGCAGGAGTGGATGTGGCGTGCCGTTGACCTGGTGATCCGCAAGCTCAACCACAAGTCGATCAAGCCGGACACCAACGCCACAACGGTGCCCCTGTGGATCGTGAACCAGCAGAGCGCCAAGGGCCAGAGCACACTGGACACCTCGGTGCCGACCTACGAGACACAGTTCAAGAAGCTGTGGGGAGTGAAGAAGAAGTAGCAGGAGGACCAGCAGTCCCGGGATGAGCGGCAGGTACTGCCGCCGCCGCCCGGACAGTCGAGTGACCGGTCACGGGCCCCGCCGGCCCGTGACCGGTCGCCGTCTCGGGGCGGCGCCTTTCGGGGTGGCCCGGAAAAAGGGTGGCCCGGAAAAGGGGCGGGCTGGAAAAGGAGAGCCGGACGGGAGTGGCCGGCACTCGGGGACCGTAGAGGAGGGGTTCGGCGGTGGCGTTTCAGGCCAGCACAGGGATCGATGCCGCGCAGTTGGGGACCAGCCAGGGGTCCCAGACACTGGAGGCGGGCGGCCTCCCGAGCGAACGGGACCGGGGACGGCGGTGGTACTCGTTCGAGCGCATCAGCGCGGTCTACATCATCATCGTGCTGATCGCCCTCTTCAGCATCCTCCAGCCGAGCCAGTTCCCGACGTACAACACGTTCACCACCGTCCTCAACGAGAACTCGGTCAGCGGCATCGTGGCCCTGGCGGTGATCGTGCCGTTGGCCGCCGGCTTGTTCGACCTGTCCGTCGGGTACATGCTCGGGTTGTCCGGGGTGTTCTCGGCGTTCCTTCTCGGCCACACGTCCCTCCCTGCCGTGGTGGTCATCATCCTGACGCTGCTGATGGCGGCCGGGGTGGGCCTGGTGAACTCGTTCCTCGTGGTGGTCATGGAGATCCCTTCCCTCATCGCCACCCTGGGGTCGGGTTCGATCCTGTTCGCCATCACGATCGGCATCTCCGGCGACGTCACCATCTCGAACGGGGTGTCGGGGACGTTCAGCCTGGTGACGGCGACGGCCAGCCTCCACGGTTTCACCATCCCGGTGCTGTATTGCCTCGTGGTGCTGGTGATCCTGGCCTGCTGGCTCGGGCGATCCCAGATGGGCCGCCAGTGGTACTCGATCGGGTTCGACAAGGACGTGTCGATCCTGAGCGGGATCCGGGTGAAGCGGTTGGAGGTGATCGCCCTCTGCATCGCCGCCGTCTGTGCCGCCATCGCCGGCATGATCCTCACCGGCCAGGTCGGCGGGGCGTCGCCGGACGCCGGGCTCTCGTACCTTCTTCCGGCCTTCGCCGGTGCGTTCCTGGGTTCCACCCAGATCTTCCCGGGCCGCTTCAACGCCTGGGGGACCGGCCTGGCGATCCTGCTCCTCGGGGTCGGCGACACCGGGATCCTGATGGTGGGCGGCCCGATCTGGATACCGAACGTGTTCGAAGGGGCGGCGCTGATCGTGGCGGTGGCCCTCAGCGGGCACGGCCGGCAACGGGTGCTCGGTGCCTTCCGGGCGGCCCGCGGCGGTGCGGCCCGATTGGTGGGTCGGTAGATGGCCGAGACGGAAGGAGCCGCCATGAAGGGACGGTTGGCCGGGCGGGTGGCCTTCGTGACGGGGGCGGCCAGAGGGCAGGGGCGGGCACATGCGGTCGCCCTGGCGGAAGCGGGCGCCGACGTCGTCGTCACCGACGGGCCGGTGGGCCTGACGACGGTGCCCTACGACCTCCCGGCGCCCGACGAGCTGGAGCAGACCCGCAAGCTGGTCGAGGGCCTGGGCCGGCGCTGCCTGAGCGGCCTGGCCGACGTCCGTGACGCCGACGCCCTGGCCGGGTTGGTGCAGCAGGGGGTCGATCAGCTCGGACGGATCGACATCGGCGTCGCCAACGCCGGGATCTGCACCTTCGGCAAGTCGTGGGAGCTGCCGAAGGTGCAGTGGCAGGAGATGATCGACGTCAACCTCACCGGGGTCTTCAACACCGTCCAGGCCCTCCTCCCCACCATGCGCGAGCAGCGTTACGGCCGGCTCATCGCCGTCTCGTCACGTGCCGGCCGGCAGGGCACCCCGAACCTGAGCCATTACACGGCAGCCAAGTTCGGGGTGATCGGCTTCATGAAGAGCGTGGCGATCGAGGTCGCCGATGCCGGCGTCACCGCCAACGTGGTGTGCCCGACCAACGTGGCGACGCCGATGCTGCACAACGAGGCCATGTACCGGTTGTTCTGCCCCGATCTCGATGACCCGCCGGAGGAGGTCCTCCGAGAGCGGTATGCGGCCATGAACGTCGTCCCCACGCCCTGGATCGAGCCGGAACGGGTGGCCCGGGTCGTGGCGTTCCTGGCCGACGAGGACTCGGCCGAGATCAGCGGGGCGACCTACGAGGTGACCTGCGGCGCCTCCGCCCTGCTGCCCTGACGGGTCCGCCGGGTCAGGAGACCACCTGGTGGATCTCCACCACCGTGCCGACCGGGTCGTAGAAGAAGATCTGGTGCCACCCCGGAATGGCCCACTGGCCATAGTCCGAGTACGGGATACCCGCCGCCTCCAGCCGCCGCTTGGCCGCCTCGATGTCGTCGCACCGGTAGGCGATGTGGCCACGGGCCACCGGGTTGACGGTGTGCCCGTAGCGTTCCCCCAGGTAGGGGTCGGGCGCGCAGAGGTGCATCTGGAGCTCGTCGGGGTCCGGGCCGGCGGCGACGAAGAGGGCGGGCTGCTTGGCGGCCCCGGCGCTCCCGTCGTTGTAGCCCTGCAGGTTCTTCACCGGCAACGGCGCCATCCGCTCGAGGCCGAGGGCGGTCCGGTAGAAGCGATCCAGGCCGACGACGTCGTGGCTGACGACGTTGACGTGGTGCAGTTTGATCACAACGATCCCCTCTCACCTCGATTTTCATGCCAATTCTACCCGGACCAGCCAACGCTTTCCGAAACTTTGTTCCCGTCGACATGGCCCGTTCGAACCCGGATTCGGCCGGTCAATATGGGCCTGTCCGGCCGACGGTCACCGCTCCGGCCGTGCCGCGGCACGGTGCAACTGAGGCAGCACCTCCCGCCAGAGGGCGGGGTCGACCTCGTAGGGCGTGTAGAAGCTGAACCGGTCCACGATGTCCCCGAACGTGCGCAGGACGAGGGGCGCCACCTCCTCCGGAGGGCAGACGAGGGAGAAGGCGGCGAGCACCTCGTCGTCGATGGCGTCCGCCATGGACTCCCAGGCGCCCCGCCGGGCCAACTCGGCCAGCTCCGGCTGGAGGTCGCCCCAGCCGTGCAGCTCCAACACCGGTCGGTAGGCCCGGGTGGACCCGTAGAAGGCGATCTGCTCCTTGACCGCCCGGGTGGCGCGGGCGACGTCCTCGTCGGTGCGTCCCGTGACCAGGAAGCCGCCGTAGGACACGGTGAGGTCCTCGCGCCGCCGACCGCCCCGCCCCGCCCCCTGCTCCATCGCCGGCAGGGTGACCTCGCGGAGGTACCGCTCGGTGGTGAAACCGTGGGCGAGCAGGCCGTCGGCCACCTCGCCGGCCACCGCGGCCATCTGCGGGCCGACCGCGGCCACGAGGATCTTCGGGTTCCCGTAGGGGTTTGGTCCCGGGCTGAAGAACGGGGTCATGAGGGTGTGGGTGTAGAACTCCCCTTCGAAGTCGAGCGTCTCGTCGGTGGCCCAGCTGTGCCAGATCGCCCGGATGGCGAGCACCAGCTCCCGCATCCGGGCCGCCGGCCGGGACCATGGCATGGAGTACCGCCGGGTGATGTGGGCCGCCACCTGGGAGCCGAGCCCGAGGGTGAACCGGCCCTCGGAGAGCTGGTGCAGGTCGTTGGCCAGGCCGGCCAGGTTCATGGGGCTCCGGGCGAACGCCACCGCGATCGCCGTCGACAGCTCCAGCCGCCCGGTCACGGTGGCCGCGACGGCCAGGGGGATGAACGGGTCCCGGGCCGCCTCCGTCGTCCGCACCCCGGCGTACCCGGCCATCTCGGCGGCCCGGGCGCTCTCCTCGGTCAGCGACGGCTCCTGGTCGAGCCGTCCGTCCACGTTCATTCTGCCGGCCTCCTCCGTAAGTCTCCGGCCCAGAAGACCGTTCTTGACGCCATGTCGTATACAGGATACGGTAACTATAGATCATCAGTGATCGTGGATATTTCGTGCAATAGGGGAGATCTCGGCAGGGCCGGGACGAAGGGGTTCGTACTGGTGAACGGGTCGGAGAACGTCCAGGGGCCCTCCCGGCGCGCCCCGGCGCCGGGTCCACCATGAGGCGGGCCTGGTGGACGGAGGAGCACGAGCAATTCCGGTCGATGGTCCGGCGGTTCCTCCAGGCCGAGGTGGTGCCGAACTTCGAGGAATGGCGGGCAGCCCACCGGGTCCCGAAGGAGTTCTTCCGGCAGGCAGCCGCGGCCGGGATCACCGGGATCTCCATTCCCGTCGAGTACGGCGGCGGGGGAGAGCCCAGCTACAGCTACCGGGCCCTCCTCCAAGAGGAGGTGGCCCTGGCGCAGGTGGCCACCGGTCCCCTGCGGTGCCACATGGACATCGTCCTGCCGTACTTCCTGCGGTTCGCCGACGAGGAGCAGCGCCGGCGCTGGCTGCCGGGCATCGCGGCCGGCGAGCTGGTCACGGCGATCGCCATGACCGAGCCCGGAACCGGGTCCGACCTGGCGGGCATCTCGACCGTGGCCGAAAGGGACGGCGACGTCTACCGGCTGAAGGGGTCGAAGACGTTCATCACCGGCGGGCTGGTGGCCGACCTGGTGGTCGTGGTCGCCCGGACGCGGCGCGACCCGGCGAACCGGCGGGACGGGCTCACCCTCCTGGTGGTCGAGGACGGGACGCCGGGGTTCGTCAGGGGGGGGAACCTCCCCAAGATCGGCCTGGAGGTGCAGGACACCGCCGAGCTCTTCTTCGACGACGTCCAGGTGCCGGTCGCCAACCGCCTTGGCGAGGAGCACGAGGCCTTCTCCTACCTGGGGCAGAACCTGGCCCAGGAGCGCCTGTCGATCGCCGCCGGTTCGCTGGCGGCGGCCAAGGCGGCGTTGGCGGCCACCGTCGGCTACGTCCGGGAACGGCGGGTCTTCGACCGGCGGGTGGCCGACTTCCAGAACACCAAGTTCGAGCTGGCCGCCGTGGCCACCGAGGTCGAGGCGGGGGAGGCGCTGATCGACCGGGCCATCGGTGCCCTCGACGCCGGCGAGTTGGACCCGGCCGACGCGGCCAAGGTGAAGCTGTTCTGCACCGAGCTGCAGGGACGGGCGGTGGATCGCTGCCTGCAGATGTTCGGCGGCTACGGCTACGTCACCGACTACCCGATCGCCCGCCTCTACGCGGACGCCCGGGTGACGCGGATCTACGGCGGCACCAGCGAGGTCATGAAATCCATCATCAGCAAGTCGATCGGCTTGTAGGTCGATCGGCCTGTAGGGAGCGAGAGGGATGCGCATCGAAGGAGCACGGGCGGTCGTCACCGGGGGCGCCTCCGGCCTCGGGCTGGCCACGGTGCGGCGGCTCGCCGAAGGCGGTGCCGGCGTGGTGGCGGTGGACCTGGCCCGGTCGTCGGAGCTGGACGAGCTGGTGGGGCGGGGCGTCTCGTTCGTCGAGGCCGACGTCACCGACGAGGCCGCGGTGGACGCCGCCCTGGACGAAGCCGAGCGGGGCGGCCCGCTGCGGGCGTTGGTGCACTGCGCCGGGCGCGGAGGTGACCGCGTGAGGATCGTTGACCGCGACGGGAACCCCGGCGCGCTGGACACCTTCACCGAGGTCGTCCGGGTGAACCTGCTCGGGACCTACAACGTGCTCCGGTTGACCGCCGCCCGGATGATCCACAACGAGCCGTCGGACGGCGACCGCGGCGCGTGCGTGCTGACCGCCTCGGCGGCGGCCTTCGACGGCCAGATCGGCCAGACGTCTTACACCGCCTCGAAGGCGGCGGTGCACGGTATCACCCTGGTGGCCGCCCGGGACCTGGCCAGCCGGCAGATCCGGGTGAACACGATCGCTCCCGGCATCTTCGACACGGCGATGCTCGGGCGCCTGCGACCCGACATCCGTGAAGGGCTGGCGGCGGCGGTGCCCCATCCGAAGCGGTTGGGGGCGGCCGACGACTACGCCCGGATGGCGGTGGCCCTGCTCGAGAACCCCTACGTCAACGGGGAGACCGTCCGGCTGGACGGTGCCATCAGGATGCCGCCACGATGAGCGAGGTGCTGTTCGAAGCCGTCGGCGGCGTTGCGGTCATCACCCTCAACCGCCCCGAAGCGAAGAACGCCGTCACCCGGGCGGTCTCCGAGGCCGTGGCCGGCTTCCTCGACGAGCTCGACCGCCGGCCGGACCTGCACGTCGGCGTGCTGACCGGGGCCGGGGGGACGTTCTGCTCCGGGATGGACCTGCGGGCCTTCCTGCAGGGGGAGGTCGTCTCCCTCCCGGGCCGAGGCTTCGGTGGTCTGACGGAACGGCCGCCGCTGAAGCCGCTGATCGCCGCCGTCGAGGGCTGGGCCCTGGCCGGGGGGTTCGAGCTGGTGCTGGCCTGTGACCTGGTGGTGGCGTCGGCTTCCGCCCGCTTCGGGCTGCCCGAGGTGAAGCGGGGGCTGGTGCCCAGGGCCGGCGGCCTGCTGCGGCTGCCCCGGCTGGTCCCCCGGGCGGTCGCCCTGGAGATGGTGCTGACCGGGGAGCCGATGTCGGCGACCCGGGCGGCGGAGGTCGGCCTGGTCAACCGGGTGACCGCCGAGGGCCGGGCCCTCGACGGCGCCCGGGAGCTGGCGTCGGCCATCGCCGCCAACGGGCCGCTGGCGGTGGCCACTTCGAAGGAGATCGTCCGCACCACCGAGGGCCGTACCCTGGAGGAGGCGTTTGCCGTCCAGCGACCGCTGGCGGAGATGGTGTTCGCGTCCGAGGACGCCCGGGAAGGGGCGGCGGCGTTCACCGAGAAGCGGCCGCCGGAGTGGAGGAACCGATGAACGCCCCTGCCGAGGTACGCCCGCTGAATGAGGAGAGAACGAGGAGGCACCATGCGTGAGGTCGTGATCGTGGACGCGGTGCGGACGCCGATCGGCCGGCGCAACGGCACCCTGGCCGAGGTGCACCCGGTCGAGCTCTCGGCCCTGGTGCTCCGGGCCCTGGCCGACCGCACCGGTATCGAGCCGGAGATGGTGGACGACGTCATCTGGGGGTGCGTGACCCAGATCGGGGAGCAGTCCTCGAACGTGGGCCGGTTGGCCGTCCTGTCGGCCGGGTGGCCGGAGTCGGTGCCGGGCACCACGGTCGACCGGGCCTGCGGTTCCAGCCAGCAGGCGTTGCACTTCGCCGCCGCCGGCGTCGCCGCCGGGCACTACGACCTGGCCATCGCCGGAGGGGTGGAGTCGATGAGCCTGGTGCCCCTGGGCGCCGCCCGGAAGGTGGGGAAGCCGTACGGTCCGGGCATCCTGGAGCGGTACGGCACGGTGACCTTCAGCCAGGGCATCGGCGCCGAGACCGTCGCCGAGCGCTACGGCATGACGAGGGAGCAGCTCGACGGGTTCGCCCTCCGCTCCCACCGGTTGGCGGCTGCGGCCACCGACGGCGGGGCCTTCGAGGGCCAGATCGTCCCGGTCCCCGTCGAGGGGGGATCGTTCCGCCAGGACGAGGGCATCCGGCGGGGCACCTCCATGGAGCAGATGGCGTCGCTGAAGCCGGCGTTCCGGGACGACGGGGTGATCCACGCCGGGAACGCGTCGCAGATCTCGGACGGGGCCGGGGCATTGCTGGTCACCACCCCCGAGATGGCCGAACGGCTGGGGCGGCCCCCGCTGGCCCGCTTCCACACCGGGGCGGTGGCCGCCGACGACCCGGTGACGATGCTGCTGGGGGTGGTCCCGGCCACCAAGAAGGTGCTGGAGCGGTCCGGCCTGGGCATCGACCAGATCGGGGTCTACGAGGTCAACGAGGCGTTCGCGCCGGTGCCGTTGGCCTGGTTGGAGGAGATGAAGGGCGACCCCGAGCTCCTCAACCCGGCCGGAGGGGCCATCGCCGTCGGCCATCCCCTCGGCGGATCGGGCGCCATCTTGATGACCCGGATGCTGCACTGGATGAAGGCGCGGAAGATCCGGTACGGCCTGCAGGTGATGTGCGAGGCCGGTGGGATGGCCAACGCCACCATCGTCGAGGGCCTGTAGGGCCGGCGGGACGGCCGGGAGGCGAGTGGGATGACCGGCACCGGAGCGGGCGGCGAGCTGGACGACGTGGTCGACGGCCTGCGGGCCTTCCTCCTGACCGAGGTGGTCCCCCGCCACGACCGTGCGGGCGAGGGCCTGCGCGACCCCCGGTCGTACTACGCGCCGGACGGGCGGTACACGCCGGAGGTGCTCGGCCTCATGCGGGAGGTCCGGCAGGCGTCGGCCCGGGCGGGCTACTACACGATGTGCGTGCCGGTCGCCCTGGGCGGCGCCGGGCTCGGCTTCGAGGCGCTGTTCCGGGGCTGGGAGGCCGTCTTCCGGACGTGCGGGACCGACCACTGGCTCGGTTACCAGGCGCTGGCCCACTGGGCCCGGGGACCGGGGTCGTTGCTGGCGGCCATGTCGCCCGAGGTGCAGGAGGAGCTGGCCCCCGGCCTGATGGACGGCACCCTCAGCATGTGCTTCGCCATGTCCGAGCCGGACGCCGGGTCGGACATCTGGGCGATGCGGACCGAGGCCGCGCCGTCCGGGACCGACTGGGTGCTGAACGGGACGAAGCAGTGGATCACGAACTCGCCCTATGCCGACCACGCCGTGGTGTTCGCCGTCACCGACCGTGCGCAACTGGTGGCCCGGCGGGGTGGCATCACGGCCTTCGCCGTCCCGACGGCGACGCCGGGGTTCGCCGTCGACAGCCTCATCCCCATGTTCGGGCACAGCGGGGCCGACGAGGGGATCGTGAGCCTCCGCGACTGCACGGTGCCCGAGAGCCGCATCGTCGGCCATCTGCACGGCGGCCTCCGGCTGGCCATGGCCGGAGTGTCGGAGGGCCGGATGTACAACTCGGCCCGGGCCGTCGGGCTGGCCCGGTGGGCCCTGGCCAAGGCAGCCGACTACGCCGAGAGCCGGGTGACCTTCGGCAGGCCGATCATCGAGAACCAGGGGGTCGCCTTCCCGCTGGCCGAGTCGGCGATGGAGGTGCACGCCGCCCGGCTGGCCGGGCTCGACTGCGCCCGGGCGCTCGACCGGGGGGAGGCCGACCGGGTCCGGGTGTCGATGACGAAGGCGTTCTGCACCGAGTCCGCGGTCCGGGCCATCGACCGGGCGGTGCAGGTCCACGGCGGGATGGGGTTCACCAACGAGATGGGGCTGGCCGAGGCCTGGCAGCAGGTCCGCCGGATCTGCGTGGCCGACGGCTCGGCTGAGATGATGCGTCGGCAGATCGCCAAGGGACTGCGATCCTGGGAGGCGGGTCTCGGGTGAGCGGGTGTCGAAAGGAGCGGCCAAGGTGACGCTTACCCCAGCCAGGCGTTCGACCGCGCTGCGGCGGCCGGAGCCGCTGAGCGTGCAGATCGCCGACGAGTTGCGCCGGGACATCTTGTTCGGCCGGTTGACCGAGGACGACCGGATCAGCCAGGAGAGCCTGAGCCAGCAGTTCAACACCAGCCGGATGCCCATCCGCGATGCGGTGCTGCAACTGGTCCGCGAGGGCTACTTGACGCGGGGCCGGGGCGACGTCATCTCCGTGGTGCCCATCGACATGGACGACATCACGGTGATGTTCCACATCGAGGGCATGTTGGTGGGCTACGCCGCCCGGTTGGCCTGCGAGCGGGCCACGGACGAGGAGATCGAGGCCCTCTGGGCGCTCCACCGCAAGATGGAGGCCGAGGTGGCGGCCCAGGACTTCGAGGTGGCGGCCCAGACCAACCGGAACCTGCACGAGGGCATCAACCGCGCCGGCCGGTCCCACCGGCTGGTGGCCACCATCCGGCACGTGTCGATGCGCCTGCACCGCGAGTTCCTGATCGAGTTCCCCGAGTGGATCACCCACAGCCTCACCGACCACGAGGCCATCCTGACGGCGATCTCGAACCGGGACGGGACAGCGGCCGAGCGGATCATGGTGGCGCACGTCGGTGCCTCCGGCGAGGAGGTGGCGAGGATGCTGGCCGAGAACCTCGAAGCCCACCGGGCCGAGCGGGCGCGGGCCGAGGGGGCGACAGCCGAGGGGACGACGTGAGCGGGGAGGACCTGCAGGCGACGGCCGCCGGCGCCGCGCTGGCGGTGACGTCGCCGGCCGACCACGTCGCCGTGGTGACCATCGACCGGCCCGAGAAGGCGAACACCATCGACGACGACATGCACTACGCCCTCACCGGCATCTGGCAGCGGATCGAGCGGCGCGGTGACGTCCGGGCCATCGTCCTCACCGGCCGCGGCCGCGTCTTCTGCGGTGGCGGCGACCGGGACCAGTGGCCGTCGCTGATCGAGGACCGGCAGTACCGGCGGAACAAGATGAACGAAGCCCGGGCCATCGTCGTCAACATGCTCCGCTGCGAGCTGCCGGTCGTCGCCGCGGTGAACGGGCCGGCGGTCGGGCTGGGGTGCACCCTGGCCCTGGCGGCCGACCTGGTCGTGATGGCCGACGACGCCCACCTGGTGGACCCCCACGTCGCCCACGGCATCGTGGCCGGCGACGGCGGGGCCGCCCTGCTCCCGTACCTGATCCCGCCGGCCCAGGCCCGCGGCATCCTGTTCACCGGTCGCCCGGTGCCGGCCGACGAGGCGCTCCGGCTCGGCCTGGCGACCGAGGTCGTCCCGGCCGAGGCCCTCGCCGACCGGGCGGTCGGCCTGGCGGCCCAACTGGCCGCCTGCTCGGTGGACGCCATCCGGGACACCAAGCGGGCCATCAACCTGGGACTGTTGCAGCAGGCACTGCCGGTCCTCGAGCTGTCGTCGGCCGCCGAGGCGTCGTCGTTCGACACCGAGCACTACCGCCGGGCGGTCGGCTGGACGGCGACCGGCGACGGAGGTGCTGGTGGCTGAGGGAACGACGGCATCCGGCGGTCTGGACGACGTGGCGGAGCGGCAGTTGCGGCGGTGGGCCGGCGAGCGGCCGGACGCCACCGGCATCGTGGACGAGGAGGGTTCGCTGTCCTATGCCCAGGTGGACCGGCTCGTCGACGACCTGGCGGTGACGCTGGCCGCCGGGGGCGTGGGGACCGGCGACGTCGTGACGATCTGGATGCCGGCCTGGTGGCAGGCGTCGGTGGCCTTCCTGGCGGCCAACCGGATCGGGGCGGTCGCCCATCCGATGTCCGACGTGCTCGGTGTCACGGAGGCGATGGCCATCCTCCGGCGGGTGCAGCCCCGTGCCGTGGTGTATGGGGCCAGCGACCCGGCGGCCGCGGATCGGATGGCGGCCGCCGCCACCGACGCCGTCGGGTCGGCCCTGTTGGTCCGGGCCCGTGACCTGGCCGACCCGTCGGCGGCAGCCCGGTCCGGCAGCCCGGCGGCGGCCCGGCCCGGCGTCCCGACCGTGGAGCCGGACCCCGACCGGGCCTGCGCCCTCGTTTTCACCTCCGGGACCACGTCGGAGCCCAAGGGCGTCCTGCACTCGCACCGCAACCTGGGGGCGACCGTCCGGGACGTGGCCGAGCGGGTCGGCGTCCGGGACGCCGACGTCATCGGCCTGGCGTCGCCGATCGGGCACGTGCGCTGGGTGATGTTCGGCTGCCTGCTCCCGTTCCTGGTCGGCGGCACCCTGTTCACCTGTGCCCGGTGGCGGCCGGCCGAGTGGACCGGGCGGGCCGACGAGGTGGGCTGCCGGTTCGCGGCGTTCAGCCCCAAGCACCTGGAGGACCTGGTGGCCCAGGCCGCGGAGGGACGGAGGTGCCGGGCGCTCGAGGTGGTGACCTGCGGCGGCTCCTTCCTGTCCACCCCGCAGTTGCGCCGTTCCGAGGAGGCCCTGGGGGTCACCGTCCTGCGCTCCTACGGGTGCACCGAGTTCCCGAGCGCCGTCGGCGGGGGGGTGGACGACCCGCCGGAGCAGCGCTGGCAGTACGACGGGCGGCCCCTGGCCGGGGTGGAGGTGCGCCTGGAGCGGGGTGACGACGACGACGTGGTCCGGCTGGGGGGGTCGGGCCCGATGGGACGGATCTGCCTGCGCGGGACCCATGCGGCGGCCGGGGTGACCGACGCCGACGGGTGGTACCGCACCGAGGACTTCGGTGAGCTGGTCGACGGCTGGCTGCGCGTGCTCGGCCGCAGCGCCGACATCATCATCCGCAACGGCGAGAACATCAGCGCCAACGAGGTCGAGGGCTTCCTCTCCGGGTACCCCGGCCTCGGCGAGTTCGCCGTGGTCGGCCGGCAGGACCTGGTGGCCGGGGAGCGGGTCTGCCTCGTGGTCGTCGGCCCCGCCGGGACCGCGCCGGGCGTCGACGACGTGTCGGGGTTCCTGGGGCAGTCCGGGGTGATGAAGCAGAAGTGGCCGGAATCGGTCGTGGAGGTGGACAGCCTGCCCCGCACCCCCAACGGCAAGCTCGTCCGCCGCCGGCTCTGGGAGCTGGTCAACGACGGCGGCCCGGAAAGCTAGGACCGGAAGGCTGGACGGAAGGGCCAGAAGGAGACGCCATGTTCGAGATCCGAGTCGACGAGCCCGAGGAGTGGGGGCTCATCCGCACGTCGGTCCGGGGCCTGCTGGCGCGCCATGCGCCGACCGAGGTGGTCCGGGCATGGGACGACAAGGGTGAGTACCCCGACGGGTTCTTCCGCCGGCTGGCCGAGGGCGGCTTCTTCGCCATGCCCTTCCGATCGGAGCTCGGGGGGGCCGACGCCGGGCCGGAGGAGATGGTGGTGGTGGCCGAGGAGCTCGGCCGGGCTGGGATGGACATCGCCGCCGGGTTCGGGGTGACCGTCTTCCTGGGCCTGACCATCCAGGACCACGGCACCGACGACCAACGGCAGCGGTTCCTCCCGGCGCTGTTGAGCGGGGAACGGCGGATGTCGGTGTCGATGACCGAGCCCGAGGCGGGCAGCGACGCCGCCGCCATCCGCACGTCGGCCAGGCCGGTCGACGGTGGGTACGTGCTGAACGGCCAGAAGGTGTTCACCACCGGCGGCGGGCTGCCGAACACCACGTTGGTCGTGACGGCCAAGGCGACGACGGACGGCGAGGAGCGCGACCGGGTGTCGGTCTTCCTGGTGCCGGCCGACGCCCCGGGGGTGACGGTCCGGAAGCTGGACACCATCGGCCGGCACATCCTCGGGACCTACGAGGTGTTCTACGACGACGTCTTCGTCCCCGCCCACGACCTCCTCGGGCCCCCGGGCCAGGGATGGCGGGTGCTGAAGCAGGGGCTGGTGATGGAGCGGCTGTTCACCTGCGGGGCCTACGTGGGGTCGATGTGGGCGGTGCTGGACATGGCGGTGTCCTACGTCAACGACCGGCGGCAGTTCGGGCAGCCGATCGGCCGGTTCCAGGCCGTGTCCCACCCGCTGGCCGACATGTGGGCCGACGCCCAGGCCGGCCGGATGCTGGCCTACAGCGCCGCCCGGCGGGTGGCCCAGGGGGTGGACGCCAGGATCGACGTGTCGGCCGCCAAGCTGTTCATCACCGAGGCCTACCAGCGGGCCACGTCCCACGGGATGCAGGTCATGGGGGGCTACGGGTTCATGTCGGAGTACGACATGCACCGGTACTGGAAGGACGCCCGCATCGCCACCATCAGCGCCGGCACCTCGCAGATCCAGCGGGAGATCATCTGCCGGGAGCTGGCGCTTCGTTGATCCGGGGCCGGGGGTAGGGACTGTGGGCCCGTTGGCGGGCGTGCGGGTCGTGGAGATGGCCGGGCTGGGCCCCGGCCCGTTCGCCGCGACCCTGCTGGCGGACATGGGGGCCGACGTCGTGCGGGTGGAGCGCCCCCCGTCGAGGAGTGACGGGGAGAGCCCGGTGGCCCCGCCGGCGACGTCGGTGCAGCTCCGGGGGCGGCGGTCCATCTGCATCGACCTGAAGCAGCCCGACGGCGTCGAGCTGGTGCTCAAGCTGGCCGACGGGGCCGACGTCCTCCTCGAGGGGTTCCGGTCGGGGGTGGCCGAGCGCGTCGGCATCGGGCCGGAGGTGTGCCTGGAGCGGAACCCCCGGCTGGTCTACGCCCGGGCCACCGGCTGGGGCCAGGAGGGTCCTTTGGCCACGGCAGCCGGCCACGACATCACCTACCTCGCCCTGTCGGGCGCGCTGTACACCATCGGCCCGGCCGGAAAGCCGCCGGTGCCGCCGGTCAACTACCTGGGCGACTACGGCGGCGGCATGCACCTGGCGTTCGGGATCACCAGTGCCCTGTTCGAGCGGGAGCGGTCCGGGCGCGGCCAGTGCGTGGACGGGGCCATCCTCGACCAACTGAGCCTGGTGACCATGCGGGTCCACGCCGACCAGGCGCTCGGGACCTGGCGGGACGACCGGGGCGAGAACCTCCTCGACGGCGGGGCGCACTTCTACGGCGTCTACGAGACGGCCGACGGCCGGTACGTGGCGGTGGGGGCCATCGAGCCCAAGTTCTACGAGGCGCTGCTCGACGGCCTGGCGCTCGACCCTGCCGACCTGCCGGACCAGATGGACCGGTCGTCGTGGCCGACGATGCGCACGGTGTTCGCCGAACGGTTCCGGACCCGGACGCGGGACGACTGGGTCGAGACGTTCGCCGACGTCGACGCCTGCCTCGCCCCGGTGCTCACCCCGACCGAGGCCGTCGCCCACGACCACAACCGGGCCCGCGGCACCTTCATCTCGGCCTGGGGGGTCGTCCAGCCGGCGCCCAGCCCCCGGCTGAGCCGGACCCCGGGCGGGCTGGACCGCCCGCCGGGCCGCAAGGGGGAGCACACTCAGGAAATTCTTTCCGATCTGGGCCTCCACCCCGAAGAGATCACTGCCCTGTTCGAGCAACGGGCGATCGCCTGAACCGACGGCGCGGCCCCGAAACCCTCGTAAGAGCCGCCGTTCCGACGGTAGGGTGACAGCCCGGGCAGGGCGGTCGCCCTCTGCTCCACGGAGGGCATGGCCGGGTTCCGACGGGCGACGGGGTGACGGGGTGACGGGGTGACGGGGCACGAGACCATGGCGGGCGGCTGAACGATGCGGAGAACCGGCAAGCGGCCGGCTCGTCACGGCGTGGCCGTCGCCGTGCTGGGGGTGCTGCTGCCGTCCGTCGCCGTGGCCGCCGTGGCCGCCGTGCCCACGTCGCCGGCGGTGGCGGCCACATCGGTCACCGGGTGCGGCGCGGGCTCCCCGCACGGGTTGGCGCCAGGCCAGGTGCTGGCATCCGGCGCCTGTCTCGTGTCGGCCAGCGTGGACTACGAGCTCATCATGCAGTCCGACGGCAACCTGGTGCTGTACTTCGAGAGCCAGGCCGACCCGCTGTGGGCATCCGGTACCGACGGCCACAGCGGCGCGTACGCCGTCATGCAGTCCGACGGCAACCTGGTGGTCTACCCGGCCGGCGACACCGCCCCGGCGCCGGGACAGGCAACGGCGGCGGTGTGGGCGTCGGGCACCGACGGCACGCCGAACGCCGTCCTGGCCGTGCAGACAGACGGCAACGCCGTCGTCTACGGGAACAACGCCGTCGGGCAGGGCCAGGGCACAACAGGGGCCCCGTACGCCGCCTGGTCGACCGGGACCCAGGACCTCCGCGGGTACGAGCTGCGCGCCGGCGACCTGCTGCAGCCGGGGCAGTACCTCGGGTCCCAGGACGGGCAGTACGGGCTGACCATCGGCCAGGCCGGCGCCTTCGTCCTCTTCCAGACCGGCCGGACATCGGGCTACCGCTGCCCGATGTGGTCGGAGCCGGCGGTCGTCGGGGCCAACCCGCTGGCGTATGCCTACGACACCACCAACCCGATCGGGACGACGGTGGCACAGTCGACCACTGCCGTGGGGGCCTACCCGAGCTACTACAGCGGCTCGTCGATCCACGTCACACCCATCGCCGGCGCCTACATGGACATGCAGTCCGACGGCAACCTGGTGATGTACGCGCCGAACGGGACCGCCCTGTGGGCCACCGGCACCACCGACTACCCCGGTGCGTACGCCGAGCTCCAGGACGACGGCAACGTCGTCGTCTACAGCTCCGGCGGGACGGCGCTGTGGTCGACGCACACGAGCTTCAACCGGGAGGACCGCGGCTGGGCCCTGTGCACCGGGTCGAGGCTGTACGCCGGCCAGCAGCTTCGGGCGGCGCCGTGGACGAGCGGCACCTACATGACCATGAAGACAAACTGCGACCTGGTCATCATCGACGGCTCCGGCAACCAGGAATGGACGTCCAACACCGACGACACAAACGGCCGGAACTTCACCAAGTCCGAGGAGGACTCCACCCTCTACGGCCTGCCCGGCAACCTGGCGCTCTACGAGGGCTGCTACGCCACCATGGAGCCCACAGGGAACCTGGCGCTGATCGCCCCGAGCTGCCCGGCGACCACATGCAACCTGGACGGCGTCCCCCACGCCTTCTTCGCGTCGTTCACCAGCACAGTCGGCCCCCTGGTGCAGATGCCGCTGCACAGCTTCGGGCCGTTCCTCGCGTACCCGACCGACACAGGGACACTCAACATCGACAACGGCGCCGGCTTCCTCGTGGCCCAGAACCCGGCGCCGTACGGTTCCAAGTCCGGCCTGAGCAAGGACCTGTGGGACGAGATCAAGGGATGGATGCTCATGGTCACCTTCGCCCTCCTGTGACCGGGACCGTGGAACGACCGACGACCGTGACCGTGCGTGCGCACCCGGTCCACCGGTGGCGGCTCGGCCCAGCGCTGCTGGCCCTGGCGACCCTGGCGGCCCTGGCGGCCCTGGCTCCACTGGGCACCGCGGCGGGACCTGTCGGCGCCACACCCCCGGCCACGTGCGGGCCGACAGCTCCGGCAACGCTGGGCAACGGCCAGACGCTGCCGGCCGGTGGCTGCCTGGTGGCGCCGAGCGCCCAGTACGAGCTGCGGATGCAGGCCGACGGCAACCTGGTGCTGTACTACCAGAGCCAGGCCGACCCGCTGTGGGCGTCCGGGACCGCCGGGAACGCCGGCGCCTACGCCGTCATGCAGGCCGACGGCAACCTGGTGGTGTACCCGGCCGGCGGCGGCAGCGCGCTGTGGGCGTCCAACACCGCCGGCACCCCGTCGGCGTCGCTCACCATGCAGGCCGACGGCAACGCCGTCGTCTACGGCACCAACACCGGCGGGGCCCCGTACGCCGCCTGGTCCAGCCGAACGGAGAACCTCCGGGGGTACCAGCTCGCCGCCGGCCAGTTGCTGCAGCCGGGGCAGTACCTCTCGTCCCGGAACGGGGACTACACCCTGACCATGAGCCCGAGCGGGTACCTCGTCCTGTCCGAGACCGGCCGCTACCTCTGCCCGTTGTGGTCGGAGCCGGCCATCGTGGACTACGACCCCGCCGACACCAACCGGTACCCGGCGGTGATCACCTACTCGCCGCAGGACCTGGTGTTCTCCTACGACGGCAACCGGCCGTCGTACCCGGTGACGGGCATCGCCAGCGCCACGCCGACCACACACGCCTATCTCGCCATGCAGGCCGACGGCAACGTCGTCCTCTACCCTCCCGGCAACGACGGCGCCGCCCTGTGGGCCACCCACACCGCAGGATCGGGGGCATCCCTGCAGATGCAGACAGACGGCAACCTGGTCGAGTACTCGTCGGCTGGCGCGGTGCTGTGGTCGTCGGGCACCGACAGCTACCGGGGAACCGCCCTGTGCACCTACGACAGCCTTGCCGCCGGCCAGTTCCTCGGGTTCTCCAGTACAAAGAGCCAGCCGGCCGTCACCCTCACAATGCAGCCAGACTGCAACCTGGTGCTGTACGAGACGTCGTCCTCCGGCAGCCGGACCCCCATCTGGGCGTCCAACACCGCCATCGGCACACCGGACTGCCATGCGGTCGTGCAGGACGACGGCAATTTCGTCGTCTACGACGCCGCCGGGGGACCGGCGTGGTCTTCCGTCACCAGCATCGGGGCCACAGAGTCCCCGACCGGTCGCCCGTTCGTGGGACCGTTCTGGCTCGGGATCTACAACCCCTTCCTCGTGCTCGAACGGTGGGGGGCCGGCGCCGCCTGGAAGGCCGACCCCGAGTCGGTGGTCCCCACCCTCAGCACCACAGCGAACAGCGCCACAGGGAAGATCGGCGAGGACGTCATCGAGGGCGTCAACGCCGTGCTGACCAACAACTACTTCAACCTGCAGGACGCCTTCGAGGCAGTGGGCTGGCTCTGACCCGGCCCACCCCGGACCACCCTCAGGCCGGACCCCCCCCTCAGGACATGAGCAGGCCGAGTGCGCCGGCCCGGCTCCAGTCGTCGTCGACCAGCACCACCTTCACTGTGGCCCGGTCCAGGATGGAGGCGGAGATCGAGGCACGGAACCCGCTGGCGCAGTGGACCCACACCTCGCCATCGGGAAGCTCGCCGGCCCGGCCTTCGACCTCCCAGAACGGGATGTGCACCGCCCGGGCCAGATGTCCCGCCGCCCACTCGTCCGGGCGGCGGACGTCCAGGACGACGACGTCGTCACGCGTGACCACGGCGGCCAGCTCGGCAAAGGTGGCCACCCGGTAGCTCCCGGTCCGCCCGTCGGCCAGTTGGTCGGTGGCGCCCACGGCGGCGGCCAGCTCGTCGATCCCGATGCGGGCCAGCTCCCGCTGGGCGTCGGCGACCTCCGCCGCGGTGTCCCCGACCAGGGTGAGCGGGGTCTCCCACGGCTTGGTCCACCCGAGGAAGGTGGCGAACCGGTCGCCCAGCTCGACGGAGATCGTCCCCGACACGTGGTGGTGGGCGAACGCCCTGCGGTGGCGCAGGTCGACCACCCATTCGCCGGCGTCGATGGCCCGCCGCAGCGCGACGGGGTCGACGCGACGGGGCGGTCCGTCCGGGGCCGACGGGGCGCCCCGCTGGTTGGCCGGCCCCATGTGGGCGTAGTAGCGGGGATAGGCGACGAGGCCACCCAGCAGCACCTCGACGAAGGTGTCCTCGTCGGGCGTCACCAGGGCGACGTTCCTGTCCCGTTGCTCGGCCACCGTGGACGCGTCGCCGCTGGTCGGCGTGGCCGAGCAGAAGCTGCCGAACCCGTGCGTCGGCAGCACCGACGCCGCCCCGGGGAGGCTCCCGGCCAGGCGGCGGACGGAGCGGTACTGGGCACGGGTCAGCTCGGCGGTCTGGTCCGGGCCGATCAGGTCGGTCCGGCCCACCGCGCCGAACAGCATGGAGCCGCCGGTGAACACCGCCATCGGTGGGTCGTCCCCTTCGCTGAGGGCGTAGGCCAGGTGGTGGGGGGTGTGGCCCGGGGTGGCCATGGCCACGACGGCGAGCCGTCCGGTCTCGAACCGGGTGCCGTCCCCCGCCGCCGTGCGCTCGAACGCCACCTCGTCGCCGCCGGGCACGACGTAGGCGGCGCCCGTCGCCCGGGCCAGCGCCAGGCCGCCGCTCACGTAGTCGTTGTGGATGTGGGTCTCGAACACGTGCGTGATCCGCACCCCGGCGTCCTCGGCGACGGCAAGGAACCGGTCGATGTCCCGTTGGGGGTCCACCACGACGGCCACCTCGCCGTCGTGGGCCAGGTAGCTGCGGTCGCCCAGGCTCGGGGTGTCGATCGTGACGATGTCGGCCATTGCCCCCTGTTCCCTTCGCCGGCGTGACGCCCGTCAGCGGCCGGAGGGCCGCCGGCCGCGACGGCGACGCGTCACCGCATGGACATACCCATCAGGGTATCACGAAGGTCAGGAACGGTGGGGCCCCTTCTCGGCCACCGTGCCCATCAGGGCCCGCAGGAACGTTCTCCCGGTCGCCGGCAGGCTCTTCAGGAAGCTCGGGTCCCAGAACCCGCCGGCCCGGTCGTCGAACGCCCCGTGGGCGCCGGCGTCCCGGTCCGTGTCGACCGCGGCGTCCAGGTTCACCGGCCGGTCGGCCGAGATCGGCTCGGCGGTGAGCTGGGTGTCCCAGGCGCCGAGGGCGGCGTAGCGGTTGCCGAAGCCGGGGAACAGCGACCCGGCGGCGACCAGCAGCTTGTTCCACGACCCCACCACCGTGGCCCGCCGCCCGCTCAGGGCGGCGCCGACGATGTGGCGGGCCGCCACCTCCGGCTGGTAGATGGGCGGGACCGGCTGGGGATGCCGGTCGAGGGTGGTCTTGCACCAGTCGAACTGCGGCGTGTTCACCGCCGGCAGGTGCACCATGGCGAGCCGGACGTGGCTCCCCTCGTGCAGCAGCTCGGCCCGGGTCGACTCGAAGAACCCCCGGCAGCCGAACTTGGAGGAACAGTAGGCGGACTGGAGCGGGATGCCCATGAAGGCCAGGGCGGAGCCGACGTTCACGATCGTCCCGTGGTCCCGGGGGCGCATGTGGGCGAGGGCCACCTTGGTGCCCCAGACCTGGCCGAGGAAGGTGACCTCGACCGCCCGCCGGAAGTCGTCCGGCCCGGTGTCCCAGATCGGGGCGAACACGGTGGTCATGGCGTCGTTCACCCACACCTCCACCGGGCCGAGCTCCTGCTCGATCCGGTCGGCGGCGGCGGCGACCTGCTCGAAGCGGCTCACGTCGGTCTCGACGGGCAGGGCCCGTCGCCCCGCCGCCTCCACCTCGGCGGCCGCACCGGCCAGGCCGGCGGCGCCCCTGGCCAGGAGGGCCACGTCGAAGCCCCGTTCGGCGAAGGCCCGGGCGGTGGCCCGGCCGACGCCGGCGGATGCGCCGGTCACGACGGCGATGCGATGTTCGGCCATGGTGCCGGTGATACCCGTTGGCGGGCCCGGGCAACGGTCCCCGGCGCACTGCTCGTCGTCGCCACGGATGACCGGCGGGGGAGCGGGTCGGGGTGGATCAGGCAAGTAGTCTGCGCCGGTGGCGCGAACGGGGCTTGCCCGACGGGTTCGTCACCGGCTGGACCGGGTGGTGGCGCCGTGCGTCCCCTGAGCGGACCAGGAGACCGGACCGTCCAACTGCCCGACGGCCGGACGCTCGGCTACGTCGAGCTCGGCGACCCGCGCGGGGTGCCGGTGGTCAACTGTCACGGCGGCCTGAGCTGCCGACTGGACGTGGAGGCCGCCGACGGCCCGGCCCGGCAGGCCGGCGTCCGGCTGCTGTCGCCGGACCGGCCCGGCATCGGGCGCTCGTCGCGATGCCCGGACCGCACCATCGGGTCCTGGGCCCGGGACGTCGTGGACTTCGCCGACCGGTCGGGCGTCGAGCGGTTCGCCGTCATGGGCTGGTCGTTCGGCGGCCCCTACGCGGCGGCCTGTGCGGCGCTCTGCCCCGACCGGGTGCTGGCCACGGCCCTCGTCGCCGGCGGCGTCCCCCTGGACTGGCCGTCGGCCTCGAAGGGCTTCGAGAACCGCACCGACGCCCTGATGTACCGGCTCTGTCGCTCGGCGCCCTGGTTGGCCTCGCCGCTCCTGTGGGCCGGCGGCGAGGTGGCGGCCCGGGCCCCCAGGCTCTGGATGCGCACCGCCTCCCGGGCCATGGCGCCGTCCGACCTCGACGCCATCAGCAGGGACGGGACCGACGCGTTCGTCCGGTCGATCGCCGAGGGCCTCCGCCGTCCCGGGGGAGTGGTCGACGACTACGTCGCCTACGGCCGGCCGTGGGGCTTCGCCTACGAGGACATCCCCGGCCCGGTCTACGTCTGGCAGGGCGAGGAGGACACCTTCCTCCCCGTCACCTGGAGCCAGGAAGCCGCCCGGCGGATCCCGAACGCCACCCTCCGCATGGTGCCCGGCAAGGGGCACATGGTGGCCCGGGACTGCTGGGGCGAGATCTTCGCCGACCTCGTCGGCGGCTGATCCCCCACGCCGGTCCCCTCGGGCCGGGCCGGGCCGGCAGGCCGTCCCGGCGGCGGCCCCGGGCCCCGCCCCGATAGGCCAGGTGGACGATTGCCGATCGGCCGGCGACGCCGCACACTGTGGGTCCAAGGCGGCGAGGAGGGGCGCGATGGCACAACCGGCCCAGCGGCGAGTGGACGGCGACGGGCACCTGATGGAGTTCTTCGGGACCAACATCGTCGACTACCTGGAGGACCCCTGGTACTCCCGGGTGAAGGACGCGGCGGCGTCGTGGGCCCCGACAGCGGGGTCCACGTTCCCGTGGTTCCCCGGCGACGGCTGGGACCGCAACCACGGGGCCGACCTGTTCAAGGGCCGGGGCAACTCCGCCGACGACTGGCTGGAGCAACTGGAGCTCGGTCCGCTGGACGTGGCCGTGCTGTACCCGTCGTTCTTCCTCCAGATCGGCGCCCTCTGCCACCGGGAGTGGCCGGTGGCCGGCAGCAGGGCCTACAACTCGTGGGTCAGCGCCGAGATCGTCGGCAAGGGCAACGGCAAGCTCCGGGCCATGGCCGTCCTCGCCCCCCAGGACCCCCTGGCCGCCGCCGAGGAGCTGCGCCGGGCGGTCGAGACACTGGGCCTGTCCGGCGGCATGCTCCCCGCCGACACCGCCGCCCAGTTCGGCGACCGGTCCTTCGACCCGCTGTACCAGGCCGCGGTGGACGCCGACGTTCCCATCGCCGTCCACGCCTCGGGCACCCACCTGGCCGGCGGGAAGGCCTTCCCGGTCTTCGTCCAGACCCACGCCTACAACCACCCCGCCGCCATCATCGGGCAGTTCACCTCCATGATGTTCGAGGGGGTGTTCAGCCGGTTCCCGACGCTGCGGGTGGGGTTCTTGGAGTGCGGCGCCACCTGGGTGCCGTGGTACGTGGACCGGATGGACGAGGAGTACCACGCCCGCGGTGCCTGGGAGGCCCCGGACCTGGCCGCCGCCCCCAGCGAGTACGTGGGGGAGGGCAAGAACGTCTTCTTCGGCCTGGAGGCCGACGAACGGCTGCTCGGCCCCACCCTGGACGTCATCGGGTCCGACGTCGCCATGTACGCCTCGGACTGGCCGCACTGGGACGGCGAGTACCCCGGGTCCCTGCGGGAGATCGAGAACCGCCCGGACCTGACCGACGACCAGCGTGACGGCATCCTGCACCGGGCGGCCGAGCGGTTCTACGGCCTCAGCGCCGACTGAGCTCGACGAACGCCCGGGCCGCCGGCGTCAGCTCGACCGGGTCGTACACCAGCCACAGCGGCCGCTGCACCGGGGGCACCAGGGCGCCGACGCTCGCCCCCAGCGCGGCCGCGGCGTCGGCGAGCGGGCGGGGAAGGAACGCTGCGCCGACCCCGGCGAGCACGAGCGGGACCACGGCCTCCCGGGAGTGCGTCTCGACGGCGGGCACCGGGGCCCGGGACCGCCGTAGCGCGGTGAGCTCGGCGGCCAGGGCGTCCGGGCCCACCGGGACGACGAGCGCGACGTCGGCCAGGTGGCGGGCGGTCAGCACCTCCGGCAGGGCGGTGCCCGGAGGGAAGACGCCGACGAACTCTTCGACCCCCAGCGGGAGGCTGGTGAGCGGCGGCCGTACCGCCCTGGGGGTGACGCCGACGTCGCAGCCGCCGGCCAGCAGGAGCCGCTCGATCCGCTCCGGCTGCTCCGGTGCCTCGATCCGGACCGACACCCCCGGGTACCGGCGCCGGAACGCGGCGACGAGCGGCACCAGCGTGGCCGCGGCCGAGGTCGGCGGCGCCGCCACCACCAGCCGTCCGGACGCCAGTTCGGGGTCCGCGGCCGCGGCCTGGACGGCGTCGCGCGCCCGCAGCACCCGCCGGGCCGCCGCCGCGACCCGCTCGCCGGCCGCCGTCACCGTGACCCGGCGGCCGGCCCGCCGGAACAGCGGCGTCCCGAGCTCGCGCTCGAGGGCCGCCACGGCGTGGGAGAGCGCCGGCTGCGAGACGTGGCACGCCACCGCGGCCCCCCGGAAGGTCCCTTCGTCCAGGACGGCGACCACGTACTCGAGCTGCCGCAGATTCATCGTCCTTATCAAACCATGTCGAACAATCGATTGGACGCATCTGGACCGCCGTCCGATCATGGGTGCACTGCCCGCCTCCGGAGGAGATCCGTGCCGATGCTGCCCCGCCCGCCCGTCCTGCTCCCCGTCGCCGTCGACGACCCGTCGACCACCGAGGAGCTGCTCGTCCGGCACGGGCCGTACTGGCCGGTACAGCGCTACGTCAGCAACGACGCCGAGTACGCCGCGCTGAGCGGCGGCCGCAAGGGCGTGGCCATGCCGGTGGCGTCCGTGTTCCGCGGCAACTGGGCGGTACCCGGCCAGGTGCTGCCGGGTGTCGACCCGCTGCTGCACAACGACCGCTTCGTGGACGGCGCGCGCCGCCTCTTCGGCGCCGAGCTGGTCCGGCCCACCACGGTGTACGTCAACCTCACCCACCAACTGCCGTTCCCGCAGGGGCCCGGGCACACCGACGTGCCCGCCTTCCGGGGCTTCGACCGCAGCACCTACCCGATCACCTTCCTGACCCTCATGGGGCTGTCCGGCCTGTTCGAGGAGGCCCGCGTCAAGGTGGCCACCGCGGTGTCCTGGTTCTACCGCGGCCCCGACGGCGGGTTCGAGTACTGGCCCGACGGCCCCGACGCCCCGCCGGTCGTCCACGAGGGCGACATCTGGAACACCGGGGTGGTCGCGGACAACGACTTCATGTGGCACCGTGCCCGCCCGGTCGGCGCACCCGAACGCGGGCTCGACCTCCTCGGCCTCGACGCCGAGCTGGTCGCCCGCGACGGGGCGTGGGCCATCGTCCAGGACGGCGCCGAGCGCCGCCGCTTCGGCCGGGACGAGCTGCGGGTCAGCCTCTCCTGGAAGGCCGTCGTCTTCGTCGACGACGCCGAGCGCAGGCAGCACGACGACCACACCGCCGACCTCACCGTGCCCGAGGTGCTCCGCCGCTTCGAGCGCGACCTCACCTCCCGCGGCCGCCGGGTCGCCATACCCGACGACCCGTTCCGGGACCCCGACTTCATCGGGGTGCTCCACGACGAGTACGTCCGCACGCCGACCAGCGCCGCGGCCTGAGCGCCCGGCTCAGCCCGCCGGTCCCTCCGCCGGCGACCCGGCTCGTCCCGCCACTTCCTCCGCCGACGACCCGGCCGGACGTCCCGGCGCCAGGCCGAGCAGCTCGGCCTTGGCCTCGGCCAGCTCGGCTCTGGCCGCCGCGTCGACGGTGGGGTAGTGGGGATCGATCGACCGCATGGTCTCGAGCAGGACGGCGCTGGTGGAGAGGTGGCTGAACCACTTGTGGTCGGCCGGCACCACGTGCCAGGGGGCCCAGTCGGTGCTGGTGTGGCTGAGCATGTCGCCGAAGGCGGCGGTGTAGTCGTCCCAGAAGGCCCGCTCCCGTAGGTCGGCCGCGGAGAACTTCCAGTTCTTCCCGGGCTGGTCGAGCCGTTGGAGGAACCGGCGCTCCTGCTCGTCCCTGGAGAGGTGGAGGAACAGCTTGACCACGACGGTGCCGTTGTCGACCAGGTAGCGCTCCCAGTCGTTGATCTCGCGGTAGCGGCGGTGCCAGAGCCCGTGGTGCTCCTCGGCCGGCGTCACCGGCCACAGGGTGTCGGGATGCACCCTGGTGACCACGACGTTCTCGTAGTGCGACCGGTTGAAGATCGAGATGCGGCCGAACGCCGGCAGTGCGGCCTGGTGGCGCCACAGGAACCCGTACTGCTTCTCGGTCGCCGACGGGGCCTTGAAGCTGAAGACGTCGACGTCCTGGGGGTTGAGCCCGGTCATGACGTGCTTGATCGTGCCGTCCTTCCCGGCGGCGTCGATGCCCTGGAGGACGATCAGCAGGGCCCGGTCGGCCTGGGCGTAGAACCGGTCCTGGTAGTCGAAGAGCGTCGCGGTGGCCTCGGCCAGGGCGGCCTCCCCCGCCTCCTTGCCGATCCCGTGATGGGTCCGGGACGGGTCGAAGTCCTGGTCCAGCCGGACCGTGGAGCCGGGATGGACCAGGCAGAGCCCGGCCAGCGCCGCCCAGTCGATGGCCATGTGTCACCTCCCGATGTGCACCGCTCCCACGGCCCGCCGTCGTCCTACGAGGTGGCCACGACACGACCCGGTCCGGGGCGACCCGGAGCCGTCGCCGTCCGCCCACCTCCGGGCCCCGCCGACGCCGTGGTGCCGGGGACAGCCTGCCCCCCGACAGGGTGCCGCTGTCCGCAGGCCGCGGGCCAGGGCCGAAGGTCCCATCCGGCGGCGGAGGCCCCGTACCCGCGGTCCCGACGCCGCACGTCCCGCCCGGCACGTGCAGCGGACCGGAATGCTGCATCGGGATGCCGCACCGGCGTGCCGCACCGGCGTGCCGCACCGGCGTGCTGCATGGACAGCCCCGGCCCCGTGGTCTAAAGTTAACCAAAGCAGTCAACAATAGGGAAGTAACTGATTTCGGAGTAAAAGAGGGGAATGTGCCGCCCGGGCCCTGTCGGGGCAGCACCAACGAGGGTCCGGACCACCATGACGATCACCGAGGCGCCGGCCGGGCGCCGTCCAGAGCCAACCGCCGATCCGGCCGAGGCCGCCCACCTGGAGGCGGTCGCCGTCTCCGCCTGGTTCGGGAACCACCTGGTCCTCGACGACGTGTCCCTGTCGATGCCACCGGCCACCGTCACCGCCCTCATCGGCCCGTCGGGCTGTGGAAAGTCGACGTTCCTGCGGGTCCTGAACCGGATGCACGAATCGGTCTCGGGGGCCAAGTTGGCCGGCGAGGTGCGGCTGAACGGCCAGGACGTCTACTCGGCCGGGCGCCGCCTGACCGACGTGCGCCGGCAGATCGGGATGGTCTTCCAGAAGCCCAACCCGTTCCCGGCCATGTCGATCGCCGACAACGTCACCGCCGGGCTGGCCCTCACCAGCACCAAGCTCGGCAAGGGGGCCCGTCAGGACCTGGTGGAGTCCTGCCTGGCCCGTGCCGGCCTGTGGGCCGAGGTGAAGGACCGGCTCAACCGCCCCGGGTCGGCGCTGTCCGGCGGCCAGCAGCAGCGCCTGTGCATCGCCCGGGCCCTGGCCGTCCGCCCGAAGGTGCTGCTCATGGACGAGCCGTGCTCGGCCCTCGACCCCACGTCCACCCGCTGGATCGAGGACACCATCGCCGAGATCGCCCGAGAGGTCACCATCGTCATCGTCACCCACAACATGCAACAGGCCCAGCGGGTGTCGGCCCAGGCGGCGTTCTTCCTGGCCGGCCAGGGTGAGCCCGGCCGGATCGTCGAGAGCGGGCCGACCACCCAACTGTTCGAGGACCCGCACGACCCGCGGACCGCGGACTACGTCCACGGACGGTTCGGATGACCACGGTCGAGGTGGCGCCGCCACCGGACCCCGCCAAGGTCCCTCGCCGCCTGGAGCCCGGCCACGAGCGGTCCGACCGCGTCTTCCACGGGTCCGCCCTGACCGTTGGCCTGGTGGTGCTGGCCGTCACCGGGGCCATCGGCGTGTTCCTCGGGTACCAGTCGATCCCGACGTTCCGCCAGTACGGGTGGTCCTTCTTCACCCAGGTGGCCTGGGAGCCGCAGCTCAACAAGATCGGCATCGCCGCGGTCCTGGTGGGCACCGTCGAGGTCGCCCTCATCGCCATGGTGGTCACCTTCCCGGTTGCCCTGATGCTGGCCCTGTTCATCTCCGACTACGCCCCGAAGCGGCTCAAGTCGTGGTTGGTGTCCGCGGTCGACCTGATGGCAGCCATCCCGAGCATCATCTACGGGCTGTGGGGCTTCTCCCTGCTGGAGCCCCACGCCATCATGCTGGCCCGGTGGCTCAGCCAGTACCTGGGCTGGATCCCGATCTTCAAGGTGGACACCGATCCCAACGCCGCGGTGTGGCAGCAGTCCAGCTACACCGGTTCGGCCTTCGTGGCCGGCCTGGCGGTGTCGATGATGGCCATCCCGTTGGCCACCGCGGTCATGCGGGCCGTGTTCGACCAGGCGCCGATCGGTGAGCGCGAGGCCGCCATGGCCCTCGGGGGGACCCGCTTCGGGGTGGCGCGGACCGTGGTCCTGCCCTTCGGGCGGGGCGGCATCATCGGCGGGACCATGCTGGCCCTCGGGCGGGCCCTGGGCGAGACGGCGGCGGTCCTCCTCATCATCTCCCCCCAGTACGTCATCAAGGCCCGCATCCTGGAGTCCGGGGTGCAGACCGTGTCGGCCCTGATCGCCGGGAACTTCGGCAACGCCACCAAGGCCCAGCTCTCGGCCCTGCTCACCGCCGGGTTCGTCCTGTTCGTCATCACCATCGCCGTCAACAGCGTGGCCGCGGCGTTCGTCAAGCGCAGCCGAAGCGGCGCCGCGGTGGAGATCTGACGGTGGAGACCTGCACGGCCACCGCCGACGCCACCACCGTGGCCGTTCCCGACCGGGTTGCCGCCCGGGTTGCCGATGTCACCGACGTCACCGACGTCACCGACGTCACCGAGGTCACCGACCCCGGAGACCTCAGCGACCGGGGCGACCTCGACGGCCTGGGCGGCCTGGGCCCGCTCCCGGAGGCCCGGCCGCCCGACGCCGAGGGACCGCGGCGGCCACCTCCCGCCCCCCGGAAGCCCGGGCCACGGCGGGTGCGGGCGTACACCCCCAACGACTGGTTGGCCCTGGTCGGCTCGCTCGGCGCATCGTTCGCCCTCGTCTGGGTGGGCTACCTGCACCTGTTCGACTTCAGTGGCGCGCTCGGCTTCGGCGTCTGCTGGTACCTGGCGTTCCTGGTCCTGTACGGCGTGGTGGCGGCGGTCGGCAACCCCCGCCACGTCGTCGTCGAGCGGCTGGTGGCCGCCACCTTGTACCTGGTGGCCGGCGTCGTGCTGGCCGCCCTGGCCAGCACCATCGTCTACGTCGTCGCCAAGGGCTGGCGGGCGGTCGACCACAGCAACTTCTTCACCCAGGACATGTCCGGCGTGTCCATGACAGCGCCGCTCGACCGGGGGGGCATCCTGGCGCCCCTCGCCGGCACGGCCATCGAGGTGGCGATCGCCGTGGCCGTCTCGGCTCCGCTCGGCGTCGGCACGGCCGTCTACATGAGCGAGGTCAGGGGGAAGGCGTCCGGGGTCGTGCGGACGGTGGTGGAGGCGATGACGGGGCTCCCGGAGATCCTGGCCGGGCTGTTCATCTACGTCGTCCTCATCGTCGGCCTCGGCGTCTCCAAGTCCGGCTTCGCCTGCGCCGTGGCCATGGCGGTCACCATGACCCCGATCATCGCCCGGGCGGGCGAGGTGGCCCTCCGGGTGGTGCCGGCCGGGCTCCGGGAGGCGAGCAGCGCCCTCGGGGCCACCCACTGGAAGACCGTCCGCAAGGTGGTGCTGCCGACGGCCCGGGCCGGGCTGGCCACCGGCCTGATCCTCGCCATCGCCCGGGGCATCGGGGAGACGGCGGTGCCGCTCATCACCTCCGGGGCGTCGAGCTACTTCGCGGCCAACCCCTTCGGCGTGCCGATGAACTCCCTGCCGCTGTTCATCTACACCGGCTACCTGTCGCACGCCCCGCTCGCCCTGGTCCGGGCCTTCGGGGCGGCGGCCGTGCTGCTCGTGCTGGTGCTCCTCCTGTTCGTGGTCATCCGGCTGCTGGCCCGGGACCGGCAGCGGCGGTGGCGTTGAGATGGGCGCGGTGAGGAGGGGGTGGTGAGGCTGCGCCGGATCGTCGCCGCCGGGGTGATGGCGGCCGTGGCGGCCGGTGCCCTCCCCGGCCTGGTCGCCGCCGGACCGGCCGGCGCGGTGGCCCCGTCCCTCATCCAGGGGTCGGGGTCCAGTTGGGCGTTCCCGGCCCTCACAGTCTGGATCAGCGCCATCAAGTCGGCGGGCGTCCAGGTGGTGTACAACCCCGACGGCGACGCCGCCGGCCGCCAGGACTTCGCCAACAAGGTGTCCGACTTCGCGGTCACCTCGGACGGCTACCTGGGGTTCACAAAGATCAACGGCACGTCGGACACCTCACAGGGTCGCCAGTACGCCTACCTGCCGATCGCCGCCGGCGGCACCGCCTTCGCCTACCACATCGTCATCGACGGGACCCAGGTCCGGAACCTGCGGCTGTCCGGCCAGACGCTGGCCAAGATCTTCACCGGGCAGATCACCAACTGGAACAGCCCGACAATCAAGCGGGACAACAACGGGGTGGGGCTGCCGTCCCTGCCGATCGTCCCGGTCGTCCAGTCCGAGGGCTCCGGGGCCACCGAGCAGCTCACCAACTACTTCGCCCGCCAGTTCCCGAGCATCTGGCAGCCGTACGCCGGCCAGGCGGGGCCGACGGAGTACTACCCGGTCCACGGCGGCGGCATCCAACCGGTCAACGGGTCGTCGGGGGCCATCAACTACGTCACCTCCAGCGCCGGCAACGGGGCCATCACCTACGTGGAGTACTCCTACGCCCTCGGGGCCAACTACCCGGTGGTCAAGGTGTTGAACAGCGCCGGCTACTACACGCTGCCCACCCAGTACAACGTGGCCGTCTCGCTCGAAGCCGCGGTCATCAACATGAACCCCACAACACCGCGGTACCTGCTGCAGACACTGGACGGCGTCTACACCGACGCGGACCCGCGGACGTACCCGCTGTCGTCGTACGTGTACATGATCGAGCCGACCGGGACGTACCCGAGCCCGGAGGGGAAGGTCACAACAGGCAAGCGACAGGCCCTGGCCGACTTCCAGTACTTCTCGATCTGCCAGGGGCAGCGGGCCATCGGCGGGATCGGGTACTCGCCGCTGCCGGTCAACCTCGTGGAGGCGGGCTTCGGGCAGATCAGCAAATTGAAGGCGGCCGCTCCGGGCATCAGCCTGACAAAGCAGACAATCTACAACTGCAACAACCCGACCTTCATCCCGGGCCAGCCGGACGAGAACTACCTCGCCCAGATCGCGCCGATGCCGCCGGCCTGCGACCAGACAGGAGCCGGTCCGTGTGGTGCCACAGTCACCCCCAACGGCCTCGGGTCGACACCCAACAAGTCCGGCGGCTTCGGCGCCCCCACCCCGACGAGCCCGACCGGGGGCGGCGGCGGCTCGGTCGCCTCGTCGGGATCGTCGTCGTCTCCGTCGTCCGGCCCGACGGCCACGACGACGCCGGCGTCGGGCACCGGGACGTCGGCGTCCGGCACCGCCGCGGTGGCGGCGGCCGCGGCGGCCGCGGCGGCCAACGGCCCCAAGGGGACCGCCGGCCGTGGGGCGAACGGCACCGGGACCACCACGACCACCGAGCCGCCGTACACGTCGGCGTCCCTGGCCGGCATCGACGGCGGCTCGCTCCTGGCCCGGGTCGGCCCGCTCGTCGCCGTCCTGCTCCTCGTCGTCTTCGCCGTACCCGTCGTCATCGGCTACCGCCGCCTGCGCCGGCGACCCGGAGGTGATCGTTGATGCCCGGACACCCCGGACGTCCCGGATCGTGGCCCCGGCCGGACCGAGGCCGCCGCCGCAGCCCGTGGCGGTTGCTGGCCGTCCCGGCCACCCTGCTGGCGGCCACCGCCCTGGCCGGCGCGTCCGGCGCCGCCCTGGCGGCCACCGGGGCAGTGGCCAGGGACGCCGCCGCCCCGGCGTTCGTCCAGTCGGCGACGGCGACACGGACCCAGGTGGCGCCGACAGGGGCGTCGACGGTCGTGGCCTCGAGCACCGTGACGGTCGACGTCAGCCAGACCGACAACCTCCAGGGCCGCCAGGAGATCGCCGTCTCGTGGTCCGGCGCCCACCCGACCGGCGGGATCGTGGCCAACCAGAACTCCGTCCAGGCCCAGTACGAGGAGTACCCGGTGGTCCTCCTCCAGTGCCGGGGCACCGCCAGCCAGGTGACCCCGGAGACCTGCTGGACCCAGGCGGCCACAGAGCGGTACCAGTCGAGCTACACGGCCGACACCCCGTACCAGCTCGATCGGTACCAGGCCACACCCGGGGCGGCGGTGGTCGGCCAGCCGGCGACGTTGCCGACGACAACAACCTGCAAGTTCACCGCGGTGCCGCCGTTCGCCCCGCCGGTCCGCTACTGGGTGCCGTGGGTGGCGGCCGACGGCCAGGTCTACGCCGGGGGCACACAGGGGTCCTGTGGCCAGCCGCCCGAGGCGAGCGGCGGCCTCACCTCGGCCCTGCCGAGCAACGAGACCTTCGGCGTGACCGCGGCGGACGGCACCGGGAGCACCGCGTTCGACGTCTTCACAACGGCCGTCAACGCCACGTTGGGCTGCTCGGAGACGGTGGCCTGCTCTCTGGTGGTCGTGCCGATCACGGGCATCAGTTGCGACGGCGCCCTCCCCGGGCTGGCGGGACCGACGGGGGCCGCCGCCCTGGCGGCCTGCGAGGCCGACGGCGCCTACGCGGCCGGCGCGGTGGCCACAACGCTCCAATTCCAGAACGGCGCCGACCTGACGGTGACCGGGAGCCTGTGGTGGAGCCCGTCGAACTGGAAGAACCGCATCGTGGCGCCGCTCACCTTCGACCCGCCGCGCAACGTCTGCACACTGGTGAGCGGCAACAACATCGTCAACGTCTACGGCTCCGAGCTCCTCAGCCAGGCCACCGGCCAGTGGGCGCCGAGCTTCTGCCAGGGGACCGCCACCCCGTTCTCGTTCGACCACGTGGCCACCGGTGAGCCCCAGGCCCGCAACCTGGTGGCCAGCGGCGCGGCCGACGCCGCCTTCACCAGCTACGCCCAGCCCGGGGGCTACGGCAAGCCGGTCGTCAGCGCGCCGGTGGCGGTGACCGGGTTCACCGTCGCCTTCGCCGTCGACGACACGGCCGGCCGGCCGGTCGCCACCTTGAAGCTGACGCCGTTGCTCCTGGCGAAGCTGCTGACCGAGTCCTATCCGGACCTGACCACAACCCAGGGCGCCGACCCGGCCCTCGCCGGCAACCCCCTCAACATCACCGACGACCCGGAGTTCATCGCCCTCAACCCGTCCGTCCCCCAACTGAACGGCGGCCATGCCGCGGCGTCCGAGCTCATCTCGATCTCGAGCGACTCCGACGTCATCGAGGCGCTCACGACCTACATCGACGGCACACCGGCCGCCCGGGCCTTCCTGGACGGCGTGCCCGACACGACCGACGGCGAGCACATGGTCGTCAACCCGGCCTACAAGGGCATCCAGTTGCCCGTCGACCAGTGGCCGCTCCTGTCGACCTACACGTCCACGATCTTCGACCACGGGGTCCAGCGCAGCTACTGCCTGGGGGACACCCCCCAGCCGCTCTACTCCCTGATCGCCGCGCCCCTGGCCAACCTGTCGGCGGTGAGCCTGGCCATGCAGTTCCAGAACGCCAACTCCACGGTCATCTGCACCCCCAACCTGCCGGGTGCGGCCAACTCGATGGTCGCCTCGGGACGCCAGGCGCCCGGCCAGTACTTCATGCTCGGGATCACCCCGCTGGCCGACGACGATCGGTACAACCTGCAGGCGGCCGCCCTCCAGACCACCCCGGGGACGTTCGTGGCGCCCGACGACTCGTCCCTCCGGGCCGCGACGTCGCTCCTCGTGGCGGACCCCGGCACCGGGACCTGGCCCGTCCCCTACGGGGCGTTCCAGACCTCGGCCGGGGCGCAGGCCTACCCCGGCACGATGGTCGTCTACGCCGCCGTCCCGACCACCGGGCTCGGGGCCGAGGACGCCGCCGACCTGGCCACCCTCCTCCGGTTCGCCGCCTCGACAGGGCAGTCGCCGGGCTCGGGCGTCGGCCAGCTCCCCCCCGGCTATCTCCCCCTGACCGAGGCCAACGGCCTGGGGGCGTTGGCGGACTACACCAGAGCCGCCGCCGACGACGTGGCCGCCCAGAACGGCCAGGTCCCCTCCATGTCGCCGGCGCCGGCCACAACGACATCGGGGTCCACGGCCACAGCCGCCGAGCCGGCCGGGCCGTCGTCGGGCACAGAGGAGGCCGCGTCGCCGGCCGCGTCGGCCGGGACACTGCCGTCGTTCGGCGGGGTCTCGAGCCTGACCTTCCCGTCGGGTCGCGCCCTGCTGGCCGGCCCCCTGCTCGCCGCGGTGGGGGCCAAGGCCGCCGCCCACGGGGCCGGGACGCACCACCACGCCCACCAGGCAGCTCCCCGCCCGATCTGGCTCGGCCACACCCTCGACGTGGCCCTGTGGACCGGCGGGCTCGGCCGGGGCGGCGCCCTGGTGGCGGTCGTCCTGGGCGTGGCGCTGCTCATCGTGGTGCTGGTCCCGCCGCTCTACCTGGCGGGCCGCAAGCGCGGCCGATGGTGACCGGCCGATGGTGACCGAGATCGACCTGCCGACGGGCCCGGCCGACGCGGTCGACGACCCGGCGGCCGGAGAGCCCGAGCCTGCCGTCCCGGACGCAACGCGGACCGGGCCGCCGGCGCCCAAGCCGGTGGCCGTCGTGCTCGCCGTCATCCTCCTGCTCGGGGTGACGGCCGTCTTCTTCGGCGTGTTCGCCTTCGGGCTCAGCGGCCTCCAGGAGCAGCGGAGCCAGCACCAGCTCTACGCGGCCTTCCGGGGCCTGCTGGCCCCGGCCAGCCCGGTGGCGCCGTCCATCGGGGGCGACATCCCCGAAGGCGCGCCGGTGGCCATGGTCACGGCACCGGACGCCGGGCTGGACGACGTCATGGTGGTCGAGGGCACGTCGTCGGGCGACCTCCTGGCGGGCCCGGGGCACCTGGCCGATACGCCGCTGCCGGGCCAGGCCGGAGAGTCCGTCCTCATCGGCAAGAGCACGACGGCCGGCGCGCCCTTCGGTCGGATCGGCCATCTGCACCGGGGGGACCGCGTCACGGTGCGGACCGGCCAGGGTCGGTTCCGGTTCACCGTCCTCGGGCACCTGCCCCCGGGCGCCCGGCTGCCGAAGATCACCACCGACAGCGGCCTCCTCACCCTGGTCAGCGCGGCGAGCTCCGGCGGCCTGGGGGTCCTGGCGCCGGACCGGCTGGTGTACGTGGTGGCCAAGCTGGACGGCAAGGTGGCGCCGACGCCGCCTCACCAGCCCACCAGCGTCCCCACCTCGCAGGTCCAGGGCCACATCGACGGGGGGGCATGGCCGTTCGTCCTCGTGTGGTTCGTCGGACTGCTGGCCGCCTCGGCCGCCTGCTGGTGGCTGTGGACGCGGTGGGGGATGCTCCGCACCTGGCTCGTCGGCGCACCGGTCCTCCTGGCCCTCCTGTGGGGGTTCAGCAACGAAGCCATGCGGTTCCTGCCCAACGCCTACTGATCTCCTGCCCAGCGTCCACTGATCCTGCCCAGCGTCCACTGAGCGCCTGTCGCGCCTGTCCTGCCCAGCGTCCACCTGGGTGCCTGCTGAGCGCCGTCCCTCCTGGATTCTCCAATCCTCTTATTACCATCAGTTCTCTAGGGTTCCTAAAGTTGACTTCTTCAATCAGATATTGTTTAATGCTCGCAGTCCTAGCTAAACGGGGGCTGGACGACGACCGACGGAGGGAATCCGTGAAGAGACAGAAGAAGATGCTCGCGCTCGGCCTCAGCGGGCTCGCGGCGGCCACCCTGTCGGTGGTGGGAGTGGTCCCGGCCGGTGCCGACTATGCGCCCCAGGCGGGCGACGTCGTCGGCCTCGGTGGCGACACCCCCCAGTACGCGCTGACATTCATCGCCAACGGCGACACCCTGGGTGACGCCGGCATCAACTCCGCCGGCGCCTACAACCGCCTGGTCACCTTCAACGCCACCGCCGACGCCAACGGCCGGTCGGCCTACGCCAACGGCAGCACCGAGGCCCATCCGCTCCCACTCAACCCGACCGACGTGCTGCGGGCCGGCACGTACCCGGTCCAACGGAACCAGAGCAGTGGCACAGCCATCAAGGCCATCCTGGCCGACACCGGCGCGACGCCGGAGATCAACTTCGTCTTCAGCGCCAGCCTCCCGACGTCGGCGCAGCAGACCCAGGCCCAGACCCAGGGGTGGGGCGGCCTCCACGTCGTGAGGATCGGCACCGACTCGGTCCAGATCGCCACGGCCGACACCACGAACGCGCCGAACAACCTGACGATCAACGAGCTCCTCACAATCTACGAGGGGAACGTCACGAAGTGGAACCAGCTTCCCGGCAACAGCGGCGGTTCGGGCGACACCATCATCCCCGAGATCCCGCCGGCGAGCTCCAGCATCAACAAGACCCTCATCGCCAGCCTGACCACGGCCAACGGCGGGACGGCGCCGACCCTCGGTGGCAACGTGATCACCGTCGAGCAGAACGACCCGAACGCCGTCACCGGAGCGTCGTCCCCGGCGGACGCCATCGTCCCGTTCTCGGCCGCACGGCTGAACCTGTACAACAGCGGCTACTTCCACAACCCCAACACCGTGTTCCCGGGCGGTACGGTGCTCGACGCCGGGATCAAGTTCAACACCGGGGCCTCGGCCTACGACAGCCCGGTCACCGACTACGTCATCTTCCGCCAGTCCGACCTGGCCTCGACGACGCCGTTCCAGCCGGGCAGCTCGATCAACTGGGCCCAGCGGCTGTTCTCCAGCACCACCTCGACGCCGTACGTGGCGAGCGGAGCCGGCCAGGCCCTCATCAACGCCTCCGGCGTCACGGCCAACTACGCGGACCTTGGCCTCGCCCACTCTTGACGCCGCGCACCGGCGCACCGGCGTGCGGCAGGGTGATCGTGGACGCTGCGGGACCGCGTGCCGGCCGCAGCGGGTCGGTGACGGCGTGATCCGTGCCCCACGCGGGGTCCGGGCCGCCGCCGCCGGGGCCGCCGCCGGACTGGTGCTCGCCGCACCGGCCGGCGCCGCCTCGACCGCCGGCCCGAAGGCGCCGTACACCGACCGGGCGGTCGTCGGGTCGATCGGCCTGTGCAACCGGGCCGGCCGCCAGGTGACGAGCGGCTCCGTCAACGCGAAGCCGTTCGCCTGGCGGGCGGTCTCCACGGCGGCCGCACCGGCCCCGTACGACAACGCCTGGCGGACGGCCACCCTCTTCGCCTTCCAGCCCCGCCGCGGGCTCACAGCCCGGGCGTGGAGCGGGACAGCGTTGACCGCGTCCTCGCGGTACAGCAACCCGGCCCATCCCATGGCGGCCGCCACGTTCGCCGACGAGTCGCTGAAGGACTTCATGGCCGTCTTCGAGCCGAAGTGGCAGGGGTTCCTGCAGTTGCGGCTCTACCTCGGCACGAAGGACGCGGCGATCTACTCGGCCCACTATGCCGCCCTCGACATCAAAGTGACCGGGCAGCGGTGGCGGGCCGTCGGCGGCGGCCCGGTCGACTGCACGTCCGGCACTGCCAAGTCCCTCGAGACCATCGTCCACTCCGCCAGCGCCGCGTCGCCGGCGCCGTCTGCTTCCACTCCGTCCGAGCCGGGGACCGTCCCCCGCTCCTCATCGAAAGGCCACCGGTCATGAACCTGTCCCTCCGCCGGACCACGCTGAGGCTGACCGCCGCCACGCTGCTCCTGACCGGGCTGGCCGGCGGGGCGGCGGCCACCGTCGGGGTCGCCCTGGCGCCGACGACGGCCGGTGCCACCGACACGCCCCCCTGGGAGCCGGACGCCAGCTCCGTGGGAGGGCTGACCTTCTACGACAGCTCCGGCAACGTGATCACGAGCGGCAGCACCGCGTCCGGGGGCCTCGGCGCCTACGTCGAGGGCAGCGCCACCGTCCGGTCGGGCGACACCAAGGCGACCCTCTTCGCCTACACCCCGGTCTCCGGGCAGTCCCCTGGTCAGTGGTCGGGGTCACAGCTCAGCCTCTCGACCACCTATCCGAACACCGGTGCCCACCCGCCGCTCAACACCTCCACCCTGCCCGTGGTCACCGGCCCCGACGGCAACACATCCCTGGCGAGCTACATCGCCCTCTTCCCCAACACCGGCACCGGCACCTACGCAGGCCTCTACCAGCTCCGGCTGAAGACCTCGGGCACCGGGCGGTCCTTCACCACCACCTACGACTCGGCCGACATCTCGGTCAGCGGGAGCACCTGGACGCTGGTCTACCCGCCGCCGAGCACCACCCCGACGGTCACCGCCTCGGTCACACCGACCGCCTCGGTGCACGGCCAGTCCGTCACCTACTCGGCCACCGTCACCGGCAGCCTGGGGACGGCGACGGGCTCGGTGGCCTTCACGACGGTGGGGAGCACGACGCTCTGCACCGCCACCCTGAGCGATGGCAGCGGATCGTGCACCGCCGCCAACGCCCCGGTGGGCACCGACACGGTCACCGGCACCTACACCCCCGGGGCCACCTACTCGTCGGCCTCCGGGACCACCTCGCTGACGGTGAGCAAGGCGTCGACCACCACCGCCCTGGTGTCCTCGGTCAACCCGTCGGTCTACGGGCAGGCGGTCACCTTCACCGCCACGGTGACGGCCACCGCCCCCGGCGGCGGGACGCCGACCGGCACGGTGACGTTCAAGGACGGCGGCACCACCCTCGGCACGGGCAACCTCAACGGCTCCGGCGTCGCCACCTACCAGACGTCGACGCTGTCGGTGGCCGGGTCGCCGCACAGCGTCACCGCGGTGTACGGCGGTGACGGCAACGACACCACCAGCACCTCGTCGGCGGTGTCGCAGGCGGTGAGCAAGGCGTCGACCACCACCGCGGTGAGCGCCGCGCCCAACCCGTCGGCCACCGGGACGGCGGTGACGTTCACGGCGACGGTGTCCCCGACCAGCCCGGGCGGGGGTGTGCCGACCGGGACGGTGCAGTTCGCCGTCGACGGCACCAACGTGGGATCGCCGGTCGCCCTCAGCGCCGGACAGGCCACCTACCAGACCTCGTCCATCACGGTGGTCGGCTCGCCGCACTCCGTGACGGCGACGTACGGCGGGGACGCCAACGACAACGGCTCCGTGGGGACGTTGGCCGGGGGCCAGACGGTGGCGACCGCTCCGGGGGCCCCCACCGGGGCCGGCGCCGTGGCGGCCAATACGGCGGCCACCGTGACCTTCACCGCCCCCGCCTCCGACGGGGGGGCGGGCATCACCGGCTACACGGTGACGGCCACGGACGCGACCACCCCGGCCAACGGCGGCCAGACCGCCACCGGACCGGGGAGCCCGATCACCGTGCCCGGGCTGACCAACGGTGACCACTACACCTTCACGGTCACGGCCACCAACGGCGTCGGCCTCACCGGACCGGCGTCGGACCCGTCCAACTCGGTCGTGCCGGCCCCGCCGGCCCCGCCGGCGCCGCCTTCCGGGGCGACCTCGTCGGAGCAGGCCACCTCGAGCTCCCCGTCGGGGACGGCGACCGCCACCCTGCCGGACAACAGCGCCTCGGCCACCGGCACCGGTGCCGGGTCGTTCACGGTGGCCCAGTACGGCGGGAACCCGACCAGTGGCGGCATCTCCGGTGACAACGGCGGGTTCTTCGACCTGGCCGTCGCCCCGGACAGCCAGTTCTCGTCGGTGGCCTTCACGGTCTGCGTCCCCAACGTCACCTCCCTCAGTTGGTGGAACGGGTCGGGGTGGGTGCCGTTCAGCAACCAGACCGCATCCGGCGGCTGCGTGACGGCGACGGTCACGGACAGCACGACGCCGAGCTTCGGGGACCTGACCGGCACCCCGGTGGTGGCCCTGACGAACCCGGTGGCCGGCTCCGGCTACGACCTGGTGGGCTCCGACGGCGGGGTGTTCGTGTTCCCGACCGGCCAGAGCGGCGGCTTCTACGGGTCGCTGCCCCAGCTCGGTGTCCACGTGGACAACGTCGTGGGCATGGTGCCCACCGCCGACGACCACGGCTACTTCCTGGTGGGCCGGGACGGCGGGGTCTTCGCCTTCGGTGACGCCCCCTTCGAGGGGTCGCTGCCCCAGCTCGGCGTGCACGTGGACGACATCGTGGGCATCGTCCCGTCCTCCGACGACCACGGCTACTTCCTGGTCGGCGCCGACGGCGGGGTCTTCGCCTTCGGTGACGCCACCTTCGAGGGGTCGCTCCCGCAGCTCGGGATCTCGACCAGCAGCATCGTCGGCATCGCCAGCACCCCGGACAACCACGGCTACTGGGTGGTCCAGTCCGACGGTGCGGTGTTCAGCTTCGGCAGTGCCAGCTTCTACGGCTCGGCCAGCAGCCCGTCGCCCATCTCCGGCATCGCCGGGACCCCGGACGGCCAGGGGTACTGGCTGGTGTCCCAGAACGGCTCGGTGTACGCCTACGGCAACGCCCAGAACTACGGGACCCTGCCCGGCCTGGGGGTGACGCCGAACAAGCCGGTCATCGGCATCGTGCCGACGGCCGACCAGAAGGGGTACTGGCTGATCGGGGCCGACGGGGGCGTGTTCGCCTTCGGCGACGCCCCGTCGGTCGGGTCCCTGCCGGGCCTCGGCCTGGCCGTGAGCAACATCGTCGGGGCGGTGCCGACCAAGAGCTGAGCCCGGGGCCGGCGAGACGGGGCTCAGTCGGGCTCCGTCTCGTCGGCCAGGGAGAGGTAGCTCTCTTCCTCCTGCGCGGTGTGCAGGTCCAAGATGGCGTGGAGGCCGTAGAGGAGGCTCCGGAGCTCGATGACGTCCGACTGGTCGGGGGCCTGGTCCCCGATGGCGTCGAGGAGCCGGCCCAGCCGGCGGGTCCGGTAGGCGATCTCGGCGTGTGACCGGCTCATGGGGCCGGTGGCGTCCGAGCCTCCGAGGGCCCGCCCGATCGTCGGGTACAGCTCGTGCTCCTCGGCCAGCTCGTGGGGGGCGATCTCCTCGACGAGGAGCCGGTGGACGTCGTGGACCCGGCGCATGGCCTCGGTGGGGTCGGCCGTGCCGAGGGCGTCGGCGGCCTGCCGGAGCTGCTCCAGGTCGGCGCGGACGGCTTCGTGCTCGGCGCGGAACCTCCGGGACAGGGCGGCGTCGCGAGAGTTGAGGTGGACCGGCCTGGCGTCGACCCGGAGCACCCGGAGGGCGTTCACGATGGCCGCGACGTCGATGCCCTCCTGCAGGAGCGCTCCCCACACCGCCGGCAGCAGCCCGGCGAGGGCCACGCCCATGGCGGCCAGGGAGAGGCCCATGCCGGCCACCACGCTCTGGGTGGCGATGCGTCGCGTCCGGGCCACCACCACTCTGGCCTCGGCCAACCGCTCGATGCGGTCGGTGGCCAGCACCACGTCGGCCGCCTCCGACGACGCCGTCGACCCGCGGGCTCCCATGGCGATCCCGACGTCGGCCAGGGCCAGGGCGGGTGCGTCGTTGATCCCGTCGCCCACCATCGCCGTCGGGGCCTGGGACCGCTCCACCCGGACGACGTCCAGCTTGTCCGTCGGGGTCCGCTCGGAAAGGACCTGGTCGACGCCGATGGAGCTGCCGACGGCGTCGGCCACCTCGCTCCGGTCGCCGGTCACCATGACGATCCTGTTGATGCCGGTCTGCCGCAGCGACCGCAGCGTGCGGGCGGCATCTGGCCGGATCGGGTCGCTGAGGACGAGGACGCCGACCGGGACGCCGTCGACGCCGACGAACACGGTCATGGACCCGTCGATGGCCGCCCGGCGCCGGGCGGCCACGACCCACGGCGGCCGCCCGGCGACACCGGCCCAGGCCGCCTTCCCGACCGTCACCCGGCGGTCGCCGACCATGCCGGCCGCTCCCTGCCCGGGCACCTCCTCCACCTTGTCCGGGAGGACGAGCACGCACCCACGGGCTCGGGCCTCCCCGACGATGGCGTCGGCCAGGACGTGCGGGGACATCTGGTCGACCGAGGCGGCGAGGGCCAGGACGTCGTCGGCGGGCAACGGCCCGCCGGCGACCACGGCGGTCACCACCGCCCGACCGGTGGTGAGGGTGCCGGTCTTGTCGAGGAGCAACGTGGTGCAGGCGGCCAACCGCTCCAGGACGTCGCCGCCCTTCACGATGATCCCCCGCCGCGCCGCCTTCGAGAGGCCGGAGACGAACGCGACCGGCGCGGCCAGGATGAGCGGGCACGGCGTGGCCACCACCAGGACGGCGACCGCACGCGCCGGCCCGGCGATCACCCAGCCGACGCCGGCCACGCCGAGGGTGGCCGGAAGGAACCACAGGGCGAACCGGTCGGCCAGCCGGACGAAGGCCGGGCGGCTCGACGCGGCTTCGGACACCAACCGGACGATGCCGGCGTAGGTGCTGTCGGCGGCCGTCGTCGTCGCCCGGAAGTCGAAGGAGCCTCCGGCGTTGACCACCCCGCTGCGGACGTGGTCGCCGGCGACGAGCTCTACGGGAAGCGCCTCACCGGTGAGGGCCGACTCGTCGACCACCGCCTGGTCCGACGCGACGGTGCCGTCGACCGGCACCACCTCGCCGGGCCCCACCATCAGCCGGTCGCCGGCGGCCACGGCGTCGGCGCCGACCGTCTCCAGGGCGGGGCCGGCATAGCGGTGGGCCCGGCTCGGCCGGCGGGCCAGGAGGGATCGCAGCTCCCCGGTCGCCCGGCCCGCCGACCAGTCCTCGAGCGACCGGCCACTGGCCACCATGACGGCGATCACCGCCGCCGCCAGCTCCTCTGCCACCGCCAGGGCACCGACGAGGGCCAGCAGGGCGACGACGTCCACCCCGACCCGTCCGGCGACGAGGGCCGACACCACTGAGCTCAGCGAATAGGCAGCCCCCAACGCGCCGACGGCCGTCCAGGCGGTGTCACCGGCCGCTCCCTCCCCGGCCAGGTGGAGGAGGCCGCCCGCCGCCAGGCCCCCCAGGGTGAGCCCGAGCAGGACCATGGCTGCCGAACCGGCCCGCCGGTGGGGGCGCGGCTCGTCGTGGACAGCTCCCATCGGGCCATCGTGGTGCCGATGCGCTCCGACGGGCCAGGGCCGAAGGTCCGCTGTTCACGCGTGGCCTCCGGCGTGGCTGCGTCAGGTGGCGGCCACCCCCACGATCGGCGCGTTGAGCGGCTTCCCGCCCATCGAGCCGTAGAAGGCGGCACTGCCGAAGCTGAACACGCCACCGTCGCTGCCGGCCAGCCAGTACCCCGTACCGGTCACCGGTGCGGCGGCGACGCCGACCACCGGGGCGTTGAGGGCCGTGCCGCCCATGGAGCCGGAGAAGCCGGCACTGCCGAAGGCGAACACCCCGCCGTCGGCCCCGGCCAGCCAGTACCCCTTGCCTGTCGGGGCGGCGGCGACGCCGACCACCGGGGCGTTGAGCGCCTTGCCGCCCATGGAGCCGGAGAACCGGGCGCCACCCAACGCGAACACCCCGCCGTCCGATCCGACCAGCCAGTACCCCTTGCCCGTCGGTGTGGCGGCCATGCCGACGACGTCGTGGACGGTGATCCCCCGGGCCGGCAGCGACCCGGAGAAGCTTGCGCTGCCGAAGGCGAACACCCCGCCGTCGGCCCCGACCAGCCAGTACCCCTTGCCTGTCGGGGCGGCGGCCAGGCCCACGATGTCATGGACCGAGCTCACCCCGGTTCGGAGCGACCCGTAGAAGCCGGCGTCCCCGAAGGCGAACACCCCGCCGTCGGCCGCCACCTCCCAGTACCCGCCGTCGTCCGGCGTCGGCGCGATCCCCACGATCGGCGCGCTGAGTGGCGTCCCGGCCATGGAGCCGTAGAACCGGGCGCTGCCGAAGGCGAACACCCCGCCGTCACCGGCCACCTGCCAGTAGCCGGCCTGGGGGGCCGACGCCGGGGCCGCCGTGGCGAAGACGGTCCCGTACAGGTCGGCGATGGACGGCGTCGTTGTGGCGGTGAGGGTCACCGTCACGCACGGCGGGCTCCCGGTGGGCGCCGACTGGTCCGACGCCGGGCTGAAGGTCTGGGCGATCGGGTCCCACCACTGGACCACCTGGCCCGGCGGGATCCCGCAGACGTCGAAGCTCACCGTGGTGAACGAGCTGTCCGGGGACACCGAGACGTCGAAGAAGGAGCTCCCCACCACGAACCCGGCGACCGGGTTGGACGGGTACACCGAGATCGTCAACGTGCCGGTCGCCCCCGGGGTGCCGGTGGCCGAGGCGGTGATCGTGACCGGCGCCGTCCCGGTCCCCCCGGACGGCGTCGTGATGGGCGGCACCGTGGCCGTGCCGGTGTCCGGGATGGTGGTGCCCGAGTTGGAGGACGCTGTCGGGGCCACCTTGACCGGGACCACGGCGTTCGATGTCGCCGACGGCCCGGTGCCGACGGCGTTCACGGCCGTCACCGAGAAGACGTAGCGGTCGCCGCCGACCAGCCCGCCCACCGTGGCCGAGGTGGCCGAACCGGTCACCGTGACGGTCGCTGTTTGCGTGCCGGTGGTCTGGTCGGTCGGCACCACGGTGTAGGAGGTGATCGGGCTGCCGTGGTCGTCCGGCGCCGTCCACGAGACCACCGCCTGGTTGACCAGTGACGACGACGACGGCGCGATCGCCGTCACGCCGGTCGGCGCGTCCGGGGCCGACGGGCAGATGCCGGCCGGCACGCTGATCGGGCCCCGGTCGTCCGTCCAGGTGTTGGCGGTGCCCGCGGTCCCGGAGTCGGTGGTGTCGTCCTCGCAGTCGGCCACCCCGCTGGCCGAGATGACGTTCCCGGTCAGTGTGAAGCCGGCGTTGGTCCCGACTGTCGGGGTGCCGTCGTTGAGCCAGAGCCCGTGGCCCGGGGAGCCGGCGATCACGTTGTCGCTGATGGTGAACCCTGTGTTGTCCCCGTAGCCGCACGGTCCCGCTGTGTGGTGCGTCGGTGTTGTCGGCGTCGGGTGCGTCCCGGGGTTCCCCGCGCAGTACCACTCGTAAGGGCCACCCTGCGCTGTCGCCAGGATGCCGTCGTAGGCGCCGGTCACGTGGTTGCCGGTGACGGACACGTTGGTGGAGGCCGGGTTCCAGACGTTGGAGACCAGGATTCCGAACGCCTCACTGCCCGCCGCCATTGTCCTACATGTCGTCGCCTGTACCGGCGTCAGCGTGGGGAACGTCTGCTGGACCCCGTCGGCCACGGTGACGGTGTTCCCCGACACCGTGGCCCCGTCGTTCGCGCCGGCGATGGCGATCGCGCCCTGCCAGGCCACGTCGCATGTCCCGCCCAGGGGCGTGGTGTCCCAGGTGACGGTGTTGCCGGACGCCGTGGTCGTTGTCGCCTGGGTGACGAAGAGGAAGTTGACGTCGTCGAGGCTCGTGTTGTCCTCGACCGTGAAGTTCTTGGTCGTCCCGTATGTCGGGCGGCCGGAGGTGTTGATGGCGTTGCCGTCGTGGTACTCGAACAGGTTGTCCGAGATCGTCGCTGTGATCGCCGGCCCGTCGTTGACGTAGACGGCCGACCCGGAGAAGGTCGAGCCGCCGGGCACCCGGTAGCTGCTGTTGTTGTCGGTGAACCGGTTGCCCGAGATCTCGGTGGTGTTGTCGCCGTAGCCGGTCGACTGGAAGGTGATGGCCCCGGCGGTCTTCTGGATGATGTTGTTCGTCCAGACGTACCCGCTGCCCTCGCCGCTTGTGGGGTGCGGGATGCCTGTTGTGAAGTCGGTGTTGGACTGCGCGGCCTCGATGCCCCTGCTGATGGCATGTGTCGTCTCGCTGCCCGTGCCGGGGCCCTGCAGGGTGAACCCGGACAGGGTCGGCGTGGTCGTCCACGGGGTCGAGCCGTCGACTGTGTAGGTCACTTCTGCTCTCGTGTTCGGTGTGGGTGTGGAGATGGTCGACTCGGCTGAGGGGTTCGTCCGCACGTCCGCGGTGTTGGCGGGCACGCTCCACTGCACGCCGTCGAGGGTCAGCGGCTTGTTCATGGTGACCCGCTCGGGGTAGGTCCCGGCGCAGACGTAGATCGTGTCGCCCGGGCCCGCCGCGGTGACCGCGGCGCCGATGGTGGTGTACACGGTGCCCGAGTAGTCCAGGCCCGGCCCGCAGTTCCCGCCTGTGGTGTTCCCCGAAGGGGACACCACCTCGTCCACCGTTGCCGGGGCCGCCGGGAGCGCCGGCGTCGCCGAGGCCTCGGTGGCACCGATCCCGGTGGCCACGCCAGCCGGCAGGATGATCAGGGCTGCAGCCAGCCCCCGCCGTACGCCACGCTGCAAACCAGTCGTCAAGACCGCCCTCCCTTTACTGAGAGCTAGCTGAAGCTCGGTGCTTCTCTGAGTACCCGGTGCTTCTGTGTCTATGGGTGAGCTACGGGTCTATGGGTGAGCTACGGCCGCCGCATTATCGCTGTTGGCGACGAGACTATATCGACCGGCGACGACGATGCCGAGGTACGACGCCCTGCACCCCGAGCGGCCGGCCGGAGGAACTACCGTGGGCACCTCGTGACGTCACCGCGCATCCTGTTCATCGAGGACGACCACCTCATGCAGGACATGCTCAGCCTGGCCCTCCGCCAGGAGGGGTACACGGTGCTGGAGGCGGCCAGCGGCGAGGAGGGCCTCGACCTGTTCGACCGGTCCGGGGCCGACCTGGTGCTGGTGGACCTGCGGCTCCCCGGCATCGACGGCTTCGAGGTCACCCGCCGGCTCCGCCGGGACAGCGCGGTGCCGATCGCCATGGTGACGGCCTGCAGCGACAGCCACGACGTGGTGGCCGGCCTGGAGTGCGGGGCCGACGACTACGTGGTCAAGCCGGTGGTGGCCAAGGAGCTCTCCGCCCGGATCCGGGCCCTGCTGCGGCGCCTTCGCAACGGCACCCTGCCCAGCCGGGTCCTGCGGTTCGGCGACGTCGAGATCCACGAGGAAGCCGGCGTCGTCTACCGGGGTGGCGAGACGGTCCCGCTCACCCGGACCGAGTTCAAGGTGCTCTGCGAGCTGGCCGCCACCCCCGGCTGGGTGGTGAGCCGGGCCCAGTTGCTGGAGCGGGTGTGGGACTACGACTTCTTCGGTGACGAGCGGCTGGTCGACACCCACGTCGGCCGCCTGCGGGCCAAGGTGGAGGCGGACCCGGCGCGGCCGGAGCTGATCGTGACCGTGAGGGGACTGGGCTACAAGCTGCAGCCATGACCCGGTCCCGCCGGCTCGGCGTACGCGGACGGGTCATCGTCGCCTTCGCGCTCGGCGCGGGGCTGGTGTCGGCCGCCCTGGCGGTGTCCACCTTCTTCGTCGTCCGGCAGGTCCTGGTCGACCAGCGGCAGGCCAGCAACCTGCGGCAGGCCTACGTCAACGCCCGCCTGGTCCGACAGGACCTCGGCAACCCGACGTCGGACATCGGCGACGTGCTGTCCACCCTGACGACCGCCAACGGGACCTGGTCCACCGTCTACCGGCGGGGCCTGTGGTTCTCGGCCTCGGCCACCGCCGCGGGCGGCCGGGCGGTGCCGCCGACGCTGATGAAGGTGGTCCTGGCCGGCGACACGGCGTCGCAGCGCATCGACGCCGGCGGGACGCCGGCCCTGGTGGTCGGGATACCGATCCCGTCCCTCGGCATCGACTACTTCGAGCAGCACACCTGGGGCGACCTGCAGCACACCCTGCAGGTCCTCGGGACCGTGCTGGTGGTGGCCGCCTGCGCCACCACGGTCGGCGGTGGCCTGTTCGGGTGGTGGGCCAGCCGGCGGCTGGTGAAGCCCCTGGCGGACGTCGGGCTGGCGGCCACCGACATCACCGAGGGGTCCCTCGACCGCCGGCTGCCACCCGACCCCGACCTCGGCCCGCTGGTCACATCGTTCAACGGCATGGTCGACAGCCTGCAGCGCCGGATCGAGCGCGACGCCCGCTTCGCCTCGGATGTCAGCCACGAGCTGCGGTCCCCCCTGACCACCATCGACGCCGCCGTCGACCTGCTGGAGGGCTACCGGTCGACCCTGCCGCCCGAGGGGCGGCGGGTGGTCGACACCCTCCAGGTCGAGGTGGGGCGGTTCTCGTCCATGGTGCAGGACCTGCTGGAGATCTCCCGGCTGGACGCCGGGGCCGACGGCCGAGACGTCACCGAGGTCCCGCTCGACGAGCTGGTCCTGCGGTCGGCCTCACGCAACGGCGGCGCCGTCCCCGTCCGGGTGGCGCCCGAGGCGGTCGGGCTGCGGGTCCCCGCCGACAAGCGGTGCCTGCAGCGGGCGGTGGCCAACCTGCTGGACAACGCCGACGCCCATGCCGGGGGCGCCGTCCTGGTCGCCCTGGACTGCGACGCCGAGTGGGCCACGATCAGCGTCGAGGACGCCGGGCCGGGGGTGCCGGTGGAGGAGCGGGACCTGGTCTTCGAGCGGTTCTACCGGGGCCGTGCCGCCGGGCGCCGGAGCTCGACCACCGGCACCGGCCTGGGCCTGTCGCTCGTCCACGAGCACCTGGCCGCCCACGGCGGGACGGTCCACGTGGAGGACCGGGACGGCGGTGGCGCCCGGTTCGTCCTGCGCCTTCCGGTGGCCGGGCCGTGAGGGCCGGTCTCGCCGCCTGCGGTGCGGTGGTGGCCGCCGTGCTGCTGGCGGGCTGCGGGATCCCGACGCAGACAGCGGCACAGGTGGTGGACCGGCGGGACGTGCCGTTCGGGCTGGCCGATCCGGCCCCGACCACCACGAGCCTCCCGGTGCCCAGCGTGGACGTCACCGTCTTCTTCGAGGGCGCGGAGCGGCTGGTGGCGGTCTCCCGGGCGGTGCCGCGACCGGCTTCCCCCGAGGAGGTGCTCGACGCCCTGGGACGGGGCCCGACGACCGCCGAATCGACCGGCGGCTGGCGCAGTCCCATCTCCACCGCCACGCCGCTGGCGGTGGTGGGCCAGCGGGACGGGACCATCACGGTGCGGGTCCCGAGGGCGTTCACGCAGCTTGGGGGGCAGGACCAGATCGTGGCGGCCGCCCAACTGGTGTTCAGCCTGACCGCGTTCGCCGCCGTCGACCGGGTGGTCATCCAGATCGGGCGGCACCCGGCGTCCATCCCCACCGCCAACGGTGCCCTCACGTCGGCGCCGCTGACCGTCCACGACTACCGGTCCCTGGCCCCCGAGTGACGGGGCAGCCGCAGGTGTGGGCCGCACTGTAACGTAACTGCAACATTGCGTGGTCCTCATCGAGACGTGGGGGGCACAGCCTGGGAGGCGGTGGACACGGCAATGCAGGAACGGCCGGGGGGGACGGCGGGGGGAGAGGGAGCGGCGGAGGCCGGCGGGCGCCGGTTCTCCAGGCGGCAGTTGCTGGTCGCCGGCGCCGGGGGCGCGGTGGCCCTCGGCGGGATCGGCTACGGCGTCGCCGAGTGGGTGGGGGGCGGGACCACCCCGCCGGCCTCGCCGTTCCTCTCGGCGCCCGGCCTGCACCCGCCGGCGGTGACGACGACGGTGCCGCCGGCCGGGACGGCGCCCGGCCTGATCTTCGTCGGGCCGGGCGGCACGGCCTACCAGCACGGCCCGATGATCGTCGACGACCGGGGGGAGCTGGTCTGGTTCCGCCCCCTCGCCACCGGCATGGCCCTCAACGTCGGGGTGCAGCGCTACCGCGGCCGGCCGGTGCTGGCCTGGTGGCAGGGCAAGGTGCTGGTCCCCGGCGGGTACGGCGAGGGGGAGTACCCGATCCTGGACCGCTCCTACCGGGAGGTGGCCCGGGTGCGGGCCGGCAACGGGTTGATGGGTGACCTCCACGAGCTGGTCCTCACGCCGGAGGGCACGGCGCTGTTCACCGTCTACCGCACGGTGCCCGCCGACCTCTCCGCGGCCGGCGGCCCCGTCCACGGCACCCTCCGCGACTCCTGCTTCCAGGAGGTCGACATCGCCTCCGGCCGCCTGCTGCGGCAGTGGAACGCCAGCGACCACGTCGCCCTGGACGAGACCTACCGGTCGGCCGCCGGCGTCGGCCCGGACGACGCCTTCGACTTCTTCCACATCAACTCCATCGACGTCGACGCCGACGGCGACCTGCTGATCTCCGGCCGGCACACCTGGGCGGTGTACAAGGTCCGCCGGGACGGCGGGGACGTGGTCTGGCGGCTCAACGGCAAGCGGAGCGACTTCGCCATGGGGCCCGGGGCCCCCTTCGCCTACCAGCACCATGCCCGGCACCACGCCGGCGGCCTGCTCAGCCTGTTCGACGACGGGGGCGGCCCCCCGGACGTCGAGGTCGAGTCGCGGGGCCTCATGCTGTCCCTCGACACCACCGCCATGACCGCCACCGTGGTCCAGCAGTACCTGCCGGACCCCTCGTTCCTGTCGACCAGCCAGGGCAGCGTCCAGGTCCTCCCCGACGGCCACGTCTTCGTCGGTTGGGGGGCGCAGCCGTACTGGTCGGAGCACGCCGCGGACGGCCGCCTGCTCTACGACGCCCGCTTTCCCGACGGCCAGGGCTCCTACCGGGCGTTCCGTTTCCCGTGGACCGGGCGTCCCCACACCCGGCCGGCCGTCGCCGTCCGGCCGGGTGTGGGCGGCGGCACCACCGTGTACGCCAGTTGGAACGGCGCCACCGAGGTCGCCCGGTGGCAGGTGCTGGCCGGGCCGGCGCCCCACCGGCTGCGGCCGGTGGCCGGCATGCCGCACCGGCGCTTCGAGGACCGCGTCACGGTCCCGGTGCGGAGCGGGTACGTCGCCGTGGCCGCCTACGGCAGTGGTGGCCGCCGGTTGGGCTCCTCCGTTGCCACCGCCCTCTGAGGCCGATAGCGGCGCCGGCCCGGCCCCGCCGGCCAGGGTCCCCGGCCGGCGGGTGACGGTCGCCCTCCTCGCCGTCGCCGTCGCGCTCAGCGCCGCCGCCCTCGGCGTCGGGGTGGCCGCCCTGGTGGACCGCCCACGGACAGGGGCCCCAGGGGCCACCGGGCCACGGGGCCCGTCGGGCGCTCCCGGCGCGACCGGCCCCCGGGGGGCCGCCGGCGCCACCGGGGCCAAGGGACCGGCCGGGCCGCCGGGCCCGCCGGGTCGTTCGGGCGTCGTCGGGAGCGTGGTCGTCGTCCGGGCGGACCCGCTGTCGACGGCGGCCGGCGCCGCCGCGGGGACGAGCCTGACGGCCGACGCGTCCTGCCCCGGTCAGCTCATCATGCTGTCCGGTGGGGCCCAGGTCGCCATCGCCGCCGCTGCCGCGGCGACAACGCCACCGTCGACCACGACGACCGCGCCGGCGGGCACCACGTCGGCCACGACCACCGCCACCGCCGTGGCCGCCACCGCCGGCACTGCCACCGCCGTGGCCGTGGCACGAAGCGCGGGCGACGTGGCGCTGCGCAGCTCCTACGCCCTCAACGCCTCGACCTGGCGGACGGTGGCCGAAGTGACCGCTCCTCTGGGCGCCGACCGGGTCATGACCGTGCGGCCCTTCGTGGTCTGCGGGACGCCCTGAGCCGCCGGAGCCCGTCGGGGGTTCAGGGCGACACGAACGGCACGGCGCCGCCGGCGTACTGGCGGCCGTCGTCGGCGATCATGTAGGCGCCGTAGCCGGGAAGTGCGGCGATGACCTCGAGCATGGCCGCGCCGCGGACCGCCAGCGCGGTGGCCAGCGCGTCGGCCAGGTCGAGCTCGGGTCCGACGACGGTGGCGGAGATGACGCCGCGAGCCGTCCTCCCGGTGGCCGGGTCGATCAGCTCGCCGGGCCGTTCGTAGTTGCCCGACGTGGCGATCCCGGCACCGACCTCGACCACAGCGGCAAGCTGGGTCGGCTGCATGGGGTGCCGGATGCCGGCTCGCCACGGGCCACCCGGCGGGACGCCGGCCACGGCGATGTCCCCGCCGCCGTTCACCATGACGGTGTCGTGGCCCCGGGCCACGATGGCGTCCCGGGCCCGCTCGACCGCCCAGCCCTTCACCAGGCCGGTGGGGTCCACCCCGCCGGGAAGGGACCAGGGATCGAACGCTCCTCCGGTCACCTGGCGGGCGACCGCGCACCGGGCCAGGACCGAGCGGATCGTGGCCGCGTCGCACGGCCCGAAGTCCTCGACGGCGGCCTGGCCGGCCCGCAGGCGGGACATGGGGCTGTCCGGCTTCCACAGCGAGAACAGCCGGTCGGCGTCGTGGAGCACCGCGACGGCCGCCTCCACCGCGGCGGCGGGGAGGGGGTCGGGGCTCCGGATGCCGACGACGGTCCCCATGACCGGCTCGAGGTGGCAGAAGCCGGTGGCGGCGGCCACTACTTGAACCCGAGCTGGGCCAGGGCGGAGCGGAGGGACTGGGCGAAGGCCTCCGAGGTGAACGTGGCACCGGACACCCCGTCGATGTTGGCGGAGTCGGCGCTGATCGCCTGCTGTTCCAGCCGGGGGATGGCGTAGCGGTCGATGCTGGCCGACCGGGGGTCGGGCTCGTCGAGGCTGGCCATCGTCACGTCGGTGACCTTGTTGTCGTGGACCGTGACGGTGACCGCAAGCTGCCCGTAGCGGAACTGCTCGGCCGCCCCGGTGGCGGACGCCACGCCGCTGGTGGTGCTCGGCGGCGGGGCGGTGGTGGCAGGTGGCGAGGTGGACGGCGTGGTGGACGCGGGCGTGGCGCCGGTCCCCGACGTGGGGGTACCGGCCCCGACGACGCCGGGGTGGGACGCCTCCACCGGGAAGGCGAGGACGGCGGCGGTGCCGGCGATGGTGCCGGCGATGACGAGGTGGGCTCGGCGCATGGGGCTCCTCCGGGCGGGCTACAGCTCGAACGACTCGCAGTGGACGGCGGCGGGCGGCACGCCCAGGCGCCGGGCGGCGGAGGCCACCCCCGCCGAGAAGGGGCCGGGCCCGCAGACGTACAGGTCCCGGCTGGCCAGGTCGGGCACGACGGCGCGCAGGCGCCGGGGACTGTCGAGCCGGTGGTCCCGGCGTGGCCCGACCAGCGCCACCATCCGTCCCCGGCGGGCGGCGACCAGCTCCTGCAGCTCGCGGTGGTGGATGAGGCCGTCCGGCGCGGACGCGCGCTGGACGACGACCACGTCCACCCCGGGCGGCAGGTCCTCGAGGAGGGCCCGCAGCGGGGTGATGCCGACGCCGGCGCCGATCAGGGCCACCTTGGACCGGACCCGGGTGTCGGTGGTGAAGGCGCCGTAGGGCCCCTCGATGGCGATGCGGGTGCCGGGGCGGAGGGTGGCGATCCGGGAGGTGGTGTCGCCCGCCACCTTGATGGTGACCCGGAGGTACGGCGGGGCCGGCATGGCCGACAGCGAGAACGGGTGGGCGTGCCACCACAGGCCGCGGACCAGGAACCTCCAGGCGAAGTACTGCCCACCGGCCACCGCCAGCCGTTCCAGGCGCCGGCCCCTCACGACGAGGGAGTAGACGCCGGGGCCTTCGGGCCGTACGAGCACCACCCGTAGGTCGTGGCGGAGGCTCCGGTAGGCCGGCAGGACGAGCCGGTAGGCGACCACCACCCCGGCGGTGCCCAGCCAGAAGGCGAGCCAGCCGGTCTGGACCAGGGGATGGCCGACGAACTGTGTGCCGTCCACGATCTGGTGCGGGACGGACAGGGCGAGGGCCAGGTAGGTGTACAGGTGGATGACCCACCAGGTGTCGTGGTCGAACCGCCGCCGGACCGCCCGGACGGAGACCGCGGCGATGGCCACCAGCATGGCGTAGGAGACGACGGCGGCCACGATCCAGCGCATCGACAGCATCACTGTCCCGGCCTCGCCCAACAGCCCGTGGCCGGACGCCTGGGCGAACCCCAAGGTGGTGAAGACGGCGTGGGCACCGAGGAGGGCGAGGGGTGCGGCGGACAGGCGGCGGTGCCAGCGGATCATCCGGTCCTGGCCGGCCACCCGCTCGAGCGCCGGGATCCGGGCCGCCAGGAGGACCATGACCAGCAGCAGGTACGTCCCGGCCATGGCGGTGACGTTCCCGAGGAGCATGGCGGCGGCGCCCGGCATCGACAGCGACTGGGCGCCGGCCCGGCTGAGGGGCAGCGCCACCGACGCACCCAGCCCGAGCCCGAGGGCGACGGCCGCCGCGTTGGGCACCCAGGATCGGGCCGGCGGGGGAACGGCGGCGTTCGGGGCCGGCGGCACCGGACGGGGCGGCCGGGCCGGCCTGGGCGGACGGGCCGGCCTGGGCGGACGGGGCGGCGACGCTAGCGGTGACACCGTGGGCTCCGATGTCGCGGTCCCGGATCATCGATCGGCACGAGCATGTTGTGGGTTCCCTGTGCGGTTCGGGCAGTTGGCTGTCTCTGGGGCGGGCCGGCCCTAGCGGATCCGGCGCCAGGCCGACCGGGGGAGGTGGCGGGCGGCGGTGACGACCGGGCCGAGGACGGGCGGGACCCAGATGACCCGTTGGTCCCGCGCCATCCCGCGGAGGACGACGGACGCCACCGTGGAGGGGTCGACGGCGAACGGGGCCGGCGGCAGCGACCGGGTCATCTTGGTGCGGACGAAGCCGGGGCGGACGATGTGCACGTGGACCCCCGAGCCGGCCAGCGATTCGGCCAGCCCCTGGGAGAAGCCGTCGAGCCCGGCCTTGGCGGAGCCGTAGAGGAAGTTGCTCCGGCGCACCCGGACGCCGGCGACGGAGGAGAAGACCACGATCCGCCCGTGGCCGGCCGCCCGGAGGTGCCCGGCGGCGGCAGCCATGGCGGCGGCCGGCCAGGTGAAGTTGGCGGCGATCCGCTCGGCGACCCGCGCCGGGTCGGCCTCGTCGGTCGCCTGGTCGCCGAGGGCGCCGACGGCCACGAGGACGAGGTCGACCTGGCCGCCGACGGCGTCGAGGGTCTTGTCGACCACCGACCCGGCGCCGCCGACGTCGGTGGCGGTGAAGCACAGCGTCTCGACCGCCTGGGCGCCGCCGGCCAGCAGGCGCGCCGCCTGCGTCCCCAGGGCGTCGCGGTCCCGGCCGGCGAGGGCGACCCGGCGGCAGCGGTCGGCGACGAGCCGGTCGAGGATGGCCGCGGCGATCTCCGAGGTGCCGCCCAGCACGACGGCGGACTGGGGGTGGCCGAAGGCGTCTTCCACGGCCGTCACCCGTCCAGTCCCAGGCGGCGGGACAGGTCCGACCGGAGCACCCGGCGAGGGTCCACCCTCCGCCGGACGTCCTCCAGCTCGGCCAGCCGCGGGTACATGGCCGCCAGCAGCTCGGGCCGGAGCCGGCAGTCCTTCGCCAGGTACACCCGCCCGCCGGCCTCGGCCACAAGCTCGTCGAGCCGGTCCAGCAGCCCGGGCAGCCCGGGTGGGCCGACCGGGAAGTCGAGGGCGAGGGTCCAACCCGGCATGGGGAAGGACAGCGGACCGGGACCCCGGGGGCCCATGCGCTTCAGGACGGCCAGGAAGCAGGGCACGCGGTGCGCCGCCGCCAGGGCCACCGCCTGGCCGACCAGGTCGGCGCCGGACGGGCCGACGACGAACTGGTACTGCAGGAGCCCCCGCCGGCCGTAGAGGAGGTTCCAGTTCTCGATGCGGTCCAGGGGGTGGAAGAACGACGCCCACGGCTGCAGGCGGCCGGTCTCGTGCCGGGGGGACCGGCCGAACCGGGCGGCGTTCAGGGCCCGGACCGCGCCGGGGGCCAGGTGCGCGTGCCGGGCCGACGCCGGGAGCCGGAGGGGCCGGCGCAGCCGGGGGTGGGCGCCCGGCCCGGAACGACGCCGCCCCAGTGTCGCGGGGGCGCGGGGGCCGCGGGGAGCGTGGTCCCCCCTGGCCAGGACCGCCCTCCCGCGCCGGCGGCCCGGGGCCATCAGGTCCAGCCACGCCACCGAGTACCGGTAGTCCCCGTCGGAGGTGCTCATGGCGGCCATCAGGTCGTCGAGGTGGGCGAACCGTTCGGTGTCGACGCGCATCCAGGGGGTCTCCACCGGGACCAGCCGGAGGGTGGCCTTGGTGACGATGCCGGTGAGGCCCATCCCGCCCGCGGTGGCCCAGAAGAGGTCGGGGTCCCGGTCCGGGCCGACCACGTGGGTCCCGGTCGGGGTGGCCAGCGTGACGGAGTCCACGAACGAGCAGAAGCCGCCGTCACGGTGGTGGTTCTTGCCGTGGACGTCGGCGGCGATGGCCCCTCCGACGGTGACCCGGCTGGTGCCGGGGACCGCCCCGACGAACCAGCCGGCCTGCAGGGTGTGGCGCAGGACGTCCGACAGGGGGGTGCCCCCGCCGACCTCGACGGTGCCCGACCCGGCGTCGACGGTGCCGACGGACGACAGCCCTGCCGTGTCGACCACGACGCCGCCGGCGCACTGCGCGGCATCGCCGTAGCTCCGGCCGAGGCCCCGGGCGATGACCGACCGGCCGCTGCCGAGCAGCCGGTCGACGTCCTCGGCTCCGTCCGGCCGCTCCACCCGGGCACGCGACGGCGCCGTCCTGCCCCATCCGGTGAGGACCCGGTCCCGCGGGTCGGTCCCGGTCATCCGTGTCCCGGTCATCCGTGTCCCCGTCATCCGTAGAGCCCCACGGCGAACAGGGCGACCCAGGTGGCGCCGAGGACCTGGAGGAGCCGGTCCTTGAGGGCGAGGTCCTCGGGGGTGCCGCCCCGGCCGGCGTCGAGGAGGTGGAGGACGTGCAGCACGGCGACGATCACCGGGACCACGGTGAGCTGGACCCACACCACCCGTCCGCCGGCCCGGGCGGACAGGCCGCTGCCGTCGAAGGCCCACAGGAAGTAGGCGGTGAGGGTGACCGCGGCCGACATGGTCAAGGTGGAGCGGAGGAACGACGGGGAGTAGCTGGCCAGCACCGCCCGGTGGCCGCTCCCGGTCGGACCCAGCCGGGCGCGCTCGGCTGACCGCTTCCCCACCACGACGAAGAGGGCGCCGAAGCAGGTGACGACCAGGAACCAGTTGGACAGGGGCACGTGCACCGCCGCGCCGCCGGCGGTGGCCCGCAGCACGAAGCAGGACGCCACCGCAGCCATCTCGATCACCGGCTCGCGCTTCAGGCGGACGGTGTAGGCGATCGTGACGGCGACGTAGGCCCCGACGACGGCCGTCAGGCTCCATCCGGCCAGGAGCCAGGCACCGGCCACCGCGACCACCAGGAGCGATGCTCCGCAGGTGGCGGCCAGGGCCGATGGCAGCTCGCCGCTGGCCACCGGCCGGTGGCGCTTCTCGGGGTGCTGCCGGTCCGCTGCCGCGTCGACGGTGTCGTTGACGAGGTAGGTGCCCGCCGCGGCGGCGCAGAAGACGCCGAAGGCGCCGAGCACGTGGAGCAGGGCGGCCGGACGCCCCAGGACGCCGGCCGCGGCGGGGGCCAGGAGGACGAGGACGTTCTTGGTCCACTGCCGCGGCCGGACGGCTCGCAGCAGGGGCCCGACCGCGCCGCCGTGGGGACGCCCGGCGACGGTGGGGTCGGTGCCGACCACGGCGGCGTCCCGGGCCGTCATGTGCCGGCCGCCGTAGACATGGTGATGAAGTCGCGGGCCCACCAGGCCTGGAAGTAGCGCCCCGGGGACCCGGCCATCGCCGGGAGCAGCTCGGTCCCGTTGGCCGCCGCCGCCGGCCCCCCGGCGGTGGGGGGGTCGTAGGTGGTGTAGTTGACCCATGTGGTGTTGATGTCCAGCTCCATGGCGCGGACCGCTCCGGCCCGCACCAGGAGGTCGGCCAGGTCGGTGATGTTGAGGCCGGGTCCCCCCACGTACACCAGGGCGCCGTCGGCGGTCACCCCGAGGCCGGAGCGCCAGACGTAGACGGCATTGCCGAGCGTCGCGCCCCACTGGGTGGTGTCGGCGACGTCAAGCCCGGGGACCGGTTGTCCGTCGTCGACCAGGAGGTCGAGGTTCTGGCGGACGGACACCACGTCCGGGCCCATGCCCACGTCCCGGCCCCACTGCCCCACGGTGGCCGTCCCGTCGCGGTACACCACGAACGAGGCGGCACCGGTGCGCAACGGCAGCACCGTCCGGCCGTCGGTGTAGTACCCGCCGTCCGCCGCCGGCATCAGGAACCCGGCGTTGAAGGCGGCGACCAGGCGCCGGGCGGCGGGCGGCTGGACCGGGGCGGTGTGGGTGTACGGGCCGCCACCGGGGATCTGGCTGCCCGAGTACAGGGTGGCCCGCAGCAGCCTGGTGTCCATCCACGCCACCCCCACCACGTAGCTGGTGTGCACGGCGTCGGGCCGCACGGTGGTGACGTAGACGGCCGGAACCCCGCCGACGGTCCGGCCGGCCGGGGACCAGGCGCCCTCTCCCGCGATGGGCGGGCTGGCGGGCGGCCGCATCGGTGCCGGCGGCGGGAGGTGTGGCGGCCCGCCGGCGGTGGTGGTCGTGGTGGGCGCGGGCCGGTGGAAGGACCCGGCCGGGGGCTTGCCGCCGACCTTGGGCTGGTGGTGGCTGTACCACTGGTTCTCGGCCCAGTTGACCACCGACGCACCGCCGTGCTCGCGGGCCCATTCGGCGAACCGGGCGCCGAGGGAGCTGCCCAGGGAGGGGTTGGCCAGGGCGCCCCCCAGCGAGACGGCGGCCCAGGTGACGGACACGGCCAGCAGCAGGACGACCGCCACCTTGATCCGCCGGCGGCGGTAGGCGGGACCGCGCCGGACGACCAGCTTGTGCCGGTTCCGACGCACGCCGCGTTCAGGGCCTCGGCGCAGAATGGCCGGTGCCACGTTCTCCCGAAATGCAACCTCGTGCTGCCACGACCGCCACGCTAAGAACGGCGGCTGACAATCAGGTGAAAGCCGGCGGGCGGCAACGTAAGAACTGCTCAAGAGGGCGCCGTGTGGGCTCCCTCTTCGAGCACGGAACCCGCCGCCGACCCCGGCCTCGTGGAGCCGGCCGTTCCGGGGGAGGCGGCCGGCGGCCGGTGCCGGCCTCTCGGCTCCGCTCCCCGCACCGGGCTGCCGGGTCGCCGTGGCGGCGCCCGGCGCCAGGAGACCTCCATCCGGGCGCCGCCGAGCGGGGACCGACCGACGTGCCAGGTCCCACCGGTGGCCCGGACGACCGAGTCGGCAATGGCCAGGCCGAGGCCGGCGCCGCCCGGGGCGTCGGTGCCCCGGTGGAACCGGTCGAAGACCAGCGGACGCTGCTGGGGCGGGATGCCGGGTCCGCTGTCGTCCACCTGGAGCACCACCCGTCCGCCGTCGGACCGCACGCGGATGACCACCTGCCCGCCGGGGCCGGCGTACTTGCAGGCGTTGTCGACCAGGACGCCGAGGAGCCGGTCGATCCACGCGGGGTCGGCCCGGACCGGGGCGGCGGCGGTGGCCACGACGTCGAGCTGCAGGGCCACCCCGGTGCTGGCGGCCACCGGCCGGAACCGCTCCTCGGACGCCGCGGCCAACGCCGCGACGTCCGCAGCCTGCTCACCCGTGTTCCCACCGTCCTGCCCGTCCGCCCGGGCCAGCCAGAGGAGGTCGCCGACGATCTGCCGCAGGCGTCGCCCCTCGCCGTCCAGTCGCCGCAGGACGGCCTCGTGCTCCTCGACCGAACGGCGGCGGCTGAGGGCGATGTCCACTTCGGCCTGGATGACGCTGAGCGGCGTGCGGAGCTCGTGGGAGGCATCCGCCGTGAACTCCACCTGGCGACGGTGCACCGACTCCAGCGGGGCCGATGCCCGCAGGCCGATGAGGAGGGAGCCGACGAAGGCGACGACGGCCAGCGCCGCACCGAACAGGATCTCGGGGCCCAGCAGCACCCCCTGGGTCTTGGCGATCTGGGCCGCGCTCTCCCCGGCGACGATCCAGCCACCCCCGGCCGGGACGGCGTAGAACCGGAAGGAGGAGCCCCCGGCCTGGCCGGTCGTCGGCCCGGATGCCCAGGCGTGCCGTCCGATGGCGGGGGCGTCGGCGGTCAGGGCCGTGGCGACACCCCGGGAGCTCACCCGCCAGACGAAGGCCGGAGCGTCGTCGAGGTCGTGGTCGTCGTCGGCTGTCGCCGGCCCCGGGGGAGCGGGCTCCGGGTCCGAACGGGCGAGCTCGGTGGCCCGGGCCTGGAGCCGGGCGTCGATGTCCGCGGCCTGCCGGTGTGCCACCACGTGGTCGAGGACGAACGCGCCGGCGACGTAGCAGCCGAGGACCACCACGGTGGCGACCAGGGCCACCCTCGCGGCGTGGAGCCGCCGGCTACTGCGGTCGGTGGGCACCGTGGAGCCGGCCGGTCCGGGGCTGGCCGGTCACGAGGGCACCAGCCGGTACCCGCTGCCCCGGACGGTCGCGATCTGCGCTCGGCTGCGGCCCAGCTTTCCCCGGAGGCGGCCGATGTGCACCTCGATGGTGTTGGACCCCACCGCGTCCGCCTCGTTCTCCCAGCCCTGGATGGCCAGGGTCCGTCGCGTGACGACGGCCGGGCTCCTGCGGAGGAGGATCTCGAGGAGGGTGGTCTCGGTCGACGTCAGCGGCACCGGGCGGCCGTCCACCGTGGTCTGGCGGGTGGCCGGGTCGAAGGCGAGGTCGGCGCACTGGAGCACCGGCCCGGTGGTCAGGGCCGGCCGCCGCTGGAGGGCGTGGAGCCGCGCCAGCAGCTCGCCGAAGTCGAACGGCTTGACCAGGTAGTCGTCGGCCCCGCCGTTGAGCCCGGTGATGCGGTCGGCGGTGGCGTCGCGGGCGGTCAGCATCAGCAGGGGCGTCCGGTTGCCGCGCCGGCGGAGCTGCCTGACCAGCTCCAGCCCGTCCCGGCCCGGCATGCGCCAGTCGAGGACGGCGACGTCGTAGTCGTAGGCGGCGAAGTACCGCTCGGCGGTCTCGCCGTCGGGCACGGCGTCGACCACGTAGCCGTTCTCCTCCAGGCCGCGTTCGATCACCGATCGAAGGCCGGTGTCGTCTTCTGCGATCAGTACCCTCACGGCGCAGCCTCTGGACGGGCGGTGGACGGGGCGGTCGGTCCCGACCGTAGGGCCACGAGCTGACGATCCGATGACAGGGCGTCCGAAATGGCTCCGAGGTGGGCCGGAGATCCGACGAAAGGATGACGGCCGGTCCGCGGTGTTCATCCGCGCCGCCGACGACGCCGGGCTACGGGGGGCGTACAACGGGTTCCCGGAGGCCTGAACGATGCCGAGCACCCTGCAACGAGCCATGGACCTGGCCCGAATCGACCTGTCCCCGGACCAGCGGCCACCGTCGGTCGCGCGGTGGGTGGTGGCCACGGCGGCCTCGCTGGCGGGGTCCCTGCTGGCCGACGCCGCCCTCGTCGCCATCGGTGAGGCGGTGTTCCCGTCCACCAATGGCTACGGCCACTTCCAGTTCGCGGACTACGCCAAGCTGACGGTGATCGGGGTGGTCGTCGCCTGCGTGGCCTGGCCGGTGGTGACCGTGATCACCTCGTCGCCCCGGTGGGTGTTCTTCCGGATGGCCGTCGTGGTCACCGTGGTGCTCTTGCTGCCGGACCTCTACATCCTGGTCCAGGGCCAGCCGGTGAGAGCGGTGGCGGTACTGGTCGTGATGCACCTGGCCATCGCCCTGGTCACCTACAACTGCCTGGTCCGGTTGGCCCCCACCCGGCCCCGGCGCCGGGCGGCGTCCGGCAGCCCTCCGGCATGACCGGCGAGCCCGCGGGGAGGCGGGAGGGAGGGGGTGTGCGCCCAGGGGCCGCCGTCGGGTAGGAATGGGTCCCGATGGCCTCCGACACCGCCCCCAAGCGCCGCCGGCTCCGCAAGCTGCGGGAGGCCCCGGCGCGGTTCGTCGCCCGCATCCCCTGGCTCCGCCGGCGCCAAGCCCGCCGGCTGGTCAAGACCATGGAGCGGTACCGGGAGAAGAACCGGCCGCTGCCCGAGAACCTCAGCCGGCTGGAGAAGCAGTTGCGGCGGCTGCCCAAGAACAAGCGGGCGGAGGCCGTCGAGCAGATGATGGAGATGAGCGTCCAGCCCGACCAGTCCACGAACCGGGCCCTCCGGCGGGCGTCCGGCCGGCAGGAGCGGCAGAAGGGCACCAAGGGCGGCGGCCTGCGCCCGGGCACCCTGCCCGGCCAGCGGCAACGGCAGGGCCCGGCCCGCTGACCGGCCCGCCGGGCCAGCGGTGCCCGGCAGCGACCCGGCCCGTCCTCGGCGTCAGCCGGTGTAGTCGAAGAACCCCCGCCCGGACTTGCGGCCGAGCAGCCCGGCCTCGACCATCCGGGCCAGAAGGGGCGGCGGCGCGTACAGCGGCTCCTTGAACTCCTCGTAGAGCGACCCGGCCACCGCCACCGTGGTGTCCAGGCCGATCAGGTCGGCCAGGGCGAGCGGTCCCATGGGGTGGGCGCACCCCTTGACCATGCCGGCGTCGATGTCCTCGGCGGTGGCGAAGCCGGACTCCAGCATCCGGACGGCGGACAGCAGGTAGGGGATGAGGAGGGCGTTGACGATGAAGCCGGCGCGGTCCTTCGACCGGATGACGTGCTTGCCCAACTGGTCGGCGGCGAACCGGGCGGCCCGGGCGGCGGTGTCGTCCCCGGTCAGCAGGGACGACACCAGCTCCACCAACGGCAGGACGGGCACCGGGTTGAAGAAATGGATGCCCACCACCTGCGCCGGCCGCCGCGTCGCCATCGCCAGCTTCATGATCGGGATGGACGACGTGTTGGACGCCAGCACCGCGTCCGGGTCCTCGACCACCTGGTCCAGGGTCCGGAAGACCTTCACCTTCTCGTCCTCCGACTCCACCACCGCCTCGACCACCAGGTCGACGTCCGACAGGGCGTCCATGTCGGCCGAGTAGACGATGCGGCCCAGCGCCGCCTCCGCGTCGGCCTCGGAGAGCTTCCCGGCCCGGACGGCCCGGGCGACGGAGCCGGCCAGCCGGTCCCGGCCGCCCTTCAGGACGGTGTCGTCGACGTCCACCACGACCACCGGCAGCCCGGCCCGGGCCGACGCCTCGGCGATGCCGGCCCCCATCAGTCCGCAGCCGACCACACCGACCCGCCGTACGCCCTCCATCATCGTCCTCCGGTCCCGCCTGTTGCCGCGTCCGCCGTCCCCGGCCAGGCTGTGCCGGTGCGGCGATTTAGTTGGACGCCATACTAATCGGCGCGGGGGGCCGGTTGCTGCCTCACCGGACCTGCCGGGCCTGGCCGGCCTGCCGGGCGGCCCGGGCCCGGTCCACCTGCCGGTCCAGCATCCGCCGGGCCTCGGCGGCGTCCCGGTGGGCGGCCCGCGTCTTCACCGGCCCCCGGGTGGAGTCGAGGTGCACCGTCGCCAGCCCCAGCGCCCGTTGCCACGGGCCGGCCGTCAGCCGCAGGCTCTGGGTCCGCTCGTGGGGTACCACGTCCACCGTCCGCGACAGCATCCCGTGGCGGGCCACGAACAGCCGGTCGTCGGCCCCGGCCAGCTCGAACCGCCACCACCCCGGCGCCCGGAACGCCGCCCGCCTCGGCGGCGGGCTGAGCGGCACGTGGGCCAGGTCCACCCCGCCCAGCAGCCAGCCGACGAACGCCTCGGCGTAGGCCCGGTCGGCCACCGGGATCAGCATGGTCTGCCGGTCCGACGAGTCCGACCGGCCGTAGCCGGCCACGTTCATCCGCACCTGCGCCCACCCGAACGGCCGCCAGGAGAGCGGCTGGTGGATCAGCACCGCCTGGACCCGGCCGGGCGGCACCGTCTGGCGGCTGGTCGACAGCAGCCCGTGCCGGACCCGCAGCCCGTCCACCGAGTCGCCGACGGTGAAGTCCCAGAACGTGTTGACCTGCCGCCACAATGTCAGCACCAGGGCCAGCCCGAACGAGATGAACAGGCCGACGCCGACGATGGCGGTGCCGCCGTGGCTGTTGCGGTGGCCGACCACCGCCAGCGCCGGGCCGACGGCCAGCAGCAGCAACCGCCACGACAGCAGCAACAGCAGCCGGGACGCCACCAGTTGCCCGTGCGGCACGTGCAGCAGCGGCCGCTCCGGGGCCTGCACCTCCGGCGCCCGCTCGCCGGTCCCGGCCGACCGGGCCAGCAGGTCGGCCCGCAGCCGGTGGGCCACCGGCGCCGCCAGGTACCGCAGCCGCACCGCCGCCCGCTGGCTGCCGGCGGTGGTCACCTTCACCTCCGCCAGCCCGAAGACCCGGGCCGACAGCGGCTCCAGCACGTCCACGCTCTGCACCCGGTTCAGCCGCACCCGCTTGGACTGCTTCTGCAGCAGCCCGCTGTCGATCCGCAGCTCGCCTCCCCGCAGGTGGTAGCTGGTCACCAGCACCACCACCACCCCCCGGAGGACCACCAGCAGGGCCAGCCCGCCGAAGATGGCCGACCGCCAGGCCAGCGCTGTGGACCCCGACCCGGTCCGGTCCACCAGGCCCAGCAGGGTCAGCACCACCAGCAACCCCAGTACCCGGCCCCCGAGCGCCACCGGGGTCAGCGGGTGCAGCCGGAGCACCTCCTCCGGCCCGTCCGGTCCGGGGAGCTCAGAGCCCGGCCGCATGGGCCTCCCCGAGTGCGGTCAGCCGGTCCCGCAGCCCCTCGGCCACGTCGGGGGTGAGGCCGCACACCTGGGCGTCGGTGGTCGCCGCCGCGGTGTGCAGCTTCACCCGCACCAGCCCGAACCCCCGCTCGATCGGGCCCGCGGTCACGTCCACCAGTTGCATCCGGCCGTACGGCACCACGGTCAGCTTCTTGAACATGGCCCCGTGGGTCACCAGCAGGTCGTCGGCCCGTTCCAGGTAGCCCCACGACCGCAGGTTCCGGCCCACCGCCGTCCATGCCCACCCCAGCAGCACCACCCCGGCGGCCGCCACCGCCACGGCGGCCACCGCGGCGACGAACGCCAGCCCCACCGCCAGGCCGGCCAGCGGCAGCAGCACCGCGGCCAGCAGCCACCGCCGCATGGTGGCCAGCCGCGGCGACACCCGGGACCATGCGGTGCCGGTCGGCGTGGCGAAGGCGTCCCCTGGCACCGCGGTGAATCTACCCCGCACGGCACGACGGCCCGCCGCTGCGCCGCCGTCGCCGGCCCGCCCGACGCCGGCGCCCGGCGCCCGGCGCCCGGCGCCGTACGCTGGTCCCATGACCACCCACCCGGCCATCGACCCGTCGGCGGCCCCCAGCGGGCCCGGCTGCGTGGAGTGCCTGGCCGACGGCGGCTGGTGGTTCCACCTCCGCCGCTGCGCCACCTGCGGCCACGTCGGCTGCTGCGACTCCTCCCCGGGCCAGCACGCCCGGGCCCATGCCGCGACCACCGGCCACCGGGTCATCCAGAGCTTCGAGCCCGGCGAGGGCTGGTTCTGGGACTTCGCCACCGACCAGCCCGTCGACGGCCCGCCGCTGGCCCCACCCGACCACCACCCCCTGGACCAGCCGGTCCCCGGCCCCGCCGGCCGGGTGCCCGCCGACTGGCAGGACCGCCTGCGCTGAGCAGGCTGTACTGGGCGGCCCTGCACTGGGCGGCCCTGCACTGGCCAGCCTGCACGGGCGGTGCGGATCGTCGGTGCTCCGGCTGTCGTGCTCCGCCAAGCAGCTATAACTGCACGCATGGCCGATCCCGACCGTCCCCGCGCCAGGGGTGCCGCCGGGCGGTCCGGGCCCGCGCCGGCCGGCAGTCGAGCCGCCACCCGGCCCCGGGTGCCGGCCGACCCGGCCATCGCCCTGGCCGGCGGCCGCCGGGAGCGCAACAAGGCCCGCACCCGGGAGCGCATCGTCCAGGCCGCCACCGACCTGTTCAACCGGTACGGCTACGACGCCGTCACCGTCGACGACATCGCCGAGTCCGCCGACATCGCCCTTCGGACCTACTACCACTACTTCGACTCCAAGGCCGCGGTGGCCCTGGCCCGGTTCCACCAGTGGATGGACGACCTGGGGGACGCCCTGGCCGGCCAGCCCCCCGGCCTGTCCCCACCCGAAGCGCTGGCCGCCGCCCTGGCCGCCACCGCCGAGCAGGGCTACGCCGGCGAACGGCGGTTGCGCAGCCCCGCCGGGCAACCCCTGCTGCCCACCCCGGCGGCCGTCCTGTTCGCCGAGTCCGATCCCGAGGTCGCCGGCCTGGTGTACCAGCGGCTGGTCCAGGCCTTCCACCGGATGTCCGACCTGTTCGCCGACCGCCTCGGCTACCCCGCCGGCGCCGCCGAGCCCCAGGCCATCGCCAGCGCCGTCGTCGCCCTGTGGTTCGTCGTCGTCCACGGCGGTCCCGGGCCGGCGGACGCCGGCATCAACGACACCGCGCTGCGGGCGCTGGCCTTCTACTCGACCGGCCTCTCCGGCCTGTGGGAGCGGCCCGGCACCTCGCCTTCCGTGGAGGCCACGCCACGAAAGGACCACCCCCGATGAAGTACGCCCCGCTCCGACGGTCGCGCCCCGTCCCCGACGCCGTCGTCGACGCCCTCGACCAGGCCGGCGTCCGCCACGTCGTCGGCATGCCCGGTGGCAACACCGGCCCGTTGTGGCGGGCCCTGCACGGCCACCCGCGGGTCCGGGCCGTCCAGGTCCGCGAGGAGGCCATCGGCGCCGCCATGGCCGAGGCCTACGGCCGGTTCACCGGCCGCCCGGCCGTCGTCATGGGCCAGGGGGAGTGGATCGTGGGCAACGCCGGCCAGGGCCACCTGGAGGCCCTCCTCGGCAGCTCCCCGGTGGTCATCCTCACCGAGATGTCTGACGGCGCCGCCCTGTCCCACCACGCCCCCTACCAGAGCGGCACCGGCGACTACGGCACCTGGGACGTCGAGCAGGCGCTGCGCGGGGTCGTCAAGCGGGTGATGGTCAGCCACAGCCCCGGCCAGGCCGTCCAGCACACCCAGTTGGCCCTGAAGCACGCCCTCACCGGCCAGCCCGGACCGGTGGCGGTGGTGTTCCACAGCGCCTCCCTGCAGGGCGACGTCGGCCCGGACACCGTCCCCCGCCTCTACGACACCGCCGCCTACCTGCCGCCGCCGGACCGGTCCGTCGACGCCGACGCCGTCGACGCCGCGGCCGCCGCCCTCCGCCAGGCCCGCCGGCCGGTCCTGGTCGCCGGCAACGGCGTCCGGCTGTCCCGGGCCCAGGGCCAGCTCGCCGCGCTGGCCGAGGCCCTGGACGCCCCGGTGGCCACCACGGCCAGCGGCAAGGGGGTGTTCCCCGAGTCCTCCCCGCTGGCCGTCGGTCCCATCGGCACCTTCGGCTGGGCCGCCGCCAACGCCGTCGTCGGCGACGCCGACGCCGTCGTGGCCGTCGGCACCAAGCTGGCCCCCACCGACACCCTGTGGGAGCACCCCTCCCTCATCGATCCGGCCCGGCAGGTCGTCGTGCAGATCGACGCCGAGCCCCTCAACGTCGGCTGGACCTTCCCCGTCGACCATCCCCTGGTCGGTGACGCCGGCCACCTGATGGACCAACTGGCCCGGCGGCTGGGCGGCGCCCCCGGCCGGTCCGCCCGGGACCGGGTCCGGGCCGCGTTCGCCGCCGCCGGGTCCCCGACCGCGGCCGGCGGCGCCGCCCGCCGCGCCAGCACTGCCGTGGCCGCCGCCGGGTCCCCGACCGCGGCCGGCGACCCGTCCGCCACCGGGGCGGAGGCCGCCGGCGGAGCCTCGGCAACGGCCCTGGAGCCCTGGGACGTCATCGGCTGCCTGGAGCAGGCGCTGGGTGACGACGCCGTGGTCACCGCGGACGCCGGCGAGAACCGGCTGTTCATGATGCAGTGGTTCCACGCCAAGCCCGACGGCGACTACCTGCAGCCGGCCGCCGGTGGCGGCATGGGCTACGCCGTGCCCGCCGCCATGGGGGTCAAGCTGGCCGACCCCGGCCGGCCGGTGGTGGCCGTCTGCGGCGACGGCGGCTTCGCCATGTCCATCCACGCCCTCATGTCCGCCCGCCAGGAGGGCCTGGCGGTGGCCGTGGTCGTCCTCAACAACGGCGCCCTGGGCTGGGTGCTGTACGGCATGGGGGAGCAGGCGGTGGCCGCCGACTTCGCCGCCTTCGACCACGCCGCCATCGCCGCCTCCCTCGGCTGCGACGGCGTCCGGGTGTCCTCCCTCGACGAGCTGGCCGCCGCCCTGAAGGCGGTGCGGGACCTGGCGGTGCCGCTGGTGGTCGACGTCCCGGTCACCCTGACCACCTCGTTCAGGGACGTCGAGATCCGGCCCGCCGACCGTCCCGGCGGGGGACCGGCGGCGTGAACCGGCCCGGCCTCCGGGCGGTCTTCTTCGACTTCGGCGGCGTCCTCACCACCAGCCCGTTCGACGCCTTCGGCCGCTACGAAGCCGCCCACGGCCTGCCCGACGGGTTCATCCGCCGCGTCAACGCCACCGATCCCGACGCCAACGCCTGGGCCCGGCTGGAGCGCGGGGACCTCGCCGTCGACGCCTTCGTCGGCGCCTTCGAGGCCGAGTGCCTGGCCCTCGGCCACCGGGTCGACGGCCACGACGTGCTCGGCTGCCTCCGCGGCGACCTCCGCCCGGAGATGGTCGAGGCCGTCCGCCGTTGCCGCCGCCGGTTCGTCACCGGCTGCCTCACCAACAACTTCGGGGCCGAGCCCGCCGGGCCGGCCGGCCCGGCCGACGACGACAGCCCGACCGACGACGGCGGCCCGACCGACGACGGCAGCTCCGCCGGGCCGGACGACGACGCCGGCCTGGCGGCGGTGCTGGACCTGTTCGACGTGGTAGTCGAGTCCCGGGCCGCCGGCGTCCGCAAGCCGGAGCGCCGGTTCTACGAGCTGGCTTGCGCGGCCGCCGGGGTGCGCCCGGAGGAGGCCGCCTTCCTGGACGACCTCGGCGTCAACCTCAAACCGGCCCAGGCCATGGGGATGCACACCATCAAGGTCACCGATCCCGGCCGGGCCCTGGCCGAGCTGGCCGCGGTCACCGGCCTGGACCTGGCCGACCTGCACCCTCCTCCGCCCCCCTGAGCAGCACCGTGAAGGTGGTGCCGGCCCCCAGCGCGGAGGTGACGTCGATCTCGCCGTGGTGCAGGTCCACGATGGCCTTGGCGATCGACAGCCCCAGGCCCCGGCCCTCCAGGCCGCCGCTGCGGGCGTTGGCGCCCCGGAAGAACTGTGTGAACAACTGCGGGACGTCCTCCTCGGGAATGCCCATGCCGGTGTCGGCCACCTCCACCCGCCAGCCCTCCGCCACCGGCTTCCCCCGTAGGGTCACCTGCCCGCCCTCGGGGGTGAACTTCACCGCGTTGGACAGCAGGTTGTCGAACAGTTGTCCCAGCCGCTCCCCGTCGCCGGCCAGCTCCGGCCCGTCGTCCACCTCCAGGTGCAACGACAGCCCCTTCTGCCGGGCCAGCGGCTCCGCCGCGTGGCCGGCTCGGCGCAGGCAGTCGGCCACGTCCACCGGGCCGACCGACAGCGCCACGGTGCCGGCGGCCAGGTGCTCCAGGTCCACCAGGTCTCCCGACAGCCGCATCACCTGCCGGGCGTTCCGCAGGATGGTGTCCACGTAGTCGATCTGCTCCCGGTCCGCCAGCGGGTCCAGGGTGTCCCGCAGCAGCTCCGCGAACCCGGTGATGGAGGTCAGCGGGTTCCGGAGCTCGTGGGTCACCGTCGCCATGGCCTCCGTCCGGCGCCGGTCCACGGTGGCCAGTTGCTCCAGCAGCGCCCGCTGCTCGGTGACGTCCCGGGCGTGGACCACCAGGCCGCGGACGTCGGGGTCGTCCAGCAGCACGTCCACCAGTGCCTCCATGTCCCGCCAGCTCCCGTCGGCCGCCCGGACCCGGACCTCCAGCCGCTCACCCGGGGTCCACCGGCCTTCCACGATGCGGACGAACGCCTCCTCGACCATCGGGACGTCGTCGGGGTGCACGTACGGCAGCACCCCGTCCGCCGGGTCGTACTCCATCCAATTGCCCACCAGCCGCAGCGCGCCGGCGCTGGACCACCGCCACGACCCGTCGGCGTTCAGGATCGTCACGAAGTCCTCCGACCGGTCCAGCAGTCGCTCCACCAGGTGCGGCCCGGTCAGCGTCGGGAACCGCTCCGGCGACGTGGCATTAGACACCGTCAGCACGAACCCCGACAGGGTGCCGTCGGCCGCCTGCACCGGGGTGGCTTCCGCCATGCACTCGGTCACCGCGGCGTTCTCCACCGCCACCGTCCGGAACGGACCGAAGTGGCCCCGGCGGGTCCGGCCCTGCCGCCACTGGGCCGCCACCCGGTCCACGTCGTCGGGGTGCACGCACCCATACCACGGCTGGCCCTTCTGCTTCGACCACGGGATGCCCGTCAGGTTCTCCCAGCGCTGGTTGTGGTACCAGATGTTGCCGTCGGCGTCCGTGGCGATGATCCCCAACGGGACCAGCGCCGACAGGGCGCCGAGGACCCGGCCCGTGAGGGCCTGTCCGTCCTCGTTCGTCATCGGGCCCGCTTACGTCCAGCTCGTGCCCTGCACCGGCACCTCACCATCGGAACCATCGGAACACCGACGGACCCCTGCCCGCCGCAATCGAACGGCCGCCCGCCAGCAACCGGTCGCTAACCCGACAACGCTACCTCGACCGGGGGCCCGTCAGGGTACGGATTCCGGCGGCCGCCACCGGCCGCCGTCCGGTTCGCAACGCCAATTGCCAATTCCGGCAACGGTCCGACGGCCGACGATTGTCGTCGCCCACCGGCCGGTTGGGGCCGCGGCGACGGGGTGTCCGTCCGTACCGGTGGCACCCCCTGCTCTCCGATCGCCGCGGCGGTCCATCGCGAACCGGCGCCGCCGCCCGGCCCGCCGCCCGGCCCGCCGACCCCGTGCCGCGGCCACCGACCCCATGCCCCGGCCCGCCGACCCCATGCCCGACGGTCGCCGGTTCACCGTGTCCACCGCCTGCGGCACGCTGCGTCGTGGCCCCCGTCCGCAGCGGCGACGACCGCCAACCGGGGCCCGTTCCACGCGCCGTCGCGATCTGGCCTAGAGTGCCCAAGGTAGAACGAGTTCTCGTATCCGATCCCTTGGTTTCGTCAAGGGGCGATGTGGGGGTCGTCACCACCAAGCAGTGCAGGCAGCGCAGGCAGTGCCGTCCAGCAGGGCCTGTGCCGTACACGACGTACCGGACGATCACAAAGGGGGGGCAATGTCGAAGACGCCACGGTGGACCGCACGGAGGTTGGCCGCACGAGGGTTGGCCACACAGGGCGCGGCGAACTGGCGCCGCCGGTTCGGCGCCGCCGGCCTGGCCATGTCGGTGCTGGTGGTCGGCGCCACCGTCGAGGCCGGTCCGGTGCCGGCCGGCGCCGCGGTCACGGTCCCCGGCAAGGTGGTCGTCGGCAAGAACGTCCCGTCCAGCGCCATGAAGACAACCATCGGGGTGACGGCCAACAGCATCACCGTCGGCAACATCTCCTGGAGCCCCATCTTCAAGGGTGCCGCCATCGGGACCAAGGCGTACTTCGACTACGTCAACTCCAAGGGTGGCGTCAACGGCCGCAAGATCACGGTCACAGCGCAGAACACAACATACAGCGGCACAAAGGACGCCTCTTTGACCCAGGCGGCCATCGGCAAGAACTTCGCCCTGGTCGGTGACTTCTCCATCGTGGCCACATCGGCCGCCAAGGTGCTGGCCAAGAACCCCGGGTTCCCCGACGTCTCGGTCACAGTGACCCCGCTGGCCAACAAGCTGCCCAACTTCGTCAGCCCGGTGCCCCTCGGCGGCGGCTGGCAGGAGGGCTCCTTGAAGTACTTCAAGAGCCAGAACCCGTCGGGCATCAAGAAGGCGGCCGCCCTGGTGGCCGACCAGCCGTCGGCCACCCAGGCCTGGCAGGGCCAGGAGGCCACGATGAAGCACCTGGGCTACAACATCGTCTACCAGACAGTGTTCAAGATCACAGCCAACTACAACAGCTTCGTGAGCGACGTGGTGGCCATGAAGGCCAAGGGCGTCAAGATGCTGTTCATCGAGCAGAACCCGCCGCTGTACGCGGTGCCCCTCATCAAGGCCCTGGCCTCCCAGGACTTCCACCCCATGGTCATCTTGGGGGCCTCCACCTACTCGGCCACACTCATCGCCACATCGGGGCCGCCGTCGGCCACCAACGGGATGTACCTGGAGCAGAACCTGGCCCTGTACCTCGGCACCGACGCCAAGGCCATCCCGGCGGTGACACTGTTCAACAAGTGGGTGAAGAAGGAGACAGCGTCGTTCAGCCCGGACCTGTTCACCCTGTATGGCTGGCTGTCGGCCCAGTTGTTCACCCAGGGTTTGAAGAACGCCGGCAAGAACCCCACCCGGGGCTCCCTGTTGAAGGCGCTCGGCACCATCACCTCCTTCACCGGCACAAACCTGACCGCCCCCACCAACCCGGCGGCCAAGACGGTGTCCAACTGCTACCTGATCGGCCGCATCAAGAACGGCCAGTGGGTCCGCCAGGCCGACCCGTCGATCAGCAGCAAGACCAACGGGTACCGGTGCACCGACCAGTACTACGTGCCCCCCAACACCCCGTACTAG
>DASZUK010000016.1:0-53608 GCA_035547695.1 Acidimicrobiales bacterium
GGCTCCATCCCCGTCGCGGTGGCCCAGGACCTGTTGGGGGACGCCTGGGTGGAGCTGGTGCTGCGGCAGGGCACCGACGTCACCACCATCACCTCCAAGAAGCGCACCATCCCCACCGCGGTCCGCACCGCCCTGTGGGCCAGGGACGGCGGGCGCTGCGTGGTGCCGGGCTGCCCCCACACCAAGTACCTCCAGATCGACCACGACCGGGCGTTCGCCCGAGGGGGCCCGACCGAGCTGGCAAATCTGCAGCTCTTGTGCAGCCACCATCACCGCCAGAAGACCCTGTACGGGTTCCGGGTGGTCCGGGGGCCGGACGGGGCCCGGTGGGTGGGGCCGGCGGCACGGGCCGGGCCGGGCCCGCCGTTTCCGTAGCGCGGCCGACGGGGAATAGTGACCGGGGAGGGTGACGGAGACGAGAGGGGTAGGCGGTGCTTTTGCTGTTGGCTTTCCTGGTGGTGATCCTGTTCTTCGGGTTGGGGTTTGCGCTGCATGTGCTGTGGATCGTGGCCGCGGTGGCCCTAGTGTTGTGGCTGATCGGGTTCGTCGTCGGGCGCGGGGCCAGCGCGGGGAGCCACCGCTTCTACCGATGGTGAATAGGCTGCGGGTGTGCACGATGCGGTGACCGTCCATATGCAGGCCCCGGCCGACCGGATTTGGGACCTGGTCAGCGACGTGACCAGGATCGGCCGGTACAGCCCGGAGACGTTCGAAGCCGAGTGGCTGGACGGCGCCACCGGCCCGGCGGTGGGAGCCCGGTTCCGGGGGCACGTCAAGCGGAACGGGTGGGGACCGACCTACTGGACGACCTGCACCGTCACCGACTGCGACCCCGGCCGGGTGTTCGCCTTCGGTGTCGGCGCCCCCGGGAAGACGCCGTTGAACGTGTGGAAGTACCAACTGGAGCCGGCCGGCGACGGCACCGACGTCACCGAGTCGTTCCGGCTGGCCGACCACCCGGCGCTGCGGTTGTACTGGGCGGTGCTGGGCTGGGCCCGCGGCCGGACCAACCGCAACGGCATGCGGACCACCCTGGAGCGCATCAAGGCCGAGGTGGAGCAGTAGGTGCTGGTGGTCGCCGGCCCCACCACCGGGCACGACGGTGGCGGCCACCCCGAACGGCCGGCGCGGCTGGACGCGGTGATGGCCGGCCTGGCCGACCTCCACCTCGGTGACCAACTGGTGCCGGTCGCCCCCGAACCGGCCGCCCGGGACGACCTGCTGCGGGTGCACACCGCGGACTACCTGGACCACCTGGAGGCCCGCTGCCGGGCCGGCGGGGGCCACCTGGACCCCGACACCTACCTGCGGCCGGACTCCTGGGACACCGCGCTGCGGGCCGCCGGGGCCGGCCTGGCCGCGGTGCGGGCCCTCCGCGACGGCCGCGGCACCGCGGCGTTCGTGGCCGCCCGGCCGCCGGGCCACCACGCCGAGCCGGACCACGGCATGGGGTTCTGCCTGCTGAACAACGTCGCCGTGGCCGCCGCCGCGCTGGCCGCCGACGGCGAGCGGGTGCTGGTGGTCGACTGGGACGTCCACCACGGCAACGGCACCCAGGCCGCCTTCTGGGACCGACCGGAGGTGCTGTTCGTGTCCACCCACCAGTGGCCGCTGTACCCCGGTACCGGCCGGGCCGACGACGTCGGTGGGCCGGCCGCCCGGGGGCTGACGGTCAACGTGCCCCTCCCGCCGGGGGCCACCGGTGACGTGGTCCGCCGGGCCCTCGACGACGTGGCCGGCCCTGTGGTGGACCGGTTCGCCCCGACGTGGGTGCTGGTGTCCGCCGGCTTCGACGCCCACCGTGCCGACCCGCTGGCCGACCTGGCGCTCAGCAGCGCCGACTTCGCCGACCTGGCCCGGACGGTGGCCCGCCCCGGCCGGACCGTGCTGTTCCTGGAGGGTGGCTACGACCTGGCCGCCCTGCGGGCGTCGGTGGCCGCCACCGTCGACGCCCTGGTGGACGGCGGCCGAGCCCCCACCGAGCCCCCCACCTCCGGCGGTCCCGGCGCCGACCAGGTCCGGGCCGCCGCCGCCGCCCGGGCCGTGGCGCTAGCCGGCTAGGGCGTCCAGGACGGCCGCCACCGCCGGCCGGCCGTCGTCGCCGGGCCGGGTGCAGGCGATCCAGGGCTCCGCCGGGATGGCCACCGGGTACACCTCCACCATGCCGCCGGCCGCCAGGGCGTCGGCGCAGACGAACGTCGGCAGGATGCTGACCCCCATCCCGGCCACCACCGCGGCCGCCACCACCCGCAGGTCCGGGGCCACCAGCCGCAGGTCGGCCCCGAACGGCCGGCCCAGCGACTCCCGCCAGAACCGGCGGGTGATCGGGAGCTCGTGGCTGTACGCCACCCACCGCCGCCCGGCCAGCCAGTCCCCCAGGGCCGGCAACGACCGGATCTCGGCCGCCGGCGGCCGGTCGGCCACCAGCACGAACCGCTTCTCGCCCACCGGCCGGCCCACCGCCTGCCGGCCGGGGCCGCGGTCGGTCACCACCACGTCCAGGTCCCCCTGGGCCAGGTCCCGCAGCAGGTCGTCCCCGAACCGGGCGGTCACCGCCAGGTCCAATCCGGCCAGCCGGGGGAGGGCCTCGGCGTGGAAGTACTCCGCGGTGCACCCCACCCGGACCGCCGCCGGCCGGGCCGGCACCGCCCCGGCGTCCAACCCGGCCAGGATCCCTTCCAGCCGGTCCAGCGGGTCGGCCACCTCCCCGTACAGCTCCCGGCCCCGCGACGTCGGCTCCACCCCGCCGGGGGTCCGGACGAACAGGGCGGCGCCGACGCTTCGTTCCAGGCCGGCCAACTGCTGGCTGGCCGCCGGCTGCGACAGCATCCGCCGCCGGGCGCCGTCGGTCACCGACCCGGCCCGGTACACCGCCAGGAACGTCCGCAGCCACTCCGTCCGAGCCATTGGCCAAGCTTATGCCAGCCGTCCCAGATTCGACATTGCTTATCGACGTCCGGTGGCCCATGCTGGGGGCATGGCTCGGTACACCCACGGCTACCACGACAGCGTCCTGCGGTCCCACCGGTGGCGGACCGCGGAGAACTCGGCCGCCTACCTGCTGCCGCTGCTGACCCCGCAGACGGCGCTGCTGGACGTCGGCTGCGGGCCGGGCACCATCACCGTCGACCTGGCCAGCCGGGCCGGCCGGGTGGTCGGGTTGGACCGGTCCCCGGAGGTGCTGGCCGAGGCCGGCCGGCTGCCCAACCCCGGCAACGTCACCTTCCAGGCCGGCGACGTCCACGCCCTGCCGTTCGACGATGCCGCCTTCGACGTGGTCCACGCCCACCAGGTCCTCCAGCACCTGGCCGACCCGGTGGGCGCCCTGGTCGAGATGGCCCGGGTCTGCCGACCCGGTGGGGTGGTGGCCGCCCGGGACGGCGACTACGGCGGCATGACCTGGTACCCGGCCGACCCGGCCCTCGACCGGTGGCAGTGGCTGTACCGGGAGGTGGCCCGGTCCAACGGCGGCCAGCCCGACGCCGCCCGGCACCTGCTGCGCTGGGCCCGGCAGGCCGGCCTCACCGACGTCACCGCCACCGCGTCGGTCTGGTGCTTCGCCACCCCCGACGACCGGGCCTGGTGGGGCGGGCTGTGGGCCGAACGGGTCACCGCGTCCGCCCTGGCCGACCAGGCCGTCGCCCTCGGCCTGGCCACCCCCGCCGACCTGGCCGCCGTGGCCGACGCCTGGTTGCGATGGGCCGACGCCGACGACGGCTGGTTCGCGGTGGTCAACGGCGAGGTGCTGGCCAGGGTCTGACCGGGCCCGGGCGCGCCCCGGGCCCGGACGCGACGAAGCCCCCGGGGCGGAGGGAATGTCCGGGGGCTTCGTCGAGTTTGTTCGCACGCCCGACACGACCCGGGCAGGAGGTGTTGTACCCGTCCCCCGGCGGCCGAAACCGGCGGATCGGAAATTTTTCTGGCCGGTACCGTCGAAGGTATGTCGGGCGGGGAACTGGCCCTTTGGATCGTCGCCATCGCCGGCTCGGTGTTCGTCGCCGCGGCCTACTGGATCGGCCGCGGGCGCAACCCGTAGCGCCGTGTACCGTCGCGGGCGGACGGGTAGTAGCGGCCGAGGAGGTGCCCACGTTTCATGGTGACAACGCGCCCCCGGCGGGTGGCGGCGCCGGCTCCGGCGGCGCGGCTGCGGCCGGTCATCGAGGGCATCCGGCCGTTGGTGGACGGCGGCCGGTTCCGGGCGAAGGCGGCGGTGGGCGACGACGTGGTCGTGGAGGCCGACGTGTTCGTCGACGGCCACGACCTCCTGCGGTGCGAGGTCCGGCACCAGTGCGACGGCGACCGCCGGTGGGCGGCGGTGCCCATGCAGCCGCTGGGCAACGACCGCTGGCGGGCCCGGTTCCCGGTGGACGCCGTCGGCCCGCACCGGTTCACCGTCCACGCCGACGTCGACCGGTGGGGGACCTGGACCCGTGACCTGGCCGCCCGGGTGGGAGCCGGGCAGGACGTGGCGGCGGAGCTCGGGGAGGGGGCCGCGCTCCTGGCCGCCGCCGCCGGCCGCGCCAAGGGAGCCGACCGGGCCGCGCTGGCCGCCGCGTCCGGCTGCCTGGCCGATGCCGTCCGGGGGCTCGAAACCGACCTGCCGGACCTGCCGGACCGGCTCGCCGCCGGCGACACCTTGGCCGACCTGGTCTTCGGCGGCCCCCTGGCCGACCTGGCCCGGCGGTACGGGCCGTCGGACACCGCGGTGACGTCGCCGCCGTGCCCCCTCGTGGTCGAACCGGCCCTGGCCCGGTTCGCCAACTGGTACGAGCTGTTCCCCCGGTCCGCCTCCCCGGACGCGGACCGTCCCGGCACCCTGGCCGACGTGGTGGACCGGCTGCCCTACCTGGCCCGGCTGGGGGTGGACGTGCTGTACCTCCCCCCGGTGCACCCCATCGGGACCACCAGCCGGAAGGGCCCCAACGGCGCCGTCATCGCCGGTCCCGACGACCCCGGCAGCCCCTGGGCCATCGGGTCCGCCGACGGCGGCCACACCGCGGTGCACCCCGACCTGGGCACCCTCGGTGACTTCGACCGGCTGGTGGCCGCGGCCGCCGAACGCGGCATCACCGTCGCGCTGGACCTGGCGTTCCAGTGCTCCCCGGACCACCCCTGGGTGGCCGACCACCCGCAGTGGTTCCGGCACCGCCCCGACGGGTCCATCCGGTTCGCGGAGAACCCGCCGAAGCAGTACCAGGACATCTTCCCGCTGGACTTCGACACCCCCGACTGGGTGGCCCTGTGGGAGGCCCTGGCGGAGGTGGTCTGGTTCTGGATGGACCACGGGGTGTCGGTGTTCCGGGTCGACAACCCCCACACCAAGCCGTTCGGGTTCTGGGAGTGGCTGATCGGCGCGGTCAAGGCCGACCGGCCGGACGTGCTGTTCCTGTCCGAGGCGTTCACCCGGCCGAGGGTCATGGAGCGGTTGGCCAAGGTGGGGTTCAGCCAGTCGTACACCTACTTCACCTGGCGCCGCACCAAGTGGGAGCTGCAGGAGTACCTGACCGAGCTGGCCGGGAAGGCCGACTACCTCCGGCCCAACTTCTGGCCCAACACCCCCGACATCCTGACCGACCAGCTCCAGACCGGCGGCACCCCCGCCTTCATCGCCCGGCTGGTGCTGGCCGCCACCCTGGCGGCCAGCTACGGCATCTACGGCCCGGCGTTCGAGCTGCAGCAGCACGCCGCCCGGGAGCCGGGGTCCGAGGAGTACGCGGGCTCCGAGAAGTACGCGGTCCGCCACTGGGACCTGGACGCCCCCGACAGCCTGGCCGACCTGGTCGGCCGCGTCAACGCGATCCGCCACGACCACCCCGCCCTGCAGTACGACCACCCCCTGACCTTCCACCACGTCGACAACGACCAGTTGATCGCCTACTCCAAGTCCCGCGGCGACGACGTGGTGCTGGTGGTGGTCAACCTGGACCCGGTGTACCCGCAGGCCGGCTGGCTGGACCTGGACCTGGCCGCCCTCGCCGTCGCACCGGACCGGCCGTTCGTGGTCCACGACCTGTTGACCGACGCCCACTACCGGTGGGACGGCGCCCGCAATTACGTGGCCCTCGACCCCGCCGCGGTGCCGGCCCACGTGCTGGCCGTCCGCCCGGTCCGGCCGTGACCACCACCAGCGAGCCGCCCGGCCTGGCCGCCGACGCTGCCCGGGCCGACGCTGCCCCGGCCGGCCCCGGCCGGCCCGACCTGGTGGCGGTCGGCCCGGTGGAGGACTGGTACCGGGACGCCATCATCTACGAGCTGCACGTCCGGGCGTTCAACGACAGCGACGGCAACGGCGTCGGGGACATCCGGGGGCTGATCGACAAGCTGGACTACCTGCAGGAGCTGGGGGTGACCGCCCTGTGGCTGCTGCCGTTCTACCCGTCGCCGTTGCGGGACGACGGGTACGACATCTCCGACTACCGCAGCGTCCACCCCGCCTACGGCACCCTCCGGGACTTCCGGGCCCTGCTCCGCGAGGCCCACCGCCGGGACCTGCGGGTGGTCACCGAGCTGGTGCTGGCCCACACCTCCGACCAGCACCCCTGGTTCCGGCGGGCCCGGCGGGCGAAGCCGGGGACGTCGCACCGGGACTTCTACGTGTGGAGCGACACCGCCGACAAGTTCCGGGACGCCCGGATCATCTTCAAGGACTTCGAGACCTCCAACTGGAGCTGGGACGACACCGCCGGGGCCTACTACTGGCACCGCTTCTACTCCCACCAGCCCAGCCTCAACTACGACAACCCGGCGGTCTGCCGGGCCATGTTCGACGTGGTGGACTACTGGCTGGGCATGGGGGTGGACGGGCTGCGGCTGGACGCGGTGCCGTACCTGTACGCCCGGGAGGGGACCTCCTGCGAGAACCTGCCGGAGACCCTGGAGTTCCTGCGCGGTCTCCGGGCCCACATCGACTCCCGGTTCAGCGGCCGCATGCTGCTGGCCGAGGCCAACCAGTGGCCGGAGGACGCGGTGGCGTACATGGGGGAGGGGGACATGTGCCAGATGGCGTTCCACTTCCCGCTGATGCCGCGGATGTTCATGGCCGCCCGGCAGGAGGACCGGTTCCCCGTCGTGGACATCCTGTCCGAGACCCCGGCCACCCCGCCGGGGTGCCAGTGGGGGCTGTTCCTGCGCAACCACGACGAGCTGACCCTGGAGATGGTGACCGACGAGGAGCGGGACTACATGTACCGGGCCTACGCCGACGACCCGCAGGCCCGGATCAACATGGGCATCCGCCGCCGGCTGGCCCCGCTGCTGGACAACGACCGGACCATGATCGAGATGATGAACGGGCTGCTGTTCTCGCTGCCCGGCACCCCGATCGTGTACTACGGCGACGAGATCGGGATGGGGGACAACATCTACCTCGGCGACCGCGACGCGGTGCGGACGCCGATGCAGTGGGACAGCGACCGCAACGCCGGGTTCTCCAACGCCAACCCCCAACGGCTGTACCTGCCGGTCATCATCGACCCCGGCTACCACGCCCAGGCGGTCAACGTGGAGGCCCAGCTCGAGCACCCCAGCTCGCTGTTGTGGTGGATGCGCCGCCTGATCCACCTGCGGCGGCACCACAAGGCCTTCGGCCGGGGCACCCTGGAGCTCCTGCGGCCGGACAACCGCAAGGTGCTGGCCTTCCTGCGGCGGTACGAGGACGAGCAACTGTTGGTGGTGGTCAACCTGTCCCGGTACGCGCAATGCGCCGAGCTGGACCTGTCCGAGTTCTGCGGGGCCACCCCGGTGGAGCTGTTCGGCAACATGCGGTTCCCTGCCGTCGGCGACCTGCCGTACTTCGTCACCCTGGGGCCGCACGGGTTCTACTGGTTCTCCCTGGAGCAGGAGGCCCGCGACCGGTCGATGCCGCGGCCGTCGCTCACCGCCGCCCGCCGGTGGGACGACGTGCTCGGCGACCCCCGGCTGGAGGCCGCGCTGCCGGCCTACATCAGGGACCAGCGGTGGTTCGCCGGCAAGGCCCAGGCCATCACCGGGGCCAAGGTGGCCGAGGCCATCCCGGTCAACGGGGGCCGGGCCCAGTTGGCCCTGGTGGAGGTGGAGCTGGACCAGGGCAACCCGGAGCGGTACCTGCTGCCGCTGGCCTGGGCCACCGGCGCCCGGGCGGAGGAGCTGGGCCGCTGGCGGCCGGAGGCCGTGGTGGCCGACCTGCGGTGCGGCGGCACCGACGGGGTGCTGTACGACGCCGTCTGGGACCCCGAGTTCTGCCGGGCCGTCCTCGACGCCATCGGCAGCCGCCGCGCCCTGTCCGGCCGGGCCGGCCGGCTGTCCGGGGACCCCACCGTGGCGTACCGGGCCCTGCGGGCGTCCATCCCCCCCGACGTGCAGCCGGTCCCGATGAACGCCGAGCAGTCCAACACGTCGGTGGCCGTCGGGGACCGGGCCATCATGAAGTTCATCCGCCGGGTCGAGGACGGCGTCAACCCCGGGGTGGAGCTGGGCCGGTTCCTCGGCGGCCGGTTCCCCCACGCCCCCCGGCTGGCCGGCAGCCTGCAGTACCGGGCGGCCACCCCGGTGGCCGGACCGGCGCCGCAGGCCACGGTGGCCTCCCTGGAGGAGTTCGTGCCGAACGAGGGGAACGGCTGGAGCTACGTGGTGGACGCCCTGGTGCACGGCCTGGAGGAGGCCCTGGCCCACACCGGGGAGGAAGAGCTCCGGATGGTGCCGCCGCCCAACCTGCTGGAGGCCGCCCGGGACGACCCGCCGCTCGGCCACCGGCTGCTGGGGCCCCACCTGCAGTGGGCGTCGTTGCTCGGTGAGCGGACCGGCCAGCTACACCTGGCCCTGACCTCCGACCGGGTGGACCCGGCCATGGCGCCCGAGCCGCTGACCCCGGTGGAGCGGCAGTCGCTGTACCACGGCGCCCGCAGCCTCACCCGGCGGGTGCTGCGGCAACTGGCCGCCCGGGCCGGGCGGTCGATGACCGTCGACCTGGTGCTGGCCCGGGAGGACGAGATCGGGCAGCGGCTGCGGGTGCTGAGCCGGCTGCCCATCGACGCCGAGCGGATCCGGTGCCACGGCGACTACCACCTGGGCCAGGTGCTGTGGACCGGCAAGGACTTCGTGGTCATCGACTTCGAGGGGGAGCCCACCCGGTCGCTGGGCCACCGCCGGTTGAAGCGGCCGGCCGTCTTCGACCTGGCCGGCATGATCCGGTCGTTCCACTACGCCTCCCGGGCGGCCGCCATGCGGATCAGCCACGACCTCACAACGTCGCTCGACGCCGAGGTGGTGGAGCAGTGGCTGACGTTCTGGTACCGGTGGGTGTCCGGCACGTTCCTCCGGACCTACCTGGACGCGGCCGACGGCGCCCGGTTCCTGCCGGCCGACCCGCAGCACCTGGCCACCCTGCTGGACTTCTTCCTGCTGGAGAAGGCGGTGTACGAGCTGGGGTACGAGGCCAACAGCCGGCCGGACTGGGTGGACATCCCGGCCCGCGGCATCCTGGACGTCCTGGACGCCGGGCCGTGACGGCCGCCGCCCTGGCCAACCTGGCCGACCGCTTCGGGCTCGACACCACCTTCGTGGACGTCACCGGACAGCCCCGGCAGGCGTCGGCCGGTGCGGTGTGGCAGGTGCTGTGCGCCCTCGGGGCCGACCTGGACCCCGACCGGGTCCCGGACGACGACGGCGCGGTCGACGACGGGGCGGTGGCCGACGCGGTCCGGGCGGAGGACGCCCGGCGGCACCGGCTGGTGCTGGAGCCGGTGGTGGCCGTCCGGGCCGGCCACCTGTCCTCGGTGGCGGTCGGCCTGCCCGCCCGGCTGCACCCCCGGGACTGCTGGCTGACCGTCCAGGACGAGGCCGGCGACGCCCGCCGCAGCCGGCTGATGCCGGCCATCTCCCGCCCGCTCGGCGGGTCGGCGGTGGACGGGGAGCGGGTGGACCGGTACGAGGTGACCATCGGCCGGGACCCGCTGCCGATCGGCTACCACCGGGTCCGGGTCGACGGGCCCGGGCTGGAGGCCACCGGCCTGGTGGTGGTGGCGCCGCCGTGCCCCGAGCCGGACCGGGCCTGGGGGGCGTTCCTGCCGTTGTACGCCCTGCGCACCGACGACGACTGGGGGGTGGGCGCCTACCCCGACCTGGCCCGGCTGGCCCGCTGGGTCGACGGCCTCGGCGGCACCTTCGTCGGCACCCTGCCGCTGTACCCCGCCCTGCCCGGCGACACCAGCCCGTACCGCCCGGCCACCCGGTTGGGCTGGAGCGAGCGGTACGTCGACCCCACCGCCCTGGCCGAGGCCCCGGCGGCCGCCGACCTGCTGGCGTCGCCGGGGTTCGTCGGCGACCTGGCCAGGGTGCGGCAGTCGTTCTACGTCGACTACCCCACCACCGACGTCCTGGTCCGCGACGCCCTGGCCCCCATGGCCGAGGCGGCCTTCGCCGGGCCACGGCGGGGCGAGCTGGAGGCGTTCGGACGGGCCCGGCCGGAGCTGGTGGCTTACGCCCGGTTCCGGTCCGCCCTGGCCGGGTCGGAAGCCGCCACCGGGACCGCCGGCCCGCCGGCCCGGCCCGGCCTGTCGGACGCGGCGTCGCCGGACGCAGCCCCCCTCGACCGGGAGGCCCGGTACCACCTGTACGCCCAGTGGGCCGCGGCGCAACAGCTCCAGGCGGCGGCCGGCCGGCTGTACCTGGACCTGCCCGTCGGGGCCCACCCGGACGGGTTCGACCCGTGGTGGTTCCCGGGATCGTTCGCCGCCGGGGTGGACGGCGGGGCGCCGCCGGACGACTTCTTCGCCACCGGCCAGCGGTGGGGGTTCCGGCCGCTACACCCCCGGGGGATCCGGCAGGACGGCTACGCGTACCCGATCGCCTGCCTGCGGCACCTGATGACCCGGGCGGCGGTGGTCCGGGTGGACCACGTCATGGGGTTGCACCGGCTGTACTGGGTGCCGGCCGGCCGGGAGGCCACCGACGGGGTGTACGTGCGGTACCACCAGGACGAGATGCGGGCGGTGGTCTGCCTGGAGGCCCACCGGGCGGGGGTGTCGGTGGTGGGGGAGGACCTGGGCACGGTGCCCGACGGGGTCCGGGAGGCCATGGGGCAGGACCGGATGCTGCGGTCGTGGGTGTTCGAGTTCGAGCCGCGGGCCACCCCGCCGGAGCTGTCGCTGGCCACCCTGGCCACCCACGACCTGCCGCGGTTCGGCACCTGGCTGGACGACCGCCCGGAGGTGGCCGCCGACCTCGCCGGCTCGGCCGGCACCGGCCCGACGGCCACCGCCCTGGCCCAGTTGGCGGCGGGGCCGGCCCGGCTGGTGATGGTGGACCTGGAGGACCTGTGGGGGGAGCGCCGCCCGCAGAACCGGCCGGGCACCACCATCGGCAACTGGGAGAACCGGGCGCTGCGGACCCTGGACGAGATGGCCGACGACCGGTCGGTGGTGGCCGTCCTGGAGGAGGTCGACCGGTCCCGACACGGGCAGGACAACCAGGGGTGACCATGCTGTCGGACGACGACCTGTTCCTGTTCAACGAGGGCACCCACCGGCGGCTGGCCGACCACCTGGGGGCGCACCCGGCCGGCGGCGGGGAGGGGGGCACCCGGTTCGCGGTGTGGGCCCCCGGCGCCACCGCGGTGTCGGTGATCGGGGACTGGAACGGGTGGGACGGGGGCGCCGACCGGTTGTCCCCCCGGGGCAGCTCGGGCATCTGGGAGGGCACCGTGGCCGCGGCGGCCCGGGGGCAGGTGTACAAGTACGCGGTCACCACCGCGGACGGCGCGGTGCTGGAGAAGGCGGACCCGGTGGCGTTCTACGCCGAGCTGCCGCCGCGGACCGGGTCGGTGATCTGGGACCTGGACTACGACTGGGGCGACGGGCAGTGGATGGGGGAGCGGGGCGGCCGCAACAGCCTGCACGCCCCCATGGCGGTGTACGAGGTCCACCTGGGCAGTTGGGCCCGGACACCGGCCGACCCGGGCCGGTTGCTGGGGTACGCCGAGGTGGGGCCGCGGCTGCTGGACCACGTACTGGCCACCGGGTTCACCCACGTGGAGCTGCTGCCGATCATGGAGCACCCGTTCTATGGCAGTTGGGGGTACCAGACCACCGGGTACTTCGCCCCGACCAGCCGGTACGGCACCCCGCAGGACCTGATGGCCATGATCGACTCGTTCCACCAGGCCGGGGTGGGGGTGGTCCTGGACTGGGTGCCGTCGCACTTCCCGCAGGACGCGTTCGCCCTGGGCAACTTCGACGGCACCCACCTGTACGAGCACGCCGACCCCAAGCGGGGGTACCACCCGGACTGGAAGAGCCTGATCTTCAACTACGGCCGCCACGAGGTGCGGTCGTTCCTGGCGTCGTCGGCGGACCACTGGCTGCGGACCTACCACGCCGACGCCCTCCGGGTGGACGCGGTGGCGTCGATGCTGTACCTGGACTACTCCCGGGAACCGGGCGAGTGGGTCCCCAACCGGTACGGCGGCCGGGAGGACCTGGACGCGGTCAGCTTCTTGCAGCAACTGAACAGCGGGCTGTACGCCGACCACCCCGGCATCCAGACGGTGGCGGAGGAGTCCACGGCCTGGCCGGGGGTGTCACGCCCGGTCGACGCCGGCGGGCTGGGGTTCGGGCTGAAGTGGGACATGGGGTGGATGCACGACACCCTGCAGTACATGGCCGAGGACCCGGTGCACCGCCGGTACCACCACGACGAGCTCACCTTCCGGGGGGTGTACGCGTTCACCGAGAACTTCGTGCTGCCGCTGTCCCACGACGAGGTGGTGCACGGCAAGGGGTCCCTGCTGGACAAGATGCCGGGGGACGAGTGGCAGATGCGGGCCAACCTGCGGCTGCTGTACGGCTACCAGTACGCCCAGCCGGGGAAGAAGCTGCTGTTCATGGGGGCCGAGCTGGGGCAGTGGCGGGAGTGGTCCCACGAGGCCGGCCTGGACTGGGGCCTGCTGGACGACGACCGGCACGCCGGCATCTGCCGGTGGGTGGCCGACCTGAACCGGCTGTACCGGGACCGTCCGGCGCTGCACGACCTGGACACCGACCCGGCCGGGTTCGAGTGGGTGCAGCGGGAGGAGGCGGAGACCAGCGTGCTCACCTTCCTGCGCCGCAGCCGGGCCGGCGACGTGGTGCTGGCCGCCTGCAACTTCACCCCGGTGCCCCGGCACAACTTCCTGGTCGGGGTCCCCCACGGCGGGTTCTGGGCGGAGCTGGCCAACAGCGACGCCGAGACCTACGGGGGCAGCGGCCAGGGCAACTTCGGCGGGGTGGACGCCCAACCGGTGCCGTGGCACCACTGGCCGAGGACCCTGACCCTGACGCTGCCGCCGCTGGGCTGCGTGCTGCTGGCCCCCCGGTGACCGGCCCGGTGCCGCCGACCGGGGTGGCGAGTACGGTTGCCGGGGCCGGGCTCGCTTTCGGCATCGTGGAAGGGAGCTGAACGTGCGCGTCTGGCCCGGAACCCCGCATCCGCTGGGGGCCACCTGGGACGGCGAAGGGGTGAACTTCGCCATCTTCTCCGAGCACGCCACCGCGGTGGAGCTGTGCCTGTTCGACAGCCCCGACGCCGCCGAGCCGACCGCCCGGGTGGCCATGCCGGAGGCCACCGACCGGGTCTGGCACGCCTACCTCCCCGACGCCCGGCCGGGGGCGTTCTACGGCTACCGCGTCGACGGGCCCTACGAGCCGGAGGCCGGGCACCGGTTCAACCGGTACAAGCTGCTCATCGACCCCTACGCCCGGGCCATCAGCGGCACCATCCGGTGGACCGACGACCTGTTCGGGTACACCGTCGGTGACCCCGCCGCCGACCTGTCCTTCGACCGCCGGGACTCGGCCGGGGCCATGCCCAAGTCGGTGGTGGTCGACCCGGCGTTCACCTGGGGAGACGACCGCCGGCCGAACACGCCGTGGAACCGCACCGTCGTCTACGAGTGCCACGTCCGCGGCATGACCATGCGGCACCCCGGCGTCCCCGAGCACCTCCGCGGCACCTACCTCGGGCTGGCCTCCGACCCGGTCGTCGACCACCTCCTCGGCCTGGGGGTGACCGCGGTGGAGCTGATGCCGGTCCACCAGTTCGTCCGGGACCGGCGGCTGGTGGAGCAGGGGCTGACCAACTACTGGGGGTACAACACCCTCGGCTTCTTCGCCCCCGACGTCGGCTACGCCACCGGCGGCCGCGGGGACCAGGTGGACGAGTTCAAGTCCATGGTCCGCACCCTGCACCGGGCCGGCCTGGAGGTCATCCTGGACGTGGTCTACAACCACACCGGCGAGGGCAGCCATCTGGGGCCGACCCTGTCGCTGCGGGGGGTGGACAACGCCGTCTACTACCGCCTCAACCCCGACGAGCCGCGGTACCACGTGGACTTCACCGGCACCGGCAACAGCCTGAACATCCTGCACCCCCGCACCATGGCCCTCATCATGGACAGCCTGCGGTACTGGGTGACCGACATGCACGTCGACGGGTTCCGGTTCGACCTGGCCCCGGTGCTGGTCCGCGGGTACGAGGCCGGGCAGCCGAGCGCGTTCTTCGAGATCATCCAGCAGGACCCGGTGCTGTCCGCCGTGAAGCTCATCGCGGAGCCCTGGGACGTGGGCCCCGACGGGTACCAGCTCGGCCGGTTCCCGCCGGGGTGGTCGGAGTGGAACGGGGCCTTCCGGGACTGCGTCCGCCGGTTCTGGCGCGGCGACCCCGGCCAGGTGCCGGAGCTGGCGTCCCGGCTGACCGGGTCCAGCGACATCTACTCGCCCACCGGCCGCCGCACCTACGCCAGCGTCAACTTCGTCACCTGCCACGACGGGTTCACCCTCACCGACCTGGTCAGCTACGAGCAGCGGCACAACGAGGCCAACGGCGAGGACAACCGGGACGGCGCCCCGGACAACCACAGCCGCAACTGGGGGGCCGAGGGCCCCACCGACTCGGTCCGGATCGAGCGGATGCGGGACCGGATGAAGCGGAACTTCCTGACCACCCTCATGTTCTCCCAGGGCGTCCGCATGCTGCTGGGCGGGGACGAGATCGGGCGGACCCAGCGGGGCAACAACAACGCCTACTGCCAGGACAACGACATCAGTTGGGTGGACTGGGACGTCGGGGAGGGCGGCAACGACCTGAACCGGTTCGTCCGCGCCCTGATCGGGGTGGTGCAGAACAACCCGGCGCTGCGCCGCCGGGACTTCCTGACCGGCCGGGAGGTGGGCGGCGGCCAGATGAAGGACATCACCTGGATCCGGCCGGACGGGGAGGAGATGACCGCCGCCGACTGGGCCGACCCGGAGAACCGGACCATCGGCATGCTGCTCCTCGGCCGCGCCGCCGACGAGGTGGACAGCCGCGGCCGGGTGGCTCGGGGGGAGACCCTGCTGCTGCTGCTGAACGCCGGGTTCCGGTCCCGGTCCTGCGCCCTGCCCCGGGTGGCCGGGCCGGGGGCCTGGGAGGAGGTGCTGAACACCGCCCGCCCGGGGCCGTGGGGCCGGGCGATCCGGACCCCGACGGTCAACCTGGTGGCCCACTCCAGCCTGCTGCTCCGCCGCGCCGAGCCCTGACCGGCACCTCCGGCCTTTCCGGGCCTGGGCGAGGTTGCGGCCCGGGCTCCACCCGGATCAGCGACCGGGTAACCGGGCCCCCGTAGACTCCGGCGATGGCCAAGGTGGCTGCCGTGGCGAACCAGAAGGGCGGGGTGGCCAAGACGACCACGGTGCAGTCCCTGGGGGTCGCCCTGGCCGACCGCGGCCGCCGGGTGTTGGTGGTGGACCTGGACCCGCAGGCCTGCCTGACGTTCTCGCTGGGGTTCGACCCCGACGGCCTGGACCGGTCCCTGCACGACGTGCTGGCCCACCGGGTCCCGGTGGCCGACGTCACCCGGGAGGTGGCCGGGGTCGGCGGGCTGTGGCTGGTCCCCGCCACCATCGACCTGGCCGGGGCCGAGGTGCACCTGTTGGCCAAGGCCGGCCGGGAGCACGTGCTGGCCCGGGCGCTGCAGCCGGTGCTGGGGGAGTACGACGTGGTGCTCATCGACTGCCCGCCGTCGTTGGGGGTGCTGACCATCAACGGGCTGACCGCCGCCGAGGGGGTGCTGGTGCCGTTGCAGTGCGAGGCCCTCAGCCACCGAGGGGTGGGGCAGTTGCTGGAGACGGTGGAGGACGTCCGGACGTTCGCCAACGCCGACCTGCGGGTGCTGGGGGTGGTGGCCACCATGTTCGACGGCCGGACCCGGCACGCCCGGGAGGTGCTGGAGGAGGTCGGGGACCGGTACGGCCTGACCGTCCTGGACCCGCCGGTGCCGAAGTCGGTGCGGTTCGCCGAGGCCCCGGCCCGGGGCCGGTCCATCCTGCAGCACGCCCCCACCTCCGCCGGGGCCGCGGCCTACCGGGCCCTGGCGGACCGGGTCGGTGACCTGCTGGCGGCCGGTTGATGGCCGGGGACGACCCGCTGGGGAAGCGGGCGCTGTACTCGGCGGCCGGGCCGGCCGGCACCGGCGCCGACGAGGCCGGTGGCGGATCGGCGGCCGGGCCGGCCGAGACGGTGGTGGCGGGTCGCCCGACAGGGGGGCCGATCACGGTGACCTGCTCCACCTGCGGGGTGTCGTCACGGATCGGGCTGTTGGACTTCGTCATCTACCAGTTGCCCGTCGGCTACTGGCTGCCGTGGCGTGGCCACCGGATGACCTGCCCGGCCTGCCGCCGGCGGGTGTGGGCGGGCGTCACGCTGCGTTGAGCATCGACCACCTCATCGACACCTACGGCTACTGGGCCGTGTTCGGGTTCGTGGCCGTCGAGAGCTTCGGCATCCCGCTTCCCGGGGAGACCGCCCTGATCGCCGCGGCCACCTACGCCGGGGCCACCCACCGGCTGTCGGTGTGGATCATCTTCGTCGTGGGCGCGGTGGCGGCCATCCTGGGGGACACCGCCGGGTACTGGATCGGGGACAAGGGCGGCTACCGGCTGCTGCGGCGGTACGGGCACTACGTCCGGTTCGACGAGCCCAAGATCAAGGTGGCCCGGTACCTGTTCGCCCGGCACGGCGGCAAGGTGGTGTTCTTCGGCCGGTTCGTGTCGGTGCTGCGCACCTACGCCGCCTTCCTGGCCGGCACCACCCGGATGCGGTACCGGCGGTTCCTGGTCTTCAACGCCGCCGGCGGCATCATCTGGGCCGCGGTGTACTCCTTCGCTGCCTACTTCGCCGGCAACCTCATCACCCGGTTCTCCACCCCGGCCAACATCGCGCTGGGCGTGGTGGCGGTGGTGGCGGTGGTGGCCGGCATCGTGGTGCTGCGCCGCCGGATGGAGTCCCTGACCGCGGCGGCCGAGGAGGCGTTCCCGGGGCCGCTGGAGTGAGCCACCGGTCCTACTCGGCCAGGTAGAACCGGGCCGGCAGCCCGTCCTCCCGGCGGACCCGGCCGCGGGTCTCCAGCAGGACCAGGTGGGCCAGGGTCTCGCCGTTGGCGGCCCGCTGCATGAACGCCGGGATGTCGTCCCACGGCCGGGACCAGTGCAGGGACAGGGTCAGGTCCCAGGCCGACGTCCCGGGGTGCTGGGCCAGGGCCTTCTCGATCTCGGCCAGCCGCCCGGCGTGGTGCTGCTCCAGCTCGTCCAGCCGGCCGGCCAGGTCGGCGAACCGGTACTCGTGGGCCGGCAGCACCTCTTCGGGGTCGAGGTACCGGATGCGGGCCAGCGACTCCAGGTAGTCACCGAGCGGGTTGTGGTCCTGCTGGCTGTGGAACGAGATGTTGGGGGTGATCCGGGGCAGGATGTGGTCGCCGGACAGCAGCAACTGGTGCCGGTCGCTGTACAGGCAGAGGTGGCCGGGGGAGTGGCCGGGGGTCCAGATGGTGCGAAGGTCCCAGCCGGGCAGGTCCAGCTTCTGGTCGTCCTCCAGCAGCACGTCCGGCAGGGCCATTGTGACCATGGACCGGATCTGCATGGACGCCATGGCCAGGTCCGGCAGCTTGTCCTGGGGCACCCCGGACAGGGCCAGCAGGTCGTTCATGCGGGCGACCAGGTCGTCCATGTCGACGTACCGGCCCTGCAGCAGGTCGGCGTCGGCCGGGTGCAGCCCCACCCAGGCACCGGACGCCTCCCGGACGCGGCCGGCCAGGCCGTAGTGGTCAGGGTGGATGTGGGTGACCACCACCGCCTTCACGTCGTCGATGGACCCGCCGGCTTCGGCCAGGCCGGCGTTCAGGGCGTCCCAGGCCTCGTCGGTGTTCCAGCCGGCGTCCACCAGGGCCACCCCGTCGTCCAGCTCGAACAGGTACACCAGCACGTACCGCAGCGGGTTGTTCGGGATGGGCACCGGTACCGACCACAGGCCGGGCCGCACCTGCTCCACCGGGGGCAGCACGTGCCGGTCCCACGCGTCCTTCTGCAGGGTTCCGGTAACGGTGATCACCCATTGCACGGTACTCGGGGGGTCGGCGCCGCGGCACGCTGGGTGGTCGCCTTGGCGGGACACCTTTGCGGACAGATGCCCAGGTCGACCCGATTGGCCGAAGTCCTTGCCCAGCCCAGTGACCCGAAAAAGTCCAGTTCGTCCGGGCGAACCCCTGTCCGCCGGCAGCCACAGACCCGCTTGAAGCCAGCAGCAGTGACGGCCCTGCTGGCCGCTCAGGCTGACGGGGCGACGATCAAGGAACTGGTAGAGCAGTTCGGCGTCGATCGCACGACCGTCTTGCAGCACCTGCACCGCCACGGGGTTCGCCGACGAGTTGTCGGCCCGGCCGACCTAGACAAGTTCCGACATCTCCAGCGGGCAGGAGAGTCGATCTCGGCCATCGCTGCGGCGACCGGATTTCATGTTTCGACCGTTCGGCAGCGACTCAGAGGGCTTGGCTGAGGCTCTGATCGCCGGAAAGGTCTTCTCCGCTGGATCATCACCCGGCTCCTCATGGGAGCTTCCCGTGGAAGGTCCCCCGGGGGCGTTACCCGTCCAAATGGACTAGGGCGAAGTGTCATCCAGCAATGAACTCCAACCCCAGTGTAGCTTATCGACTGTCATTTGCACGATAGGCCAAACTGACCAGGTAGGGGGGACTGTGCCACACCGAGCGGCTATCTACACGATCCGGATACGGGTTCGGCGTAAGAAGCAGGCGGAACTACTCGGGGACTTCGATGGCAAGGGCGCCAATCTCCTCGTGACGCTCAATGACTACCTCTCCAATATGACCGAGGAAACCGAGGACGAAAGCAAGAACGCCTCTTGTATATCGGTAGAGGCCAAGGGCAATGAGCTGAGGGCAGTCGCCCAGGTAGGTCAAACGGGGCTACGTGCCGACATTGTCAATAAGGCTGGTAGTGTTGAGTTTGAACAGACGATCACACATACCCAACGAGTCAAGTGTCATCTACTCTTTGTGGCAAAGCCCGACGAAACCCAGGGATATCTAGCCACCCATATAAACAATGGCCGGAACGCAAAAGGTCTGATCGAAAAGGGAATCCGTAAGGAGTTTCGGGAACAGTTCCCCGATCTTATCTTAGAAATCAGCCCATTTGTGGAGAGTGCTGCCATACAAGCGGCTGTCCAACAAGGCCGTATCGACAAGGTGAAACTCATCAAGCTGGAAAAGCCGAGTGACCGTGCCGTGGCGGCTATGGATAAGTGGGTTCCGGCGGGGTTGTATGGAAAGATGGAGCTAGATATATCCGCCCGTGGCAAGACTAGTCGCCTTTACAATACTGCCATCGGGCGTTATCTAAGTGGTGATCACAGCGTCTTCGACGAGATCGTTGAGTTTCAGACAATGCGCTTCGATGAAGCGAAGGTGCAGGTCGAGATGGGAGATGGCACCCAACGGACGTTCAACATCGAGCGGCCCGAAGCTGGCCACCCCTTCACGACGGACATCCAGATCCAGACAGTAGGTGGAGAACCGACACCGGAGAGTGTCTTTCACCACTTACGCAGGGCGTTGGCGTCAGTGGTGCGCAGAGCGTAGGGTGTTGAAGTGGCTAGGGGGCAAGTAAAGGCAGACCCGAGAGTCATCATCCGGGACCATAGAGCCACCTACGTAGACGTCCGAAATGGACATCGACGACCAACGGATGTCTTGGTCATGGAAGTTATTCCGGCCATCGTTCTGGTCATCTGCTTAGTCATGGACGTTCACCTGAGCGCCCCGATGGCCGTGGGACTTCTGACGGTTTCCGGCCTTTTGAGTGCTTTTCTATTCGGGGCCATGCTCCAGGTATCCCAGCGGGCGATGGATTGGGCTGACAGCAGCCCTGAACCGGGAGAAGAAACGTCAGACCATGCAGCATTCCTAAAAGAGATTGCGGCAAACTCGGCTTACGCTTTTCTTGTATCCATAGTTGCGGCTGGTTCATTTGTAGTAGTTAGCGTGACGTCGACGGTCACGGTCCGAATATTTTCTGCCATCGGTGTTGCTCTAATCGTTCATCTCGCCCTAGTCTTGTTCATGATAGTGAGGCGGGTATATGGCCTTACGATTGAACGCCTTAATAAGGCGAGAACGAATCTGGAATCGGTACGTCACTAGCTTAGGCCGAGTGACATCTAGAGCGAGATCGACTCCTGCCGGCGCATATGCCCGAGGCAATGGTGGCTGTCTTGTCTGAGGCAGCAGTGAGCGATGCTGCCGCCTGGGGGCTGTTCTGGGTGACCCTGGCGCTGGCCACCCTTACCGGCGGGATGATGGTTGCAACCTTCCTGGCCGTGCGAGCCGGGCACCGCACGGCCAAGGCTGCCGAGAAGGACATCGAGCAGGGCCAGGTTTTGATCGAGGCTGCCCAGGCCCAGGCTGCTGCCAGTCGTGACCAGGCCGAGGCGGCGTTGGCCTTGCTTGAAGCCGATCGGCTTCCCTACCTGGTTCCGGCCTCGGCGTCGCAGGACAGGCCAGAGCGTCAGCGGCGCCTCTTTCACGGCTCAGAACTGAGCACCGACGTTCCCAGAGTTCCACCGAAGGTTGGTGAATGCTGGCTTGAGCGGGGAGGTGCGGATCAGCGGGGCTGGATGGTCCTCGCTGTCCGCAACGTCGGGCGTGGGCCGGCGCTGATCCTCCGTTCCCCCGGTGACGTCGTTCTCAAATACCCCGGGGGTCAGCAAGGTGCCTTCGGGGAGCCCACGTCAATCGTCGTTGCCCCCGGGGAAACGGAGTACGTCTGTTTTGCGGTTGGAGCAACTCAACTGGGTGAACCGCACTCGCTGACGACGCTGATCACGGAGGGTGGTGGGAACTACACCAACCCGACGGTTCGTCAGACGTATGTGCCCGAGTTGACGGTCCGCTTTGCGGACATCAGCGGGCGTAGGGAGTGGCGGGCCAGGATCACCTACCGATTTCTGAGAGAGGCCACCGCATCTGGATGGGAACTTGAAGTCACCAGTGCCGAGGTCGAGGCGCAGGGTCGGACGGGCTTCTGATGCCGAGTGGCAACCTTCAGGGGATCTACCTGAAACTTGACCGAGCCCGAGAGCACCTCGACGCCTTGGATGGGGAGATCAAGACCTTCCTCGACGACCATCCGATCACGCCGGTGGGGAGCTTTGATCCCGCCACAGACTGCTGGGTGTTCCGGGTGGGTGAGGTTGAGCCGTTGCCCCGTCGGTGGGGGGTCATCGCCGGCGACATCGCCCACAACGTCCGCAGTTCTCTCGACCACCTCGTTGCACAGCTTGTGATAGCCAACGGCCGAACGCCGAGGCGACAGCACGCCTTCCCGGTGTATACGAGTCGGAAGACCTGGGAAGACGTGAGGCGACGCAAGGACAAGTCGCCCTTGCATGGCCTTCATCCTGATGCTGTCTCGTTGATCGAGCAGATGCAGCCGTTCAACTCCACGGCGCCGGACCCCGACCGTTCGACGCTGGCCGGCATCCATGCGATCTGGAACGTCGACAAGCACCGCCTCGTTCATGCTGTCCACAGTTATACGACCGACCAGGAGCCGACGATCATCCTCGATCCTGGACCGCCGATGACGGGGGTGGAGTGGGCCGAGTACGCCCCTCGGACGGAACTCGTCTCCGGTGCCGAGGTCGCCCGAGCGAGCCTGTTGCTCAGCCCGCTAGCCAATGTGCGCCAGGTCGGGATCACCCTGGTGCTGAACGTGACCGTGGGTTTCGATGAGGGACCGGGTAAGCCCCTGGCGCCGGTTAGCTTTCTTGCCCACGCCATCTCGGAGATACGCAAAGCAGTTGGGCGGTTCGAGCCTCTGATGTGATGGCCCATGCCGGTCTTCGACTGGAGGAGCGGAGTCGGGATCAGCGATGAAAGGCCGCACCGAAGCGGAGCTATCAGGTAGTCGGCTCGCCAGCCCCCTCCGGTCCGGCGACCGAATCCTCTGGAATCCTCCGAACATGGACGCCCAGGACTGTGAAGACCAGCCCTGTCGGCATCCGGTACTTGGCCGTTCCAGCCAGCACGACGAGGCCCAGCTCCCGTAGTTGCTCCATCTCCTCGTGCAACCCGATCGCTGCCTGCACTCTGCCGCTGGCGCCGATGTCGTCGGAGATGTCCGTCCAGTCCTGAACGTCTTGGAGGAAGCCGGCGATCAGGTCGCCCTCTTCCGGCGTTCTCGGGTGATCGTTGTCGAGACTGTAGGCATGAGCGCCGAACGCCAGACGTACCAGTTCGGTCCCGGTGGCGATGGGGATGGCCACCAGGGGCTGTAGGTATCCGACCTTCTTGGGGTCGAGCGCCTTGGCGACCCGAAGTTCATGCCGCTCCTTGGCCTGCTCAAGCATGTCCGTGTCGAAGACCTCGGGATTGTCGTCCACCAGCTTGTGGTGGGCCTTGCAGAGCAAGATGAGATTGTCGTAACCGTCAACCTTGTCGATGGGGTAGGAGGGGTCGTGGCGAGGCCCCTTCGGGGTTTTGGACCGGATGTGTGCTTCGTCGCCGACGATGCTGTCCACGCCGTCCAGTTCGGTGAGCGCCATGTTGCACATGGCGCAGCGAGAACCAGATCGGCCCCAAAGCTGTTTTCGGTCTATATCGGTAGCCATTTATCGTCCATGTCTATTAGATGTTGTGGAATCGACAATTGTGCTTGCGCTATTGATCATCTGGCGCGACGATGGAGATGTAAACGAGGGTACGACTATGAACAAGTCAGCAACAAGTCACGTAGAAACCATTATGGACCTAGATGGTGGACAAAACACCTTTTGGCTATGCGCCTGTGGCAACGATCCTATCCATGAGGGGTTCATACCAGTAGATGGTGATAATCACGCTGTTGAGCCGACGCCGGAACTCTGGACGGTGCCGAACTATGCCTGTCTGTCGTGTGGCCGGATCATCAACCAGACGAATCGCACAGTGGTGGGCCAAGTAGACCCTACGACCGTGCTCTGATCGGGGTTAGGTGATAGGCGTCAGGTTCCCGAGCCCGTCGGCATGTTCAGCGCAGGCGTAGAAGGCGACCCGCTCCTTCCCGAACGCCGGAGCCTCACCGACCCACTGGACTGGAGCCGGACAGATCATCGGAGCCGCTGGGTGGATGCCGCCGCCGGGCCGGTAGACCCATCGCCAGCACCGCTCCTGCTGGCCGACGATGACCGGGCGCTCCTCATTCTCCGGCCGCTCGGCCTCGATGACGATCCGGAGCCGTCGGTGCCTGGCTCCGGTGCCTCTCCTGATGGGGGCAGCTCGTCGGGCGGCGCTTGAACGAGTCCCGATCCGGGCGATCAGCACGGCAGGTAGAAGGAGGACGGTCAGGAGGAGGGGGACCCAGTGCGGGCTCCGGTCGGTGGCCTGACGGTTGCGGTGTCGAGTGCTCATCATGTTATACCCTCTATATAAGGCTATATAGCGGAGGGACAGTACCCGCCTATGGGGATTATGACCGCCGGGCGGGCGACTGTCTACCCTTGGGGAGTGACAACCCTTTGACCAGGGGAAACGTGAGTGGCGAGGGCAATATATCCTCGTTTGTACTTGACGAACTAGTAGATGCGAAGTTTATTAGAAGCGGTTTTGTATGTGGTTCTGGTAGTTCGTCAAGACGGTTCCGTAGGTGTTGGTATCAGTTTCGTTATTGTTCTCGTATTGCCGTTCCGGTATTCCAAGCCGTGTTCCATCAGCGTTACCTTCCGTGCTGCTGTTCGTGCAGATGTTCCTGAGGGAAGCTTGTCGGGGCACTGCTGGTGGTGTCGTAGATGGCCTCCGACCAGATGACGTTCCGACAGATGCCGAAGCGGAGGTAACGGTTACGACTAGTTCCGCAGGTGTTGGCTCCGGTGGGGCTGCCGGAGTGGTTGCTGCGACGTGGTTACGGGATGACGACCTGCTGAATGGTGGCCAGGTCGAGGGTGAACGGATCGCCGGCCGGCTGTTGGCCCTGGTCGTCCCACCGATCAAGGACCAGGGTGGTGGAGGAGATGCCGACGAGGACCACCGACAGCTCAGTGCCGTCCCGGAGGGAGATGTCGCAGACGTAGGCGTAGTCGCAGTACGGCCTGAGCTTGTCGATCAAGCCGGTGATCGTGTCAGCCTCGATGATTGCCGGCTGGTCGTCCACAAGGTTCAGTCTGCCCGTTGCCGGGCGGTAACCTGGCCCCGCCCAAGGCACTAGCCACGGGAAGCGTGCCCGAGACCCGTCCGGACGGACGTGGCGCTGCGGTCACGCTCAGGGACCCAAGCCGAGCCACCGAAGAAGGCACGCCATCTAGCTCCGTGAGCCCACGTTGCACTTCATTGTCGAAGGTGACTTTGTCGGACCGGGGCAGGCCCCCCCTGCGACCGTGCTCTGAGCGGAGGTCAGATTACCGAGCCCGTCGGTACGCTTGGTGCCGTCGGGCCGGTGGATCAGCAACGTATCCGATGGCGTTCACATGGGTCGGAATAGAGGGGGCATCGACCTCGGTTGATGTGTTCAACAAGCCGGTGGCAAGGCCAACAGGACCGAGGGGCGGCTGAACCGGTCCTAGTAACCGTGGGTGCACGTGGGGGTAGCGCCCGCAGTAACCTCGTCGATCAGCGGGTTCATGAAGTTCTTACAGAACTCTCCGGTCAGAAGTTTGGACATCCTCACTTCGTTGCGAACCGCCGGCACAATCCGCAAGGAACGGTTAAAACTCCTGGTAAAGCAGCACTTGAGGTTTACCATACCGTGGCTGGAAGGGCCACAAGGAGCGTCGGGCACCGGGGTGGCGGGTCCGCCTTGGCACTCCAGGGCTGGTTCTGCCAAGCCCCTGATCTGGGCATACCTTGACAGTGGCTTGGGTACGGCCTATTTTAGGTCATTGACAGGGAGGGGCGTATTGCGCCCTTTTTTGGCGCGCAAAAAAACACTTGACTTTGACGCATGGCCATCTCAGAATAAGACTTAGATGAGTTCTTCTGTTGCTAGTGAAAGGCATTACGCCGCTATGGGACCTGAGTCAGCGGCAATGTACTTTGTGGTCAAGTCAGAAAAACTTGCGGCCGAGAAGGTTGCGCACCCGGCGCCTCAGCGTAGATTTCCGGCGAACCCTGAGCCCAGGGTCGCGCTCGACCCAGAGGTGGCCCGGGGCATTAGTCGTCTTCACTGGCTCTTAGTCGAAGCTCCTCCCGAACTTCGACCTCCAGACCCTGGTTTCATGCTAGATGCTGTCGCACGCTATGCCACCCGTTCTCGGGTGCTCTACGCCGAGGATCAGCAGTGCCAGGAGGCATCAGCGAGTTGCGAGGCTGCTCCCGCCGAGTCGGTCACGGGCTACAGTCGTCGGCCTTTGCCCTGCTGATTCCGGTACCATTCAATAAGGTCGAACATTGCTTCGATCGCATCTTCGATAAATGGCGGGTTTGAGCCACAATAACGCCGATATGTGGCCATTGGTTGCAGTACCTTGTATTGCCAGTCGTCCCAATGCTCATCGATGCGGTATTCGAGTACCCGCCGGAAGATCCTTGTCGCAGTCTCCTTAGGGTTCTCTTTAATGCGAGTTCGGTAGTGGGCGGCCTCCTCATCGATTCGACCCACCGATTCCGCCATTCCCATCGCAGCCAGCCGAATGGCCAGGATCGCTGAAAAATCTGCTATAAGACCGTCTAGATTTCGCCCTCCATAATCGACGGCGACATAGTCGGAGAGCGTGATCGGCTTCTCTTCCTGAATCCAATCGGCCAGGGCTAGGGCCGCTAACGTCGACTCCACTCCATTCATGAGCAGAGCCTTTCGCTCTCGGACTGGTGCAACACTGCCGGTTAAGTCTGCTCCTATCCACTGAATGATCTGACCGTGTGCCGAAGCAAACGGCGTGGTGCCGATGCTGCTACCAAGCTCGACCGCCCACTCGTAGAAGGCTTCGGTCGCAATCACAACGCGACCATCGATGATCTGGGGCGGCTCGGAGCAGGCCCGATCGACCATCGACTTCCCCACCGAGATCAAACGACAGAAGCTCTCACTGTCTGCCGCCAACTTTTGGAAGTCAGGACTAACGACGTTCTCGCAGGGGACGACGAGGAGATCCGGCAGAACCGGCGGAAGATCGCACGCCAACGCATCCCGGATGAGATCGATGACGTCCCGCTGACCTTCGCCGGCGCATACCAAGACGACGAGAGTCCGTTCCGACCGGAGAAGCTCCGTCACTTCTTTGAGCCCATCCGGCGTGTCCGAATAATGGAAGCCTGCGATGGTGACCTGGCGAGGTTCTTCACCCCGAACTTCAAGAACGTATGACCGATCAGCTGCGAGTTTATGAGCGATGGCCGAAGAGTTCCCATTTCGGCGGCCGACCATATGTAGATCAATCTGATCAGGATTGTGGAGTGGAGCAAGGAGCCCGAGCGAAAGCTTGCCGGCCCCAAACAAGAGGACGACTGGCCGGGACGATCTTTGACCACCCGGATTGCTCACCACGACTCCCCTTTCTGCTGGGTGAAGGCATCCCTGCCCCACCACACCCGAGTTATCTGGGGGAGCCTACAACGCAACTCGCATTCGCTGCACTGAGAATGTCGGGGGGCAGAACGAATATCGGTAGCTACCCTTCTCGCAACCAGCCTGCCACCGGCGACAGTACGCCGATGGCGCAATAGCACGAGAAGGGAGGATGATCATCCTCTAGGTTGTCCCTTTTGGCGGTCCTTGAACCTATTTGATCGTTTGGTTGGCAGGTCCTTAACACACCTCGGGCACGGCCGGCCCAGGCCGGAGCAGGCGCAGGGGAAACGAGAGACTGACTCTCGGAAAGCGCCCACCCCGGCCCGGGGCCGTCTACGCCCCCGCCGTGGCGTCCTTGGTTCTGGCGGTCAGCCAGACAGCGTGTAAGTACCCGTGAACGATCCCCGTGCCTTGGCCTCGGCCGAAGCCGGGGCGTGCATGACGACCGTGCCGGTGGCTGAGATGGTCTTGGAGCCCCAGTGACCAGTCAGCTGCCAGGTACTCGACTGGACGTCTGAAGAAGGGGCAGCCGGAGTGACCCGCCGGATGGTGCCGGCGGCTCGTTGGCCGGCAATGGTGCCTGACACGGAGATGCTGCTGTTGTCGGTGGCTGTGCCGCTGAGCGAGATGGCCTTGCCGTCGAGCGTGAGCTGCACCCGGACGGCGCAGTGGTAGCAGTAGTCACTGCCAGGAGACTCGGCATTGGCGCCACCGGACCGGCCGGCCAGGGACACGCCACCGGCCGTGCCCTGGAAGGTGCTCGTGATGACCGCTTGGGTGGCGTTGGCTGTGTTGGTGGCGGTCCAGTGCACCGAGATGGAGCCGTGGTCGGGCAGGCCGCTGCCGAAGACGGATGAGCCGCAGGCGGCGGCAGCGATGGCCACCAGGGCCAGCGGCAGGGCCAGCCAGCGGGGGCGGGGCCTCATGAGGTGGCGGAACGCTTGCGACGCTGCACCAGCTCAAGTCCCCCGATGAGCAGGCCAACGCTGCCGGTGGCGATGCAAATCCAGCTCAGGGTACTGAGGGTGCTGGCCAGGCCGCAGTTGGGCAGCCCGGCGATGGACTCACCCCCCTGGCTGAAGGTCTGGGCTGACTGACCCAGGGGACTGGCGCACAGTGCGTGCTGTGGGCCGTAGTGGACTTGGAGCACGATGCCGACAACCAGCAGTACGACGCCGGCCAGGGGATACCCCAACCTTCTTGCCATGACTGACTTCCCCCAGTCTGTTGTGCCTGCTGAACAGGGCCTTCCGGCCCTGCAGACTATGTAGTGCGAAGAATATATGCTGTAGTGCTTTACTCTGCAAGGCAGGAATGTGGTGGGGATGGCGGCGGCCCCCGACCTCCGAGTTGCCTTCGGGCAGGTACTCCGAGAGTTCAGGATGGAGGCTGGCCTGTCACAAGAAGCCCTGAGCCATGCCTGTGGCAGGCACCGGACGTACGTGTCCTTGATCGAGCGAGGACGCAATCAGCCGACGATCACGACGCTCTGGAAGCTGGCCGAAGCCCTCGGGGTACAGCCGAGCGTCATGATCGAGCACGTGGAGAAAGTGCTGGGGTGAGAGAGTGGCCGGCGCACCTCGCCGGCCGAGGCGTCGTCAGCCTGGTTCGCTGCTCGCCGTCGGCAGCCCTTCCCACGGTTCCCACCTTGTGGCCTCGCCATCAGCGAGGTAGGAGCTGAGGTACAGGCCGGTGTCGGTGGCCACAACCAGCTCTTGCCGGTGATCCGCTCGCTGGCCGGCGACGAAGGTGACGACCGGGCTGGGGGTATCGAACTGCTTCCAGGGCTGCCACTCGTCCTGATGGCGGCTCCAGCAGTGCCAGAGGCTTCCGCCGCCATCGAGTGCCCATAGCTCCAGGTGACCGGCGGTCAGCCGAGAGACGCCGAGACGGGTCACCCGACGACCATCAAGTTGGGGTTGGAAGTCCCACCACGGTCCCCAGCGTGATTCATGCCGACAGGTGGAGATGCCGTCGTCGGTGGCAATGAACAGGTCCTGATGACCGTCGACTCGGCAGCCGGCGGCCGTGGACAGCACCCGGCCGGGCGTCTTGAACTTCGACCACTCTGACCAGTCGTCCGGGTCTACCAACCAGCTATTCCAGAGGCCACCGGCTTGGTCGATGGCCCATGCCTCCAGGTGATGTTTGCCGGTGGTCGCCAGCCCGAGCTGCTCGATCCGGCCGCCGGGGAACTTCTTGAACGGCTGCCACGGGGACCAGGTTGCGTTGCGCTCTGGTGGTGGCGGGGTGCCTTCTGTCGAGTCCGAGCCTTCGAGGATGCAGTGACGGTGCTGGACGTCTTCGTCGGTAGCGACGAACAGGTCTTGGCGTAGTTCCGTGGTTTCTCCGGCAGCGAACGCACCGACCGAGCCAGGGACCTCCATCTCGTGCCAGGGTTGCCACCCGGTGCTCGTCCAGTACCAGGAGTGCCAGAGATGGCCGGCTTGATCCGTTACCCAAAGCTCTAGGTGGTCGGGGTGCAGCGTTGAGAGGGAGAGTTGGCGGATGGGCAGCGTCAGCTTCGGTGCCTGGTCGCATGGAGCTCCTTCGGCCTCTTGCCTGTCCTCGTCGGACACAACCTCGGGGACCGGAGCTGGTTGCGGTGGCGACGGGGCAGACAGGGCGTTATGGGCTCGGCGGAGGTAGTTGGCCAGTTCCCGGACTCGTTCATTGCAACGCCGGGGGTATTCATCGTGTGAAACTCCGAGCCTTACTTCAGCCGTTTCGGTCTTACTCTGTGTAAGTGTTAGAACTCTTTTCCAAAAATCTTTGTTTGTTGAAACATCGATAGTAAGTTCAAGCATGGCCGCCGTTCGGTGCTCGATGTAGTTGCCCGGAAAGCAATCCACGAGTGGGCGCAGTGGCGCTTGTTCCTTTGTTACCGTCCATGCCCCTTTTGGAAAGTTAACGATGAGAGCCCGAACCGCTTTATACAAGTCGTTGATCTCAGGGGCTTTCTTCCGACTGGGTGCTCTCGTGGGTTCCGGGTACAGCTGAAGTTGGTGCAGCCGGTCAAGCAGCTGCTCTAGCTCGGCGTCCACGGGCCAGATCGTACAGGCGACCTACTCGAATCGGATGTGGGCTTCGATGATGTCCAGAGCCACATCGCCCAGGAAGGCGACTGTCTCAACAGACGTACCAAACTCCGTAGCCACCCGCTCGGCCGCTTCGGGTGTTCCCTTCCCGACGTAGAGGTAGTGGAAGGCGATCACCTTCAAAGGGTTCCGCAGGCCGGCTATCACCGTCTCAAGGCGGTCAATGTATTTCTCAGGCTGACGAGCGGCTGCGGGGCCGAGGACGGCACCGACGTGTTCGGCCCACTCCGGCGGGTCGAAGTCGGTTCGGATGAAGCTCGGGATGATGCCGGCTTCGTGAAGCAACTGGTGATTGGGAGTGGTGACCGGTGGATCGGGGTGGACACCGGGCTGGTCGATCACGTAGTTGAGTTCGTCTCGTAGTTCCTGCGTCGGTTCCAGCTTGCGGCCCTTGGCACCGATCATGTCGTCGATGTCGATCTCGACGGGCCAGCCATCGGCGGTGTGGGCGTAGCCCGGCTCCTCGATCCGCAGAAACGCCTCAGTTCGTCCTCGCCAGGCCGCCAGGTCTTCTTGTGGGGTTGAGTGCTGCTCTCCGCCTTCGATACTCACAATACTACTCCAGATTAACTCAATAAGTTTACCACATTTGTGCAGATATTGCAACCCTATTGTTGCGGGCTCGATATGGGCCGACCAGGACAGACCGTCCCTGACCTGGTACTACCTACTCCTACTCACTGCTCCCTGCGGCTACTCATACCTCCTTACTCCTACCTATTTGGAAAATACCTACAACTACTCATTGATAAATAGTTGACGACGTTCTAAGACGTTGATCATGAGCAACGTGACAACCCCGTCGAGTTCATCAACGAGCGCTCCAGTGGTTTACGGCTGCTGTACATGTGGGCGACGTGAACCGTCGATCAAGGCCGGTGGGCTCTGCCAAGCCTGCCTCGATCTCCTCCGCTGGCTGGACGAGAGCGGCCAGGACGCCGACTGATCGCAACACCAACCAGAGCCGATGACACCCGTCATCGACTCCCAACTGAAAGGAGCCCTACATGGGCACTGACTTGACGAGATGGCTAGAGGATCAGGAGGGAGAAGGGAGGCAGCAGGAGCGGTACGCAGCGCCGCCGGTTCTGAGCCGACTCGGTGCGCTGGACCGGCAGAAGGCCGGCAGGCACGTCATCAAGATGCGCAACCTGGAGCGGATGACCCAGGAAGCGGTGGCCACGGAAGCCAGCCAGGCGATTCAGGCGCTCGCCCGCCAGGAGCGTCAGGTCCGGGAGGCGGAATCCGCCAAGCTGCACCTGGAGCGGCAGCACCGGCTGAGCCAGGCGTTGGCTGCTGGCGATCCGGAGTTGCTGGCTGAGTTCGGCGTCATCGACACCGAGTTCTTCCAGCACCTTCGGCTGGACCTGCGGCGCCAGGGCGCCTAGGCCATCCGCCTGATCCCCGTGAACAGCGCACCACGATCATGGCTCGCCCGCCTCATTACCGGGGCGGCCGGGCTACTGATCGTGGTGTTGCTGCTCCGGGAGACGATTCGGCTGGCGGCCCCGCTCCTGCCTTACCTGATCGTCGGAGCTGTCTGCGTCATCGGGTTCACCGCCTGGCGGCGGTGGCGGCGTTGGTAAATAACTCAGTTCCCTTATTCCCCAAGTGAAGCCCTACCGATCGCTCACTAACTTTCTTAAGGTCGTTGACCCGGAAACCAGTTACGTCGTTTACTACCTCGAAATAGCCAGCTTCGTCGGGCAACGACGGGGCCTAATAAGTGCGTCCTTCGGATGTCAGAAAGGGGGTGGGATATGAGCAGATCGTTTCAACGAGGAGATCGGCGGATCAGGGTGTGGGGCGTGCGCCGGCAGCGGGTTGACACCCGCCGCCTCAGTCAGGCCCTCTTGGAGTACGTGGCTGCCCAGGCCGAGAAGGAGGCCCAGGAGCAAGCCAAGCGGCAGCGACCTGCGACCCGGCCCGCTTCACGCCGCCGCACCCCGCCCAAGGATGCGGCGTGAACCGCCATCCCCTTGTCTGGTTGTCGCTCCGGTGGCCCCGAGAGGTCACCGACAAACAGGTATTGGCGCTATGGAATCGGTTGCCAGCCCTGGCCGGTTGGCCGCTGGTGGTGGAAGCCATCGGGGAGCACGGTCAGGTGCGCCACCGCCTGGCGGTACCGGTCACCCGGGAGCAAGCCGTCACCCGACAGCTGCGGGCCGAGCTGCCGGGCATAAGCGTCGAGCAGGACAGTGGTCCACCCTTGGACGGTCTGAACGCCGCCGGCGATGTGCGCCCGAGCACCCGGCGACGGGCGGTCAAGGTCGAGGATCTGGCGAGCGCCAGTCGGGCCATCCTGACGGCGCTGTCCGCTGCTGGCCGAGACGAGACCGTGCTGTTGCAGTTCGTGCTTGGCCAGCCCCTCCATCCGCAGCCGACCCGAAGTGGCAGCACGCCCCTGGCGCCGGAATCGTGGATCGGTTCGCTGGTGGACGCCGCCTGGCATCCGAGCCGGCCGAACGACCACGAGCCGGTCAAGGCGCTGGCCGAGAAGCAGGGTCGGGCCGGTTGGCGAGCTCGTATCCGGCTGGCTGTCCGTGCCAAGAGCCCACAACGTCGCTCCCTACTCCTGGGTGAGCTGGCCGGAGCGCTCCGGGCACAGGAGTCACCAGGATTACGGCTCGTCGTCTACCGGCAGCGAGCGACACGGGCTGAACGGGCGGCAATCCCGTGGCTCTGGCCCGTCCGGCTCAACGCCGACGAACTAGCTTCCCTGTCGGCCTGGCCGGTGGGGACGACCGCCGAGCTACCGGTGCAGAGCATTACCAGCCGGCAGCTCGTGCCTTCTCCGGCGATTCCCCGGGATGGTCGGATCGTCGCCGAGGCCGCCTACCCCGGTCGGGAACGACCGCTAGCCCTGACCGCCGCATCGGGGCTCAGACACCTGCACGTCATCGGCCCGACCGGTACCGGTAAGTCCACCCTGCTCCTCAACCTCATCGCCCAGGACATTGCCGCCGGTCGTGGGGCCATCGTGATCGAGCCCAAGGGAGACCTGATCCGGGACGTCCTGGCCTGCATCCCGGCGGAACGCACCCAGGACGTGGTGCTCCTCGATGCCACCGATACCGAGCGACCCGTCGGCTTCAACCCCTTGGCCCCGAACGGCCGGCCCGCCGATCTGGTGGCCGACCAGCTCCTTGGCCTGTTTCACGCCTTCTACGTTGATCACTGGGGACCACGGACCCAAGACATTCTCGGGGCAGCGTTCATGACCCTGGCGCAGGTGCCCGGGTCCACCCTGACGGCCATACCGCTGCTGCTCAGTAACGCCGCCTACCGACAGCAGATACTCGGTCAGATCAACGACCCGGTCGGTCTGGGGCCGTTCTGGGACGGCTTTGAGCGGTGGAGCGAAGCCGAGCGCACGGTGGCCACGGCACCGGCCCTGAACCGGCTGCGCCCCTTCCTGATGCGCCCCGGTCTCCGGCGCATCCTCTCTCAGGCCGAACCTCGATTCGGTCTCCGGCAGGTCTTCACGGAGCGTAAGGTGCTGCTCGTCAACCTGGCCAAGGGACAGCTCGGCCCGGAGACGGCGGCTCTGCTTGGCGCCCTGTTGCTGACAAGCATCTGGCAGGCCGCCCTCGGCCGCAGCGCCATTCCCCGCTCTCGGCGGCATCCGGTCTTCCTCTACATCGACGAGTTCCAGGACTACCTGCGGACGCCGATCGACCTGGCGGACGTGCTGGTCCAGGCCCGGGGGCTGGGTTTGGGCCTCGTGATGGCCCATCAGCACCTGTCACAGCTCCCGCTGGATGTTCGGTCGACGGTGCTGGAGAACGCCGGTTCTCGGGTGGCCTTCCGGCTGTCACCGGCGGACGGGAAGGTGCTGGCTGCTGGCTCCCAGCTCGACGGCGACGACTTCGCCGGCCTCGGAGCCTACGAGTGCTACGTCCGGCTACTGGCGAACGACACCGTGCAGCCCTGGGCCAGCGCCCGCAGCTACCCGCCGCCGGTGCCGATCTCCGATCCGGCGGTGGTCCGGGCGGCATCCCGGGGGCGCTACGGCCAGGATCGGGCTGCCGTGGATGCCGCCATTGAGCGACTGCTGAACGGGCGGGATGCGGACGACGTGGATGACCTGACGCCCCGGCGGCGAGGGGGTCAGCGATGAGCCGGGCCGCCTACCCGGTCGCCTACCCGTTCGGGTGGTTGAAGTGCCGGTGCGTGTGGCCCGAAGTTCCCTGTTCCGAGGCTTGGGCGGTGCCGTATCGGGAGCCGAGTCTTTGGTCTTTTGGCAGTACCTCAGACCAGTGCCCGGGCGGGGTCGGTCGAGGAGGAGGCGGATGAGGAGGGAGCGGGTGGGGGTCCACGAGCTTGCCTTGCTCAAGACCGAGCTTTCGGACCGGGATCTAGCCATCGTGCGACAGGTGGCTGATCTTCGCCTGATGACTGCTCGGCAGATCGAAGCTGTTCACTTTGGTGCCGAACGTCATACCAGCCCTCTCACTGCTGCCCGTACTTGTAGACGAGTGTTGGAGCGATTGGTGGAGCAGCGGGTGTTGGCCCGGTTGCAGCGGCGCATCGGGGGCGTCCGGGCTGGCTCGGCGTCGTTCGTGTACGCCCTCGGACCCCTTGGGCAACGAGTGCTTCACTTGGAAGGAGGACGTCGGCGGCTGGGGGAGCCGAGTGCGCTGTTTGTGGCGCACACGCTCAGCATCGCTGACGTGGTGGTGGCCTTGACGACGGCCGCCACGCAAGACCGCTGCGACGTATTGGAGCTGGAGGCTGAGCCGGCTTGCTGGCGGCTGTTCGGAGACATCGGCGGCCGGCAGGTGTTGCGGCCCGATCTGTTCGTCAGCCTTGGTGTCGAGGCGTACGAGTGTCGGTGGTTCGTGGAGGTGGACCGGGGCACGGAGAGCGTCCCGGCGGTGCTGCGGAAGTGCCGGCAGTACGTCGCCTACTACCGGTCTGGTGTCGAGCAAGGCCGGCACGGGGTCTTTCCTCGGGTCTGCTGGCTGGTCCCGGATGAGCGGCGAGTGGAGCGGATCACGGACACCATCTCGGGTGCCTTGGGGTCGGATGAGCGGCTGTTCACGGTGGCTGTCGTCGGTGAGGTCGTGGGCACGCTCTGCGGGGGTGTGGCGTGAGGGGGTCAAGCAGCCGGTTTGAGCGCCATGAGCTGGCGGTGCTGCTCGGTCAAGAGCTGGCGTGGCGTCAGACCAGCCCGACGGGCAATGGTCCTGGGAACGAACAGCACGTCACAGACGAGACCTTCAAAGTCCACGTCATCGGGGGCGCCGATCAGGAGCACGTCGTGCAGCTCATTGATAAAATCAAGCAACTGTTCCTGGTGGAAGTCTTTGACGTAGCGATGCAGCAGCTTTTCGGGGTCAGCGTCGTCATGGGCATGTTGATTCAGATAGCTGCCGTAGTCCATCAGCTCGGGGAATGCCAGGCCCAGTCGGCGGTGGATGGCCTCCCATGTGGCGTTCAGCTTCAAAATGATGGGCGGTCGATCCGAGTACATAGTCACTATCTAGTGTACACTGATGGTCAAATGGTTGGAACCGTGATAGGCGTTGACTTAGAAACGCTTCGGCGCGAATATCAAGACATAAATGAAAGGGGGGAACATGATTGATGGACTAGAAATCCTAGGCGGAAAGACGGGCGGCAATGTCCCCCGAAAAGAGAAACGAGCGGTCATCTACCTGCGGGTGAGCACCCGGGAGCAGACCGAACGGGATGGCGACCCGGAGGGTTACTCCCTGCCGGCTCAGCGAGAGGCGTGCCTACGGAAGGCGGAATCGCTCGGAGCCACGGTCGTGGACGAGTTCCCCGACCGGGGTGAGTCCGCCAAGACCGCCGACCGGCCGGAACTGCAACGGCTCCTGACGTTCATCACGGATGAGCCGGTCGATTTCGTCATCGTGCACAAGGTTGACCGGCTGGCTCGGAACCGAGCAGACGACGTGGCGATCAACCTGGCACTCCAACGGGCCGGCGTACAGCTCGTGTCGGTCACCGAGAACATCGACGAAACTCCGTCCGGCGTCCTATTGCACGGGATCATGAGCTCGATTGCCGAGTTCTACTCCCGGAACCTGGCAAACGAGGTCATGAAGGGCACCTTGCAGAAGGTCAAGGCGGGTGGTACGCCATCACGGGCACCGATCGGCTACCGCAACGTACCGCTCCGTGAAGACAGTTCCGAGGTCCGTACGGTGGTTGTGGACCCGGAGCGGGGTCCGCTGGTCGCCTGGGCCTTCGAGGCGTACGCCACGGGGGAATGGACGATGCTTGCCCTCTTGGACGAGTTGACCGACCGGGGCCTTCGGACGTTGCCCGGACCACATACCCCGTCGAAGCCGCTCAGCTCTTCGCAACTGCATCGGATGCTTCACAACCCGTACTACACGGGCGTCGTGCGGTATCAGGGGGTCGTCTACCACGGAAGCCATCAGCCGCTCATATCTCGGGAGACCTGGCAGCGGGTTCAGGACGTGCTGGTCGCCAAGAGCCTGTCCCGGGAGAAGGAGCGGAAGCACCACCACTACCTGAAAGGTTCCGTGTTCTGCGGGGCCTGCGGTTCCCGGCTCATCGTCACCCATGCCCGGAGCCGACGAAACGTGGTCTATGCCTACTTCTCCTGTCTTGGTCGGCACACGAAGCGAAACGACTGCACGCAGCAGGCCGTCTACATCGAGGAAGCCGAGGATTGGGTGGCTGACCTCTACGACGACATTGCGCTCACCCCGGCGGAGGCTCGCCAGGCGGAGGAGCTACTGCTCGGTGAACTGCGGGCTCGACAGGAAGAAACGAACAAGGAGCGTTCGACGCAGGAGCGGCGGCTGCTGAGCCTGCGGAACGAACAGCGCAAGCTGTTGGAAGCACACTATGCAGACGCCATCCCCTTGGACCTGCTCAAATCGGAGCAGGTCCGGATCGGCCGGGAGGTGGTGGCAGCTGAGCGTCGGCTGGCGGCCATCGACCAGGGCGTCGAGCTGGTAGTCAGCAATCTACAGTTGGCCCTATCCCTGTTGACGGACTGCGGGAGCGTCTACCGGCAGGCTTCGCCACACGTCCGACGACTGTTCAATCAGGCGTTCTTCAAGGCCATCTATATCGGTGACGAGGGCTTGGTGGGGCACGAGCTGGCCGAGCCCTTCGGCCTGCTGGTCGGTGACGAGCTGCGGCAGGTCGTGGCGATGGGGGAGCAGGCCAACTTGAGCGACCAAGTAGACCAGGCGCTCCGGCGTGAGGGACAGCACCCGAACCGACGAGGAAAGAAGGACCCCGACCCCTGGTCATGCAGTCGAGGTCGGGGTCTCAACAAGAGCTATGTGGTCGGGGAGGGGGGATTTGAACCCCCGACCTCGTGCACCCAAAGCACGTGCGCTACCAGGCTGCGCTACTCCCCGGAGCCGGCTGCGGCAGCCGGCCGTCGGCCAAGCGTAGGCCGGTTCAGCGCCCACCCCGGACCAGCCGGCCCGGCCGGGCCCCGGTGGCCGCGCCGTCCTCGTAGGTGGCCACCCCGGACTTGATGGTGGCCACGTACCCGGTGGCGTCCTGCAGCAGCCGCCGGCCCCCGGCCGGCAGGTCGGCGACCACCCGGGGGTGGCCCAGTTGCAGCCGGTCGTAGTCGATCAGGTTCAGGTCCGCCACCATGCCCGGCTGCACCGTCCCCCGGTCGCCCAGTCCGTACATCCGGGCGGTGTCCTGGGTCTGCTTCTTCACCACCCACTCCAGCGGCAGCCGGGCGCCGCGGCTGCGGTCCCGGGCCCAGTGGGTCAGCATGAACGTCGGCATCGACGCGTCGCAGATCACCCCGCAGTGGGCCCCGCCGTCGGCCAGCCCCAGCGCGGACCGCGGGTGCAGCAGCATCTCCCGGGCGTGGTCCAGGTTCTTGGACGAGTAGTTCAGGATCGGGATGTACAGCAGCCCGAACCCGCCGTCGGCCTGCATGGCGTCGTAGGCCACCGCCAGCGGGCTGCGCCCCTCCCGGGCGGCCACGGCCGCCAGCGACCGGTCCGGGGCCGGCTCGTAGTCCGGCGGGGACCCCAGCAGGTAGGTGTCCCGGTACGCCCGGTCCATCATCTCCGCCGTCGCCCCGTCCGACGGCTCCCAGTCCACGACGGCCCGCCGCAGGTCCGGGTCCGCCAACGCGGCCTCCAGCTCTCCGGGGGCCAGCCCCCGGGCCTTCAGGTCGGCGTAGGCCGGGATGTGGTCGAACAGGCAGTAGCTGGTGTGGTGGCCGGCCAGCAACCCGGTGGGGCGGCCGGCCACCTGTGGCCACAGGTCCGCCCCGGCCTCGGTGGCGGCCAGCGACTCGGCCAGTAGCTGGCGCCACCGCTCCGGGTACGGGTCCACCTGGAGCAGCACGAACGTCACCGGCCGGCCGATGGCGGCCGACAGCCGGCACATCCAGTCCACCTCCTTCCTGGGGTCGTCCACGTCCTCGCCGGCCGACCCGGCCGGGGCCAGCTCGAAGATGCCGGCCCCCACCTCGCCCAGGGCCGACCCGATGCCGAACAGCTCGTCCTCGGCCGCGAACGTCCCCGGCACCGGCTCCCCGTCGATGGCCCGGTGGGCGATGGTCCGCGACGTCGAGAACCCCAGCGCCCCGGCGGCCACCGCCTCCTTCACGATGGCCTTCATGGCGGCGATGTCGTCCGGCGTCGCCGGCTCGTTGCCGGCGCCCCGTTCCCCCATGACGTAGGCCCGGACCGCCCCGTGCGGCACCTGTGCGCCCACGTCCACCGTCCACCGCCGCCGGTCCAGGGCGTCCAGGTACTCCGGGAACGTCTCCCACTCCCACCGGATCCCCTCCGCCAGGGCGGTCCCCGGGATGTCCTCCACCCCTTCCATCAGCCCGATCAGCCACTCCCGGCGGTCCGGCCGGGCCGGGGCGAACCCCACCCCGCAGTTGCCCATCACCACCGTGGTCACCCCGTGCCAGGCCGACGGGGCCAGCTCTTCGTCCCAGGTGGCCTGCCCGTCGTAGTGGGTGTGGATGTCCACCCACCCCGGCGTCACCAGCAGCCCGTCCGCGTCCACCGTCCGCCGGGCCCCGCCGGCCACCCGGCCCACCTCGGCGATGGTGCCGCCGTCCACCGCCACGTCCGCCACCACCGGCGGCCGGCCGGTGCCGTCCACCACCGTGCCCCCACGGATCACCAGGTCGTGCATGCCCATCACCCCCGGCGTCCCGTTCTAGTACATCGTTACAGACGGCGCCGGCCGGCCACCCACCCCGCCGGCCGGCCGGGCACCCCCCGGACGCGCCACGGCCCGCCCCGGTGGAGGCGGGCCGTGGCGGCGTCGGCGGGGCCGGTCAGGACTTCTTGCCCAGTATCCGGTTCATCTTGGTGCCGCACTCCGGGCAGGACCCCTGGGCGGCCCGGCGACCGTTGGCCAGCTCCACCTCCTGCCCGTCGAACGTCCGCTTCTCGCGGCACTTCACGCAGTAGCCCTCGTAGTCGGCCATGTCGTCTCCTCTCACTCGACCCGGGAACTGGTCGACGCTATCCGGCGGCTTCCGGCTGTTTGGGGGATGGTTCCCGTACGATGGCCTCATGGCCACCGAACCCGTCGTGGACGCCCTGGCGGAGGTGTGGGGGTCCATGGCCGACGCCTGCGACGGCATCCCCGACGACTGGTGGGACCGGCCCACCGACTGTCCGGGGTGGACCGTCCGGGACCAGTTGTCCCACGTCGTCGGCATCGAGCGCACCCTGCTCGGCGACGCCGCCCCGGTGCTGGACGGCCCGATGCCGGCCCACGTCAAGAACCCCATCGGGGAGATGAACGAGGTCTGGGTGGCCGAACGGCGCGACTGGCCCGGCGCCGAGGTGCTGGCCGAGCTCCGGGCGGTCACCGCCCGCCGGCTGGACCAGTTGGCCGGGTTCGGGCCGGAGCAGTTCGACCGGGTGGGCTGGAGCCCGGTCGGTGAGGTGCCGTACCGCGACTTCATGGCCGTCCGGGTGTTCGACTGCTGGGTGCACGAGCAGGACGTCCGCCGGGCCCTGGGCCGCCCCGGCGGCCGCGGCGGGGCCGGCGAGGCCATCACCCTGGACCGCGTCGACGGCTTCCTGGGGTACGTGGTGGCCAAGAACGTCGGCGCCCCCGACGGCACCACCGTCGTGTTCGACGTCACCGGCCCGCTGCCCCGCCGGCCGGCGGTGGCCGTCGCCGGTGGCCGCGGCCGGCCGACCGACCCGCCCGAGCACCCCACCGTGGCCGTGGCCACCGACGCCGACACCTACTGGCGGCTGGGCTGCGGCCGTACCACCGCGGCCGCCGCCCTGGACGGCGGCCTGGTGGCCGTCACCGGCGACACCGACCTGGGCCGGCGGGTGCTGGAGGCCATGAACGTCCTGATGTGACCGGTGTGACCGGCCCCCTCGCCGTCGCCGGCGGCCGCGGTCGGGGGCCTGCACCGGCTGCCGGTAGAGTGAGGACTCCGTTATGCGAGCCACCGCCGAACCCCTAGAAGGAAACAAGGTCCGCCTCTCCGTCGAGGTGGACGAGGCCGAGATGGACAAGGCCCTGGACGACACCGTCCGGGCCATCGCCCGGCAGGCCCGGATCCCGGGGTTCCGCCCCGGCAAGGTCCCCCGCCAGGTCCTGGAGGCCCGCATGGGCGGGGCCCAGGCGCTGCGGGCCGAGGCCCTCCGGGAGGCGCTGCCCGAGTTCTACGCCCAGGCCCTGGTGGACGCCGACGTCGACCCCATCGCCCAGCCCGAGATCGACATCACCGCCGGCGAGGAGGCCGGGGCACTGGCCTTCGACGCCGTCGTCGACGTCCGCCCGCTGGTCGCCATCATCGGCTACGCCGGCCTGCAGGCCACCGTGCCGTCCCCGGAGGTGGCCGACGCCGACGTCGACGCCCAACTGGACCGCATGCGGGAGACCGAGGCCGAGCTGGTGGAGGTGGAGCGGCCGGCCCGGGACACCGACAACGTCACCATCGACCTGCACGGCACCGACGACGGCGGTCAGGAGGTGGTGGCCGTTGACGACTTCCTCTACGAGGTCGGCAGCGGCCGGGTGGTGCCGGAGCTGGACCAGCAGTTGGCCGGGGCCAAGGTCGGCGACATCCTGTCGTTCTCGGCCACCCCGCCCGGGGTGTCCGGGCCCGTCACCTTCCGGGTGCTGGTGAAGGGGGTGCAGGAGAAGAAGCTGCCGGAGCTCACCGACGAGTGGGCCGCCGAGAGCTCCGAGTTCGACACCGTCGACGCCCTCCGCCAGGACCTCCGGGACCGCATCGGCCGGGTCAAGGTGGTCCAGGCCCAGTTGGCCCTCCGCGACAGCGCCCTGGCCGCCCTGGTGGAGCTGGTCGACGACGCCGAGGTGCCCGAGGCGCTGGTGGACGAGGAGGTGCGCCAGCGGGTGCACGACCTGACCCACCGGCTGGAGGACCAGCGGATCGGGCTGGAGCAGTACCTGCAGGCCACCGGCCGCACCGGGGACGACCTGGTGGCCGAGATCCGGGGGGAGGCCCACCGGTCGGTGAAGGCCGACCTGGGGCTGCGGGCCCTGGCCGAGGCCGAGGCCCTGGAGGTCACCGACGACGAGTTCGCCGCCGAGCTGGACGCGATGGCCGCCCGGCTGGAGGTCACCGCGGCGCAGCTCCGGACCCAGCTTGCCCAGGCCGGCCGGACCGCCGCGGTGCGGGGCGAGCAGCGCAAGGCCAGGGCCCTCACCTGGTTGTTGGACCACATCGACGTGGTCGACGAGGACGGCAACCCGGTGTCCCGGGACCTGCTGTCCGTGGACCAGGGCGCCGCCGACGGTGCCGACAGTGCCGACGACGGTGCCGACGGCACCGAGGCCGCCGCCGCCGACGGCACCGAGGCCCACGACGACCGGGTAGACCAGGGGGGAGCAACGGACGGGGAGGCCGACGAATGAGCAGGATGCAGCAGAACCCCTACGGGACCGGCAACAGCCGGGCCGCCAACTACCTGGTGCCCACCGTCGTGGAGTCCTCCAACCGGGGTGAGCGGGCCTACGACCTGTACTCCCGGCTGCTGAAGGAGCGCATCATCTTCCTGGGCACCCCCATCGACGACACCGTGGCCAACCTGGTCTGCGCCCAGTTGCTGTTCTTGGAGTCCGAGGAGCCGGACAAGGACATCCACCTGTACATCAACTCGCCCGGCGGCGACATCACGGCGCTGTTCGCCATCTACGACACCATGAAGTACATCAAGCCGGACGTGTCCACCTTCTGCTTCGGCCAGGCCGCCTCGGCGGCCGCCGTGCTGCTGGCGGCCGGCTCCCACGGCAAGCGGTTCGCCCTTCCCCACGCCCGGGTGCTGCTGCACCAGCCCTTCGGCGGTGTCGAGGGGCAGGCCAGCGACATCGAGATCCAGGCCAAGGAGATCCTGCGGATGCGGGACCTGCTCACCGGCATGCTGGCCGCCGACACCGGCCAGCCCCAGGAGCGGCTGGCCAAGGACACCGAACGGGACTTCGTCATGACCGCCGACGAGGCCGTGGCCTACGGGGTCATCGACGAGGTCATCTCCGCCCGGGACGCCCTGGAGCTGGCCGCCGTCGGTGCGGCGTAGGGCGGAGCGGGCGGCGCAGGCGTAGGGTTTGCCGGGATCGAGCAGGGGAGACACAGGGGTGGCGAAGTTCGGCGAAGGGGGCGACCTGGTCAAGTGCAGCTTCTGCGGCAAGTCCCAGAAGCAGGTCAAGAAGCTCATCGCCGGGCCCGGGGTGTACATCTGCGACGAGTGCATCGACCTCTGCAACGACATCATCGCCGAGGAGCTCACCGAGACCACCGAGCTCAGCTTCGAGGACCTGCCGAAGCCGCGGGAGATCTTCGACTTCCTGAACGACTACGTGGTCGGCCAGGAGTACGCCAAGAAGATCCTGTCGGTGGCCGTCTACAACCACTACAAGCGGGTGCAGGCCGGCCCCACCGCCGACGACGACGGGGTGGAGCTGGCCAAGTCCAACATCCTGCTCCTCGGCCCCACCGGCTGCGGCAAGACCCTGCTGGCCCAGACCCTGGCCCGGATGCTCAACGTCCCGTTCGCCATCGCCGACGCCACCGCCCTGACCGAGGCCGGGTACGTCGGGGAGGACGTCGAGAACATCCTGCTGAAGCTCATCCAGGCCGCCGACTACGACGTCAAGCGGGCGGAGACCGGCATCATCTACATCGACGAGATCGACAAGATCGCCCGGAAGAGCGAGAACCCGTCGATCACCCGGGACGTGTCCGGCGAGGGGGTCCAGCAGGCCCTGCTGAAGATCCTGGAGGGCACCACCGCCTCGGTGCCGCCCCAGGGCGGCCGGAAACACCCGCACCAGGAATTCATCCAGATCGACACCACCAACATCCTGTTCATCTGCGGCGGCGCCTTCGCCGGGCTGGACAAGATCATCGAGAGCCGCATCGGCCGCAAGGGCATCGGCTTCCGCGCCGAGGTCCGCCAGCAGGCCGAGCGGGACGAGACCGAGGTCCTCCGCCACGTGCTGCCGGAGGACCTGATGAAGTTCGGCCTCATCCCCGAGTTCATCGGCCGCCTGCCGGTGGTCAGCGCGGTCAGCCAGTTGTTCAAGGACGCCCTCATCCGCATCCTGGTGGAGCCCAAGAACGCCCTCACCAAGCAGTACCAGCGGACCTTCGCCCTCGACAACGTCGAGCTGGAGTTCACCGACGACGCCCTGGAGGCCGTGGCCGAGCAGGCCCTGCTCCGCGGCACCGGGGCCCGTGGCCTGCGGGCCATCCTGGAGGAGGTGCTGCTCGACGTCATGTACGACCTGCCCAGCCGCACCGACGTCGGCCGGTGCGTGATCGACCGGGCGGTGGTGCTGGACCGGGTGCACCCCACCCTGGTGCCGCTGGCCGAGCCGCCGGCCAAGGCCTCCCGCAGCCGCCGGGCCGCGTCCTGACCGCCGCCGCCCCCGACTCCTCCGCCGGCGCCCCGCCGGCTGCCGGTCCACAGGCCCCGGCTGCCGTCCGGCAGGCACCGCCGGCCAGGCTGCCGTTCCCGACCCTGCAGGACGCCCTGGCCTGGCTGGACGGCCACGTCAACTTCGAGGCCGGCATGCCGTCGCGGCGGTCCCTGCCCACCCTGGACCGCATGCGGGAGCTGGCCACGCTGCTCGGGGACCCCGAGCTGGCGTTCCCCTCGGTGCACCTCACCGGCACCAACGGGAAGGGGTCCACCGCCGCCATGACCACCGCCCTGCTCGGGGCCATGGGGCTGTCCGTCGGCACCTACACCAGCCCCAACCTGTCCACCGTCAACGAGCGGTTGTCCCGCAACGGGGAGCCCATCGGCGACGCCGACTTCGCCGCCGTCCTGTCCACCCTGGCGCTGCTGGAGCCGTCCCTCAGCGAGCGGCCGACCCGGTTCGAGCTGCTCACCGCCGCCGCCCTCCGCTGGTTCGGTGACCAGGCCGTCGACGCCGCCGTGGTCGAGGTCGGCCTCGGCGGCACCTGGGACTCCACCAACATCGTCGACGGCGTGGTGGCCGTCATCACCAACATCAGCTACGACCACACCGACGTCCTCGGCCCCACCCTGGACGGCATCGCCCGGGACAAGGCCGGCATCGTCAAGCCCGGCAGCGTCGCCGTCGTCGGGGAGACCGACCCGGACCTGGTGGCGGCCATCCGGACGGTGGCCGACCAGGCCGGTGCCGCCCAGGTGTGGGTCCGGGGGGTGGAGTTCGACTGCACCGCCAACCGCCTGGCCGTCGGCGGCCGGCTGGTCGACCTGCGGACCCCGGGGGCCGCCTACGGGGAGGTGCTGGTGCCGCTGCACGGCGCCCACCAGGGCCTGAACGCGGCCTGCGCCCTGGCCGCCGCCGAGGCGTTCTTCGGCGCCCCCTTGGACGGCGAGGTGGTCCAGGAGGCGTTCTCCGCCGTCCGGGTCCCCGGCCGCCTGGAGGTGGTCGGCCGCCGCCCGCTGTGGGTGGTGGACGGCGCCCACAACGTCGCCGGCATGGCCGCCCTGGCGGCCGCCCTGGCCGACGAGTTCTCGGTCGACGGCCCCAAGGTGGCGGTGGTCGGCATGTTGACCGGCCGGGACCCCACCGCCATGCTCACCCCGCTGGCCGCCGCCGGGGTCGGCACCGTGGTGGCCTGCGCGCCGGACTCCCCCCGGGCCATGGCCGCCGCCGACGTGGCCGCCGCCGCCGGTGACCTGGGGCTGGCCGCCCCGGTGGCCGGCTCGGTGGCCGACGCCGTCGACCTCGGCCGCTCCCTGGTCCCCGCCGACGGCCTCCTGGTGGTCTGCGGCTCCCTGTACGTCGCCGCCGACGGCCGCCGGCTGCTCCTCCCCGGGTAGGGGGGCAACGGACTACTGCTAGGGTCCACCGCTCGTGAACAGAACCCTCGTGATCGTGAAGCCGGACGGCGTGGAGCGGGGCCTGGCCGGCGAGATCGTCGGCCGGCTGGAGCGCAAGGGCCTGCGCCTGGTGGCCGCGGAGCTGCGGACCATCACCGAGGAGGTGGCCGGCCGGCACTACGCCGAGCACCACGGCAAGCCGTTCTACGGGGACCTGGTGGCCTTCATCACCCGGTCGCCGGCCCTGGTGATGGTGGTGGAGGGCCCCGACGACGAGACCTACGCCGTGGTCCGTACCCTGATGGGGGCCACCAACCCCAAGCAGGCCGCCCCGGGCACCATCCGGGGCGACCTGGCCGTCGAGATGACCGAGAACCTGGTGCACGGGTCCGACTCCGTCGAGTCGGCCACCCGGGAGATCGGCATCTTCTTCCCCGACCTGGCCTGACCGGGCCCCGCCGGCCGCCCTTGTGCGGGTTCCGCCGGTCCCGTACCCTTGAAGGGCAGTACGTGGCCGGCTGGCCGCCACCCGGTGGCCGCCGGTGCTCCTGCCCCTTCGAGAGGACCAGACCTCGATGCCTGACAACCGCCTGAACCTGCTGGGCCGCGACATGGCGGTCGACCTCGGCACCGCCAACACCCTGGTGTACGTCCGCGGCCGCGGCATCGTCCTGAACGAGCCGTCGGTGGTGGCGGTGGACGTCAAGGACGGCCGGCCGCTGGCCGTCGGGGCCGAGGCCAAGCGGATGATCGGCCGCACCCCGTCCAACATCCAGGCCATCCGGCCGCTGAAGGACGGCGTCATCGCCGACTTCGAGATCTGCGAGAAGATGCTCCGGTACTTCATCCACCGGGTGCACCAGCGCCGGTTCGCCAAGCCCCGCATGGTCATCTGCGTGCCCTCCGGCATCACCGGGGTGGAGCAGCGGGCGGTGATGGAAGCGGCCGAGTACGCCGGGGCCCGCAAGGCCTACATCATCGAGGAGCCCATGGCCGCCGCCATCGGGGCCGGCCTGCCGGTGCACGAGCCCACCGGCAACATGGTGGTGGACATCGGCGGCGGCACCACCGAGGTGGCCGTCATCTCCCTCGGCGGCATCGTCACCAGCCAGTCCGTCCGGATCGGCGGCGACGAGCTGGACGAGGCCATCGTGTCGTTCGTCAAGAAGGAGTTCAGCCTGGCCCTCGGGGAGCGGACCGCGGAGGAGATCAAGATCGCCCTCGGCTCCGCCTACCCCCTGGAGGAGGAGCTGCACGCCGAGATCCGCGGCCGCGACCTGGTGACCGGGCTGCCGAAGACGGTGGTGGTGTCCACCGAGGAGATCCGGCACGCCATCGACGAGCCGGTGTCCGCCATCATCGACGCCGTCAAGGTCACCCTGGACCGCACCCCGCCGGAGCTGGCCGCGGACATCATGGAGCAGGGCATCGTCCTGACCGGCGGCGGCGCCCTGCTGCACGGCCTGGACTCCCGGCTGCAGCACGAGACCGGCATGCCCCTGGTGGTGGCCCGGGACCCGCTGAACTGCGTGGCCGTCGGCAGCGGTCAGTGCCTGGAGGAGTTCGAGGCGCTCAAGCGGGTGCTGATCACCTCCTCGTCTCGCTGACCGGCCCGGGTGGCAAAGCCCCGGCGGTCCCGCCGCACGCTGACCACCCTGGTGGTGCTGCTGCTGATCTCGGTCACCGTGATCACCCTGGACGCCACCGGCAAGGGGCACACCCTGACGTCGGGGATCAAGTCGGTGGCCACCAGCGTGTTCTCGCCGTTCCGGTCCGGGGTCAACGACATCATCGACCCCATCGGTGACTTCTTCGCCGGCGCGGTCCACTACGGGTCGCTGGAGGAGGAGAACCACAAGCTGCAGGCCGAGATCGGCGCCCTGCGGATGCAGGCCGCCATGACCCCGGCACAGCAGAAGCAGTTGGCCAAGCTGGAGAAGCTGCTGGCGCTGCACGGGTTGCCGGCCGCGGTGCAGCGGCTGCCCCACGTCGCCGCCCAGACCGTCAGCCGCTACAGCTCCAACTTCGCCGCCACCATCACCATCGACAAGGGCCGCGGCCAGGGCGTGGTGGTGGGGGACCCGGTGGTCGCCGCCGGCGGCCTGGTCGGCAAGGTGGTGGTCACCTCCCACTCGTCGGCCACAGTGCAACTGGTCACCGACGGCCAGTTCAAGGTCGGCGTGGTCTACGGCACAAACCAGTTCGCCACCCTGGTGGGCCAGGGCCCCGGCAAGCCGCTGGCCGTCGACTACGTGAACCCCACCACACACATCACCAAGACGGACCTCCTGGTCACCAACGGCCTGGCCGCGGCGCAGTACCCGCAGAACATCCCGGTGGCCATCCCCACCTCCATCCGCACCGTCGCCGGCGCCACCCAGAAGGACATCCAGGCCAGGCCGCTGGCCGACCTGGGCACACTGGCCTACGTGTACGTCCTGCAGTGGAGCCCCACCCCGACCCCGCAGACCCAGGCCACATGACCGGAGCCGGCTGATGACGGTCCGGGGGGTGCTCAAGGTCTGCCTGGTGGTGTTCGTGGTGCTGCTGGTCCAGTCCACCCTGGGGGTCGACATCAGCATCCTCGGCGTCCATCCCGACCTGATGCTGCTGCTGCCCATCGCCGCCGGCATCGCCGGCAACGCCGAGGAGGGGGCCGTGATGGGGTTCGTGGCCGGCTTCGCCGCCGACCTGCTGCTGCCCACCCCGTTCGGCCTGTCCGCCCTGGTCTACTGCCTGGTCGGCTTCGTCGTCGGCTACTTCACCGGCAGCATCGTCCGGGAGGTGTGGTGGTTCACCCCGGTGGTCGCGCTCGCCGCGAGCGCCGTGGCGGTCATGCTGTACGCCGTGCTCGGCGCGGTGCTCGGACAGGACCAGTTCTTGGACCTCGACCTGGCCGCCATCGTCGGCGTCGTCGGCGTGGCCAACGCCATCCTGGCCCTGCCGGCGGTCCGCGCCGTCCGCTGGGCCCTGCCGCCGGCTGACGACGTCCGCACCCCCGCCGCCGGGGGGCGGTGGTGAGCCCGTCCGGCCGGAGGCCGGCATGAGTAGGCGCTCGCTGCGGCACCCGTTCGGCGGCGGCCGGTTCTACAACCGGCCGGCCTCCGGCCGGTCCCGGCCGAAGCACCGCAGCAGGGGCCGCCAGCCCCGCATCAGGCCGCGCCGCAACGTCAACGTCGCCGCCCTGGTCGGCTCCCCCGAGGAGCAGTCGTCGCGGCCGCAGCTCCGGCTGCAGATCGTCGGCGGCATCGTGCTGGTGCTGTTCATCGTCATGATCCTCCGGCTGTGGGGGCTGACGGTGATCGACGGCAAGAACTACGCCGCGGTGGTCAACGCCAACCAGGTCCGCACCGTCCAGGTGGCCCCGCCCCGGGGCCTGATCGTGGACCGGCACGCCACCGTGCTGGCCGGCAACGAGGTGCAGACAGAGATCGTGCTGTCCCGCGCCCAGGCCGCCGCCCACCCCGAGGTGAAGGCCAAGGTGGCCGCCCTGGTCGGGGTCACCCCGGCCCAGATCCAGAAGGACATCACAAACGTCCAGTACAGCCCCTACGAGCCGGTGCCGGTGCTGGAGAACGCCCCGAAGGCCACCGTGGAGTACCTGGACACACACCGGACAGAGTTCCCCGGGGTGTCCGTCCAGCACGTCACCCAGCGCCGCTACCCCCAGCAGACCGCGGCCGGCGGCGGCACACTGGCCGCCCACCTCCTCGGCTACACCAGCCGCATCACAGGCACATTCCTGAAGGCCCACCAGAACGACGGCTACACACTGCTCACACAGGTCGGCAAGTCCGGCATCGAAGGCCAGTACGAGCAGTACCTGCACGGCGTCCCCGGCCAGCAGCAACTGGAGGTCAACGCGGCCGGCAACGTGGTGGGCACCCTGAAGGAGACGGCGGCCACCCAGGGGGACACCGTCGTCCTCAACATCACAGCCAACCTGCAGCGGGCCGTCCAGACCGCGCTGACACAGGTGATGGCCGACGACCGCAAGAGCCCGACACCCAAGAGCGGGGTGACCCCGGCGGCCCCCAACGGGGCGGCCGTCGTCATGAACGCCAACAACGGCCAGGTGCTGGCCCTGGCCTCCAACCCGACGTACTCCCTCACAACATGGATCGGCGGCATCTCCACCGCCCACCTCGACGCCCTGAACGCTCGGTGCACCACCAAGACACAGATCTGCCCGCTCACCGACGAGGCCATCGACGGCCTCTACGCGCCGGGGTCCACCTTCAAGCTGGCCACCGCCACCGCCGCCCTCCAGGACGGCCTGATCAACACCAACACCACCATCGACGACACAGGCACATTCGACCTGCGCAAGCACGGCTTCCCCACATGCACCGGTGGCTGCACCTACCACGACGACACACCCGGGGACACCGGCCGCCTCAACGTCACCTCGGCCCTGGTCCGGTCCGACGACTACTTCTTCTACACACTCGGTGCCCGCTTCTACCAGGGGGCCGCCCAGTACGGCGCCACAGCCATCCAGAACACCGCCTACCAGTACGGGTTCGGGGCCAAGACCGGCATCGACCTGCCCGGCGCCGCCCAGGGCCACATCGACGGCAAGGTGACCCGGGAACGGCTGCACGCCGAGACACCGAAGCTGGCGCCCAACACCTACTGGTACCCGGGCACAAGCGTCGAGATGGCCTTCGGCCAGGGCAGCACCGTGGTCACCCCCATCGAGGAGGCCCAGGCCTACGCCACCTTCGCCAACGGCGGCACACGGTACCAACCGCAGGTCGCCTCCAAGGTGGTGGCCCCCGACGGCAAGGTGGTGGCCACATTCGGGCCCAAGAAGCTCGGCCACATCACAGTCTCCCCGACCAACTACCAGGCCATGCTGCAGGGGTTCCTGGGGGTGGTCAGCACAGCGCGGGGCACGGCGTACACAACGTTCACCCAGATCGCCAAGTTCCCGTACAAGAAGACACAGTCCTACCCGATCGCCGGCAAGACCGGCACCGCGGACGTGTCGAAGACAACAGCGGTGGCCCCCAACGCCTGGTTCGTCGGCTTCGGCCCCACCAACCACGCCGGCAGCGAGCCGGAGTACGTGGTGGTGGTGCAGGTGGCCCAGGGCGGCTACGGCGCCGCCGCCGCCGCCCCGGCGGTGGTCCAGATCTTCAACTACCTGTACGCCAACCCGGTCCTCACAACCCCGGCCACCCCCACCCCGTCCGCGCAGCCGACCACAACCCTCCCGGCGGCCCAGCCGCCCGCCGGTACCCCGCCGCCGACCACGACCACCACGACGGCCCCGGCCGGCGGGACCACCACGACCAAGCCCGCCGGGTAGCCCCCGTAGACTGGACGGCCGATGGAAACGGTGTGGCCGCAGGTCGAACGGCTGCTGATGGGGGTGCAGAAGCCGGCCCGGTACATCGGCGGCGAGCAGGGCGCCCAGGCCCCGGTGCACGGCGACGGCCGGGCCGCCTGGCTGCTGCTGTACCCGGACACCTACGAGATCGGGCTGCCCAACCAGGGCCTGCAGATCCTGTACGAGATCCTCAACGAGCGGCCGGACGCGGTGGCGGAGCGGGCGTACGCCCCGTGGACCGACATGGAGGCGGCCATGCGGGCGGCCGGGGTGCCGCTGTTCTCGGTCGACAACCACCTGCCGGCCCGGGCGTTCGACGTCCTGGCCTTCAACCTGTCGGCCGAGCTGGTGTACACCAACCTGCTCAACCTGGTGGACCTGGCCCAGGTGCCGGTCCGGGCCGCCGACCGCGGCCCGGGGGACCCACTGGTGGTGGCCGGCGGCCACTGCACCTACAACCCGGAGCCACTGGCCGACTTCGTGGACGCCTTCGTGCTGGGCGACGGCGAGGAGGCCGTGGGGGAGGTCACCGACCTCCTGGTGCCCTGGCTGGCCCGGCCGGTGGACGGTCCCGACCGCATCGGCCGGGACCGCCACGACCTGCTGCTGGCCCTGGCCGCGGTCGACGGGGTGTACGTGCCCAGCCTGTACCGGCCCCGGTACGAGGACGGCCGGCTGGTGGCCACCGAACCGGCGTACCCCGGGGTGCCGGACCGGGTGGAGAAGCGGACCATCACCGACCTGGCCGACTGGCCGTACCCGAAGCGGCAGTTGGTGCCGCTGACCGAGGTGGTCCACGACCGCCTCAACGTGGAGGTGTTCCGGGGCTGCACCCGGGGCTGTCGGTTCTGCCAGGCCGGCATGGTCACCCGGCCGGTCCGCGAGCGGCCGGCGGCGCAGGTGCGGCAGATGGTCGGTGACGGCCTGGCCCGGACCGGGTACGACGAGGTGGCCCTCACCTCCCTGTCCACCGCCGACTTCTCCGGCATCGAGGACACCGTCAGGGACATCGTGGACGACCCGCGGCACGGCGAGCGGGTGTCGGTCAGCCTGCCCAGCCTGCGGGTGGACGCCTTCACGGTGGGCACCGCCGCCCAGATCCAGCGGGTCCGCCGGACCGGGCTGACCTTCGCCCCGGAGGGCGGCACCTGGCGGATGCGGCAGGTCATCAACAAGCTGATCCGCGAGGAGGACCTGTACGCCGCGGTCGACGCCGCCTTCGGCCAGGGGTGGCGGCGGGTGAAGCTGTACTTCCTGATCGGGCTGCCCACCGAGCAGGACGACGACGTCGTCGGCATCGCCGAGCTCGGGAAGCGCTGCGTGGAGATCGGCCAGCGGTACCACCGGTCGGTCACCGTGACCGCGTCGGTGGGCGGGTTCGTGCCGAAGCCGCACACCCCGTTCCAGTGGTTCGGGCAGGCCACCGTGGCCGAGCTCCACCGCAAGGTGGCCGTCCTCCGCGACGCCGCCCGGGGCACCCGGGGGCTCACCATCCGCTGGCACGACCCCGAGGCCACCGCCGCCGAGGGCATCGCCAGCCGCGGCGACCGCCGGGTGGGGGCCGTCATCGAGCGGGTCTGGCGGGACGGCGGCACCTTCCAGGAGTGGACCGAGCACTTCGACCTGGCCCGCTGGGAGAACGCCCTGGCCGCCGAGGGGCTGTCCCTGGACGAGGTGGTGTACCGCCACCGCCGTCCCGACGACGCCCTGCCCTGGGACCACATCTCCGCCGGCCTCCACCGCGACTTCCTGTGGGAGGACTGGCAGCAGGCCCTGGCCGGGGCCGGCCTGGAGGACTGCCGGTGGACCCCCTGCTACGACTGCGGCGCCTGCACCGGCTTCGGCCTCGAGCACGTCGTCGCCTCCCCGGTCCCCCCGGCCGGCGGCAGCCAGGGCACCGGCCAGGACCTGGCCACCGGCCACCGCATCCCCGTCGAGCTGCTCCCCACCCGCCCCACCCCCGCCTGATGAACGGGGTTGGGGCCCCGGCCGGGCCAGGACAGACGGCCGGTGCGGGGCAGGGGCCCCGCACTTCGGAGGAGGCCGGGGTTGGGGCCCCGGCCGGGCCAGGACAGCAGAGCCTCAGGTTCCGGTACACCAAGCTGGGCAAGATCCGGTTCACCAGCCAGCGGGACGTGGCCCGGATGTGGGAACGGGCGTTCCGGCGCATCGGGCTGCCGGTGGCCTGGTCGGAGGGGTTCTCCCCCCGGCCGCTGCTCAGCTTCGGGCTGGCGTTGCCGACGGGGGCGGAATCGTTGGGGGAGTACCTGGACGTCCGGCTGGACGGGCCCCTGTCGTTCGGCCCGGAAATAGGGGTTGACCTGGGGGAACTGTGCGACCGGCTGTCGGGGCTGCTGCCGGGCGGCCTGACGGTGCAGGCGGCCGCTTTCGTCCCCGATGACGGAAGTTCGCTACAGCAAGAGGTATCATCCTGTTGCTGGGACCTGGAGGTATTCGGTTTGGCCTTGAACGAGCTGGCGGCGCGGGTCGAGCGGTTGCTCGATGCACCGAGCGTCGTCGTCCGGCGAGTGCGCAAGGGCCGATCCGTCGAAGACGACCTCCGCCCGGCGGTACGGACGCTGACCGTCCTCTCCACAGAGGGGGCGTGGCAGTTGCGTGCGGAAGTGGCCACCCAACCACGTGGGGTGCGGCCTGGAGAATTGTTGGAAGGGCTCGGCGCCGGCCTGGAGCTGGCCCGAGCCTGCAGGAGACACCAATGGATCGAGCGCGACGGCACCCGGTGGGAACCACTGGACGTGGGACCGGGCACCGCCGCGCCGCACGCCCAGGGGCGTGCGTCGTGAGCAGCGTAAGGAGGGACCTCCCTCATGCCCCAGTCCGACAACGGCCGGCCCGCACCCGGGCCTGCCGCCACCAACGGGCCCCCGGAGCCGTCGCGGGCCGCCGACGGTAGCGCCAGCACCGGGGTCGCCACCCCGGCGCCCAAGCCGCGGATCGGCGACACCCGTCCCGCGCCGCCGCCACCTCCCCGGCAGGGGCCGCCTGCCGCGCCGGCGATCGGCGCGACCAGGACGGTGACGCCGCCGCCCGCCGGCCCGGGCCAGGCCAAGGCCGGCCCGGCGAAGGCCG
>DASZUK010000017.1:0-25284 GCA_035547695.1 Acidimicrobiales bacterium
CAAGAAGGTGGTGGCCCAGCAGAAGGCCAAGGCCGTGCCCACCGGCCTGTTCCCCTCCTACGGCTACACCGCCACCTCCCACTTCGCCAAGGTGCCGGTGTCCTCGTTCACCTTCGTGAAGCCCACCAAGCTCATCACAGGACAGTTCGGGGCCCCCGGCTCCACAGCCACAGGGACAGGCTGACGCCCCGGGGGGCACTGGACCGGGCCGGCCGGCGGCAGCGGCGGGCGTTCGGGCGGCGCGCCGGATGAGGGCACCGCCGGAGCGGCTGGCGGTCGGCCCGGACAGCACCCCCGACGAGGTGGCCGAGGCCGCCCGGCGGTGGGTGGCGGCCCACGTGCCGGGGTCCTGGGTGGCCGCCGGCGACCGCGGCGGCCCGGCGGCGGTCCGGGAGGTGCGGACGCGGGCGGACTACGAGGCGTGGTACCCGGTGTTCGCCGCCTCCGGGTTGGTGGTGCCGACCTGGCCGGTCGCCTACGGCGGCCTGGACCTGCCGGCGTCGGTGGCCCGGTCGGCGGAGGCGGTGCTGCGGCCGTACAACCTGGGCCGGCTGAACCCGTTGGGCCTGAACCTGGCGGCGCCGGCGCTGTTCGCCCATGGCACCGAGGCGCAGTGCCTGCGGTACCTGCCACCGCTGGTCCGCAACGAGGAGCGGTGGTGCCAACTGTTCAGCGAGCCCGGCGCCGGGTCCGACCTGGCGTCGCTGGCCACCCGGGCGGTCCGGGACGGGGACGGCTGGGTGGTGGACGGGCAGAAGGTCTGGACCACCTGGGCCCACCGGTCCGACCTGGCGGTGCTGCTGGCCCGCACCGATCCGGACGTGCCGAAGCGGCAGGGCATCACGTACTTCGTGGTGGACCTCCGGGACCCCGGCGTCGAGGTGCGCCCCCTCCGCCACATGGGCGGGGAGGTGGAGTTCAACGAGGTGTTCCTGACCGCGGTCCGGGTACCGGACGACCAGCGGATCGGTGCGGTCGGTGACGGCTGGGCGGTGGCCAACGCGACGCTGTCCGGGGAGCGGCAGATGGTGTCCGGCGCCGGCTCCGGCGGGGTGGACCGCATCGGCGGCAGCGGGGTCGGCCGGCTGGTGGCGGTGGCCCGGCGGCGTTCGGCGGAGGGCCGGCCGGGCGGCTGGGACGACCCGGTGGTCCGGCAGGACCTGATGCGGCTGTACGCCGAGGACCGCATCCGGGACTGGACCAACCAGCGGGTCCGGGACCGGCTGCGGGCCGGCCGGTCGCCGGGCCCGGAGAGCTCGGTCGGCAAGGTGCACCAGGGCGGCCTGAACCAGCGGGTGCAGCAGCGGGCGGTGGCCCTGCTGGGGATGGACGCCGTGGCCTGGCTGCCCCCGGCCGGCGCCGGGAACGGCGGCACCGCCACCCATGCCGGCCCGGCGGGCGCAGACGCAGGCGCAGCCGGCGCCAGCTACGGCGACGGGCTGCCGTACGAGGTGAAGGGGATGCTGCGGAGCCGGGCCAACACCATCGAGGGGGGCACCACGGAGGTGAACAAGAACGTGATCGGGGAACGGGTGCTGGGGCTGCCCCGGGAGCCGGACCCGTTCCGGGGGTCAGCCTGGCGGGAGGTCCCGAGAAGCTGACCGGACCAGGTCGGCCTGGATCTCGGTGTGCTGCCGCAGCGACATGGTGTAGGCCTGGGTGGCGTCCAGGTGGCTGCGGGCCAGCGCGGCGGCGGCGACGTCGTCGCCGATCTCGATGGCGTCCACCAGCTTCTCGTGGGCCCGCAGCGCGGAGCGGCGGACGTCGGGACCGGGGCCGGGCTCGACCTCGTAGACCCGGTGCTCGTGGCTGGTCCACACCGTCTCCAGCGCGCCGGCCACCACCCGCAGGGTGTCGCTGCCGCAGCCGGCCACCAGGGCCTCGTGGAACCGCCGGCTGGTCAGGTTGAAGGCCACGTTGTCGTCGACGGCGTCGCGCTGCTCGTCGAGGATGGCGCGGAGCACCGGGACGACGGCCTGGTACCGGTCGGTGCGGCGGGCGCAGAGGGCGGCGCAGACCGGCTCGACCTCGCAGACGGCCCCGCCGACGTCGGCCAGGGTGGTGTGCCAGGACTGCAGGACCAGGCCGACCATGTAGGCGACCCCCTCCGCGCTGGGGCTGCGGACCACGGCGCCGCCGACGTTGCCGCGGCGGACCCGGATGAGGCCCTCGGTCTCCAGGATGCGGAGGGCTTCACGGACCGCGGGCGGGCTGACCCCGAAGGTCTCCAGCAGGTCCTCCTGCCGGGGCAGCGAATCGCCCTCGGCCAGGTGGCCGGAGAGGATGTCGTCGCGCAGCGCCGCGGCCACCAGTTCGGCCAATCGGGGCTGCCGCAGTTGCTCCCCCCGTCGCGCCCGCAGGCCGCCCGTCATCGCTCTGATTGTAATCTCTTATGGTTTTGCGTCACCGGCGGGCCGGTCGGGGACGCGGTCCAGGGCGGCGGCGATCCAGGCCACCCCCCGACGGACGGCGCCGGGACCGCCTTCGGCGTCGATGTGGGGGCCGAGCAGCTCCAGGTCGAACGGGCCGCGGTAGCCGGCGGCCAGGACGTCGCCGATCAACTGGTCCAGGGGCAGGTCGCCGTCGCCGGGCACCCGGCGGTCCGGCTGCACCATGGACGGCTGGTCGCGGTCGCTGACCTGCACCAGGTGGAGCAGGTCGACGTTGGCGGCCAGGGTGGCCGGCAGGTCGGGCTCCATCCAGCAGCAGTACAGGTCGGCGCAGACCCCGACCCCGAGCCGGCGGGCGGCGGCGGCGGTGTCGCGGAGGGTGAACATGAAGCTGTGGTCGGTGCGGACCGACAGGGCGTTCTCCAGGGCCAGCCCCACCCCGGCGGCCCGGGCCCGGGCCACGACGGGGGCCAACCGGTCCCCGAGGGCGGCCACGGCGTCCTCCCACCGGGTGGCGGCGCCGGGGGGGCCGCTGCAGAAGTAGACGAACGGCACGCCGAGGTCCGCCGCGGTGTCCACCGCCCGGACCAGCAGGTCGGCCTCGGCGGCCCACCCGTCCCGGTCGGTGGGGGCGGCGACGATGCCGTGGACCAGGTACGCCACGTCCAGCCCGGCGGCCCGGTAGGTGGCCAGCCCGGCGGCCCAGCCCAGGGCGTCCAGCTTGCGGGTGGCCACCCCCAGCCGGCGGGCCCCGGCGGCGACCAGGGCGGCGGCCTCCTGGTCGAACGGCAGGGCCAGCAGGGCCATCGGGTTCACCGTCACCCGGTCGATCCCGCCGCCGGGCACCCGGTCGATCCCGCCGCCGCCCCGCCGGCTGCCGCCGACCTCGGCCGACCGTCCGGCCATCTACGCCGCCTCGGCGGCCCGGGCCCGGAGGGCCGGCTTGTCCACCTTGCCGGCCGGGTTGACCGGCAGGGCGTCCACCACCCGGTACCGCCGGGGCACCTTGAACCCGGCCAGCCGCTCCCGGCAGTGGGCCTCCAGGGCGGCGGGGTCCACCGGGACGGGCCGCCCGGCTGGCCCGGCGGCCGGCACCACGAAGGCCAGGGGCACCTCGCCCATCCGGTGGTCCGGCACCCCGACCACCGCGGCCTGGTCCACCGACCGGTGGGCGGCCAGCACCCGCTCCACCTCGGCCGGGTACACGTTGAGCCCGCCGACCACCACCATGTCCTTCAGGCGGTCCACGATGCGCAGGTTGCCGTCGGCGTCGACGGTGCCGACGTCGCCGGTGTGCAGCCAGCCGTCCGGGTCGACGGCCTCGGCGGTGGCCGCCGGGTCGTCCAGGTAGCCGGCCATCAGGTTGGGCCCGCGGACCAGCACCTCGCCGGGCTGCCCGGCGTCCACGTCGCGGCCGTCGGGCCCGCCGATCCGGACGGTGACGCCGTCGACGGGCCGGCCGCAGGTGCCGGCGACCACCCCCACCGGGTCGTCGGGACGGGTCATGGTGCAGACCCCGGTGGCCTCGGTGATGCCGTAGGAGGTGATGACCGCCTCCACCCCCAGCACGTCGTACAAGCGGCGCACCAGCTCCGGCGGCACCACCGCGGCGCCGGTCACCACGGACCGGACCGCGGAGGTGTCGGTGCCCCGGCGGCCCACCTCGGTCAGCACCGCGTGGAACAGCGCCGGCGGGCCCTGCAGGAACGACACCTCGCCCCGGCCGACGAGGTCCACCAGGGCGTCCACGTCCAGGGCCGGCATCGGCCGCAGGGTGGCCCCGCTGGCCAGGGCGGCCACGATGGCGGTCTTGTGGCCGCCGATGTGGGAGAACGGGGCCACCACCGGGTAGCCGTCGCCGGGCCGCAGCCCCACCACCCGCACCCAGGTCGCCGTGGTCAGGGTCATGGCCCCGTGGGTCAGCAGCGCCCCCTTCGGCCGCCCGGTGGTGCCAGAGGTGAACTGGACGTGGGACACGTCGGCCGGCCCCACCGCGGCCAGCCGTTCCCGCACCGCCGGGTCGTCCGGATCGCCGCCCTCCACCGCCGCCCGCCAGTCCCCGAAGCCCAGCACCGACCGGTCCCCGGCGAACCCGGCCGCCTCCGCCGCCAGGTCCCGGCCCCCCGCCGGGCCGTCGGCAGTACCTGCCGGGCCTCCGGCGGGGCCGTCGGCAGCATTTGCCGGGCCCCCGGCGGGGCCGTCGGCGATGACGAGGCGGCAGCCGGCGCGGGTGACGATGTCGGCGGCCTCGGCCGGGCGGTAGCGGTGGTTCACCGGGACCACGATGCCGCCGGCGCACAGCACGGCCAGGTCGGCGGTGACCCAGTCGACGGAGTTGGCGCCCCACAGGGCGACCCGGTCGCCGGGGCCGACGCCCCGCCGGACCAGCGCGCCGGCGCCGGCTCGGGCGGCGTCGGCCAGGTCGGTGAAGGACAGGCGGCGTTCACCGTCGTCCACCGCCGGGGTGGGGCCGAACCGCCGGGCGGCGGCCAGCAGGAGGGCCGGGATGGTGGAGGGGGCGGCGGTGGAGGGGGCGGCGGTCACCCCAGCAGCTCCACGGCGGTCACCAGGGGCTCGCCGGCCCGGTTGACCTGGACGTCGACCTGGCGGCCGCAGGCCGGGCAGTGGCAGTGGCGGACCACGAACCGGTCGGCGCCGGGGTACCGCAGGCCGAGGGGGGCGAGGTCGGCGGTGGGGTGCTCGACAACGGCCAGCCGGCCGTAGAGGTCGTCGCCGGCGGCGGCCACCGCGGTGCCGCACCGCCGGCAGCGGACCTGGTCGCCGTCGACGGTGAAGTTCCAGGACAGCGGCACCCCGGGCACCGAGTCGGCCGGCGGCGCCGGGATGGCCCCGCCGAGGCGGGCGGAACGCAGCGCCTGCCGGCGGTGGTCGGTGGCCGCCTGGTCCACCGCCGGGACGCCGTCGACGGAGCTGTCGGCGGCCAGGACCACCCCGTAGAGGTCGCCGGCCGCGGCCACCGAGACCAGGCCCTCGGCGACGTCCACGGCGACGGCGGCCGGGTCGCGTTCGAGGGGGTCCCCCAGGCCGCCGCCGCCCTGGGACGCGATCAACTGCACCTGGTCCGGCCCGACGGCCATGCCGGCCGACGGCATCGGTGCGGCGGCCCCCCGGAAGGCGTCGAGGACTCGGTCGGCCTCGGCACCGTCGGCGGGGGGGCGGGGGAGGATGGCGAAGCCGCTGGAGCCACCGGGGGAGCCGCCGGCGACGCCGACGGCACAGGGCTGCTGGAGGCCCTGGCCGAACGACAGCACGTTGACCGGCTCGGCGGCGTGGTGGGGGGCGATGAGCTGCACGGTGCCGACCCCGCCGCGCCACCGGCCGGCGCCGCCGGAGTCGGGCAGCTCGCGGCGGGCGACGTAGTGGAGGGGCAGGTAGCTCTCGTTGACCTCGACGTTGGCGATGGCGGCCCCGGGGGAGGTGGTGAACCCGGAGGAGTCGGCGCCGTCGGCACCGACCCGGGCGCCGCCGCCGCCGCTGATGTCGTCGGTGGTCATGGTGGCGAACACCCGGCCGTCGCCGTCGACGCCGGACAGCACGCAGGCGCCGGCCCCGGCGAACTGGCAACTGGCCATCGCCAGCGGGGCCAGCTCGTCGGAGGCCTCCAGCATGCGGGCGACGCAGGCGTTGACGCACACCCGGACGGCCTGACCGGTGGCGCTGGTGCTCATGGCCACGCCGGCCGGCCACCGGGCGTGGACCACGGTGCCCTCCCGGCTGACGATGTCGACGGCCGGCCAGACCCCGCCGGGGACCCAGTTGAGGCCGTTGCAGAGGTAGATGAGGACGCCGGCCATGGCGAAGTTGACCAGGGCGGGCCGGGTGGCGTTGATGGCCCCGGGGGCCTGGTGGTCGCTGTCGGAGAAGTCCAGGGTGAGGTGGTCGCCGCGCTTGGTCATGGTGAGCCGGACGGTGTACAGGTCGTCGGCGCCGTCCCGGCCGCGGTGGACGACGTGGGCGACGTGCCGCCAGCGGCCGTCGGGGAGGGCGGCCAGGCGGTCGCGGACCTGGCGCTCCCCGGAGGCCAGCAGCCGGTCCAGGGCGGCGGTGACGGTGCCGGTGCCGTACCGGCGGCACAAGGTGGTGACCTGGGCGGCGGTCTCGCGGTTGGCGGCGATCTGCCCGGCCAGGTCGAGGGCGTTGAGCTCCGGGGTGCGGGACCGGATCAGGTACTCCCGTTCCACGTCCGGCCGCAGCCGGCCGCCGTCGACGATCTTGAGCGGCGGCATCGGGATGGCCTCGTCGAACACGCTGCGGGCGTCGTAGGTGATGCCGCCGGGGGTGGGCCCGCCGACGTCGGCCTGGTGGACCACCGAGGCGCACCAGGCCACCAGGCCGCCGTCGACGAAGACGGGGGCGGCCACCACCACGTCGGGTTGGTGCAGGGTGCCCACGTAGGGGTCGTTGGTGACGAACTGGTCGCCGTCGGCGATGCCGGGGAAGTCGCGGTAGTGCTCCAGGATGTCGGCCACCACCAGGTGCATGGAGGCGGTCTGGATCAGCACGTACCGGCCGCAGGCCACCACCCGGCCGTCGGCGGCCATGACGACGGTGTTGAGGTCGTTGGCCTCCACGGCGATCTGCGACCCGGACACCCGGCGGAGGATGGCGGCGGCGTCCTCGTTGACGTTGTTCAGCCGGTGCCGGATGACCTCGAGGACGACGGGGGAGACGGCCGCGGCGGGGCCCGTCACGACAGCACCAGCCGCAGGTTGCCGTACCGGTCGGCGCGGGCCGACTGGCCGGGGTAGACGACGACGGTGGTCTGCTCCGACTCCACGAACGCCGGGCCACGGACCGCGTCGCCGGGGCCCAGCCGGTCCCAGCGGAGCACCGGGCAGTCCACCCAACCGCCGTCGAACCAGGCCGGCCGGCGGCCGGCCTCGGCCGAGGCCGGCGACGCCAGCACCTCGGGGAGGACCAGGTCGACCGGCATGGCCACCTCCACGCTCATGGACACCAGCTCCACCGGGGTGCCGGCCCGGGCGGTGCCGGCGCCGACGATGCGCTCGTAGTGGCCCACGAAGCCGTCGACCAGCTCGGCGGCCAGGGCCCGGTCGACCGGCAGCGCGGGGACGGGGACGTCGATGCGGTGCACCTGCCGGTAGAAGCGGAGGCCGACCGCGTGGGTGACCACCGGGGCGGGGCCGCCACGGCGGACGGCCCCGGCGAGCTGGGCGACGCCGTCGGCGGCCAGCCGTCGGAGGCCGTCGTTCAACTGGTCCAGGTCGGCGTCCAGCGGGCGGGGCACCAGGTCGCGCTCCACCAGCACCTTGACGTCGCCGACCACGGCGCCGAAGGCCGAGAACTCGGCGGCCAGGGCCGGCACCACCAGCTCGGCCACCCCCAGGCCGGCGGCGTAGCGGCCGGCGTACTGCGGCCCGGCGCCGCCGAAGGCGTACAGGACGAAGTCGGCCGGGTCGTGGCCGCGCTGCACGGTGGTCCGCCGGACCAGGTCCCGCATCTGCTCGCAGGCCACCTGGACCACCCCGTCGGCGGCGTCCTCCACGGACAGGCCCAGCGGCTCGGCCACGCCGGTCCGGATGGCCCGGCGGGCGGCGTCGCGGTCGAGGTTGAGGGCGCGGCCGAGCCGGTGGACGTAGCCGAGGACGGCGGCGGCGTCGGTGACGGTGGGCCGGGTGCCGCCGCGGCCGTAGCAGGCCGGGCCGGGGTCGGCGCCGGCGCTGTCGGGGCCGACCCGCAGGACGCCGAGGGCGGGGTCGAACCAGGCGATGCTGCCGCCGCCGGTGCCGATGGAGGTGACGTCCACCACCGGGATGGCCAGGGCCTGCCGCTCGATCATGGGCCGCGGCGAGTACAGCACCTGGCCGTCCACCACCAGGCCGACGTCGAAGCTGGTGCCGCCGACGTCGGTGGTGATGATGTTGGCCTCGCCGGCCGCCGCACCGGCTTTGGCCGCCCCGCCGACCCCGCCGACCGGCCCGGAGTGCAGGGTGTGCACCGGCATCCGCCGGGCCAGCGACCCGGGCAGCACCCCGCCGCCCATCCGCATGACCGCGAACAGGCCCCCGAAGCCGGCGGCGACCAGCCGGCCCTCCAGCCGGTGCAGGTAGTCGGCCACCAACGGGCCGACGTAGGCGTCGACCACCACGGTGGCGGTGCGCTCGTACTCCCCGATGCGGGGGACCAGCCGGTTGGACACCGACAGGTGCACGCCGGGCAGGGCCTCGGCCACCAGGTCGGCCAGCGCCTCCTCGTGGGCCGGGTTGGCCACCGACCACAGCAGGGACACCGCCACCGACTCCACCCCGGCGTCGGCCAGCTCGGCGACCGCCGCCCGGGCCCCGGCGGCGTCGAACGGCGCCACCTCGGCCCCGGCGGCGTCGATGCGGCCGCCGACGCCACGGGTGCGCCGCCGGGGGACCAGCAGCGGCGGCTTGTCCCACCGGGTGGGCCGCTCCAAGTCGTCCTCGGTGAGCCCCAGCACCTTGTTGGCCTTGGCGATGGCCAGGGTGGACTCGAAGCCGGCGGTGGTCAGCAGGCCCACCCGGGCCCCGGTGCCGGTCAGCAGGGCGTTGAGGCCGGCGGTGGTGCCGTGGGCCACCACGTCGGTGCCGGCCAGCAGCGCGTCCAGGGTGGTGCCCAGGTCGGCGGCGGCGGCGGTGACCGAGGCCAGCACCCCGTCCTCCAGGTGGCCGGGGGTGGACAGGGCCTTGCCGACCCCGAGCCGGCCGTCGGCGGTGGCCACCACCGTGTCGGTGAAGGTGCCGCCGGCGTCCACCCCGATGAGCTGCACCCCGGCCGCCTACCCGACCGGGGCCCCAACCCCGGTCTTCTCCGATGCGTAGGGCCCGAATCCCACGCCGGCCGTGGTGCCCGTCGTCACGAGTGGGCGTGGGCGCCGCCGGCCACCGGGACGCTGAGCCCGGTGACGAAGGACGCCTGGTCGGAACAGAGGAACGCCGCCACCGCCGCCGTCTCGTCCGGCGACTGCGGCCGGCCCAGCGGCAGGTGGTCCCGGACCCACCGCTCCAGGCCGGGGGCCTCCGACGTGGCCAGGCCCTGCAGGCCGGGGTTGGGGAACCTGCCGTCCGGGTTGCGGACGCTGAGCGGCTGGACGGCGTTCACCCGGATGCCGTCGGGGCCGAGCTCGGCGGCCAGCACCTCCACGACGCGGTTCAGGGCGGCCCGGGCCGAGGCCACGGCGCCGAACCCGACCGGCGGCACCACCGCCGAGTAGGACGACAGGAAACAGAGCGCCCCGCCGGCCCCCCGGGCCACCATGTCGGCGGCGCAGGCCCGCCCGAACAGCAGGGGGGCGGTGACGTTGACGTCGTAGCACCGTTGCCAGGCGTCCAGGGGCACGTCCATGAGCCGGCCGTCGCCGGCCGCGGGCCCGGTGGTGCCCATGAACGGGCACGCGATGTCCACCCGGCCGAACGTGTCGATGGCGTCGACGGCGGCCCGGGCCCAGTCGGCCGGGTCGGCCGGGTCCACCGGGAAGGCCGCCGTCCCGGGGGCCGCCCCGCCGGCCGCGGCTGCGTCGTTCCCCCCGCCCGCCGCTGCGTCGCTTCCCCCGCCGCCCGCGGCTGCATCGCTCCTCCCGCCGGTGGCGGCGATGGCGGCCACCTCCGCCGTCAGCTCTTCCAGGAGGCCGGGAGGGACGACGCCGGTGTCGTGGCCGGCGGCCGGCTGGTCACCGACGGCGTCGACGCAGGCGACGGTGGCCCCGCCGGCGGCGAACCGCCTGGCCAGGGCGAACCCCAGTCCCGGCGGCCGGGCGGCGCCGGCGACGAGGACCACCTTGCCGTCGAACCGGCCATCGAACCTGCCGCCGAACGTCGAGTGCATCCTTATTATCCTTGCAGGTAAACGGGAGGGGCGAACGTGATCCCGGCGGGGTCCGTCCTCGAGCGATGCCGGGGCCCCTGGGACGCGCCCAGTGATACACCCGTCGATCACGATGCGGGAATGGACGTGGTCGAGAGACTGGACGCACACCTGCAGTGCCTCGAAGACACCTTCGCCAATCTGGACCCCGAACGAACGTCGGGACCGAAAGCCGTCTGGATGGAGCTGGTGGCGCTCGAGTTGGTGCTGCTGGGGCGGTGCGGGTCAAGCGTGCACGAGCCAAGGGCCAGCGGCTACTCGCTGTGCGCCCAGGTTGCCTCGGCCGTCGGCGCTCCGTAGTCCGACCGAGGGCTCCGGACCGCATCGATGGCGATGCCGATGTCGACGGGATCACGATGGATCGACGGGTTGCGGAAAGCCGTCCGGAGGATCATGGAGGGACGGCCAGCCCCACCGGACCCCATCATCGGTCCGTCACCTCCGGATGTCGGGCCCGGCCAGCTTCCCGGCCTGGACACCGTTGCCGAAGTGGTCGGGTCGGAGCTCGACGCCCAGGAGCGTCGGGGAGACGCCATCGACACCAAGGCAGGGTTGGTCTTGGGCTTCTCTGGGGTGCTGGCCGGCGTCCAGATGCATGGGGTCAATGACGGCCACTTGGCGGCGGTAAGCCTTGACGGTGTGTCGGCGGTGATCGCGCTGTTGGCGCTGCTCCTCAGACCATTCCCCGGGTTGGCGCCCCGGCGTATCCGTTCGTATGCGCCATGGTCTGATGACCAGGTCAAGCTCCAACTGATGGACACCCGGATCGAGATATTCGAGACCACCCGGCGCAAGCTGAACCAGAAGACCCATCTTCTCCTCGCATCTTCCATTAGCCTGTTGGCCGCAGTGGTCGCCACGGTGGTGGCCAGCGCCCTCGGCTGACGTGGGAGGCACGATGGTCCAGCAAGTCATGCCGCCACTCAGTCCAGACCCGGACGCCATCGACCACCTGGAAGGCAACGAGCGGGTGCTCCGGGAGTACCGGGAGCGGGCGATCGCGGATCGGCGGAAGGCGGAACGAGAGAAGCAGTAGGCGGCGACGCCGGTCAGCCGGCCGGTCCCTCGGGCCGCGCCGGCGGCTGCCACCGCGGCTCGCGCTTCTCCGCGAACGCCCGGGGGCCCTCCTGCTGGTCGGGATGGCCCCACAGGCCGACCAGCTCCTTGGCGCCGGCCCGGCAGGCGTCGGTCAGCCCCATCTCGAACGCCCCCCACAGGGCCCGCTTGGTGGCGGCCATGGCGGCGGGGGAGTTGCGGGCGATGGTCTCGGCCAGCTTCTGGGCTTCCTGCCGCAGCCGGCCCGGAGGGTCGACCACCTGGCTGACCATGCCGAGCTCGTAGGCCCGGCTGGCCGGCATGCGCTCGTGGCGGCCCATGAACGCCATCCGCATCACGGCCTCGGCCGGCATCTTGCGGAGGAGGCCGATGGCCTCGATGGCGACGACCTGGCCGACGGAGACGTGGGGGTCGAAGAACTGGGCGTCGGAGGCGCAGATGACGATGTCGGCGTCAGCCACCCAGTGGAAGCCGCCGCCGGCGCAGATGCCGTTGACGGCGGTGATCACCGGCTTCCACACCCGCTGGTGCCAGGCGGTGAAGTGGACGTCGAAGTCCTCCATGGACTGCCGGTACCGCTCCATGCCGACCCCGTCGGCGGCGATCTCGGCCACGTCCACCCCGGTCTGGAACGCCCGGCCCTCCCCGGTGTGCACGATCACCCGGACGTCCGGGTCGTCGTCCAGCTCCCGCCAGGCCACGGCGAGCTCGTCCCGCATGGCCGCGTTCATGGCGTTGAGCTGCTCCGGGCGGTTGTTGATAAGCCAGCCGACCGGTCCGTGGCGTTCCACCTTGAGGTACCGGTAGGGGGCCATACATATAAAGTTATAATCTATGGCGTCAGCCGCGGGGCAGTCCGAGGAGCCGGGTGGCCACGATGGTCCGCTGGATCTCCTGGGAGCCGCCGTAGACGCTGGCCGCCCGGGACCACAGGTACTGGTGCAGCTCGTCCGGCCGGTCGCCCAGCAGCGGGCCGGCGCCGAGGACGTCCATGGCGGTGTGGGTCAGCTCCTGCTCGGTGCGCACCATCAGCAGCTTGTCGACGGACACCTCGACCTCGGACCCCTGGCCCTTGGCCCGGCGGGACAGGGTGCGCAGGATGTGGGCCCGGAGCACCTCCACGTCGACGTACGACCGGGCCAGCCGGGCCGCCAGGTCGCCGTCGGTGCGGACGGCTCCGTCGCGGGCGGCGTCGGTCAGGGACCGCAGGCTGCGCCGCAGGTCGGCCAGGAAGCCGACGTCGGCCGGGCCCCGCTCGAAGGACACCGTGGACATGGCGATACGCCAGCCGTCCCCGGCGCCGCCCACCCGGTTGGCGGCCGGGATGCGGACGTCGTCGAAGAACACCTCGGCGAACTCCAGGCTGCCGGTTATCTGCCGGAACGGCCGCACCGTCAGGCCCGGGGCGTCCATGGGGACCAGCAGGCAGGACATGGCCCGGTGGTCCGGCGCCCCCGGCTCCGACCGGGCCAGCAGCAGGCACCAGTCCGCCCAGTGGGCCTCCGACGTCCACACCTTCTGGCCGTTGACCACGTAGTGGTCCCCGACCAGCGCCGCCCGGGTGGTCAGCGACGCCAGGTCCGAGCCGGCGTCGGGCTCGCTGAACCCCTGGCACCACCGCTCGTCGCCCCGGAACGCCGGGGCCAGGAACCGCCGGCGCTGCTCCTCGGTGCCGTACATCAGGATGACCCGGGCGATGTACCCGTAGTGCCACGCCGACGGCAGCCCGGCCGACCCCAGCTCGTCCAGCACGATGGCCTCGTACACCGGGCCCAGGCCGCGGCCGCCGTAGTCCTCCGGGAACGACACCGCCGCCCAGCCGGCGTCGTACAGGGTGCGCTGCCAGTCGGTGAGCCGGGCCATCCGGTCGTCGTCGCCGTCCGGCAGTGCCGGGAACGGCATCTGGCCGGCGATCCACCGGCGCAGCTCGGCCCGGAACGCGGCCTCTTCGGGGGTGTCACCGAAGTCCACGACCCCAGTATCCCGTCGGAGGCCCGGTGGACGCCACGCTGACCGACGAGGAGGCGCTGCTGGCCGACACCGCGGCCAAGCTGGCCGCCGACCTGGCCGCCGGCCCGGCCGATCCCGACCGGGCCTGGGCGGCGGTGCGGGACAGCGGGATGGCCACCATCCGGTCCGCCGACGGGGCCTCGGCGGTGGACGCGGCGGTCTGCGTGGAGGCGTTCGGCCGGGTGGCGTCGGAGGTGCCGCTGCTCGGCCCGATGCTGGCCGCCGAGCTGCTGGCCCTGGCCGGTTCAGGCGCCGGAGCGGCGGCCGGGACCGCCGAGCGCACCGGAGCCGCCGGAGCCGCCGGCGCCGGTGGGGCCGTTGCCGGGGACCGGACCACGGTGGCGGTGGCGGCCGACCTGTCCGACGTGGCCGTCCTCGACCCGGCCACCATCGACCCGGCCACCATCGATCCGACGGGCGTCGACCCGGCCGCAGCGGCGGTGGGCGGGCTGGCCTTCGACGCCCGGGGCGCCACCTCGGCGGTGGCGGTGGCCGGGGTCGCCGGTGGGGTGGTGCCGGTGCTGGCCGGCATCGGGGCCGGGCCGGCGCGGTCGGCGGAGCTGTCCCGGGACCTGCTGGACCTGGCCGGCCCGGTGCGGGTGGTCGGTGACCCGGTCGACGGCGACCGGGTGGAACGGTGGCGGACGTTGGGGCTGGTGCTGGTGTGCGCCGACATGGTGGGGGCCATGGCCGGGGCCCTGGCCATGGCGGTGGCCTACGCCGGGCAGCGCCGGCAGTTCGGGCGGCCGATCGGGTCGTTCCAGGCCGTCCAGCACCTGTGCGCGGAGCAGCACGTCAGCGTGGAGGCGGCCCGCAGCGCCACCTACTACGCCGCCTGGGCGGTCGACGGCCCGGACGCCGCCGCGGGGGCGCTGGCGGCGCGGGTGGCCAAGGCCTACGTGGGCCGGGTGTCCCGGCAGGTGGGGGAGGCGGTGCTGCAGGTGCACGGCGGCATCGGGCAGACCTGGGAGTGCGACGCCCACGTGTTCCTGCGCCGGCTGCTGGTGGACCGGGCACTGCTCGGCGACGAGCACGCCCAGGAGGCGGCGGTGGCGGCGAGGATCGTGGGCTGATGGCCGGGGGAACGGAAGGGCGGGCGGAATCCACCGCAGAACCCACCGGGAACGGGCCGGCGATCACCGACGAGGCGGTGGAGCGGCTGCGGCGGCGCATCGGCATCGCGGTGCCCCATCCGATGCCGCCGCACTACCGCCGCCCGGGGACGGACGCCTTCCGGAACGTGGCGGTGGCGTACGGCGACGACAACCCGCTGTGGTGCGACCCGGACTACGCCACCGCTTCCCGCTGGGCCGGGCCGCTGGCCCCGCCACCGCTGGTCGGCGGGGACACCCTGATCGGGGAGAACGAGGTGGCCGAGGTGGACGCCCGGCACCGGGACCTGATGAAGGGGGACCCGCTCCGCGGGGTGCACGCCTTCTACGCCGCCAGCTCCCGGGAGTGGTGGGCGCCGTTGCGGCCGGAGCGGCGGTGCTTCCGGCGCAACGCCCTGGTGGGGGTGGAGGACAAGCCCAGCGAGTTCGCGGGCCGGTCGGTGCACGAGTGGACCGGGGAGGTGTTCGGGGACGAGGCCGGCACAGTGCTGTCCGGGCAGTGCCGGCTGATGGTGCGCACCGAGCGGACCAGGGCCCGGGAGCGCAAGAAGTACGACGACGTCGCCCTGGCCGCCTACGACGACGCCGACATCGAACGGATCGACGCCCAGTACGCCACCGAGAGCCCCCGGGGGGCGGCGCCGCGGTGGTTCGAGGAGGTGGCGGAGGGGGACCGGGTGGGCCCGATGGTGAAGGGGCCGCTGACGGTCACCGACATGGTGTGCTGGCATGTGGGGATGGGCATGGGGCTGTACGGGGTCAGGCCGCTGCGGCTGGGCTACCAGAACCGGCAGCGGATCCCGCGGTTCTTCCACCGCGACGACCGGAACGTGCCGGACGTGATGCAGCGGGTGCACTGGGACCCGGACTTCGCCCGGCGGTCCGGGAACCCGACCACGTTCGACTACGGCCGGATGCGGGAGACCTGGCTGATCCACCTGTGCACCGACTGGATGGGCGACGACGCCTGGCTGTGGAAGCTGGACTGCGAGTTCCGGCTGTTCAACTACGTGGGGGACACCCAGTGGCTGGACGGCACGGTGGTGCGGCGGTACCTGGCCGACGGCCGGCCCGCGGTGGACCTGGAGCTGCGGGCGGTCAACCAGCGGGGCCAGGTCACCACCCCGGGGCACGCCACCGTGCTGCTGCCCAGCCGGCAGCACGGTCCGGTGCGGCTGCCGGACCCCCCCGGCGGGGCCACCGACCTGCAGGGGGCCCTGGCGGCGGTGGCCGCCGGGTTCTCCCGGAGCTGACGGGGCCGAGGGTGGCGGTGCCGGGCTCCACCCCCCATCCGTACGCCGGCGCCGACGGCCTGGCGGTGACCGTGGCCGACGGGGTGCTCCGGGTGCACCTCGACCGGCCGGACAAGCGCAACGCGGTCACCGACGACATGGTGGCCGCCTTCGTCGCCGCGGTGGAGGCCGCCGGGCAGGACGACGCGGTCCGGGTGGTGGCGATCACCGGCGAGGGCCCCCACTTCTGCACCGGCTTCGACATCGTCGGCCGCAACGCCGGCTCGGCCGGCAAGGTCGGCCCCGTCGGCTCGGCTCCGGAGGGCGGCGGGGGCCCCCGGCGGCCCCGGGCGGGGAGCATCCAGCGGCGGCTGCCGGCCCAGGCCCACCGGCTGGTGCCGCTGCTGCTGTCGGTGCAGGTGCCGGTGGTGTGCGCGGTGCAGGGGTGGACGGCCGGCATCGGGCTGCAGATCGCGCTGGCCGCCGACGTGGCCGTGGCCGCCGCCGACGCCCGGCTGTGGGAGCCGTTCGCGGAGCGGGGGCTGACCCCGGACAGCGGGGCCACCTGGCTGCTGCCGCGGCGGGTGGGGGAGGTGCGGGCCCGGGACATGCTGCTGCTGGGCCGGGTGGTGTCGGGGGCCGAGGCGGCGGACTGGGGCCTGGTGCACCGGGCGGTCCCGGCGGACGACCTGGGAGCGGCGGCCGAGGAGGTGGTCGGCCGGCTGGCCGCCGGCCCGACGGTGGCCCTGGGGCTGACCAAGTGGCTGCTGCACGCCGGCGCCCAGGCCCCGCTGGAGCAGCAGTTGCGCAACGAGGGGTTCGCCATGGAGCTGGCGTCGCGCAGCGACGACTTCAAGGAGGGGCTGGCGGCGTTCAGGGAGAAACGGCCCCCTCGGTTCGGCGGTCGATGACCGACCCGCCCCCGGCGGTGGCCGACCGGCCCTACCGGACCCTGGAGGTCCGCCGGGAGGGGCCGGTGGGGTGGCTGGTGTTCGACCGGCCGGCGGTGGGCAACGCGGTCGACGCCACCATGTTCGACGAGCTGCCCCGGGCCTGGGCGGCCCTGGACGCGGACCCGGCGGTGCGGGTGATCGTGAACACCGGCAACGGCCGGGCGTTCCAGACCGGGCTGGACCTGGTGCAGATGGCCGCCGACCCCGGGGCCCTGCGGGAGCAGGCCCGGCGGACCAGGCGGGCCGAGCTGGGGCTGACGGCGTGGCACAACGGGGTCACCAAGCCGGTGGTGGCCGCGGTCAACGGCACCTGCGCCGGTGGCGGCCTGCACTTCGTGGCCGACGCCGACGTGGTGCTGGCCGCCGCGGACGCCCGGTTCCTGGACCCGCACACCTCGGTGGGGCAGGCCAGCGTCTTCGAGGCCATCGGGCTGGCGAGGAAGGTGCCGGCGGAGGCGGTGTTCCGCATGGCCCTGGCCGGCCGGTCGGAGGTGTTGGGCGCCGCCCGGGCCTACGAGCTGGGGATGGTCGGGCAGGTGGTGGACCCGCCGGCGCGGCTGCGGGCCGAGGCCCAGGCGGTGGCCGAGCGGATCGCCCTGACCCCGCCGGACGTGCTGGCGGCGATCAAGCGGTCCCTGTGGGGTGCCCTGGAGCGCTGAGCGCCGCGCCACGAAGCGGCCGGTTCGGGCTAGATACTGTTTGATGTTCGGTATAAACTGGACAGTGTTCAGCGGAGGATCGGGGCACCCCAAGCACCGGTTGGTCGGGCAGGACCTGCCTGGACGTGGAGGATGCGGCTATGAGGCGGCTGGTGCAGGGGTTGTCGCGGTCGGCGGGGAAGGCGGCGGCCGTCGGGCTCGGGCTGGCGCTGGGCTGCTCCACGCTGGCCGGGTTGGTGGGTGGTCCGGCCGGGGCCGAGCCGGCCGCGGGCACCGTGGCGACCGTGGCCGTCGGGTCGTACCCCAGCGCGGTGGTCGTCGCCCCCACAGGCAACCGGGCGTTCGTGGCCAACTCGCGGCAGCCGACCACATACTCGACAACAAGCGCCAGCAACGGGTCGGTCAGCGTCATCAACACCACGACGAACCCGCCCTCGGTGACCGCCACCGTGACGGTCAAGCGCGACCCGGAGGCCCTGGCCGTGCGCCCGGGGGGCACCCAGCTCTACGTGGTGAACGCCGGCTCCAACTCGGTGTCGATCCTGAAGCTGACAACGGCCACCCCGACCGTCACAGCCACCGTCACCGTCGGGGCGACCAAGCCGGAGGCCATCACCTTCACACCGACAGGGAATTACGCCTACGTGACGTCCGGCTCGGGCAACGACCTCGACGTCATCAACTGCGCCACCAAGGCGGTGGTCCACAAGACACTCGGGCACATCCCGCACGGCCTGGCCTTCGCCCCCGGCGGGTCGCCCCTCTACGTCACCGCGCCGAACGGCGGGAGGTCGCCCCAGGTGCTGGTCGTCAACCCCGCCAACCCCGCGGCACCGGTGGTGACCTCCACCCTGTCGGTGGGCGGAACCCCCCACGCCATCGGGTTCGTGCCCGGAACCACCCACACCGCCTACATGACCAACATCGACCCCCAGACGGTCACAGTGCTCGACGCCTCCGCCACACCGCCGACGGTCAGCGGGAGCGTGCACTTCGACGCCCAGCCCTGGACAGTGGCCTTCACCCCCGGTGGGCAGCGGGCGTACGTGAACCTCCCCGGCGACAACCAGTTGGTGGTGCTCGACACCTCGACCGACCCGCCGACGGTGCTCGGACGAGACGGCGGGCTCACACACCCCTCCGGGATGGCGGTGACCCCGGACGGCCAGTGGGTCTACGCCGCCAACCGTTCGTCGTCCGGCACGGTGTCGGTGTTCCCCGAGGTGACGCCGCCGGTGGTGACCTCGGTGACAACGCAGGACGGGCCGACGGCCGGCGGGAACACGGTGACCATCACCGGCCAGCGCCTCACCGGGGCCACCGCCGTCACCTTCGGGAGCGCCCCGGGGACCGGCATCGCCGTCAACGCCACAGGCACCACCCTGACCGTCACCGCACCGGCCGGTTCGGGCACGGTGCCGGTCACCGTGAAGATCGGGGCCGCCCAGTCGACACCGGTCGACTACACCTACGCCCCCAGCATCACGACGACGACCCTCCCGGCGGCCGAGGTGGGCGTGGCGTACACCACCACCCTGTCAGCGGCGGGGGGGACGGGCGGCTACACCTGGTCGGTCACCCCCGGATCGCTGCCCACAGGGTTGAGCCTGGACCCGGCCAGCGGCACCATCTCGGGCACCCCTACCGCCGCCGGTACGTCGACAGCCACCGTCACGGTGGCGGACTCGTCCACACCGCCGCAGACGGCCAGCGCGACGCTGGCCGTCGACGTGCAGCCCCCGGTCGCCGTCACGACCACCTCGCTGCCGCCGGCGGCGGTCGGCCAGGGCTACCGGGCCACCCTCGCCGCCGACGGCGGCCAGGGTCCCTTCGACTGGTCGGTCGCGGCGGGGACCCTGCCCACAGGGTTGGCCCTCGACGCCTCCACCGGCGTGATCTCCGGCGTCCCGGCCCAGGGGGCGGGCGGCGAGCAGACAGTGACCGTGAAGGTCACCGACGCCCTCGGCGGGACGGCCACCGCGCCGCTGGTCGTCGACACCTTCGGCATCACCCCGGGCACACCGCCGAGCGGCGAGGTCGGGGCCCCGTACCTCACCACCTTCACCGCCACGGAGGGCACGGCGCCGTACTGGTGGGCCGTGACCTCCGGCAGCCTTCCGGCCGGGCTCACACTGGACCCCGCCACCGGGGTGCTGAGCGGGACGCCCACCACCGCCGGGGTGGCCACGTTCACGGTGTCGGCCACCGACAGCGCCACACCGGCGGTGACGGTGAGCGAGCCGGTCTCGCTGGTCATCGACGCCGCCGGGCCGCCGACGGCCAGCAGCGTGGCGCCGGCCTTCGGGCCGGCGGCGGGGGGCACGAAGGTCACCATCCACGGGACCGCCCTGGGCCACGTCACCGCCGTGACATTCGGATCGGTCCCGGCCCGGTCGTTCACCGTCGTCTCCGACACAACAGTCACCGCGGTGGCCCCCGGCGGCAGCGGGACCGTGAACGTCACGGTCACCAATCCCGACGGCACCTCGCCGGCCGGCACAGCGACCCAATTCACCTACACCACATGGTCCGGCAGGACGGTGTCGAACCCGGCCGGCCCGTCGGTGCAGTTGTACGGGATCTCCTGCCCGGCGACCGGGGACTGTGTGGCGGTCGGTGCGACCACAGTCAGCGCCACAACGGGCAGCTCGACACCCACCGCCTTCGTCCAGCACGACGGCACCTGGCTGGCGGCCACCCTCCCGTCGACCGGGCGCGGGAGCCTGAACGGCGTGTCCTGTACCGCGGTCACACGGTGCATGGCCGTCGGCCAGGTGCTCGGCTCGGACTCCCTGTACCACCAACTGGTCGAGCTCCTGCGCACAGGAGCGTGGACGGCCATCACCCTCCCCGACGTCGGAGGGGACACCTCCTGGTACTCCCTCAACGGGGTGGCCTGCCCCAGCCCCACCCGGTGCGTGGCGGTCGGCGGCTACGTGACACGGTACGGCTGGTTCCAGCCGCTGACCGAGATCCTGACCACATCCGGCGGCAACTGGTCCGCCGTGCCGACGACGCCGGCACTGCCGTCCAACGTCACACGGGGGATCACGGCGACACTGTACGGAGTCTCGTGCCCGTCGACCACGACATGCGTCGCCGTCGGCCAGGTCGACAACTTCACATGGACAACATACGGGACAGTGCCGAGCCCCCTGATCGAGGACCTCGGGGGCACGACAACAGACCCGACGTGGACCCCCGTCGACACCCCGCAGTCGGACAACGGCGTGGGGCTCAACAGCGTCTCCTGCCCGGCGGTGGGCGACTGCGTGGCGGTGGGCAGCGACTACGGGACAATGGGGGCGCTGCGGCTGGCCGACGGGGCATGGAGCACGACCCCCGTGCCGCACACGGGGAGGGCCACGGGGGGGGACCTGTTCGGGGTGACGTGCCCCAACACCGACGAGTGCCTGGCGAGCGGCCAGGCCACGGGGGGCGGCGTCACAGGCGGCGCCGTCGAGACGTTCGCCGGCGGCTACTGGCAGGGCGTGCTCGTCGCCACACAGGGCCGCGCCATCGACTGCACCTCGGCCACCGACTGCGTGACGGCCGGCTTCGGCGGCGCAACTCGCAACTCCTCTTACGGCCGGGTGGCCGAGAGCCTCCCCGCCGTCCCGGTGCCGGTGGTCACCGGGCTGTCGCCGGCGACCGGATCGATCGACGGGGGCACGACGGTCACGATCAGCGGCGGGGGGTTCACCGGGGCCACCGGCGTCCTGTTCGGGGCGGTGCCGGCCACCGGGTTCTCCGTCACCTGGGACGGCCGGATCGTGGCCACCGCCCCGGCCGGGTCGACAGGCGCGGTCGACGTCACCGTGACCGGGCCGGGCGGCACCTCGGCGACGTCTCCGGCGGACACCTTCACCTACGGCCGGCCGGCCACCGTCACCGGCCTGGACACCACCACAGGGCCGACCACGGGCGGCACGTCGGTGGTCGTGCACGGCACCAATTTCAGCCAGGCCCTTGCGGTGGACTTCGGGTCGAACCCGGCCACCTTCACCGTCGACTCCGACACCGAGCTGACGGCGACGGCGCCGCCGGGGCCGGCCGGGACGGTGGACGTCACGGTCTCGACGCCGCCCGGGCCGTCGGCCACGTCGCCGGCCGACCGGTTCACCTACGTCGCCGTCCCCACCTCGTTCTCGATCACGGTGAACGGCTCCGGCACCTCCGGCACCAGCACCTACGGGACGGCGGCCACCTTCGCCGAGGTCGGGCTCCCGGCCTCGGCGACCGGGACGGTGACCTTCACGTCGGGCACCAAGACGTTGTGCGTCGCCACCATGCCGGCCAGCACCAGTTGCCATCCACCGGCCACCCTGGGCGCCGGTACCTACCCGGGCATCACGGCCTCGTTCGTCAACACCGACGGCAGCTACGGCAACTCGACATCGACCAACACCGTCAGCCTGACCGTGACGACGGCCAGGCTGGGCGCTTCGTACGCCTATGTGGGCGGTCCGGGCATCGGGAACGGTGACCTCGCCACCATCTCCACCACGACTCACCACGCCGGCCCGACGTTCACACTGGGAGCAGCGCCGACCATGTTGGCGATCACCCCGGACGGCCAGACCCTCTACGCCAACGCCGGCACCACAACGGCGCCCGGCACACCGAGCCACGAGATCGTGCCCATCGCCACGGCCACCGGAGCGGTCGGCCCGGCGATGACATTCCCGTACTTCCCGAACGACATCGCCATCACGCCCGACGGCCAGACCGGATGGGTGGCGAACGGGTACGACCCTGCCGGCGACGACCTCACCTCCTTCTCGGTGGCCACCGGGGCCATCGGGCGGACGATCCAGTTGGGCACCACAGCCGAGTGCTGGGCCGTGGCCATCACACCCCAGGGGACCACGGCCTACGTGGCCCGGGACCCGGCCGCCGGAGGACACGGCAACGTGGTGCCGGTGGACCTGGCCACGGGGACGGTCGGCACGCCCATCACCGTCGACGGCAGCCCCACCGCCATCGCCATCACCCCCGACGGCAAGAAGGCCTACGTGACGAACTCGACAGGCCCGGTCACCCAGATCACATTGACAGCCACATGGACCAAGGACACGACCAAGCCCATCTCGGTCGGCACGACAACAACCACAGGCCTCGCCATCACCCCCGACGGGGCAACCGTCTACGTGACCAGTTGGCACAACAAGTTGATCCCCATCACCGTGGCCACCGGGACCGCAGGGAGCTCGATCTCGGTGAGCGGCTCCCCGTGGAAGGTGGCCATCACACCGGCCGGGACGACGGCCTACGTGGGCCCTCTCAACTCCACACGGGTGACGCTGGTGACACTGCGGACCAAGAGCACGACCCGCGTGACCGTCACACCCTACGGCTACGCCGTGGCCGTCACCCCGGACCAGGCGCCGGTGGCCGCGCTGTCCGTCATCCCGGACGTCGTCGGCCGGGCCACCTCGTTCGACGCCTCGGCCTCCACGGTGGACTTCGGCACCATCACCTCCTACGCCTGGACATTCGGGGACGGACAGACGGCCACCACCACCACGCCGACCACCACCCACACCTACATGGCGGCCGAGACCTACACGGCCAGCGTCACCGAGACCGACTCGGCCGGGACGTCGACCACCGTCGTCCACACCGGGCACAGCGTGCTCCGCAACGGCGGCCCGCAGGCCAGGACCACCCGGACAGTGACCGTCACACCGGCGCCGACCTCCTTCTCCATCGACGTCGACGGGTCCGGCCACGCCACGGTGCATCTCGGGACAGTGGCCACGCTGAGCGAGTCCGGGCTTCCGTCGCAGGCCACCGGGACGGTGGCCTTCACGTCGGGAACGACAGTGCTGTGCACCGCCACCCTGCCGGCGACGAGCTGTACCACCACACCGACATTGCCGGTGGCGAGCTATCCGGCGATCACCGCGCACTTCGGCGGCGACCACAACTACGAGAGCTCGACAGCCACCGGCACGGTCGCGCTCACGGTGATCCCACCGCTCCCGGTGGTCACCGGGGTGACACCACCGGCGGGGTACATCACCGGTGGCACCTCGGTGACGATCATGGGCAGGCACCTGAGCGGCGCCACCGGAGTCGACTTCGGGACGAGCCCGGCCCAGAGCTTCTCGGACGACAGCGGCACCGAGATCACCGCGGTCTCCCCGGCCGGCAGCCCGGGGCCGGTGGACATCACGGTGACCACCGGCGGTGGCACCTCGGCCGTGTCGGCCGATGACCACTTCACCTACCTGGCCATCCCCACCACGACGACCCTCGGCTCGGACCAGAACCCGTCGACGGCGGGGCAGGAAGTGACGTTCACGGCGACGGTGGCCACCGACCCCGCGGGGTTGGCGGTGCCGACCGGCACCGTATCGTTCGTCGATACAGCCACCGGGACGACGCTGTGCTCGACAGTCGCCCTGTCCACCGCCACAAGGCAGCAGGAAGCGTCGTGTGCCCATACCTTCACCACGACGTCCGCCGGCGACGAGATCGTGGCGAGCTACGTCAACAGCGACGGCAATTTCGTCGGTTCGGCGTCCGATCCGGTGGACCAGGCCGTCACCCACGCCACCGCGGCCAAGGTGGTGGTGACCACCCAACCGCCCACTACCGTGACGGCCGGCACGCCCTTCGGGCTCACCGCCACGGTCGAGGACGCCTACGGCAACGTGGTCACCACATCGTCGGCCACGGTGACGGTCGCCATCACAAGTGGCCCGGACGGTGCCACCCTGCTCGGGACAACCACCGTCACGGCCACCGCCGGGGTGGCCACCTTCGGCGGCCTCACCCTCGACAAGGCCGCCACCGGGTACACCCTGAAGGTCACCAGTGGCTCCCTCACCCCGACGGTCACCACCACAGTGACCGTCACCCCGGCCGCCGCCACCCACTTCGTCCTCCAGGCACCAGGCACCGCCACGGCGGGGACAGCGGTCACCGTGACGATCACCGCCACCGACGCCTACGGCAACACGGCCACCGGCTATGTCGGCACCGTCCACTTCACCTCGACCGACCCCCAGGCGGTGCTGCCCGGCGACGTCACCTTCACCGCCGGTGACCACGGGGTGGTGACCGAGCCGGTCACCTTCAAGACCGCCGGCACACAGACGGTCACGGCCACCGACACCACCACCGGCTCGATCACCGGCACCTCGGGGACAGTGGCCGTCACCCACGCCGGTGCCACCAAGGTGGTGGTCACCGCCCAACCGCCGGCCACCGTGACGGCGGGCATACCCTTCGGGCTCACCGCTACGGTCGAGGATGCCTACGGCAACACTGTGACCACATCGTCAGCCACCGTGACCGTGGCCCTCACAACCAACCCCGGCTCGGCCACCCTGCTCGGGACAACCACCGTCACCGCCACAGAGGGGGTGGCCACCTTCGGCAACCTCACCCTCGACAAGGCCGGGACCGGGTACACCCTGGCCGTCACCAGCGGTTCCCTCGCCTCGGACACCACCAGGACGTTCACCGTCACCCACGCCACCGCGGCCAAGGTGGTGGTCACCACCCAGCCGCCGGCCACCGTGACGGCCGGCACACCCTTCGGGATCACCGCAAAGATCGAAGATGCCTTCGGCAACGTGGTCACCACATCGTCAGCCACGGTGACGGTCGCCATCACAAGTGGCCCGGACGGTGCCACCCTGCTCGGGACAACCACCGTCACGGCCACCGCCGGGGTGGCCACCTTCAGTGGCCTCACCCTCGACAAGGCCGGCACCGGGTACACCCTCAAGGTCACCAGCGGCTCCCTCACCCCGGCGGTTACCACCACAGTGACCGTCACCCCGGCCGCCGCTACCCACTTCGTCCTCCAGACGGTCTCCACCGCCACGGCGGGGACAGCGGTCAACGTAACGGTCACCGCCACCGACGCCTACGGCAACACGGCCACCGGCTACATCGGCACCGTCCACTTCACCTCGACCGACCCCCAGGCAGCACTGCCCGGCGACGTCACCTTCACCGCCGGTGACCACGGGGCAGTGACCGAGCCG
>DASZUK010000018.1:0-155574 GCA_035547695.1 Acidimicrobiales bacterium
CCGATCTCTCGGTCCACACCCAGGCGGACCTCGACGCCATTGCCGCCCTGCTCAACGAGCGTCCTCGCAAGACCCTTGGATGGGATACTCCTGCGGAACGATTCAACGAGCTTGTCGCGGTCACCGGTTGAATTCGCCGACCGCGGGTGAGCCGGCAGAAAACATCGAAGGCGGACACCCCCGTCCGCCCGGCGGTCAGGGGTCCGGCAGCAGGACGTTGGGGTTCAGGACCCCGTCGGGGTCCAGCGCCCGCTTGACGGCCCGGAAGGCGTCGATCTCGGCGGGGCTGCGGTTGAGGTGCAGCCACCGCCGCTTGGCGGTGCCGATGCCGTGCTCGGCGCTGATGCTGCCGCCGTAGCCGGCCGCCAGGAGCAGGACGGCGTCGTCCACCCGGTCGTCGTCGGGGTCCAGGCCGGTGACGTTCACGTGGACGTTGCCGTCGGCGACGTGGCCGAACAGCCAGGTCCGGGCCTGCGGGGCGACGGCCGCCACGTGGGCCGGCACCCGGTCCACGAACTCGGCCAGGGCCGCCGCCGGCAGGGTGACGTCCATCTTGTGCGGGGTACCGTCCGAGTTGACGGCCTCGGTGTGGGCCTCGCGGTACCGCCAGAGGGCGGCGACGCGGACCGAGTCGTCGGCCACCGCCACGTCGGCCACCCCGTCCAGCCCGCCGACGGCGGCCGCCAGGTCGGCGGTGGGGTCCGCCGGACCGGCCGCCTCCACCAGCAGGTACGCCGGATGCGGCCCGGGGAACGGCGGTGGGGCCCCGGTGGCCCGGCAGACCAGCTCGATGCCGGGGCGCAGCATCAGCTCCGCCGCCGACAGGGACGGCAGGCCGCGGCGCACCTCGGCCGCGGCGGCCACCGCCGCCCCGGTGCCGGCGAAGGCCAGCAGGGCCACCACCCGGTAGGGCGACGGGGGCACCAGCCGGAGCCGGGCGGCGGTGACCACCCCGAGGGTGCCCTCGCTGCCGCACAGCAGGGCCGGCAGGGCGTAGCCGGTGTTGTCCTTCAGCAGCCCGCCCAGGTGCGACACCACCTGGCCGGTGCCCAGGACGGCCTCCACCCCGAGGACCTGGGCCCGGGTGTCCCCGTACCGCAGCACCCGGAGGCCGCCGGCGTTGGTGCCGACGTTGCCGCCGATGGTGCAGCTATCCCGGGCGGCGAAGTCCACCCCGTAGGCCCAACCGGCCGCCGCGGCCGCCTGCCGGACCGCTCCGAGGGTGGCCCCGGCGCCGACGGTCACCTGCCCGGCCAGCCGGTCCACCTCCCCGACCGCGTCCAGCCGCCGCAGGCTGACCACCAGCTCCCCGACCAACGGCACCCCGCCGCCGACCATGCCGGTGTTCCCACCCTGCGGCACCACCGCCACCCCCCGGCGGCGGCACAGGGCCACGATGTCGGCCACCTCGGCCGCCGACCCCGGCCGGACCACCGCGGCGGCCCGTCCCCGGAACCGCCCGGTCCAGTCCACCGCGTAGGAGGCGGCCACCTCCGGGTCGTCGATGACGTGCGGGCCGCCGACCACCTCCCGGAGGTCGGTCAGCAGCCCGTCCATGGAGCCTGGGAGGGGACTCGAACCCCTGACCTGCGCGTTACGAGTGCGCTGCTCTGCCGACTGAGCTACCCAGGCCTGCGGTGGCCCATGGTAGGCGATCCGCCGGGCCGGCCGAGATGGTCGGCGATCAGCCGAGCCGGCCGAGGCGGACCAGCAGGGCCTCCAGCAACAGGGTCTCGTTCGGGTTCCGCTCCAGGGAGGCGGCGGCCTCGGTGATGAGGCCCACCGCGGCCTCGTACCCCCGGACCTCGTCTACCGGCCGCCCGGCCGCGGCCCCGGCCGGGCCGGTGACGGCGTCGGCCAGCCGGTCCCGGTAGGCCCGGGCCAGCACCCCGAGCCCGACCCGGAGCTCGTCGGTCCGCCACCGCCGCTCCTCCCGGTGCTGGCGGTCGGTGATCTCCTTGCGGCCCGGCACGCCGCGCTCCCCCACCGCTTCGGCCGCCTCGGCCAGGCGGCGCAGCTCGTCGGCGTGGGCCTCCCGCAGGGGCCCGAGGGCGGCGTCGGCGGCCTCCAGCAGCGACCGGGCCAGGGCGCCGGCGGTGGCGCCGTGGCCGTCCAGCTCGGCGGGCACCCGGTGCCAGAGGGCGAGGCGGTCGGCGTAGCCCTGGTCCTCCGCCAGCAGCCGGGCCCGGTCCAGGTCCCCGCCGGCCCCCTCGGCCACCAGGTCGGCCCGGGCCCGCTCCACCCCCTGGCCCACCAGCCAGTCGACCACCGCCGCCCGGGGGACCGGGGGGAAGACCACCTCGACGCAACGGCTGGCCACCGTGGCCAGCTCGGGCGGGAGGTCCTCGGCCAGCAGCACGAACACCGTCGACGCCGGCGGCTCCTCCACGGTCTTGAGCAGGACCGGGGCCGACCGGACGGCGAGGTGGACGTCGGGGACCACCAGCACCTGCCGGGCGGCCTCGAACGGCCGTCGCTGGGCCAGGTTGACCAGCCGGCGGGCGTCGTCCACGCCGAGGGACGCCCCGGTGCGGTCCACCACCACCACGTCCGGGTGGGTGCCGGCCAGCACCCGGCGGCAGACGTCGCAGGCCCCGCAGCCCCCCTCGGGGCAGAGGAGGGCGGCGGCGAACCCCCGGGCGGCCGGCCGGGTGCCGGACCCGGGGGGGCCGACGAACAGGTAGGCGTGCACCGGCCGTTGGGCGGCGGCCCGGAGGGTGTCCACCGCCGCCGGCTGCCCGACGACGTCCGCGAACAGCGCCGCGGCCGGCCGGTCAGTGGCAGCCACGCCAGTGGCGGCCACGTCGGCGGCGGCCGCGTTGGCCGCGGCCACGTCGGCGGCGGCGTCGGGCGACGTCATGCGGTCTCCCCGGGGACGTTTCCGCGGAAACGTCCCGGCGGCGTCGCCACCGGGTCGGGCACACCGAGCCGGTCGGCCACCAGCCCGGCGATCTGGCTGGCCACCTCGTCGGCCGGCGCGGTGCCGTCGACCACCGCCCAGCGGTCGGGATCGGACCGGGCCAGGGCGACGAAGCCGTGGCGGACCCGGTCGAAGAAGTCGGCGTCCAGCCGCTCCAGCCGGTCCGGCGACGCCCCCTGCAGCCGCCGCCGGGCCACCGCCAACGGGACGTCCACCAGGACGGACAGGTCGGGCTCCAGCCCGCCGGTGGCCCAGGCCACCACGTGGCGGAGGGGGTCCACCGGGAGCTGCCGCCCCCAGCCCTGGTAGGCCAGGGTGGACCCCGAGAACCGGTCGGTGACCACCCAGCGCCCGTCGGCCAGCGCCGGGGCGATGGTCTCCTCGACGTGCTGGGCCCGGTCGGCGGCCATCAGCAGGGCCTCGGCCCGGGGGGTGGGGGTGCCGTGGCCGGGGTCCAGCAACAGCCGCCGGAGGGCCCGGCCCAGGTCGGTGGCCCCCGGCTCGTGGGTCAGGTCGGCGCCGAGGGCCTCGGCCAGCAGGTGGGCCTGGGTGGTCTTGCCGCAGCCGTCGATGCCCTCCAGGGCGATGAGCCGTCCCCGCCGGGGCGGCAGGTCCCGGCCCTCCCGCGGCGGGCCGGGCTCGCCCCCGCGGGGCGGGATCACTCCGCCTTCTTCTTGGGTGCCGCCTTCTTGGTGCCGGCGGCCTTCTTTGCCCCTGCCTTCTTGGTGCCTGCGGCCTTCTTGGTGCCGGCGGCCTTCTTGGCGCCCGCCTTCTTGGCGCCACCGGCCCGGCGGCGCGTGGCGGGGCCGGCGGCGCGGCGCTCGGCCAACAGCTCGGCGGCCCGCTCGACGGTGATGGTCTCCATGTCGTCGCCCTTGCGGAGGGAGGCGTTGGTGGTGCCGTCGGTGACGTACGGCCCGAACCGCCCCTCGCGCAGCACCACCGGCAGGCCGGTGTCCGGATCGGCGCCCAGCTCTTTCAGCGGGGCGGCCGGGGTGCCGCGGCCCCGGCGGGTCTTGGGCTGGGCGAACAGGGCCCTGGCCTCGTCCATGGTGACGGTCAATAGCTGGTCCTCGCTGGCCAGGCTGCGGCTGTCGGTGCCGCGTTTGAGGTAGGGCCCGAACTTGCCGTTGTGGGCCACCACCTCCTCGCCGGTGTCGGGGTCGGTGCCGACGACCCGGGGGATCTGCAGCAGCCGCAGGGCCTGGTCCAGGGTGACGGTGGCGGGGGCCATGGCGGCGAAGAGGGACGACGTCCGGGGCTTGGGGCCGCCGTCGACCACGTCGCCGAGCTGCACGTACGGGCCGAACCGGCCGGCCTTGACGTACACCGGCAGCCCGGTCTCCGGATCGGTGCCCAGCTCCCGGTCGCCGGACGGCGCGGCCAGCAGCTCGGCGGCCCGCTCCATGGTGAGCTCGTCGGGGGCGACGTCGTCGGGGATGGACGCCCGGTCGTCGCCCCGCTGCAGGTACGGCCCGTACCGGCCGACCCGGACCACGACGTCGCGGCCGTCGTCGTCGGTGCCGATGGGGATGGAGTTGATCTCACGGGCGTCGATGTCGCCCAGGTGGGTGGCCACCGCCGTCTTCAACCCCAACTGGGCGGTGCCGGCCTCGTCTTCGGGGGCTGCGCCGTTGGCGGCCGCGCCGCCGTTGCCGGCCCCCGGGCCGGCGGTGCTGCCGTTGGCGGCTGCGCCGGTGCCGTTGGCGGCCACGGGCGGGGTGTCGGCGCCGAAGTAGAACCGGGTCAGCCAGGGCAGGGCCTCCTCGCGGCCGCCGGCGATCTCGTCCAGGTCGTTCTCCATGGCGGCGGTGAAGCCGTAGTCGACCAGGTCGCCGAAGTACCGCTCCAGCAGGCCGACGACGGCGAAGGCGGTGAAGCTGGGCACCAGCGCGGAGCCCTTCTTCCAGACGTAGCCGCGGTCCAGGATGGTGGCGATGACGCTGGCGTAGGTGGACGGGCGACCGACCCCGAGCTCCTCCATGGCCTTGACCAGGGACGCCTCGGTGTACCGGGCCGGGGGCTGGGTGGTGTGGGACCCGGGCTCGAACGACCGGGGGTCGAGCGGGTCGCCCTCGGCCAGGGGGGGCAGCACGACCTCGCGGTCGGCCAGCTCGGCGTCGGGGTCGTCCTGGCCCTCGACGTAGGCCCGGAGGAAGCCGGGGAAGCTGATGACCCGGCCGCTGGCCGAGAACTCGGCGTCGGCCCCGGCGAGGAGGCCCTGCCCCTGGGGCATACGGGCGCCGAGACGGACCTGGGCGCTGGTGCCGGTGGCGTCGGTCATCTGGGAGGCCACGGTGCGCTTCCAGATGAGCTCGTACAGGCGGAGCTCGTCGCCGCGCAACGACCGGGCGGCGGCGTCGGGGGTCCGGAAGGTGTCGCCGGCCGGGCGGATGGCCTCGTGGGCCTCCTGGGCGTTCTTGACCTTGCGCTCGTACCGCCGGGGGGCGTCGGGGACGTACTGGGGCCCGTACAGGCTGGTGGCCTGGGACCGGGCGGCGTTGAGGGCTTCGTCGGAGAGGGTGGTGGAGTCGGTCCGCATGTAGGTGATCCAGCCCTGCTCGTACAGGCGCTGGGCCACCTGCATGGCCCGCTGGGCGCTGAACCGCAGCTTCCGGCCGGCCTCCTGCTGCAGCGTGGAGGTCATGAACGGGGGGGCCGGCGACCGGCGGAACGGCTTCTCGGTGACCGACCGGACGGTGAACGGCTGCCCTTCCAGGCCGGTGGCCAGGGCCCGGGCCTCGGCCTCGGCCAGGACCCGGGTGGCCCCGGCGTTGGCCTGCTCCCCGGCGGCGGTGAAGTCCCGGCCGGTGGCCAGCGGGGTGCCGTCCACCGCGACCAGGGTGGCGCCGAACTCTGCGGGGACGGCGGCGGCGTCGGCCGCAGAGGCCGCGGCCGGGGAGCGGGTCGGGGCGAAGACGCCCTCGACCCCCCACCAGGTGGCCGACCGGAACCGCATCCGGGCCCGTTCGCGCTCGACCACCATCCGGGTGGCCACGCTCTGGACCCGGCCGGCGGACAGCCGGGGCATGACCTTCTTCCAGAGCACCGGGGACACCTCGTAGCCGTACAGGCGGTCGAGGATGCGGCGGGCCTCCTGGGCGTCCACCAGCCGGCGGTCCAGCTCGCGCCACTCGTCGACGGCCCGCCGGATGGCGGCCGGGGTGATCTCGTGGAACACCATCCGCTTCACCGGGATCTGGGGGGCCAGCACCTCGGACAGGTGCCAGGCGATGGACTCGCCCTCGCGGTCCTCGTCCGTGGCCAGGTACAGCTCGTCGGCGTTCTTCAGCAGCTTCTTCAGGTTGGCGACCACCGACCGCTTCTCGGGGGACACCACGTACAGCGGCTTGAACCCATTGTCGACGTCCACGCCGAGGCGGGCCCAGCCCTCCCCCTTGTAGGCCGCCGGCACCTCGTCGGCGCCCCGCGGCAGGTCGCGGATGTGGCCGATGGACGACTCCACGACGAAGTCGGGGCCGAGCAGGCCGCCGATGGTCCGGGCCTTGGCCGGGGACTCCACGATGACCAGGGCTTTACCCATGGTGCGCTCGGATGCGGTCGGATCGGGTCGGGGTGGTCATGACGACGACAGGCTCCCGGCAACCGGCACCTGCTGTCAAGAGCGGGCTGCTCAGTCGGCCCCCACCGCGGTGGCCGGGGTGGCCGACCCGATGGGGGTCGCGCCGGCGGTGGGCGGCAGGTCGGCGTCCATGCTGGAGGCCTTCCGCTTGGAGAAGGCGATGGCGGCCAGCAGCACCACCAGGGCGGCCGCGGCGATGGCGAAGCGGGCCGTGTCGTTGTGCCGCAGGGTGATGACGGCCGGGAGGACCAGCAGGGACACCAGGTTCATGACCTTGATCATCGGGTTCAGGGCCGGGCCGGCGGTGTCCTTGAACGGGTCGCCGACGGTGTCGCCGATGACCGCGGCCTTGTGGGCCTCGGAGCCCTTGCCGCCCTCGTGGCCGTCCTCGATGAACTTCTTGGCGTTGTCCCAGGCCCCACCGGAGTTGGACAGGGTGTTGGCCATCAACTGGCCGGTCAGGATGGCGCCGGCCAGGAAGGCGCCGAGGGCCAGGTAGTTGATGCCGAACCCGACGATGACCGGGGCCAGGATGGCCAGCAGCGCCGGGGTGGCCAGCTCGCGCTGGGCGGCGGCGGTGCAGATGGAGATGACCCGGCCGTACTCCGGCCGCTCGCTGTAGTCCATGATGCCGGGGTGCTCCCGGAACTGCCGGCGCACCTCCTGCACCACGGTGCCGGCCGACCGGCCCACGGCCCGGATGGCCAGGGCGGAGAACAGGAAGGCGATGGACCCGCCGATGAGCAGGCCGATGAACGTGGTGGGGTTGGCCACGTTGACCTGGGAGGCGATCTGGTGGAACAGCTTGGTGGCCGGGATGTGCTTCAAGCTGGGCAACTGCTCCCCGATGGTCTCGATGAACGAGGCGAACAGGGCCACCGCGGCGATGACGGCGGAGCCGATGGCCACGCCCTTGGTGATGGCCTTGGTGGTGTTGCCGACGGCGTCCAGGCTGACCATGATCCGCTCGGCCTCGCCGGTGAACTCCCCGGACATCTCGGCCACGCCGGCCGCGTTGTCGGACACCGGGCCGAAGCTGTCCTCGGACACCACCATGCCGGTGGTGGCCAGCAGGCCGATGCCGATGAGGGCGACCAGGTACAGCGAGTACTCGATGTTGCCGCCGCCCAGCCCGATGGCCACGCCGAGGGCGATGGCGATGGCGATGATGGCCCACACCGACGACTCCAGGCCGATGGCGATGCCGGACAGCACGGTGGTGGCCGGTCCGGTCCGGGCGGACTCGGCGATCTCCTTCACCGGCGACCGCTCGGTGGAGGTGAACTGCTCGGTGATCTGGCTGGCCACCAGGGCCAGGACGACGCCGGTGAGGACGGCCCAGAACACCTTCATGTCGTGGACGTAGAACTCGGCCACGAACAGGGCACCGATGACGGTGAGGACGGCCGACAGCCAGAACCCGCGGTTGATGGGGGCCATGGCGTTGCGGTCCTTGTTGCGGGCCCGGACGGTGTAGACGCCGATGACCGAGGCGACGATGCCGATGGCGGGGACGATGAGGGGGTACAGGATGGCCGGGGTGGGGTGGAAGGCGTGCCCGGGCAGGGTGCGGAAGGCGGAGTAGCCGAGGATGAGGGACGAGATGATGGTGATCTCGTAGGACTCGAACAGGTCGGCGGCCATGCCGGCGCAGTCGCCGACGTTGTCCCCGACGTTGTCGGCGATGGTGGCGGCGTTCCGGGGGTCGTCCTCGGGGATGCCGGCCTCCACCTTGCCGACCAGGTCGGCGCCGACGTCGGCGGCCTTGGTGAAGATGCCGCCGCCGACCCGCATGAACAGGGCCAGCAGGGAGGCGCCGAAGGCGAACCCGATCAGCACCGCGGTGGCCGAGTTCTGGAAGATCATGACGATGGCGGTGGCGCCGAGCAGGCCGAGGCCGACGCAGAGCATGCCGGTGACCGCCCCGGTCCGGAACGCCACCTGCAGGGCGCCGGCCATCTTGCCGCCCTTGGCCGCCGCGGCGGCGGTGCGGACGTTGCCGCGGACGGCGATGGACATGCCGATGAACCCGGTCAGGCCGGAGAAGGCGGCGCCGAACAGGAAGCAGATGACCCGGTAGATACCGGCCTGGGCGAAGCTGAGGGCCACCGTCCCGTCCGGCCGGGTGACCTTGGTGGCGGTGAAGAAGATCAGCACCGCCAGGGGCACCACGATGATGAGGATGGTCCGGAACTGGCGCTTCAGGAACGCCTCGGCCCCCTCCTGGATGGACTTGGCGATCTCCCGCATCTTGGCGGTGCCGGTGTCGGCGGCCAGGACGCCACGCATGAGGACCAGGCCGGCGGCGATGCCGATGACTCCGGCGGCCAGGGCGATGACCAACCACGCCCAGTCGGCACCGCCCAGATGGAATGCCTGGTACCCCCCTTCGGCTACGAGGGTGTGGTTCATGCCTGGCGCATCCCTTTCTGTCTCCGCATCAGTGTCTGCGACCCGAGGCCCGGACGCGCGCCAGCTTGGGGCACCCGTTTCAGGCCGAGGGGACGATAGCGACTGGGCGGGGCGGAGGCAAGGAACGAGGCAGGGAACGCCGTCCGGGAGGGCTCACGCGCCGCCGTCGGCGCCGTCGTGGTCGGGGCCGGCCACCAGCTCGTAGTCGGGGTTCAGGATGGCCAGCCGGCGCCCCCAGGCGCCGACCATGCCCTCGGCGACCAGCCGGGCCCCCGGCTCGATCCCGGGGATCCGGGGCCGGCCCTGGAACACCAGCAGCAGGCCGCCGGTGGGGTCCACCAGCAGGCACTCCAGGTTGGAGGTGCCCGCCCGGGGCTGCACCCGGACGGACTTCACCCGGCCGGCCACCCGGACCCGCTCCCGCCAATGGGCGTCCCCGATGGGCCGGGTGCCGCCGGCCCGGGCGGCCAGGGCCCGGTCGGCCGGGGACAGCCGGTCGTCCCGCTCCCGGTCCTTCGCCTTCTCCCGGTCCTTCGGCCGGTCGCGGGACCGGTCCCGGCGGCCGGCGGCTCCGGCCCCGCGGCCCACCGGCGGGGACCCCAGCCCGGCGGGGACCGCGATGCCGTCCTGCCCGCGGTCCCCCGGGCCCTCCCGGCCCTCCCGGCCCTCCCGTTCGCGGTCGTCCAGGGCCCAGGCCCGGCCGGCGTCGCCGTCGGCCGCCCGTGTCGGGCTGGACACCGCCGCGGCCTCCACCACCCGGCGGTACCGGCGGCCACGCTCGGCCCAGCGGCCACCGACGTTGTAGGGGACGATGGTCGCCGCCACGTGGGGCACCTGCCCCACCACCGCGGCGATCTTGTCGGCGGTGCGGTCGTGCAGCAGCCGCTGCCAGCCCAGGGCGAAGGTGCGGCGGGGCAGCAGCACGGTGCACTCGGTGTCGCCGTCCACCACCGCGTCGGCCACCAGCTCCACCGCGGCGCGAGACAGCCGCCGGTCGGGGCACTCGATGACGTCGAGGGGGAGGCGGCTGAGGCCGAGGCGCCGCCACTCCTCCTGCAGCTCCTCGGCCTCGCGGTTGTCGACGTCGAAGTGCACCGCCCGCAGGTCGTCGGGGGTGAGGGTCCGGGCGTACTGGATGGCCCGGGCGGTGGCCATGTCGAGGCGGTCGACCAGGACGACGACGACGTGCCGTCGCAGGATCGGCGCCGAGGCGGCCCGGGCGGCCCCGACCTCCAGTAGCTGGGACTCGGCGACGTACTCCCGGTTCAGCCGGATCAGCCCCCAGTACAGGAGCGGGCCGACCACCACCACCACCCAGGCCCCCTCGGTGAACTTGGCGATGGCGAAGATGAGGACGACGGCGCCGGCCAGGACGGCCGAGAACCCGTTGACGACGACCCCCCGCCGCCATCGGCCGTCCTTGTGGACGAGGTGGTGCTTCACCATCCCGGACCCGGCCATGGTGAAGCCGGTGAACACCCCGATGGCGTAGAGGGCCACCAGCCCGTCCACCTGGGCCCGGAAGGCCAGGACCAGGGCGATGGCCACGACGGCCAGCACGACGATGCCGTTGGAGAACGCCAGCCGGTGGCCCCGCCGGGTGAGCTGCCGGGGCAGGAAGGAGTCCCCGGCCACGAAGGAGGCCAGGAACGGGAAGCCGTTGAAGCTGGTGTTGCCGCCGGTGTACAGGATCAGCAGGGTGGCCAACTGGACCACGTAGAACAGGACGTGGCCGGCCCCGGCGGTCCCGAGGACGGCCTTCACCTCCTGGGAGACCACCGTCGGGGTGCCTGTGGCGTACGGGACGGCGTGGGTCCACCGGGCCAGCAGGGTGACGCCCAGCACCAGGAAGGCCAGGATCGAGCTCATCGTCACCAGGGTGATCCGGGCGTTGTGCGGCTCGGGCCTGCGGAAGCTGCTGACCCCGTTGGAGATGGCCTCCAGGCCGGTGAGGGAGGAGCCGCCGTTGGCGAACGACCGGAGCAGCGAGATGAAGGCCAGCCCCATCAGCAGGCCGCTCCCGGAGGTGCCGATGTGGCCCCCGTACACTGTGTGGGCCGGCGGCAGCGGCAGCGCGTGGAGGTCGCCGAGGGCGGCCTTGACGTAGCCGACCACGATGACGAAGGCCAGGCTGGCGATGAAGAAGTAGGTGGGGAAGGCGAAGTACTTGCCGGCCTCCCGGATGCCCCGCAGGTTGCCGTAGAGCAGCAGGAGCACCACCGCGACGGTGATGGGCACCGTGGCGGACTTGAGGGAGGGGATGGCGCTGGTCAGGGCGGCCGTGCCGGCCGAGGTCTGCACGGCGACGGTGACGGTGTAGTCGATCAGCAGGGCCACCGCGGCCACCTGGGCGACCTTCGGCCCGAAGTTGTCGCGGGCCACCACGTAGGAGCCGCCGGCCTTGGTGTAGAGCTGGATCACCTCCAGGTAGGACAGGGTGACGAAGAACAGCACCCCCAAGATGGCGAAGGTGATGGGGACGACCAGGGTGAACGCCGCCAGCCCGACGTAGGGGACCAACTGGGTCAGCATCTCCTCGGTGCCGTAGGCCGACGACGAGATGCAGTCCGGCGACAGCACCCCGAGGGCGATGGGCCGGCTGAGCCGCTCCGAGCTGAGCTGCTCGGTGACCAGCGGCGGGCCCAGCAACTTGTTCTTCAGCCGGTACCGGAACGTCTCGGGGAACTGGGACGGGTCCACCGCCGCCTGTAGCTGCGGCGGCGTCGGCCCGGGACGGGTCCGGCCGGGAGCCTCGCCGGGGGGATGCGTGCGCAGGCCGGCCTGGCGGTCGTCCCCGTCGCCGTCGCCGTCCACGGCCCAACAGTAAAGCCGCCGCGACCGGTCCGTTGACAGCCCATTCTCAGCCTTCGGGCGGTCGTGTTGCTGTCGTGTTGCCTTTACAGCCGGCAGGCTGTCGTGTTGCACTGTCGGCATGCACGTCGTGGTGGTCGGCTGTGGCCGCGTGGGATCGGGGCTGGCCCTGTCGCTGACCGCCGAGGGGCACACCGTGTCCATCCTGGACCGCAACCAGCGGGCGTTCCGGCGGCTGCCGCCCGACTGGGACGGCGGCCGCGTCGTCGGCTCCGGCTTCGACCGGGACGACCTGGAGCGGGCCGGGGCGGTCGGGGCGGACGCCCTCGCCGCGGTGACCAGCGGGGACAACACCAACATCCTCACCGTCCGGATCGCCCGGGAGACCTACCACATCCCCCGGGTGGTGGCCCGGATCTACGACCCCCGGCGCGCCGAGATCTACCAGCGGCTGGGCATCCCGACGGTGGCCACGGTCACCTGGACCATCGACCAGGTCCGCCGGCGGCTGCTGCCGGAGACGGTGACCGGGGAGTGGGCCGACGCCTCCGGCAAGCTGCTGCTCATCGACCGGGCGATGCCCGACGGGTGGGCCGGCCGCAGCCTGTCGGACATCGAGGAGCCCGGTCGCATCAGCCTGGTGGGCATCACCCGGGCCGGCCTGCCCCGGCTGGACGCCCGGGAGCTGGTCGGCCAGGAGGGGGACCAGCTCCACGTGGCGGTCATGAAGGACGCCCTGGGCGAGCTGGAGCAGCGCCTCGGCCCGAGGGTCGGGGCCGGGGACGGCGCCACGGGCGGGACCGGGACGGCCATATGAGGGTCGCCATCGCCGGCGCCGGCAGCGTCGGCACCGCCATCGCCCGTGACCTGCACGTGAACGGCCACGACGTGCTGGTGCTGGAGCAGGACCCGGAGCTGGTGGAGCGCCGGCGCCAGGAGCTGGACGTCACCTGGGTGGCCGCCGACGCCTGCGAGGTGGCGTCCCTGGACGCCGCCGGGCTGGCCACCGTGGACGTGGTGGTGGCGGCCACCGGCGACGACGAGGACAACCTGGTCATCTCCCTGCTGGCCAAGCAGGAGTTCGCCGTCCCCCGGGTGGTGGCCCGGGTGAACCACTCCAAGAACCAGTGGCTGTTCAACGAGAGCTGGGGCGTCGACGTGTCGGTGTCCACCCCGCAACTGCTGACGGCCCTGGTGGAGGAGGCGGTGTCGGTCGGCTCCCTGGTCCGGCTGCTGCAGTTCCAGGGCGGCTCCGCCCACCTGGTCGAGGTCACCCTGGCCGAGGACTCCCCGGCCGCATCGGTGGCCATCGCCGACCTCGGCGTCCCCCGGGACGCCACGGTGGTGGCCGTCGTCCGGGAGGACCGCCTGGTGGTGCCGAGGGGCGACACCGTGCTGCAGGTCGGGGACGAGGTGCTGGTGCTCGTCACCGCCGACGCCGAGGAGGCGGTCCAGGCCCTCTTCGTCGGGACCTGACCCGGCCGGAGCCCGCCGGCGGCCAGAAAACGGCGGATTCCCTGGTCACCGGCTGTTCGCGGCGATGCCAGGTGGGCGTACGGTGCACCGACCGGGGTGGTCCCGGCCCCTACCATGGGCACGTGAGGCCCATCGTTTCGATGAGGGGGACGGCGCCGTGAGGGCGGCGTTCTTCGACCTGGACAAGACGGTCATCGCCAAGGCGTCCATCGCCGCCTTCGGCCGGCCGTTCCGCCGGGGCGGGCTCATCAAGCGGCGGGTGGTGCTCCGCGCCGTGCTGGGGCAACTGATCTTCCTGCAGTTCGGTGCCGACGAGCAGCGGTTGGCCCGCATCCGGGAGTCCATGCTGGCCCTCACCAAGGGCTGGGACCGTGACCGGGCCCGCCAGATCGTGCGGCAGACCCTGCTGGAGACCATCGAACCCCTCATCTACAACGAGGCCCTGGAGCTGATGGAGGCCCACCGGCTGGCCGGCGACCGGGTGTACCTGGTGTCGGCGGCGCCGGAGGAGATCGTGCTCCCCCTCACCGAGCTCCTGGGGGTGGACGGGGCCATCTCGTCGGTGGCGGAGGTGGACACCGAGGGCCGGTACACCGGCCGGATGGCGTTCTACGCCTACGGCCCCGGCAAGGCCGACGCCATCCGGTCGCTGGCCGGTCGCACCGGCATCGACCTGGCCGAGTCCACCGCCTACTCCGACTCGGCCACCGACCTGCCCATGCTCGAGGCCGTCGGCCACCCCGTCGCCGTCAACCCCGACCGGCCCCTGGCCAAGATCGCCCAGGAACGCGGCTGGGAGACCCGGCAGTTCACCAAGCCGGTCCGGCTGCGGGACCGCGTGACGGTGCGCACCCCGATCGTCACCACCGGCCTCGCGGTGGCCGCGGGGGCGGCGTTGTTGCTGTGGCGCGGCCGCAGGGGACGGGCCCTCGCGGGGCGGCCACCGCCGGTGCGCCCGGCCGCCTGATCAGGCCTGCGGTCCGGACGCGACGGCCTCCGGAGCCCGGCCACCGGGCCGGCCCCGGGGCCGGATCAGTGGGAGCCCGGTTGGCCCGGTTGGATCAGGCCGACCGCAGCCGCTTGGCGGCCACGAAGCCCAGGGTCAGCAGCACGGCGAGGATCAGCAGCTTCTTCATGCCTGTGGATGTTAGACGGTCAGCAGGTCGCGGGCGCCGGTGTCCGAGGACGGGTGCCGTAGCTTGGACATCGCCCGGGCCTCGATCTGGCGGATCCGCTCCCGGGTGAGGTTGAAGTGCTCACCGACCTCTTCCAGGGTGCGCGGCTCGCCCCGGTCCAGGCCGAACCGGAGCCGCAGGATCTCGCGTTCCCGCTCGTCCAGCGGGGACAACAGCCGGCCGATCTCCTCGGGCAGCAGGGACACCGCGGCCACCTCGAACGGCGACTCCGCGGAGCGGTCCTCGACGACGTCGCCCAGCTCGGCGTCGCCGTCCTCCCGGAGAGGCTCGGAGAGGGAGAGGGGCTCGGCCCGGAACCGGAGGGCCTCCACCAGCTTGTCCTCGGGCATCTCCACCTCGACGCCCAGCTCGGCCAGGGTGGCCGGGCGGCCCAGCTTCAGCTCCAGCCGGGCCTGGGCCTTCTGGACCCGGGCCAGGGTGTCGCCGGCGTGGACCGGCAGCCGGATGGTGCGACCGGTGTTGGCGATGCCTCGGGTGATGGCCTGGCGGATCCACCAGGTGGCGTAGGTGGAGAACTTGAACCCCTTCCGCCAGTCGAACTTCTCGACGGCGTGCATCAGGCCGAGGTTCCCCTCCTGGATCAGGTCCAGCAGGGGCAGGCCGGAGGCCTGGTACTTCTTGGCGATCGACACCACCAGCCGGAGGTTGGACTGCACGAAGGTCTGCTGGGCCTGCTCGCCCATCAGGACCATCCGGCGGAGCTCACGCTTCTTGGCCGCCGTCAGGCCCTTGGGGGCCTTCTTGGCCTCCTCCTCGGCCTCCCGGCCGGCCTCGATGGCCTGCGCGAGGCGGACCTCGTCGTCCTTGGTCAGGAGCGGGTACTGGCCGATGTCGGTCAGGTACAGCCGTACCAGATCCTCGTCGTCGCGTTCGATGCGTTCCTTCGCCAAGGTTTGCCGAGCCTTCCGTAGTAGAGTCGGCACCGCGGGTTCGTGCCCTCCCCCCGCTGGGGCCGTCCTGTTGACCGTCCCGCAGCGGCGTGAGCACACGCAGCAGGTGTGTCGCCATTCTACAGGGCGCGTCAAGTGACCCGTTCGAGCGGGGGCCGTTTCTGCCGTTCTTAGGGTCTGACCTGCGGTTCTTTCGGACCCGTCGGCGGAGTGGCCACGCTTCCCGGCCAGGGGAACAGCCCGGCCGAACCGCCGTGGTCGGCCACCACGGTCTCCAGGTCGCGGGCCGCGGCCGAGGCCACCGCCACGGCTGCCGCCCCGTCCCCGGCCCCGGCGAGCAGGTCCTGCAGCAGGGCCTCCCCGGCCCGCCACGCGTCGACCTGGTCCCGGCGGACCAACCGCAACGCCCGGACCACCGGGCCGTCGGTGGCCGCCGCGGTCCGGGCCAGGTGCCGGTCGTACCCGACCACCAACCGGGGGACCACCACCCGGTAGAGCCCGGCCATCCTGGCCGCCGGATCGGCCGGCAGGGCCGCCAGGGCCGCCAGCAACGGGCCCGCCACCGGGCCGAGCGGCGCGGTGGCCGCGTCCTGGTCGAACCAGTCCAGCACCGGCAGCCGGTCGGCCCACAACTGGGCGTGCCAGGCGTGCTGCCCGCTGACCTCGTCCAGGTGCACCTGCACCGCCGCGGGGGCCGGGTCGGCCGCCCAGGCGCCGGCCAGCCGGAACAGCCGTTCCTCGGCCCACCGGTACGCCCCGGCCAGCGCCGCCGACTGCTCCAGGGTCAGCGGGCGGGTGGTCGGCGGCTCAACCACCGGCAGCCACCGGAGCGGCCACCGGCCGGGCCGGCCGGTAGCGGTTGGTGATCGGCATCCGCCGGTCCTTCCCGAACGCCTTGGTGGTGATCCGCACCCCCGGCGGCATCTGCCGTCGCTTGTACTCGGCCCCGTCCACCAGCCGGACCACCCGGTCGACCACAGCCGGGTCGAACCCGTCGGCCACCAGGTCGGCCGCGGTGCGGTCCCGCTCCACGTAGGCCTGCAGGACCGGGTCCAGCAAGTCGTAGGGGGGCAGCGACTGGTCGTCACGCTGCCCCGGCCGCAGCTCCGCCGACGGCGGCTTTTCCAACACCTCCCGGGGGATCGGCTCCGGCCGGCCGGCGGCGGCCGCCTTCCGGTTCCGGTACCGGCACAGCTCGTACACCAGCGTCTTCGGCACGTCCTTGATGACGGCGAACCCGCCGGCCGAGTCCCCGTAGAGGGTGGAGTAGCCGGTGGCCATCTCGCTCTTGTTGCCGGTGGTCAGCACGATGAAGCCCCGGGCGTTCGACACGGCCATCAGCAGCAGCCCCCGCAGCCGGGACTGCAGGTTCTCGTCGGTCAGCCCCGTCGGCGGGCCGTCCAGCACCGGCTCCAGGAGGGCGGCCAGGGCCACGTGGGCCCGCTCGATGGGCACCACCCGCAGGTCGATCCCCAACCGGTCCGCCAGTTGCTCGGCGTCGGTCCGGGAGCCGGCGCTGGAGTACCGGGACGGCATGGACAGGCCGTGCACCCGGCCGGCCCCCACCGCGTCCACCGCCACCGTGGCCACCAGCGAGGAGTCGATGCCGCCGGACAGGCCGACGATGGCATCGGTGAACCCGTTCTTGGCCAGGTAGTCCCGGGTGCCCAGCACCAGGGCCTCGTAGACCTCGGCGTCACCGGGCAGCGGCTCCGGCACCGCCGGGGCCACGGCCGGCCGCGGCCGCCGGGCCGGCGGCGCACCGACCGGCACCTCGACCACGGCCAGGCCCGGGCGGCCTCCGGCCCCGCGGTCGGCGGCAGGCACATGGTCGGTCCGCCGACCGACCGGCAGGTCGACCACCACCAGGTCCTCGGCGAACTGGACGCCGCCGGCCAGGAGGGAACCGTCGGCGGCCAGCACCAGGCTGGCCCCGTCGAAGACCAGCTCGTCCTGCCCGCCGACCTGGTTGACGTAGGCCACCGCGCAGCCCGACTGGGCCACCCGTTGCCGCAGCATGGCCAGCCGTTCGGCCCGGCGGCCCTGCGAGTAGGGGGAGGCGTTCAGGTTGACCACCACGTCGGCCCCGCCGCGGCCCATGACCGGCACCGGGCCGTCGGCCGACCAGACGTCCTCGCAGACCGACACCCCGACGAGGGCGTCGCCGACCGCGTAGAGCGCCGGGGGCTCCTGGCCCGGCGTGAACCACCGGACCTCGTCGAACACGCCGTAGTTGGGCAGCAGCCGCTTGTGGTAGACGCCGACCACCCGGCCGGCGGCGCAGACGGCGGCGGCGTTGGCCAGCGGGGACACCGGCAGCGTGCCGTAGGGACCGGACCCCGTCCGGCCGGGCGGCCGGCCCAACGGGTCCACGAACCCCACCACCGCCACGCAGTCCCCGGTGGCCGCGGCCACGGCCTGCAGGGCGGCCACGTTGTCGGCCACGAACCCCGACTTCAGCAGCAGGTCCTCCGGGGGGTACCCGGTGACGGCCAGCTCCGGCAGCACGCACAGGTCGGCCCCCATCCGGCCGGCCTCGCCCAGCGCGTCCAGGATCCGGCGGACGTTGCCGTCCAGGTCCCCGACGACGGTGTTGATCTGCGCGGCAGCCAACCGCAGGGGGGGCACGGCGCGAAGCCTATCGGGGCCCAGGTCAGGGGCGGTCGGGACGGTCAGGGCGGCCAGGGCGGCCAGGGCGGTCAGGGGCGCCGGCGGCCAGCACTGGGTCGCCGGGGCGTCTCAGGACTCGTCGGGGGCGGGGTCGCCGCCACCGAGCAGTTCGTACAGCGGGTTGATCATGGCCAGCTTGCCGTGGTGCTTGCCCACCCGGCCCTCCACCACCATCCGGGCCCCGGTCCGGACCCCGCCGACGGCCCGGCGGCCGAGGAACACCACCGTCAGGGCCTGCCGGCTGCGGTCGACCAGCACGCACTCCACCGCCGGCGCCCCGGCCCACGGCTGGATGCGGACGGCCTTCACCCGGCCGGCCACCCGGGCGGGCTGCCGCCACTGCAGGTCGGCGATGGCCACGACGCCTGCGACGTCGGGCACCTCGAGCAGCCGCTCGCCGCTCCGGGCCCGGCCGGCCCGGTCCCCGCGGGCGGCACGGTCCCCGCGGGCGATCCGGTCGGCGCGGCCGGCGCGGTCCGGCTTGGCCGCCCGGTCCGACCGGCCACGGCCGTCGGCGTCGGGGGCCGTGGTGGCCACCGCCTCGGCGGTGGGCCCCTCCAGCAGCCGGTCGGCGCCGAGCACCCGGCGCTGGTCGATGCCGGGGGTGACGTGGAACGGGACGATGGTGGCGTTGACGTGCGGCAACTGGCTGACCACCTCCACGATGCGGTCGGCGGTCTGGTCGTGCAGCAACCGCCCCCACGCCCGCCGGAACGACCGGCGGGGCAGCAGGACGGTGACCTCGGTCTCGCCGTCGGCCAGCTCGTCGGCCAGCTCCAACGCCGCCCGGCTCAGCCGGCGGTCCGGGCAGTCGATGACGTCGAGCGGCAGCCGGGCCAGGCCGAACTGGCGCCACCGGTCGATGAGCGCCTCGGTGCGCTGCTCGTCGATGTTGAAGTGCACCGCCCGCAGCTCGTCGGGCACCAGGGTGCGGCCGTACTGGATGGCCCGGGCGGTGGCCAGGTCGATGCGGTCGACCAGGATGGCGACGACGTGCCGGCGGAGCACCTTGACCTCGGCCGCCTTCACCGCGGCCCCCTCCGCCAGCACCGCGTCCTCCTCCCGGTACTGCCGGTTGGTCCGCACCAGCCCGTAGACCAGGACGGGCATGACGACGACCACCACCCAGGCCCCCTGGGTGAACTCGGTGACCGCGAACACGGCGACCACGACCAGGCAGACCACCGCGGCGAACCCGTTGACCCCCACGCTGCGGCGCCAGTGGTCCCCGCGCTCCTTCAAGTGGTGCTTCACCATGCCGGAGGCGGCCATGGTGAAGCCGGTGAACACCCCGATGGCGTACATCGGGATGAGGATGGCCACCTTGGCCCTGGTGGCCACCAGCAGCACGACCGAGACGGCGGTGAGGAGGATGATGCCGTTGGAGAACACCAGCCGGTGGCCCCGGACCGTCAGCTTCCGGGGCAGGAACGAGTCCTCGGCCACGAAGCTGACCAGGAACGGGAACCCGGTGAAGCTGGTGTTGGCCGCCAGGATCAGGATGAGGGCGGTGGCGGCCTGCAGGCAGTAGAACAGCGCCCGGCCGCCGGCGCTCCCGCCGTACACCAGGTGGCCGATCTCGGACACCACGGTCGGGGTGCCGACGGTGAACGGGACCGAGTGGGTCCAGGCGGCCAGGGTGGACAGCCCGAGGAACATGGCCCCGAGGATGCAGCTCATCATCACCAGGGTGGTCCGGGCGTTCCGGGCCTGCGGAGCCCGGAACACGCTGACCCCGTTGGAGATGGCTTCGGTCCCCGTCATGGCCGAGCCTCCGTTGGCGAAGGCCCGCAGCAGGTAGAACAGCGACACCCCCAGCACCAGGCCGCCCTCGGCGTGGCCCAACGGCTGCATCCCGTGGGCGGCCGGCACGTGGCCCAGCTCGCCGCGGGCCTCCTGGACCAGCCCGGCGACGATCAACACGGCCATGTTGGCCAGGAAGAAGTACGTCGGGATGGCGAACACCCGCCCCGCCTCCCGGAGGCCGCGGAGGTTGCCGTAGGCGATCAGCAGGACGAAGAAGATGGACAGCGGCACGTCCTCCCCGGCCAGCACGGGGAAGGCCGAGATGATGGCGTCGGTGCCGGCCGCCACCGACACCGCGACGGTGATGGTGTAGCTGATCAGCAGGGCCGCCCCGGCGACCTGGGCCACGTTGGGGCCGAAGTTGTCCCGGCTGACCACGTAGGACCCCCCGGCCTTCGGGTACGCCTTCACCACCTCCCGGTAGCAGGCGGTGACCACGGCCAGCACCACCAGGATGGCCCCGGTGATGGGGGTGACCAGGGAGAAGGCCACCAGGCCGCCGATGGGGACCAGGATGCGGAGGATCTCCTCGGTGGCGTACGCCGAGGACGACATCACGTCCGACGACAGCACCGCCAGGGCGGTCGGCTTGCCCAGGCGCTGGCCCACCAGTTGCTCGTTGACCAGCGGCGGGCCGAGCAGGAACCGCTTCAGCCGGTACCCGGTGGTCTCCGGCAGGCCGGCGGCCAGCCCGGTGTCCGCCCGGGCGGGCGGCGTCGACCCGTCCTCGAGGGCGGCCCGGGCGGCCACCGCGGTCAGCCCGCCGTCGCGATCGGACACCCCGTCCTCGGCCACTCCGGGCTCCTCGGCCACCCCAGGGTTCTAGCGTCCGGGGGACCCCCGGTGCGAGCAGGGCCGGCGCCCATGCCCTGTTCACGCGGCATTCACAGGGAGGAAACGACAGGGAAATCGGGATCTGGCACGCTGGAGGGCCGGGCAGACGACACGACCCGACGAGCGGAGGAGTGCAAGTGAGCTACCAGGCCGAGTACATCTGGATCGACGGCACCGAGCCGTCGCCGCTGCTCCGGAGCAAGACCAAGATCATCCCTGACGGCAAGGACCCGGGCATCTGGGGGTTCGACGGCTCCAGCACCAACCAGGCCACCGGCGACAACTCGGACTGCGTGCTGAACCCGGTGTTCGTGTGCCCGGACCCCCTGCGGGGCCCGAACGACAAGCTGGTGATGTGCGAGGTGCTGCTGACCGACTTCACCCCGCACCCCACCAACACCCGGGCGGCCTGCGTGGAGGTGGCCGAGCGGTTCGGCTCCCACGAGCCGTGGTTCGGGATGGAGCAGGAGTACACCTTCCTCCAGGACGGTCGCCCACTGGGTTGGCCGCTCAACGGCTACCCCGCTCCGCAGGGGCCGTACTACTGCGGGGTCGGTGGCGACAAGATGCCCGGGCGGGAGATCGTGGAGAAGCACACCGCGGCCTGCATCAAGGCCGGGCTGGGCATAGAGGGCACCAACGCCGAGGTGATGATGGGCCAGTGGGAGTTCCAGATCGGCATCCTCCCGCCCCCGACCATCGGGGACCAGTTGTGGACGGCGCGGTGGCTGCTGTTCCGGATCGCCGAGGACTTCGGCGTGTTCGCCACCCTGGAGCCGAAGCCGATGCTCGGCGACTGGAACGGTGCCGGCTGCCACACCAACTTCTCGACCAAGGAGATGCGGGAGGACGGCGGCTGGGACGCCATCATCGCCGGCTGCGAGGCCCTGGGGAAGAACGTGGACGAGCACGTCGAGAACTACGGGGTGGGCATCGAGCTGCGGCTGACCGGGGCCCACGAGACGCAGCACTACTCGAAGTTCAGCTACGGCACCTCCGACCGCGGCGCCTCCATCCGCATCCCGTGGCAGGTGGCCAAGGACAAGAAGGGGTGGCTGGAGGACCGGCGGCCGAACGCCAACTGCGACCCCTACGTGGTCAGCCGGCTGCTCACCAACACCGTCTGCAGCGCCGCCGAGGTCGGCTGACGGCGCCGCACCACGCCGTGGACGGAAGGAGCCGGGTCGGTCGGCCCGGCTCCTTCCGCGCCGGCGGGCACACCGACCCCACTCGACTGAAAGACTGGTGACGTGCAGAGCCAGCGGGACTACGTGCTGCGGACGGTGGAGGAGCGGGGGATCCGGTTCGTCCAACTGTGGTTCACCGACGTCCTGGGGACGGCCAAGGCGTTCAACATCACCCCGGCGGAGATGGAGAACGCCCTGGACGAGGGGATGACCTTCGACGGGTCGGCCATCGACGGGTTCAGCCGGGTGCAGGAGTCCGACGTGCTGGCCCGGCCGGACCTGAAGACCTTCCAGTTGCTGCCCTGGCACGGCGACGAGCACGCCGGTGACGGCAAGGCCGGCGACGGCAAGACGGTGGCCCGGGTGTTCTGCGACATCGTCAACCTGGACGGCACCCCGTTCGAGGGCGATCCGCGGCACGCCCTGCGGCGGACCCTGGAGCGGGCCCGGGCGTCGGGGTACACCTTCTTCGCCTCGCCGGAGGTGGAGTACTTCTACTTCGCCGACCCCGACCCGTCGCACCCCCCGGCGGCCCTGGACGCCGGGTCGTACTTCGACGTCGGGGTGGCCGACCTCTCCAGCACCCTGCGGCGCCGGACGGTGCTGATGCTGGAGGAGATGGGCATCCCGGTGGAGCACGCCCAGCACGAGGACGCCCCCAGCCAGCACGAGATCGACCTGCGGTACACCGACGCCCTCACCATGGCCGACACCGTCATGACCACCCGGCTGGTGGTGAAGGAGCTGGCCCGCCAGGAGGGGGTGCACGCCAGCTTCATGCCGAAGCCGCTGGCCGGGGTGCAGGGGTCGGGGATGCACACCCACGTGTCGCTGTGGGAGGGGGAGCGCAACGCCTTCGTGGACACCGACGACCCCTACGGGCTCTCCGCGGTGGCCCACCGGTTCATCGCCGGCCTGCTGCGCCACGCCCCGGAGATCACCGCGGTCACCAACCAGTGGGTGAACTCCTACAAGCGGCTGGTCAGCGGCTACGAGGCCCCGGTCCACATCGGCTGGGCCCGGAACAACCGGTCCGCCCTGGTCCGGGTGCCGGTGGTCAAGCACGGCAAGACCGAGTCCACCCGCCTGGAGTACCGGGCGCCGGACAGCGCCTGCAACCCGTACCTGTCCTTCGCCGTCATCCTGGCCGCCGGCCTGCGGGGCATCGAGGAGGGCTACGACCTGCCGGCGGAGGCCGACGCCAACCTGTTCAGCCTGTCCGGCCCGGAGCTGGCCGCCAAGGGCATCCAGCCGCTGCCCACCAGCCTGGACGACGCGGTGGACGCCATGGAGCAGTCCAAGCTGGTGGCCGACACCCTGGGGGAGCACGTGTTCGAGTGGTTCCTCCGCAACAAGCGGGCGGAGTGGACCGCCTACAAGTCCGAGGTGACCCAGTTCGAGCTGGACCGGTACCTCCCGACGTTGTGACCCCCGACGCGGCGCCCTCCGCCCACCCCGACCCGATCGGCTGACCGCCGTGGAGCCGCTCCTCTGCTACCCCGACCCGCTGCCGCCCGACCTCCAGGCGGCCCTGCGGCAGGGTGGCTACGACTTCCGCTGCGTCAGCCGACCGGACCTGGTCGACGCCACCGAGCAGGCGGCCACCGAGCAGGGGGCCACCAAGGACGGCTGGGCCGGCGCCGTGGTCAGCGCCGCCGCCGACCTCGGGGGCGGCGTCGCCTTCTGCCGGCACCTCCGCCGGCGCGAGGTCCCGCTCAGCCCGCTGCTGCTGGTGGTGGCCCCCAACCAGATCGCCGACCTGCAGCTCCGGGACGACCTGTTCGACGACTTCTGCGTCCTGCCCGTCGGGCCCGGCGAGGTCGTGGCCCGCCTGGAGCACCTGTTCTGGCGGTCCGGCCGGGGCCTGCAGCCGGACCTCATCGAGTACGGCCCGCTGGTCCTCAACCTCGAGACCTACCAGGCCGCCGTGGCCGGTCGGGTGCTGGACCTGACCTACATGGAGTACGAGCTGCTCCGGTTCCTGGCCGCCCATCCCGGCAAGGTGTTCACTCGGGAGACCCTGTTGAATCGGGTGTGGGGCTACGAGTACTACGGCGGCGCCCGCACCGTCGACGTCCACGTCCGCCGCCTCCGGGCCAAGCTCGGCGAGGAGCATGCCCACCTGATCCAGACCGTGCGGTCCGTCGGCTACCGGTTCGGCCAGGGCGGCTGGGCTGTGCCGGCCGGTGGGACGGCCGGCACAGCCGGCACAGCCGGGGCGGGCAGCGAGGGCGCCGACCCGGCGTAGGCGATCCGGCGGCAGGCGACCCGGCGGCAGGCGACCCGGCCTGGCGGTGGCCTAACGGCCGACGTAGGGGCAGTGCCGGCAGCCCTGGTCGCAACAGGTGCCGCGGGCCCACAGCCACCCGGCGGTCAGGACGAACAGGCCGGACACCGGGTCCCGGTAGCCGGCCTCGCCGGCGTCCAGGGCCGCCCCGTGGGCGCGGAGGATGTCGTCGTAGGCGGGATGGTGGGGGTCGAGGCGGTCGGGGTGGGGGACGCGGAGGAAGGCGTCGCCGGGCAGGTCGGAGCCCCCGGCCGGATCAGGGCCGGGGGGCACGGGCCCAGGCCTCCACCTCCACCCTGGCCCCGAGCGGCAGGGCGGCCACGGCGACGGCGGAGCGGGTGGGCCGGTGGTCACCGAAGGCGGCGACCCAGGCGGCGTTGACGTCGGCGAAGTCGGCCATGTCCACCAGGAACAGGGTGGTCTTCACCACGTCGCCCAGGGTGGCGCCTTCGCCGGCCAGCACCGCGGACAGGTTGTCCAGGGCCTGGCGCAGCTCGGCCACGGTGCCCCCGGGGACGACGGCCGGCGTGCCGTCGGGGCCGGCCGCCACCCCGATCTGGCCGGAGGTGACCACCCAGTCCCCGGACCGCAGCACCGGGCTGTACGGACCGACCGGCGGGGACCCGGCGGGGCTCATCGGGCCGCCCCTGTCCCGGCAGCGGGGCCCCGGCGGGTGGGCCAGGCGGGTGGGAGGCCGTCGGCCAGCCAGGCGGCGGCGGCCGTGGCGGCGAAGACGGCGTCGGAGCCGTTGACCGGCCAGCGGTCGGAGGGGTGCACGGTGACGTCCACATGGGGAGTGTCGCGCGCCGAGAGGATGCCGAAGGAGCGGATGGTGAGGTCGTGGACGGCGCCGGCCGGGTCGACGGCGATGCCCTCGGACCGGACCCACCCGAGGGCCTGGTGGACGGCGCCGACGCAGTACGACCGGAGGGTCACCGGGTCCAGCACCTCCCCGGCCCAGACCTCCGCGGACACCGTGCCGTCTTCGGCGACCGTCACCCGGGCCCGGCCGCCGGACGGTCCGGTCACCTCCGCCGGGGTGCCCGGTCCGGCGTGGCCGCCGGCCAGGGCGCCGAGCACGGCGGTGACCACCGCGGCCTCGGCCCAGCCGGCGCCGCGGAGGTCGGCGGAGGTCGGCGGTCCGGGGACGTCGACGAGCTCCACCGCCAGCCCGGGTGCGGCCCGGGCCACCCGGTCCGCCAGCCCCTCGAGATCGTCGGAGCCGGACCGGGCCACCCGCAGGACCCCGGTGCCGTCCGCCCGGACCCCGACGGCCACCGGCGGGCGCTTCGGGCCGCGGCGGACCACGTCCTCCCTGGACCACAGCACCCGCACCGGTCGGCCCAGCTCGCCGGCCAGCGCCGTCGCCGCCTCGGGCACCGGCGACCGGCGCTTGCCGCCGAAGGCGCCGCCGTTGGCCAGCGGGGACGCCGGGCGGCCGCCGGGCACGCACCACGACGCGTCCGGCTCCAGGTAGGCCGGCTCGACCCAGGTGGTCTGCAGCGACAGCACCCAGTCCCCCGGCGGCGGCGCCACCGGGTGGGCCAGCGGGACGGTGGAGTTCCGGCCCTGCACCTTCCCGGAGCTGCGCCGGGCCTCCGCCAGGGTGCCCGCGACGGCCAGCCCGCCGGTGGCGTCCGGGACGGCGACCACGGCGCCGGGCGGGGCGGTGTCGTCGGCGAACCCGGCCCGCCCCAGCACGGTGCCGGCCCCGGCCGACTGGAACATCGGCCCCTCCAGTTGGGCCCGCCAGGCGGCGAGCAGCGGATCGCGGGCCGGGCCGAGGGTCGAGGTGGCCGTCGAGGTGGCCGGCGAGGTGGCCGTTGGGATGGCCGTTGGGATGGCCGGTTCGTCCCCCGGCACCGAGCCCGGGCCGACGCCGGGGTCGGTCCCCAGCACGGCGCCGGCGGCCTCCACCACGGTCTGCCAGCCGGTGCAGCGGCACAGGTGGGCCAGCAGGGCGGTCCGGACCGCGGCCTCGTCGGCCGGCGGGCGGTTGGGGCGGTTGGCCAGGGCGGCCAGCCGCATGACGATGCCGGGGGTACAGAACCCGCACTGGCTGGCCCCGGCGGCCACGAAGGCGTCGACCCAGGCCTGACGGACGTCGGCCGGCAGCCCGTCGACGGTGGTCACGGCCCGGCCGGCCACCCGGCGGACCGGCGTCACGCAGGACACCCGGGGGGCGCCGTCGACCCAGACGGTGCAGCAGCCGCACTGCCCCTGCGGGCTGCACCCGTCCTTCGGGGTCCGGCAGCCCAACTGCTCCCGGAGGGCGTCGAGCAGGGACCCGCCGTCGTCGGTGACCTGGACGGGGTGGCCGTCCAGGTCGAAGGAGATCAGCTGAAGGAGGACCCGCAGCCGCAGGTCCGGGTGGCGTTGGGGTTCGTGATGTGGAACCCGGCCCCCTGCAGGCCGTCGCTGTAGTCCAGGGTGGCTCCGGTCAACAGGTCGGCGCTGGCGGCGTCCACCACGACCCGGACAGTGCCGAACTCGCTGACCACGTCGTCGTCACCCAGCTCGGAGTCGAAGTACATCTCGTAGCTGTAGCCGGAGCAGCCGCCCGGCTTGACGGCCACCCGGAGGGCCAGGTTCTCGCTGCCCTCTTCCTCGGCCAGCAACTCGGCCACCTTGACCGCCGCCACGTCGGTGAGGGTCACCGGGTCCGGCTTCTTGCCGATGCTCACCGAGGTCGCCATCGTCGTCACGGTTGCCTCCTACGCTCCGTCCTGCCCATTCCCCCGGGGCCCGTTCCGGGCCTACCTGCTTCCTGGGCTTCCTGGCCCCTCGCTCCTGGGGGCAGCAGCCCCTCCGTCGGGGCCACCGACCATGTTACCGGCGGCGGGCCGGCGGGCACGCGCCGGTAGAATTCTGGCCGTGCCAGCACCGACGCCTCCCCCAGTTCCGGCGCCGCCGACGGCGGAGGAGGCCCGGGAAGCGCTGCGGGCGGTCATCGACCCGGAGCTGGGCGCCGACATCGTCGAGCTGGGCATGGTCCGCCAGCTTGACGTCGGCCCCGACGGGGTGGTGTCGGTGTCGGTCGCCCTCACCGTGGCCGGGTGCCCGCTACGGGCCCAGATCGAACGGGACGTCCGGGGCCGGCTGGGCGGGCTGCCGGGGGTGTCCGGGGTGGCGCTGTCGATCGGGGAGATGAACCCGGAGGAGAAGTCGGCGGTGATGGCCCGGGCCCGCTGGAAGGCCCGGGAGGAGGCCCCGGCGACGTCGGTGCCGGCGGGCACCCGGGTGCTGGCGGTGGCGTCGGGGAAGGGCGGGGTCGGCAAGTCGTCGGTGACCGTCAACCTGGCGGTGGCGCTGGCCCGGCGGGGATTGACGGTGGGGATCCTGGACGCCGACATCTGGGGGTTCTCGGTGCCCCGGCTGCTGGGCATGGACGGCGGGGTGGAGGCCCGGGGGGGGAAGATGGTGCCGCTGGAGCGGCCGGTACCGGGTGGCGGCGGCCGACCGGACGGGGTGCTGCGGGTGCTGTCCATGGGGTTCCTGGCCGACGAGGACCGGGCGATCATGTGGCGGGGGCTGGTCCTGAACCGGGCGGTGCAGCAGTTCCTCCAGGATGCCCACTGGGGGGACCTGGACTACCTGTTGATCGACCTGCCGCCGGGGACCGGGGACGTGCAGATGGGCCTGGCCCGGATGCTGCCGCGGGCCGAGATGCTGATCGTGACGACCCCTCCGCTGGCCGCCCAGAAGGTGGCCGCCCGGGCCGCCGACATGGCCCGCCGGGGGTACCTGCGGGTGGCCGGGGTGGTGGAGAACATGAGCGACTTCACCTGCGACCACGGGACCACCTACGCCCTGTTCGGCAGCGGCGGCGGGGCCCGGCTGGCCGGCGCCCTGGGGGTGCCCCTGGTCGGGACGGTGCCTCTGCACCCGGACCTGTCCGCCGCCGGGGACGACGGCCGCCCGGTCGCGCTCGACGACGGGGAGCTCGGGGCGGTCTTCGCCGGCCTGGCCCGGGCGGTGGCCGAGGACGTCGCCCCGGTGGTGGACTCGGCCGGCTGCACCGCCCGGCTGCTCGACCACGTGGCCGCCGCGGTGGCCGCCGCCGACGGCCGCCCTACGGCGCGGTAGCCGGGGTGGCCGACCAGGTCCGGTCGATCTCGTCGGCCCCCGCCCCGTCGGCCCCCGCCCCATCGGCGCCGGTCCCGTCGGCCCCCGCCCCGTCGGCCAGGACGGCACGGCCGGCGTCGTCGGCCAGGGCGGCACGGCCGGCATCGTCGGCCAGGACGGCACGGCCGTCGGCGGCCAGCTTCCGCAGGTGGGCCCAGAGGGAGTTGCGGGCCACCGGGTACCGGTCGGCGTCGACGTCGACGTAGACGACGGGCAGCAGTTGGTCGACGGTGGCGTGGCCGGCGGCGGCCAGGGCCCGGGCGACCATCTCCTGGCGCTGCAGGCGGTGGGTGACGATGGCGTCGACCACCGCGGCGGGCTGGTCGATGAGGCGGCCGTGGCCGGGGGCGATGGCGGCCAGCGGTGGGTCCAGGCGGCGCAGCTGGCGGAGGCTGTCGAGGTAGGCCGACATGTCGCCGTCGGGTGGGCGGATGACGACGGTGGAGCCCTGCATGACGTGGTCCCCGGAGAGCAGCAGCCGGGGCTCTTCCAGCAGCCAGCACAGGTGGTTGCTGGCGTGGCCGGGGGTGTGCACGGCGCGGACCCGGTACGGCGGGACGGCCAGGGTCCACCCTTCGCCGGCGGTGCGGTCGGGGACGAAGCCGTCCCGGGCGTCGAAGCCGACGATCTCGGCCCCGCAGGCCCGGGCCAGCGGCGCGGCGCCGGGGGCGTGGTCGGGGTGGGTGTGGGTGACCAACACCCAGCGGACGGGACGGGACCCGGCGGCGGCCAGGATGGCGGCGCGGTGGCCGTCGTCGTCCGGACCGGGGTCGACCACGGCCAGGTCGGCGGTGCCGACGAGGTAGGTGTTGGTCCCCGGGCCGGTCATCATGCCGGGGTTGGGGGCGGTCAACCGGACCAGGCCGGGCAGCAACTGGTCGGGCCGGCCGGGCACCGGTGCCGGGCCGGTGGCTCCGGGGGGGACCGGCGCGGGCGGGCCGCTCATCGACCGGCGGACCGGCGACGTGTGGCCTTCGGAGCCATCGGGCCCTGCGGACCCGGTGTCACCGGTCGCCGGTCGCCGGCGGTTCGGGATTGGCGGCCCGGCTGGAGGTGCGGACGGCGTCGTTGAAGTCGACCTGGCCGGGCGGCGGCGGGGCGGTCACCCGGTCGTAGTCGGGGTCGCCGGGGAGCACGATGCGGGAGCCGCGGCCCTCCAGGATGATCTTGGGCTCCACGGCCGGCACCGCGGCGACCGCGGCGACCGCGGCGACCAGGTCGGCGGTGGTCGGGAACCGGCCGATGTCCTGGAGGGTGCGGATGGTGGGCAGCATCATCTCGATCTCGCCCCGGCGGTGGCGAGCCAGGGCGTCGGCGGGGCGGACCCACTCGTCGGCGATGGTCTCGGCGGCGTCGTGGGCGGCGGTCTGGCCGACGGGGGCGGCGGCGACGAAGAACCGGGTGTCGTAGCGGCGGGGGGCGCCGGCCGGGGTGATCCAGTGGGCGAAGTAGTGCAGGCGGTCGGTGGCCAGGACCAGGTGCTCCTCGCGGCAGACGTCCAGGAACCGGCGGCGGCCGGCGTTGACGTCGGCCCGGTGGGCCACGAACCGGGCCGCGGTGCCCGGATCGGCCAGGGACAGCAGGTCGCCGCCGGCGGGACCGGCCAGGAGGATGCCGGCCTCCTCGAAGCACTCCCGGAGGGCGGCCACCCAGTAGGCGAGCCCGCCGGACGGCAGGCCGAGGAGGCGGCTGGCGTCGGCGTCGGTGCGGCCGGTGCAGCAGTCCTCGGCCGCGGGACCGCCGTCGTCGGGGTCGACGCCGCCGCCGGGGAAGACGTAGGCGCCGCCGACGAAGTCGGAGCGGAGGTTGCGGCGGACCATGAGGACCTCCAGCGGCGCCGACCGGTGGTCGCCGTCCCGGACCACCATGACGGTGGCCGCCGGTCGGAGCGGCTGGGGGCCGTCGGCGGCGTCCGGAGGGAGGGTCACTGCCATGGAGGCTACTCGTGGCGGGCCTGGTGAAAACCCGAACGCATCGGCCCCGGACACTGGTCTACGCTAACCGCCACATAGCCTCCGACCAGGAAACCTTCGTTACCCGTCCTGGCCGGGAGCCCCGCCAAGCCGCCACCCGCGAGGACTCGACCAATGGCAGACAACGACCAACCGAACCGCTCCGCGGAAGCCAAGGAGCGCAGCCGACAGCAGAGCCGGGCCGTCAGCGGCAAGGACGTCGCCAGGGGGGTCTCGGGCCAACCGGCGGGCGGGCAGCGGACGACCCCGAAAGGGAGCCGGAACGGCGCCCAGGGGACCCAGGGGAAAGCCCAGGGGACCCAGGGGAAGGGTGCGGGCAAGGGCGGCCAGGGTGTCGGCGGCAAGCGGCCCGCCGGGGGCGGGCAGCGGTCCCCCCGCCCGGGCGGCCGGCCGGCCGGGGCGACCGGTCCCCGGCGGTCGTCCACCGCGCTGTTGACCTGGGGCGTGGTCGGGCTGGTGCTGATCGTGGTGATCGTGCTGGTGGTGGTGAAGCTGACCAGCGGGTCGTCGTCACCGGGGACAGCGCCGACGTCGCAGCCGCTGCCCGCGACAATCGCCCAGCAGGTCACCGACATCCCGGCGTCGGTGTACGACACGGTGGGCATCTCGTCGCCGACAGTGACGGTGACGCCGCCGAAGGTCCTGAAGAACCAACCGTTGCTGACCTTCAACGGGCAGCCGGGGGTGTTCTACATGGGCGGGGAGTTCTGCCCGTACTGCGCCGCCCAGCGGTGGGCCATCGTCGCGTCGCTGTCCCGGTTCGGCAAGTTCACCGGGCTGGGCACGATGCAGTCCAGCTCGACCGACGTGTACGCGAACACCCAGACGTTGACGTTTGCCAAGGCCACCTTCTCCAGCCCGTACGTCGCGGTGCGGCTGCGGGAGTACTACAGCAACGTCCAGAACAGCTCCGGGACCGGGTACACCATCTTGAACCCGCTCAACGCGACAGAGAAGAAGCTGGTGAAGAAGTTCGACGTGGGCAAGTACACCGGCGCGTCGACAAGCAGCGGCGGGTCCATCCCGTTCATGGACATCGGCAACAAGGTGTTGGTGGCCGGGGCCAGCTACACCCCGGCGGTGCTGTCCGGGCTGACCCGGGCCCAGATCGCCGGCGGGCTGACCACAGCCAAGAACCCGGTGACCCAGGCCGTCATCGCCACCTCGAACTACCTGTCGGCGGCCACCTGCGCCAGCGACGGGAACAAGCCGGCGTCGGTGTGCGGCAGCAAGGGCGTGACGGAGGCGGCCAAGGCGATGGGCCTCAAGTCCTGAGGGCCCGGACGACGGTGAGGGGGTGACACCATGACCGCGGTCGCCGAACCAGACCAGTTGTACGCGACGCCGGCCCGCTGGCGGGTGGCGACGGCCCTGGCGCTGTCCCTGATCGGGCTGGGCATCTCGATCTACCTGACCATCGACCACTTCGCCAAGATCCCGCTGGCCTGCAGCGACCAGGGGCTGATCAACTGCCAGAAGGTGACCACCAGCGCCCAGTCCTACTTCCTGGGCATCCCGGTGGCGGTGCTGGGCCTGGTGTTCTACACGGCGATGACGGTGGTCAACCTGCCGATGCTGTGGTTCGCCGCGGACCGCCGGATCCACATGGTGCGCCTGGCCATGGCCACCGTGGGGGTCCTGTTCGCCCTCTACCTGGTGTCGGCGGAGCTGCTCATCATCGGCAACATCTGCCTGTGGTGCACGTCGGTGCACGTCATCACGTTCATCCTGTTCGTCGTCGTCGTCGCCACCGTGCCGGCCATGCTGGGCTGGGGCGGCAACCGCTACGGCGACGACGGGTACGACGACGACGAGGAAGACTGACTGTGGTCCGGCACCGACCGGGCCGGTGGGTCAGCCGGCCCGGCGGTCCAGGAGCTGCTTGCGCTCGGCCTCGTTGAGGCCGCCCCAGATGCCGTGGGGCTCCCGGATGGCGATGGCATAGCCGAGGCAGTCGTCACGGACGTGGCAGCCCGCACAGATGGCCTTGGCCCGGGCTTCCCGGGCCAGCTTCTCCTCTTTGCGCTCGGCATGGGACGGGGGGAAGAAGGCCGACGCCTGCGGCCCCCGGCACGCCGCCTTACCCTGCCAGACCTCTACGCCTTGCCGCATCGCCACTCCGCTGGGACCCCCTCCCACGTCCGTGACCAGGGTATCCCCGCCCGAACCGAATAGACAAGGGTGTTTACCAGGGATTCTCCGTCCGGCACTACGCTGCCGCGGGATGGACGTGGCCACGTTCTGCGCAGAAAGCCGGGTGCTGATCGTGGCCGGCAAGGGCGGGGTGGGCAAGACCACCATGGTGGCCGCGTTGGCCTGGACGGCCGCCGAGGCGGGGCTGTCGGTGCTGGTGGTGGAGCTGGAGGGCAAGGCCGGACTGGCCGGCGCCTTCGGCCGGACGGAGCCGCTGGGCTACGACGAGGTGGTGCTGTACGAGGCTCCGGGTCGGGGGGCCGTTCGGGGGCAGGGGACGGTCCGGGGTCGGGGGACGGTCCGGGGGCGGCGGCTGACCCCGGACGACGCGCTGCTGGAGTACCTGGCGGACCACGGGCTGCAACGGGTGTCCAAGCGGCTGGTGTCGTCGGGGGTGCTGGACGTGGTGGCGACCGCCATCCCGGGGATCCGGGACGTGCTGGTGCTGGGGAAGGTGAAGCAACTGGAGCGGCAGCCGGCGGCCGACCTGGTGGTGGTGGACGCGCCGGCCACCGGCCACGCCATGACGTTCCTGACCTCGGCCGGCGGCCTGCTGGACGCCACCCGCGGCGGCCCGGTGCGGGCGCAGGCGGAGGAGGTGGTGGAGCTCCTGACCGACCCGGCCCGGTGCCGGGTGGTGCTGGTGACCCTGCCGGAGGAGATGCCGGTGAGCGAGACGGTGGAAGCCGGCTACCAGCTTGAGGACCGGGCCGGGGTGCGGCTGGGCCCGGTGATCGTGAACGGCTGGGACGAGGCGCCGGCGGCCCTGCAGACGGGCACGGCCCGGGCGGCCGAGCAGGCCGGGGTGCGGCTGGACGACCGACAGGTGGCCGCGCTGGAAGCGGCCCGGGGGTTCAGGGTCCACCGGCACCGGCTGGCGGAGGCGCAGGTGGCCCGGCTCGGCCGGGAGCTGCCGTTGCCGCAGGTCCGGGCGCCGTGGCTGTCGGAGCCGTCGGTCGGCCCCGACGAGCTCCGGACGCTGGCCGGCGCCCTGGCCGCCGGGATCGGCCGGTTGGAGGCGACACCGGGCGGCCCGCCGGGACCGGCTGCGCCACCGCCGCAGCCGGGACCGGAGGCGCGGTGACGACGCTGGGATCGGTGGTGGCGGACCGCCGGGTGGTGGTGTGCTGCGGGCCGGGGGGGGTGGGCAAGACGACGGTGTCGGCCACGTTGGCCCTGCAGGCGGCCCGGCTGGGCCGGCGGGCGTGCGTGGTGACGGTGGACCCGGCGCGGCGGCTGGCGGACGCGCTGGGGGTGGAGTCGCTGCCGAACACCCCGGCGGTGGTGCCGGGGGACTGGCCGGGGGCGCTGTACGCGGTGATGCTGGACACCAAGGGGACGTTCGACGACCTGGTCCGCCGGTACGCGAGGACGGAGGAGCAGGCGGGGTCGATCCAGTCGAACCGGCTGTACCAGAACCTGGCCGGGGCGCTGTCGGGCACCCAGGAGTACATGGCGATGGAGAAGCTGTACGAGCTGACGGAGGCCGGCGACTACGACCTGGTGGTGGTGGACACGCCGCCGACGCGCAACGCCCTGGACCTCCTGGACGCCCCGCGGCGGCTGACGCAGTTCCTGGAGAACCGGCTGTTCCGGGCCCTGCTGCTGCCGACGCGGGCGGGGCTGAAGGCGGTGACGGTGGCTACGCGGGCGTTGCTGCGGACGATGTCCAAGGTGGCCGGGGCGGAGATCGTGGACGACGCGGTGGCGTTCTTCCAGGCGTTCAGCGGCATGGAGGAGGGGTTCCGGAGCCGGGCCCGGGCGGTGCGGGCGGTGCTCGCCGACCCGGCGACGGCGTACGTGCTGGTGACGTCGCCGCGGCCGGACGCGGTGGAGGAGGCGACGTTCTTCGCGGGCAAGCTGGCGGACACCGGGGTGACCCCGGCGGCGCTGGTGGTGAACCGGGTGCACCCGCGGTTCGGGGCCGACGACCTGGCGGTCCCGGAGGCGCCGGCCGGCAGCGACCTGGCGGCGATCGTCGCCAACCTGGCCGAGCTGGACCGGCTGGCGGACCGGGAGGCGGCGGCCTACGAGGACCTGGTGCGGCAGGTGGCCCCGGCCCCGGTCGGCCGGGTCCCGCTGCTGGGGTCCGACGTCCACGACGTGGCCGGACTGGCGTCGGTGGCCGACCACCTCTTCGGGTAGTGTCGGACCGTGCGCACCATCCTGGTCGCCAGCGACGCTCCGACGGTCCGCCACGAGGTGGGGGCGGTGACCAAGGGCCCGGACACCGAGGTGGTCGAGGTGGCGTCGGGCCCGGAGGTGGTGAAGGCGGTCCTGGCCGACCCACCGGACCTGGTGGTGGTGGACATGCAGATGGGCAACATGGGCGGCATGGCGGTGTGCCTGGAGCTGCGGCTGGAGGAGTCGTACCAGGACATCCCCCACGTGCCGGTGCTGATGCTGCTGGACCGGCGGCCGGACGTGTTCCTGGCCCGGCGGTCCGGGGCGGAGGGCTGGCTGGTGAAGCCGCTGGACCCGCTGCGGTTGCGACGGGCCGCCGCGGCGCTGCTGGACGGCGGCACGTACGCCGACGACGCCTACCAGCCGGTGCCGGTCCTGGTGGGGGGCAACGCCGAACCGGCCTCCGGCCCGACTGCCGGCGGCTGACCGAGCCGGGGAGCATGTCGGGGAGCGGCGCCAACCAGCCTCCACCAGGGCAGTCGGAGGGTCGCCGCCGCCGGTGGTCCCGGTCCGGCCGGCGAGGGGACGACAGGGGACGGTCGGCAGCCGACCGGGCCTACGAGCGGTCGGCGGCCGGAGAGCAGGAGCGGCTGATCACCGAGGCCCTGGTCGACCTCCGGGACATGGACGTCCGGGAGGTGATGACCCCCCGGACCGACGTGGTGGCCCTCACCATCCCGGTCACCGCCGAGGACGTGGCCCAGGCCATCCGGGAGTCCGGCCACCGGTGCTTCCCGGTGGTCCACGACGACCTGGACGACCTGGTGGGGCTGCTGTTCGTGAACGACCTGTTCCGGTCCCGGCGGACACGGAGCGGGCGATCCCGGCTGGATGGCGACACGGGGGAGGCCACCACGGGCACTCCGGACCCGTCACCGCTGGAGATCTCCCGCCGGCTGCGGCAGCCGTACGTGGTGCCGGAGTCCCGCCGGATCCTGGAGGTGCTGGCGGAGATGCGGCAGCAACGGCGCGGGTTCGCGGTGGTGGTGGACGAGTACGGCGGGGTGGCCGGGGTGCTGACGGTCAAGGACCTGCTGGAGCCGCTGGTCGGAGAGCTGCACGACGAGTTCGACCCGGCCGACGACGAGCCGGCGGTGGTCCGGGTGGACGGGTCCCGGTGGCTGGTGGACGGCCGGGCCAGCGTCGACGACGTCCGGGACCGGCTGGGCATGGAGGTGCCGGACGGCGACTACGTCACCCTGGCCGGGTTCCTGCTGGACGGCCTGGGGCACATCCCGGAGGAGGGCGAGACCCTGCGGGTGGACGGTTGGGACCTGCGGGTGCAGGAGATGGACAAGCGGCGGATCGTCAACGTCATCGTCCGGCGGGTCCCGGAGGCGGCCGGAGGGGAGGACGGCTCCGGCGGCGCCGGGCCCGGGAACGGCGATGGCGATGGCGACCACGACGGCGGCAGGGCCAACGGGAACGGGGACGGCGAGAAGGCCCCGTCGGCGGCCACCGGCCCCGCTTCGGGCGGCTCCCGGGGGCGCGGCTAGGCTGTCGGTCCTGTCGGGACCGTGGTTCCGGCGGACGGGCTGTGGCGCAGTTTGGTTAGCGCGCTGCGTTCGGGACGCAGAGGTCCCCGGTTCAAATCCGGGCAGCCCGACCACTGAGGCGCCGGTCGGCGTGGGTACGGACCGCTGGCCGAGGCGAAGGCAGTTTCGTAGTACGATTCCTTCGTGGAGGTTCTCCCCTCGGCGTACCGACATGGCGTCGCCGGGGAGGACGTGCAACATGTGCTCGACAACGCCGAAGACGCACGGGACCAAGGCGGACGGAACCCCGATCACCGACGAGATGATCGAAGCCATGGCCGACGAAGCAGAGCGTGGCTATGACGTTGACGAACTGCTGCGCAGGCGAGGTGGTCGGCCGGCTATGGGTTCGGCGCCGTCGTCGGTCGAGTCGGTCCGACTCGACCCGGAGCTGAAGCGAGACCTACTCCTGCGGGCGGCCAAGGACGGGGTCAGCGTCTCCGAAGCCATCCGCCGGGCGCTCCGGGAGTATGTGAAAGCGAGCTGACTGCCCGGCGGGACCCCTCCCGGCCATCCTGCCTTTCGGGCCTTCGGGACCTTCGGCTCTTCCCGGGGGCGCTGCCTGCGACGACCATGGAAAAGGAGGTTCCAGAACCTCAGACGGAGGTCGAAGGGGGGTCGAAGGGGGGATCGCCGGCGACGAGGGAGGCCCCCATGGCTGCCGAGGTGGGAACGACGACAAGGATGGGCGGTGCGTCCCCGGACGACGTCGGCCTGGGGTTGGAGGCGTGGAGCGGCTGGCTGATCTTCGCCGGGCTGGTGCTGCTGGTCGCCGGCACGATGCGGATCTTCGATTCGGTCTGGGCCTTCACCTACAACGGCACCCTCCCCGAGAACCTCGATCACGCCCTGTTCGGCCGGAGCCTGTCGACGTACGGGTGGCTGTGGTTGGTGGTCGGGATCGTGCTGTTCGTGAGCGGGTGCGCCGTGATGGTCCGCTCACCGGTGGCCCGCTGGATCGGGGTGTTCGCCGGGGCCCTCGGTGCGGTCAGCGCCATCTGGTGGATGCCGTACTACCCGGTGTGGTCGCTTGTCTACATCGGCCTGGGCATCCTCGTCATCTACGCCCTGGTCGCCCACTGGCAGCCGGGGGCCCCGGGCGGGCGGTGATGGCGGTCGGGACGACGACGCCCTCCCTGGTCACCCACCGGTACGCCCACGGGTATGCGTCAGAGGCGGACCGTGCCGCCTCCGGCAAGGCGGCACGGCGGGCGGTGAGCCGGGCGAGCCTCGGTGAGTGGGCGGCGGACCGGCACCGGACGGAGGCGATACAGATCCTGGCCGGGCAGGAGCGCACCAGGGTGGCCGACCTCGTCCCCATCCGCCACGGGCGCATGGCGGCCTCACCGTTCGCGTTCTTCCGGGGAGCGGCGGCCGTCATGGCCGCCGACCTGGCCGGCGGGCCGCGGACCGGGCTGCAGGTGCAGCTCTGCGGGGACGCCCATCTGATGAACTTCGGCGGGTTCGCCTCCCCCGAACGCGATCTGGTCTTCGACGTCAACGACTTCGACGAGACGCTGCCCGGGCCGTTCGAGTGGGACGTGAAGCGGCTCGCCGCCAGCCTGGAGGTGGCGGCCCGGGACCGGGGCTTCGACCAGACCCACCGCCGCGCCATCGTCGGCTGGGCGGCCCGGGCCTACCGGGAGGGCATCCGGGGGTTCGCCTCCATGGGGGTGCTGGACATCTGGTACTCCAGGCTGGACGAGGCCGGGATCGTGCGGAGCTGGGGGACGCAGGCGCCGAGGGAGACGCTGCGCAACCTCCAGCGGCGTGCCGGCAAGGCCGGGACCAAGAACCACCTGAAGGCGTTCAACCGGCTGGTCCGGGTGGACGACGGCCAACTGCACTTCGTCAGCGATCCGCCGCTGCTGGTCCCCATCAGGGAGGTGTTCTCGGAGCTCGACGCCAAGCGCATCTGGGACACGCTCGTCGTCACCCTGGACAACTACCGGGATTCGCTCCGGAGGGACCTGCGCCACCTCGTCGACCGGTTCGAGCTGGTCGACGTCGCCCGCAAGGTCGTCGGCGTGGGCAGCGTGGGGACCAGGTGCTGGGTGGTCCTGCTCATCGGCCAGAACCCGGCCGATCCGCTGTTCCTCCAGGTGAAGGAGGCCGAGGCCTCGGTGCTGGAGCCCCACGTCGGCAAGAGCCGCTATGCCAACCACGGGCAGCGGGTGGTCCAGGGACAGCGCTACATGCAGGCGGCCAGCGACATCATGCTCGGGTGGTGCAGGGCACGGGGCGCCGACGACGTTACACGGGACTTCTACGTCCGGCAGCTATGGGACTGGAAGATCTCCGGCAACGTCGAGTCCATGACGGCCGCCACCATGCGGGTGTACGCCCAGATCTGCGGTTGGACCCTGGCCCGGGGACATGCGCGGTCCGGCGACGCCACCGCCATTGCGGCCTACCTCGGGTCCGGCGACACCTTCGACAAGGCGATGGTCCGGTTCGCCGGGGCCTACGCCGACCAGAACGAGGACGACCACCTCGCGCTGGTCGAGGCCGTCCGGACCGGGCGGACGGAGGCGACCGCCAACGTCTGACGGCACCGTCGATGCCGTCGATCCCGTCGATGCCGTTGCGCCGTCGGGACTTTGGACTCTGGCAACGGATCGGTCGCCGGTCCACAATCGAACCAGCGGGACGAAATGGAGGTCACATGATCGCCTACACGTATCCCCTCTTGAACATCTTCTGGTCGCTGTTCATCTTCTTCGGCTTCGTCCTGTGGATCTGGGTGCTGGTCACCATCTTCGTGGACATCTTCCGCAGCCGTGACATCGGGGGCTTCGCCAAGGCGATGTGGTTCCTGCTGGTGCTCATCGTCCCGCTCATAGGCGCCCTCATCTACCTCGTCGTCCGCGGGCGGTCGATGCACGAACGGGCCGTCGACGAAGCCGAGGCCCAGGAGGCGTCCTTCCGCAAGTACGTCCAGGACGTGGCCACCTCCGACAACGGGACGTCGACGGCGGACGAGCTCTCCAAGCTCGCCGCACTGGCCGAACAGGGCACCATCACCCCGCAGGAGTTCGCGGAGCAGAAGGCCAAGCTGCTCGGCCGGCAGACCACCGCCGCCTGACCCCAGTCGCTCTCGGGGGGGACCCAGCAGCACGCCGGACCGGCGGGAGACGGCACGCCGGACCGGCGGGAGACGGGAGGTGCACCGTGGACGACCACTACCCCGCCATCAGCGACCACGGGCTGATCGGCGACCTGCAGAGCGCGGCGCTGGTCTCCACCGGTGCCACCATCGACTGGTTCTGCGCCCCCCGGTTCGACTCACCGAGCATCTTCGCCTCGCTGCTCGACCATCGGGAGGGTGGCTACTTCCGGATCGCCCCCACCGTCCACGTGCTGCGGACCCAGCAGTTCTACTTCCCGGGCTCGGCCTGCCTCGCCACCCGGTTCATCACCGAGGGCGGCGTCGCGGAGGTGGTGGACTCCATGCCGGTCGACCGGCCCGGCATCCCCTCGGACAACCGCCGGATCGCCCGGGCCGCCCGGTGCGTCCGCGGCCGGGTCCCGTTCGCGCTGCGGTGCGAGCCCCGGTTCGACTACGCACGCCAGTCCCACCGGGTCGCCCTCACCGGCGAGGGCGCGGTGTTCGAGGCACCCGGCCAACTGGTCACCCTCCACGGCGCCGGCGACGGCGGGGCGACGGCGGGCGGGGGCGTCGGTCTGGACTTCACCCTCGACGCCGGCCAGGCGCGGACCTTCCTGCTCGAGACCGCGCCGGCCGGGGGCCCACGGGCGGTCCCGACCGAGGAGGGCATCAGGTTGTTCGAGGACACCGTCCGGTTCTGGCGTGCCTGGCTCGACCGGTCCACCTACCGCGGCCGGTGGCGGGAGACGGTGCTGCGGTCCGCCATGGCCCTCAAGCTGATGACGTACGCGCCGACCGGCGCGCTGGTGGCCGCGCCCACCGCCGCCCTCCCGGAGCAGGTGGGCGGGTCCCGCAACTGGGACTACCGCTACACCTGGGTCCGCGACGGCTCGTTCTCCGTCGACGCCCTGGCCCGCCTCGGCTACCTGGACGAGGCCCGCACGTTCCTGAGGTGGCTGGGCGACCGGGTGACCGAGCAGGTGGGCGGCCCGTCCGGGCCGCTCAAGATCATGTACCGGGTCGACGGCTCGAGCGACCTCGAAGAGGAGGTGCTCGGCCACCTCGAGGGCTACATGGGGTCGAGCCCGGTCCGCGTCGGCAACGGGGCGGCCGACCAGTTGCAGTTGGACATCTACGGCGAGGCCGTCGACGCGCTCGCCCGGGCCGACGACATCGACCCGATGGGGCACGACGGCTGGCAGAAGCTGCGGTCCATCCTGGACTGGCTGTCCCAGCACTGGGACCAGCCGGACGAGGGGGTGTGGGAGACCCGCGGCGGTCGGCGGCCGTTCACCTACGGGCGGGTCATGGCCTGGGTCGCCATGGACCGGGCGGTCCGGATGGCCGAGCGCCGGGGCCGGCCGGGGCCGGTCGGCCAGTGGGTGCGCGCCCGCGACGCCATCTACGACCAGGTCATGACGACATGCTGGCACCCCGGCCTCGGGGCGTTCACCCAGCAGCCGGCCGCCGAGGTGCTCGATGCCGCCAACCTGCTCATGCCCGTCGTCGGGTTGGTGGCGCCGAAGGACCCGCGGTGGCTCTCGACCCTGGACGCCATCGGCCGGGAGCTGGTGACCGACAGCCTGGTCTTCCGTTACAACCCCTCCGCCTCCCCCGACGGGCTTCCGGGGGAGGAGGGCACGTTCTCGCTCTGCTCCTTCTTCTACGTCTACGCGCTGACCGCCGCCGGCCGGCTCGAAGAGGCCCGGTACGCGTTCGAGAAGATGTCCACCTATGCCAACCACCTCGGCCTGTACTCCGAGGAGATCGACCCCAACGGGGCGCAGCTCGGCAACTTCCCCCAGGCGTTCACCCACCTGGCCCTGATCCAGGCGGCCACCGCCCTCGACGCCGCGCTCGACCGTGCCGGCGGTGGCCTGACGGAGTCCCTGGCCCGTCTCGGGATGCCGACCGCGCCCACCGTCCCGGCCGCTGCACGGGCGGCGCCGGTCTCGGGGTGACCCCGGGACCCGGCACGTCCCCGGACCCGGCGGCCCGGCCGGCGGCGGGGTCCGGATCGGCGGTGCCCGGCCGGATCGTGGTGCCCCTGGCCCTCTGCCAGTTCATCGCCAGCTACGCGGCCTCCAACATGAACGTGGCGATCAGCGCCATCGCCCACGATCTCCACACCGACGTCAGCGGGATCCAGACGTCGATCACCCTCTTCACCCTGGTGATGGCGGCCCTGATGATCCCGGGCAGCAAGCTGACCGACCTGTGGGGGAGGAAGCGGTGCTTCCTGCTCGGGCTGGTGGTCTACGGAGCCGGCGCCCTGATTGCCGCCCTCTCCACCGGCCTCCCGCTGCTGGTCGTCGGCTACTCCGTCTTCGAAGGGGTGGGGTCGGCCCTCATGATCCCCCCCATCTACATCATCGTCACCGTCGCCTTCACCGACACCCCGTCCCGCGCCCGGGCCTTCGGCCTGGTGAGCGCCGCCGGCGGGGTCGGCGCCGCGGCCGGGCCGCTCATCGGCGGCCTGGTCACCACCGCCATCAGTTGGCGGGCGTCCTTCATCCTCCAGGTCCTGGTGGTCGCGGCGATCGGGCTCATGGCGTCCCGCACCACCGTCCCGGAGCCGGCGGAGCGGCAGCACGACTTCGACGTCGTCGGCTCGGTGCTGTCCGCCGCAGGGCTCGTCCTGCTGGTCGTGGGGTTCCTGCAGTCACGGACCTACGGATGGTTCGCGTCCCGCCAGTCGTTCGCCGTCTTCGGGACCGTCGTCATCCAGAAGGGCGGGGTCTCACCGGTCTGGCTCTTCGTCGGCGCGGGAGCCCTCGTCCTCGTCGCCTTCGTCCTGTACCTCCGGCGGCGGGCACGGGCCCACAAGCCGGTGCTCGTGGCGCCGGCCCTCTTCCGCAACAAGACGTCCAACCGGGGCCTGGTGGCGCAGAACCTCCAGTGGCTGATCCTCCAGGGCAGCTTCTTCGTCCTGTCCGTGTTCCTCCAGGAGGTCCGCGACCTGAACGCGGTGCAGACCGGCCTGGTGCTCACCCCGGCCACCATCGGGATCCTGTCGACGGCGACCACCGCCGGCCGCCTGGCCAGGTGGTTCTCGCAGAAGACGCTGACCTGGGGAGGCTTCGTGGTGACCCTGCTCGGCCTCGGGCTGCTCCTGGCGTTCGCCCGGGCGACGTCGAGCATCTGGACGTTCGTGCCCGGGATCCTGGTGATGGGCATGGGGATCGGGGCCATGCTCACCTCGGCGGTCAACGTCGTGCAGTCCGCCTTCGGCGACGCCGAGCAGGGCGAGATCTCCGGCATCTCGCGCAGCGCCTCCAACCTGGGGTCGTCCCTCGGCACCGCCATCGTCGGCTCCGTCCTGGTGTCGACGGCCTTCAGCGGCAACGAGCACTTCCTCGCCGCCGTCGTCGTGATGATGGGCTTCGCGGTGCTCGGACTGCTGGTGTCGGCCTGGCTGCCGGCCGGCGCCGGGCGGCCGGTGGCGGAGCCGGTGGGCTGACCGAGGTGACAGGACCAGGAGGACCAGGGGAAGAGGAGGAACGACCATGGCACCAACGAGCACCCATCGGGCGGCCCGGGACGACGCGACCGGGAGGTTCTTCGACGACCTCGCCGCCCGGGGCAACGAGCCCCTGCTGCGGCGGGTGACCGGTTCGGTGCGGTTCGATGTCACCGACGGGGCCGGCACGGCGCAGTACCTGGTGGAGATGGCCAAGGGGGACATCACCGTGTCGCACCGGCCGGGGCATCCCGACGCCGTGGTCCACGCCGACCGGGCCGATCTGGACCGGGTCGTGGAGGGCCGGACCAACGCCATGGCGGCCGTCCTCCGCGGCCGGCTGCAGATCGACGGCGACATCGGGGCCGTGAGCTCGTTCCTCCGCCTCGTCCCCGGTCCCCCCGAGTCGACCGAGACCTTCGTCGAGCGGCAGCGACGGATCGGAAGGACGGTGACCCGGTGAGCGACGGCACCGTCAGCATCCTCAACGGCAACACCTTCGTCGTCAGCGACGGCCAGGGCGACATCGAGGCCTCGTCCACCGACCCGACCGGGCTGTTCTCCTTCGACACCCGGTTCCTGTCCACCTGGGTGCTGACGGTGGACGGCCGGCGGCTGGACGCGCTGTCGGTGGACGACCTGCAGTACTTCGAGACCCGGTTCTTCCTGGTCCCGGGTACCGGCACCGTCTACGTCGACGCCGACCTCTCGGTGATCCGGCACCGGACGGTGGCCATGGGGTTCAGGGAGGAGCTCGTCGTCCTCAACCACGGCCACGACGACGTCGACCTCACCGTCCGCCTGGAGGCCGACTGCGACTTCGCCGACCTCTTCGAGGTGAAGGACGCCCTGGAGAAGAAGGGGTCCTACCACCGTGCGGTGGCCGACGGGTCCCTGGAGCTGCGGTACCAGCGCGAGACGTTCCGGCGGGCGACCCGGATCTCCACCGACGCCCCGGCGGCCGTCGACGAGCACGGGCTGACCTTCGACGTCCACGTCAAGGCCCACGGGCGGTGGGCCGCCGAGGTCGTGGTGGAGGCGAGCGGGGTCGGGTTCGAGCTGGTCCCCCGGACCCGCCGGCGCGCCCGGTCGGCGGAGAGCATGGCGCACGGCCTGCAGGCCTGGCTCGACGCCGCGCCGGCGCTGGAGTCCGACGTCGACTCCCTGAAGGCCACCTACCGGCAGAGCCTGGTGGACCTGGCCGCCCTGCGGTTCGAGGCCCCGGTCGTCCCCGGCCAGTCCCTCCCGGCGGCCGGCCTTCCCTGGTTCATGACCATGTTCGGCCGGGACTCCATCCTCACCAGCCTGCAGGCCCTGCCGTTCGTCCCCGAGCTCGCCGCCGCGACCCTCCGGGCCCTGGGGGCGAGGCAGGGCACCCGCCTCGACGACTTCCGGGACGAGGACCCCGGCCGCATCCTCCACGAGATGCGCTACGGGGAGCTCACCGCGTTCGAGGAGCGCCCCCACTCCGCCTACTACGGCACCGCGGACGCCACCCCCCTCTTCGTGGTCCTGATGGACGAGTACGAGCGCTGGACCGGGGACACGAAGCTGGTCCGCGACCTGGAGTACGAGGCCCGGGCCGCCCTGGCCTGGATCGACGACTACGCCGACCTGCAGGGCAACGGCTACGTCTCGTACCGACGCCGGAACGAGGAGACCGGCCTCGAGAACCAGTGCTGGAAGGACTCCTGGGACTCGATCTCGTTCCGGGACGGCACCCTGCCGGGGTTCCCCCGGGCCACCTGCGAGCTGCAGGGCTACGCCTTCGACGCCAAGGTCCGCGGCGCCCGGCTGGCCCGGAAGGTGTGGCGCGACCCCGGCCTGGCCGACGAGCTCGAGGCCGCCGCCGCCGACCTGAAGCGCCGCTTCAACCGGGACTTCTGGGTCGACGACGGCCGGTACTTCGCCGTCGCCCTCGATCCCGACGGCCGCCAGGTCGACTCGCTGACCTCCAACATCGGCCACCTCCTCTGGAGCGGCATCGTCGACAAGTCCAAGGCCAGGGCCGTCGTGGACCACCTGATGGGCCGCCGGCTCTTCTCCGGCTGGGGCGTCCGCACCCTGGCGGAGGGCGAGAGCCGCTACAACCCGATCGGGTACCACGTCGGCACGGTCTGGCCGTTCGACAACTCCTTCGTCGCCTGGGGGTTGCGCCGGTACGGCTTCAAGGACGAGGCGGCCCGGGTGGCCGAGGGCATCCTGGCCGCCGCCGGCTTCTTCGGCGGCCGGCTCCCCGAGGCCTTCGGCGGCTACGCCCGCACCGTCACCAAGTACCCGGTCCGCTACCCGACGGCGTGCAGCCCCCAGGCCTGGTCGACCGGGGCCCCGCTGCTCCTCCTGCGGACCATGCTCGGGCTCGAGCCGGTCGGCGAGCACCTCGTCGTGGACCCGGTGCTCCCCCGGTCCGTCGGCCACCTCGAGGTCCTCGACATCCCGGGGCGGTGGGGCACGATCGACGCCTTCGCCCGCGGCCGCCTCGACCTGGCCCGTGTCGCCCGCCGGGCCGCCCGGGCCGACTGACCGGCGACGGCAGCGGTGGCCGCCACCGAGCTCCGCAATGGGCGTCGACACGTGCCCCCCGGACACCGTACACTGATCACAAACATGCCGATCACAGGCACTCGGTGGGTCGCCGGAGGGAGCGTGATGATGAGGGGTCGATCACCGAAACGGTCGACGCTGTGGCGGGCGGTGGCCGGCGCGGCGGGTGGTGCGGTGGCCGTCGGGGCGCTGGGTTTCGCACCGACGGCGGGGGCGGAGTACCACAACGGGGACAGGACAGTCGGGCTGTGGGTGACCTGGAAGGACGTGCCGAAGGACACCGTGATCAAATTCAGGGACGTGACCGGGAACTGCGACAAGGACAAGAAGTTCCCGTCGTTCACCACCTACAGGGCGAGCCAGACGACGTTCGACCACCTCTTCGTCGCCAAGGCGACAGGGTCCTGTGCGTTCGACGCCACCAACGCCCGGTTCCACGTGTCCATGACCGCGCCGACATCGGCGGAGGCGTCGGTGATCGTGCTGATCGCCCAGCCGAGGGCCGGGGCGAGCTACGGGGCGTACTGCGACCGCCCCGAGGGGGTGACCTGCGTCGGCGGCGGAGAGGTCGACGCCGACTCCCGTTCGTTGTCGGTCAGCATGACGATCGGCCCGATCACCCGGCAGGCGGCGCCGCCGGAGGCCGGCTACACGTTCTGCGCCGTCGAAGGGCAGTACTGCGTCGGCAAGGGCAAGGCCACCGTGGCCTTCGGCGCCGGCGACCGGCAGGAGTACGCCTACGGGCCGTCCACCCCGTGGGGTGGCGAGTCCCGGACCGAGTGCGTGGCGAAGTCGTTCGGCACACGCGACCCGGCGCCGGGGCGGCGAAAGGCCTGCTTCATCAAGGCCTGACGGGCCTCTCCCGGTCGGCTGCCGGGCGGCGGCGCTACCCGAAGAACTCGCCGCCGTTGGCGTCGATGGCCTGGCCGGTGATCGGCGACGACAGGTCGGAGGCCAGGAACACGATGGACCCGGCCACCTCCTCGTCGGTGGGCACCCGGTTGAGCGGGATCGGGTCCTCCAGCTCGGCGACCACCTCCTCGGCGGTGATGCCACGGCCGGTGGAGGTCATCTGGATGTAGATGTCCACCGACGGCCCCAGCATCCAGCCGGGGACGACCGCGTTGACCCGGATGGCGCTGGGCCCCAGCTCGCCGGCCAGTACCCGGACGGCGGTGAGCAGGGCGCCCTTGGAGATGGCGTAGCCACCCTGCAGGGCCGGGGGCCGGCGGGCGGCCATGGAGGCGACCATGACCACCGACCCCTTCCCGCGGGCCCGCATGGCCGGCAGGGCGGCCTTGGTGAGCTGCAGCGAACCGAACAGGTTGGTGTCCATGATCGCCCGCCAGGCCGCCAGGTCCACGTCCTCGAAGGTCTTGAACACGTCGTACCGGAAGGCGTTGTTGACCAGCACGTCGACGCCGCCGAGCTCCGCCGTGGCGGCATCGACGACCCGCCGGCACTGGTCCGGGTCGGTGATGTCGGTGGGCACCGACAGCGACCGGCCGCCGAGGGCGTCGATCTCGGCGGCCACGTCGTCCAGGGTCGACTGCCGCCGGGCGGCCAGGACCACGTCGGCCCCGTGGCCGGCCAGGGCCACGGCGGCCCGGCGGCCCAGGCCGGGGCCCACCCCGGAGACCACGCACACCTTGCCGGCCAGCAGCCGGCCGCCGGGGGCACCCCCCGGAGCGCCGGCCCCCTTGTCGGCTACCCGGTCGGCGGCTGCCCGGTCGGCCATGTCGAGTCCCCCCTGTTCTCGTGCCCGCGGCCGGACCGCCGGGGCTGTGGACGGACAGCGTACCGATGCCGGAGGCCCGCCGGGCCGCTGCCGGGTCGCTGCCGGGTCGCTGCCGGGTGACTACCGGGCCGTTTTCTGTGCAGAGGGGTTGCAACGGCAACCGATCCGCACCTTGAGTGCGGTAGCGTTTGGCCGGGTCACGGCGGACCCACCTGCCGACCGTCCCGCCCCAGCGGGCGGCGGTGACACGGGCATCGGAGCGCGGAGTGGAACAGGCCAGTCCATCGACAACCGCTGCCGCCACCGGATCGCTGCTCGCCGGCCTGACCGCCGACGAGCAGGCCGCGGCGCTGGCGCTGCTGCGGGGGACCAGCCACGTCTCGGCGCTGTTCGACGCCGACGGCACCGTCCGGTGGGTCAGCCCCTCCGTCTTCCAGGTCCTCGGGTACCGCCCGGACGAGTTCGTGGGCACCAACGTCCTCGACTACATGCACCCGACCGACCTGCAGATGGCGGCCGGGCTGCTGGAATTCGGGGCCACCAACCCGATGGACGGCGGCCTGGACCGTGACGACGCCGGCGCGGCCACCGACTTCCGGATGCGGCACCGCGGCGGCCACTGGGTGACCCTGGAGGTGCTGTTCAACAACTTCGTGGCCAATCCGGACATCCGGGGGAACCTCACCATCGCCCGTGAGGCCACCGGGCGGCACGCCCTGGACGAGGCCCTGATCTCCCTGGCCCGGGACACCGTGAGCGACCGGCCCCTGCGACGCCTGCTGGCGTTCCTGCAGGTGCGCATCTCCGACACCGACGTAGCCCTGTTCTGGCCGGCCGGCGATACCCCATGGGTGGCCCCCGGGGTCGACCCGGCCCTGCTGGCCCCGGAGGGCCCGTGGGTGGACGCCATGAAGCGGGGGGAGCACGTCCTGATCGAGGACCTGGCAGGCGGCACGAACCTGGCAGGCGGCACGGCCTCCGACCTCCTCCCGGAGCCGCTGGCCCGGGCGGCGGTGGCCGGCGGCTACGTGGCCTGCTGGAGCATCCCGGTGCCCGCTCCCCACCACCCGATGTCGGCCGGGTCCGCCGAGCCCAGGGTCGACGCGCGGGAGGCCCTGGGCTGCCTGGTGGTGTGGTCCAGGACCCACCGGGAGCCCCTGATCGGCCACCTGAGCACCATCGAGCAGGTGGCCGCGCTGGCCTACCTGGCCCTGTCCCGCCGGGAGGCCGACCGCGAGCGGGCGGCCCGGCTGGAGATGGAGCAGGAACAGAACCGCCGGCTCCAGGAGCTGGACGCCATGAAGACCGACCTGGTCCTGTCGGTGTCCCACGAGCTGCGGACCCCGCTGACCTCGATCATCAGCTTCGTCGAGCTGCTGGACGACGACCCGGAGACCCGGGGCTCCGAGGAGGGCGCCGAGTACCTGGGCATCATCAGGCGCAACGCCGAGCGCCTGCTGCACATGGTGGGTGACCTGCTGTTCCTCGGCCGGCTGGAGTCCGGGATCTCCCCCCTCACCGTCGGCCCGGTGGACCTCCCCGAGGTGGTGGCCGCCGCGGTGCAGGAGGCGCAGGCCACCGCAGAGGCCAAAGGGGTGGCCGTCCTGGTCGACACCGTCCGGGGCCGGCCGTTCCCGGGCGACGTGGAGCGGGTCCGGCAGTTGGTGGACAACCTGCTGTCCAACGCCGTCAAGTACACCCCGGCCGGCGGCACGGTACGGGTCAAGGCCAGACCGACCGACGACGGCTGGCACCTGGTGGTCGCCGACGACGGCATCGGCATCCCGGCCGACGAGGCCTCCCAGGTGTTCGACCGGTTCTTTCGGGGGACCAACGCCCGGCGGGCACAGATCGCGGGGTCCGGCCTCGGGCTGGTGATCGCCCAGGCCGTCGCCGACCTGCACCACGGGTCCATCGAGCTGGCCACCGAGGAGGGCCACGGCTCGACCTTCGAGGTGGTCCTGCGGGGCGCCTGACCCGCGGCGGAGATCGCTGCGGCCTACCTGTGCTTGCCGGCCTTCCGCACGGCCTTCTTCAGGACCGCGTCGTAGGCCTCCAGCCCTTCCCGGTACAGCCGGCCGGCCTCCGGCCCGGCGGCGATGCCGACCCGCTCCGGGACGATCCCCCAGATCGGCACCCCCTGCCCGGTCCACCACTCCACCGTCTGGGCCAGGTCGTTGGTCCCCAGGCGGGCCGCGCACACCACCACGCCACGGGGCGTGGACGGCGGCAGCATCTCCACGGTGGCCACCACCCGGGTGTACTCGACCCCTCCGGCCCGGGTGGGGATGATCACGGCGTCGGCCCGCTCGATGGCCGCCCGGACGATCCGCTCGTCCCCCGGCGGGGTGTCCACCACGGCCAGGCCGTCGTGGCGCTCCATGGACTTCGCCACGGTCCGCTCCGACGGCGCCTCCACCAGCTCCACCCCGTAGAGCGGGCGCTGCTCGAACCACTCCGCCGACGACGCCTGCCGGTCGGCGTCGATCAGCAGCACCGGGTCGTACCCCCTGGTCACCGCGGAAGCCGCCAGGTACATAGTGGTGGTGGTCTTCCCGACCCCACCCTTGACGTTGCTGACCACGATGTTCATGGGGAACGCTCCTGACCGGCCACCGGCTGTGGAGCCAAGCGTAGTCAGGGCCGCTGCTCGACCGGCAGGCGAACGGTCATGGCGGCCACCAGGTCCTTGGGCCCGGCCACCAGGACGTACTCGACGTTCCGGAGGTGGGACACCTGGCCGACTTTCTGCCCGCTGGGGCTGTACACCCCGATCTGGGCGCCGACGTACCGCTTGGAGTCGAACGCCAGCACCCCCACGTGCCCCCGGACCGAGCACATGTCGACCAGCTCCTCCAGGGTCACCCAGGACTCGTTGTTGTAGGACAGCACCAACACCTCGGCCCGGACGTCGCCGATCAGCCGCCGCAGGGCCGTCGGCATCTCCCGGGTGACGTTGAACACGCTCTTGGTCAACGGGTCCCGGGCGTCCATCCGCTTGCAGGCCACCCCGTAGTGCGGGGGGGCGTCCCAGGCCACCAGGGTCTCCCAGATGTGGTAGTTGGTGTAGTAGCGGTGCTGGTTGTACGGCGGGTCCAGGTAGGCCAGGTCCACCTTCGGCAGCCCCGGGGCCACCGAGCAGGCATTGGCCCGCAGCACCCGGCCCGGCCCGGCGTGCAAGTCCGGCGGCCGCAGCTCCAGCCGCTTGAACGACCGCGGCGCCCACTCCTTGACGTAGGCCATCTGCACCCCGGTGGTCGAGTCCACCCGGTCCGCGGCGTAGATCAGCCCGGTCAGCAGGATCGGGTACAGCGGGTGCCCCTTGAACTCCGACTCCAGGGCGTCCCGGATGGCGTCGATCCGCTCGCCGTTGAACGGCTGGAAGTACCGGGACCGGATGCAGAACGTCTCGGTGAAGTACCCCGGGCGGCCGGGCAGGGCCGACAGGTACCGGAGGGCATCGTCCAGGTCGTCCTTGTCCAGTGCGGTGGCGTCGGTGGCGATGTGGCACTGGGCGAACACCTGGGAGTACCGGGCGGTGTCCACCGCCGTCACCATCGCCCCACGACGCTTGAACTCCTGCGCCACCCGGGTGGTGCCGGTGAACAGGTCCAGGGCCGTCTCCGCCCCCGCCGCCGCCAGCAGTTCACCCAGCACCGGCACCAGCCGGCGCTTGGAGCCGATGTACTTGATCACGATCCCTCCGACCGTCCGCACACGGGCCTGGCACAGACGATAGTCAAAACGGCCGTCCACCCCGCCCGACCCGGTGGCGGACGGCAGCCCGGGGTACAGTCGGCCGGTGCGGCGACGCCGACGGCCCGGCCACCGCTCCGCCGTGGTCGCGGCGTGGCCACGGCGGCGGGGCACGGGGTGTTTCTTGGCGGCGGCGGCCGTGATCGGCCCGTTGCTGGGCCTGGGCCCACTCGGAGGTCCGGCCGGGGCCGGGGCCGGGGCCGCGACGTCCGGGGCGGCGACGTCCGAGGCCGCGACGGCCGGCGGTGCGACGTGGTCGGTCGACAACCCCATCCCGCCCCGGCTGCAGTGGAACGAGAACAACGGCTACTGCGGCGAGACGGCGTTCATCAGCGCCGGCCTCTACTACGGGCAGTACCTCTCCCAGTACGACGCCCGGTCGATCGCCAGCGACGGCACGCCGCAGTACGAACCGGATGCCCAACTGCTCCTGGGGGTCAACGACCGGCACGCGGCCACCCAGATGCGGCTCACCTCGTCGGCCTGGACACCGGGCACAACGTCGACCACCGACGACTTCCTGGCGTGGGTGAAGGGCGAGGTCATCCGGGGCTATCCGGTGGCCGTCGGGGTCTACGAGAACGAGAACCTCTTCTACGGGTCGACGGACCCCGACGCCGGCGACCCGAAGTACGACCACATCGTGATCGTCACCGGCGTCACGTCGCACCATCCCCTGACGCTGCCCGCCTCGTACTACGCCGACGACGAGCTCAAGTTCAGCGACAACGGGCTGTGGACCGGCACGCCCGGCACAACGCCCCGGTACGTCTTCGACTACCCCTTCGGCACATTCCAGGCCACCCGGCGGCAGGCCAACACACCGACAGGCAACGTGTACGCGCTGGCCGACGCCGTCCGGAACTACGGCACCGCCATCACCGGCATCGCCGACCAGGACCACCAGGCCGTACCGGTCCGGGTGGCCACCAGCGTGAACGACGAGACACCCCAGATCGGGCACCACTCCAGCACACGGCCGGCACCCATGCCGCTGACCCTCACCGTCACCCTCTCCGACCTGCAGCCCGGGACCACCTACGACCTCTACCGCTACGACGACGTGTCCACGGTCCCGACGGCGGCGTTCGCCCAGCACGGAGCCGGCGCGTCCTGGAAGGCGCAGTTCACCGCCACCGGGACCACCCACACTCTCACCCAACCGGTGCGGTCCAGCGACCAGGTCATCTACCGGGCGGTCCCCGCGCCGACGGCCGCCTCGGCCGGGTACTGGCTGGCCGGTGCCTACGGTGGGGTGTTCGCCTTCGGGGACGCCGAGTTCCACGGGTCGATGGCCGGGAAGTCGCTCGGCCAGCCGACCGTGGGGATCGTCGGGACCTGACTCAGCCCAACCAACGGCGGTTCCTGGTCCGGGCGAGGGCGTCCCAGGACGTGGCCCACCGTCGGGCCAGCTTCCGCCGGTGGTGCTCCTCGCGGGCGGCGACGATCCCGGCGTCGAACGCGGCGGCCGGCGACAGGCCGGACTGGGCCGCCTGCTGGCGCAGCCAGGCGCCGGCGGCCACCGAGTCGTGGTGCTCGCCCAGGACCGTCTGGACGTCCTCGGCCAGGGACGCCGTCCGCCGCGCCGGCTTGCCGACCACCGGGGCGGCCATCTCGGCGGCGTACCGGAGCTGCTTCGCCTTGATGCGGATGCGGTGCAGGCGGTGGTCCGACGGCCGCCGCCCCGCTTTGCGCACCTGCCGGCGCAGCGCCCGCCACTGGTCGCCCACGAGGATGGGCAGCACGTCGGCCGCCGGGTCGCCGGCGCCGGTGCCGGCCACGCCCAGGAACGGGGGTCGGTCGGCTGCCGCGTGCAGCCGGTCCAACAGGTCCAGGTAGCGGTCGCTCAGCAGCATGGCCACCACGTCGGCGGCGGCCGCCTGGCGTTGGCCGGCCAGCACCTCCCGCAGGTCGGCCGGGGCGGCGTCGACGTGGCCGGCGAGGACGTCGGCGTCCCGCACCGCCCCCAGGGTGCCGCCGGCCCACTTCAGGTCGGCGCGGACATGGCCCACCCAGATGGGATCGAGGACGGCCCCGAACGTCTTCAGGTCGGACCGGAGCCGGCGGGTCGCCACCCGGGCCTGGTGGACGTCGTGGGGGCCGAGGGCCGGGGCGGACACCCGGAGACGCCAGTCGTAGTCCAAGAGGCGGTCCAGGGAAGAGCACAGCGACGACCGCACCACGTCACCGAGGGAGGAGCGGCGGTCGACGGCCGGCGGTGCCGCCGGAGGGGCCAGGCCCAGGGCCTCGGCAACCTTCGGGACGTTGCTGACCGCCGCGCCGGCCTGCACCAGCTCGGCGGCCACGCCCTCCCTGACGGCCTCTCCGCCGTCCGCCAGCTCCAGCTCAAGCTGCCGGAACCGGAGGCCGTCCCGCACGCCGCCGACGACGGACACGACGTCGTCGTCGATCTCGGCCGCGACCGTGCCGACCGCGTGCAGGGCCAGCCGCCGTCGGGTCGTGGCCAACTGCACCCGCTGGACCATCTCCCGGCGGCGCACCAGGCCACGCACCACCGCCGCCGGGCCCGGCGGGACGACGCCGGCCGTCCCGTCCCAGCTCAGCTCGTCCCGGTCGAGGGTGGGCCCGCCGTCGCCGACCGGGACCTTCAGCGTCCAGGTCCCCGGAGGGCCGCCCTCCGGTCCGCCGCCCACCGCTCGGTGGCGAAGGGTGATGCCCCGCTCCCACAGCCGGCCGTCGGCGGTGTCGTAGTAGGTGGTCCACAGATGCTGCTCCGGCAGCCGCTCGACGCGTTGGACGACGCCTCGCAGATCGGGCAGCTCGAACCCGGCCGGGACGTCGAACTTCGTCTCGCGCTCGACGAGCTCGGTCCTTCCCATGGGTGGTCCGGTACCCGGCCGGAGCCGGGCTCACGCCCGAGACGGTCCGGCCCGGTCCTCCAGGACCATCGGGCCCGGTCCTTCAGGAGTGGCGGCTGCCCCTCCGGCCGACCAGGGGGACCACGAACCACACGCCGGCGAACGCCGCCAGGGTGAGGGCACCGATGAGGGTGACCACCCAACCGTTGTCGATGTAGCTGATCGCCAACAGCACCGAGCCGGAGATGGACAGGCCGACGGCGGCGAGGCCGGCGATGGCCATCTTGTTGGCGTACATGGTCAGTTGTCGCTTGCGGTGCCGACGGAACACCAGCCGGTGGTAGGCGACGGGTGCGGTGAAGAAGACGGTGGCCGCCGCGGCGAGCAGGAGGTCGGCGATGTAGAGCCCCCGTTGGGCCTGGGTCAACCGGTCGAACTTGACGGCGAAGAACGGCAGCGACAGCAGGAACCCGAACAGCACCTGAACGCCGAGCGCCCCGACGCGGATCTCCTGGATGAGCTCCAGCACGTTCCGGTCGTCCCGCTCCTCCTCCGTCTCGTCCCGACCGGGGTCGTCGCTGGCCGGACCGGCGGTGCCGGGAGGTTCAGCCATCGCCACCTTCGTCGGACACTGCTTCGTCGGACACTGCTTCGTCGGACACTGCCGTTGCAGGGCGCACCGCGTTCAGATACCCGACAGCAGGTGGCCGAAACGGCGGCGGCGCATCGGCATCTGGATCGGAGGGCGGTTGGCAACCGGCCCCCGGGGTGGTGAACTCATGGTCCGTCGCGGGGGGACCGAGGGGTACGAGACAGGAGGGGGTGGCATGGCGACGTTCGTTCTGGTGCACGGCGCATACCACGGTGCGTGGTGCTGGGACCGGCTGGTCCCGGAGCTGGAGGCCCGCGGGCAGCGGGCGGTCGCGGTGGACCTGCCCGGGGACGACGCCCGGGCCGACCTGGACGACTACGCCGCGGTGATCGTCGCCGACATCGACGCGGCGGTGTCCGGCCGACCGGACGACCCGGTGGTCCTGGTCGGCCACTCCCTGGGCGGCCTCAGCATCCCCGTCGCGGCCAGCCATCCGGCGGTCGGCCGGATGGTGTTCCTGTGCTCGGTCCCCACCGGCCCGGGGCCGGCCATCGAGGCCAGCATGGACCAGATGGTCACCCCGGCCTGCCTGGCCGCGCCCCGGTTCGTCGACGCCGCCGGGCGCGAAGTGCTCGACAACGCCTCTGCGGCCGCCCTGTTCTTCCACGACTGCCCCGAGCCGGACCGGTCGTGGGCGGTGGCCCGGCTGCGCCCCCAGGGCCGTCGGCCGTTCACCGAGCCGTCGTCGCTGGCCACCTGGCCGGAGGTCGCGCAGTCGGTCATCCTGACCGCCGACGACGCGGTGCTCCCGCTGTCCTTCGCCGAGGGTGCCGCCCGGGCCCGGTTGGGTGGTGCCGACCCGGTCATCCTCCCGGGGAGCCACTCCCCCTTCGTGTCCCGGCCCGGCGCCCTTGCCGACGCCCTGGTGGCCGAGGCCGGCCGCCGTCAGGTCGAGGCGAGGATGCGTTCGTAGACCTGCCGGGTGGACGGACTGGGGAGGACGCCGAGCTGTTCGCGGAGGCAGTCGGTGAGCTGGGAGTAGACGTGGAGGGCTTCGGCGAGGTTGCCCTCGGTGGCGAGGGCTTCCATCAGGTAGCGGTAGCCGCTCTCCCGGAGCGGCGCGAGATGGATGAGCTGGCGGCCGGCGCGTACGGCCCCGGCCAGCTCGGTACCGCCGATCCCGAGGGAGGTCGCCGCGTAGGCTTCCAGGGCTCGCAGGTGGACGACTTCGAGCTGGTGGCGGACGTCGTCGATCCAGGGGGCGTCTTCGCCGGGCAGGAACGGGCGTTCGGCGACGAACAGGGCGGTGAGCACCGGCCCCCAGGCACGCGTCCATTCCTCCTGGACGACGGCGGACTCGGCCCGGTGGATCGCCTCCACCGCCGCTTCGAGGTCGACCCACGCCTCGGGCAGCCGCAGGGCCAGGGTGGAGCGGCCCTCGACGGCGTCGGGGCCGAAGACCCGCCGGAGCTTGGAGAGCAGGGGGTTGAGCCGGGTGTCGACCGCGGCGGGGTCGGGTTCCCGCCACAGCGCCTCCGCCAGCTCGTCGCGGGCCACCGGGCGGTGCCGGTTGACCACCAGGTAGGTGAACAGCAGCCGACCCTGACGCCCCGGAAGGTCCGTCTCGAGGCGCCGGTCGTCACGCTCGATGGTCAGTCGGCCACAGAGCTGGATGCGGAGCGGGCTCCGGCTCGCCAAGGTCACGCCAATATCTTGGCAATACGCTGCCGACCAGGTTGGAAGGAGGACGAGCCAATGATGAAGACGATCCGATGCGAGTGCGGCTTCGTGGCCCGCGGGGAGACCGACGACCAGGTGATCGGCGTCATCCGGGGCCACATGGCCACCGACCATCCGGCCCTGCTCGACAACGTCAGCACCGACGATCTGCGCAACTGGATACAGGCCGAATAGCACGACCCAGTGGTCCCTGGGCCTGGGCTTCCAGCCTGCGCCCGGGCGCAGGCTCGCCCTGACGTCAAGGTTTCGCCAACGTTGCCCCAACGGCTTCGTCGTAGAACTTGGGCAGACGAGGATCGGACAGCAGGGGAGGACGGGCGGTGACCAGTGGATCGAAGGTTGCGACCATGTCGGAGACGGTCCACCGCCAGGGTGCGCTGGTGGACGCCGGGTGGCTGGCGGCGCATCTGGAGGATGTTGCGGTGCGGGTGGTGGAGGTCGACGTCAGCTCGGCCGCCTACGACCAGTGGCACATCGACGGCGCCGTGCTGTGGAACGTCTACTCGGACCTCAAGGACCCCGAGTACCGCCTGGTCGATCCGGCCGCCTTGGAGGAGCTTCTCTCGCGTTCGGGGATCGGGCCGGAGTCGACGGTGGTCCTCTACGGCTACGCCCCGGCCTTGGGGTTCTGGCTGCTCGCCCTTCTGGGACATCGCGACGTGCGCATCCTCGACTGCTCCCGTGACACCTGGCGGGCCGAAGGCCACCCGTGGACGACGGACGTGTCGCGCCCTGCTCCCCGCCGCTACGCCGTCGGTGGCCTCGACCCGGCGGTCCGCGCCGACCGCCAACTGGTGGAGGACGCCATCGACCGTCCTGGGACCACTCTGGTGGACGTCCGTTCCAAGGCGGAGTACGACGGGGAGCGGTTCTGGCCCTCGGGTGGCTCGGAACCCGGTGGTCGCGCCGGGCACATCCCCTCCGCCGCCCATCGGCCGATCGACGGCCTCTACGACGCTCGGGGCGCCTTCCGCTCATCCGCAGAGCTGCGCCGGCTGTTCTCGTCCATCCCCTCCGACACCGAGCAGGACCTGATCACCTACTGCACGATCGGCGGACGGGCGGCCACCGCCTGGTTCGTGCTCACCCACCTGCTCGGACGCCAGGGCGTCCGGGTCTACGACGGATCGTGGGCCGAATGGGGCCGCCTTCCCGACACCCCCGTCGAGCCATCGTCGTAGGCGGCATCCCTCGGGCCGCCACGCCGACCCTCCACCTGCCTGTCCCGAGCCATCAGACCCGAGCCATCAGACCCGAGCAATCAAAAGGTCGGAAAGGAAGGAGAACATGTCATCGCTCATCCGCAAGAGCCTCGACCAGCCCGAGGAGGTGCGCCCGTTCGAGGGCGACAGCGGCCAGCTCGCCTTGGTGAACCTGGAGGCCGGCCCGGTCGGCCGGGCCACGTTCAATCCGGGCTGGCGCTGGTCGGAGCACGTCAAGCCCATCGCCAAGACCGATAGCTGCCAGGCGGCACACACCTGCTACTTCGTCTCTGGGCGCATGAAGGTCGTCGCCGACGACGGCGAGGAGATGGAGTACGGGCCGGGCGACTTCGCCGTCATGGCTCCCGGTCACGACGCCTGGATCGTCGGCGGCGAGCCGTGCGTGGTCATCGACTGGCAGGGCTTCGCCGACTACGCCAAGCGCTGACCCCGAACCATGACGACCTTCGGTCTGGTGCACGGCGCCTATCACGGCGCCTGGTGCTGGCAGCCGTTGATCGACGAGCTCGACTGCGGCCACTCCCCGTTCATCTCGGCGACGAGCCTTTTCGCCGATACCCTTCTCGGCCTGACCTGAGGCCCCCGTCGACTCACGAGCCCACCCTTCAGCCCTCATCGGGCGCGACGGGTTCCGCCTGGCCGGGTTCGGGCTCGGTAAGGGCGATCGCTCCGGCGTTGGCGTCGTAGTCGAACAGTTCGCCGTACCGCCCCCAGTCGATGGCGGTATCGAGCTGTGCCTGGGCTTCTTCCTGGCTGAAGCCTCGGCCGAGCAGGTCGAGGAAGAACCGTTCGTTGAGGTTGTGGTCCGCGGTGCTCTCCAGGGCGCGCACGATGGAGTGGACGAGCGGTGCGCGTTCTCGGACTTGACGGGCGAAGATGTCCTTGGAGGCCAGGATGTCGGCGGTGACCCATTCTTTGCCCGCTGGGGTGAGCTGGAGGTCCGCGTCGTCCACTTCGGCCAGGCCCAACAGGTCGGCGGCGTCGGTGAGGGGGAGGAGGTCGTCCACCTCGAAGTTGAGGAGGTGGGCCAGCTCGGGGAGGTCGGCCCGGCCGCCCCGACTGTCGAGGATCTCGAGCAGACCGGCCAGGCCGCCGACGCTGGCGTGCGGGAGCGGCACGTCGGTGGGCGACGCCGGGACGGGTCGGGTCGTCAGTGGCACGGGAGCGGGGACTTCGCGGCCGGTCATGATGCCGTAGACGTGGTCGACCAGGGTCTCGAACTCCGGGGTGCGGCGGTCTCGGGGGCGGGGAAGGTCGTTGGCGATCTCGGCTCGGAGCCGGCCCGGATTGGAAGACAGGACAAGGACGCGGTCGGCCATCTGGACCGCTTCTTCGATGTTGTGGGTGACGATCAGGATGGCCTTGGTCGGGAAGTGGTCGGTCCCGTGCTCGGACCACAGGTCGAGCAGTTCGGTGCGGAGGTTCTCGGAGGTGAGGACGTCGAGCGCGCTGAAGGGCTCGTCCATGAGCAGGGCGTCGGGCCGAACCACGAGCGCCCGGGCGAACCCGACCCGCTGGCGCATCCCGCCGGACAGCTCCTTGGGGTAGGCGGACTCGAAGCCGTCGAGCCCGATCACGTCGATGGCCTCCAGGGCCCGGCGGCGGCGTTCTTCGGGTGGGACCCCGAGGGCTTCGAGGCCCATCTCCACGTTGCCCTGGACGGTCAGCCAGGGGAGGAGGGCGAAGGTCTGGAAGACCATCGCCACCCCGGGGTTGGCGCCGTTGAGCGGAGTGCCCCGGTAGGACACGGTGCCCGAGGTGGGGGCGATGAGCCCGGCGATGCAGCGCAGGAGGGTGGACTTGCCAGAGCCGGACCGTCCGAGCAGGGCGACGATCTCCCCTTCGCGCAGTTGCAGGCTGATGCGGTCGAGGACGGCCAGCTCGCCGCCTTCGGGCGCGGTGAAGGTCTTGGTCACCGCTTCCACGTCCACGATGACGTCGCCGACGGTGGCTCCGGTCACATCGAGTACCGCCTTTCGGCCAGCGCGTAGAGCGGCCGCCACAGCAGCCGGTTGACGACAACGACGTAGAAGCTCATGACGACGACGCCGACCAGGACCTTGGCGAATGATCCGGCGGCGGTGGCCTCGGTGATGTAGGCACCGAGCCCGTTGGCGACGAGGTGGTGCTCTCCGAAGTTGACCACCTCGGCCACGATGGAGGCGTTCCAGGCGCCGCCCGCGGCGGTTATGCCCCCGGTGACGAATGCCGGGAAGACGGCGGGGAGGATGACCTGGCGCCAGCGTTGACGCCGCGGGAGCCGGAACTGCGCGGCCATCTCCCGCAGCTCGGTCGGGATGGCGCTGGCTCCGGCGATGGTGTTGAACAGGATGTACCACTGGGCGCCGAGCGCCATGAGGAAGACGCCGCCGATGTCCAGGCTGAGCCCGACGGCGACGAAGATCACGGTGGCGAAGGGGAACAGGAAGTTCGCCGGGAAGCTGGCGAGCACTTGCACCACCGGCTGGGCGTAGCGGGCCAGCCGGGGGGTCATGCCGATCTTGACGCCGATGGGCACCCAGATGACCGTGGAGAAGGCCAACAGGACGATCACGCGGAGGAAGGTCAGGAGGCCGAGGTAGAGGCAGCGCGGGAACTGCCCGAAGCCGACCGTCTGTTGCAGGTAGACGCCGCCTCGGTAGACGCCGTAGGCGATGACTGCCCCGACGACGACGGCGAACACGATGTCGCCGGCTCGGCGGCGGGACGGGGCGGCGTGGAGCGGGTGCTCGGCCAACCCGAAGGGCCGGGTGGCCCGGTCCAGTCCGCGGGCGACGGGCTTGAGGGACCGGCCGAGCAGGGCCGGGACGTGCGAGCGGCGAAGCACCCCCAACGTCAGGCTGCGAGGTCGGTCGGTGGGCTCGGAGGTCTCGAACCGGAACTTCTCGGCCCAGGCCACCAGGGGTCGCCAGAACACCACGTTGACCCCGACGACCAACACGACCATCACCACGATGGCCCAGCACACGTCGCTCAGGCTGCCGGCCTGGATGGCAGCCGCAACGTAGGACCCGAGACCGGGCAGGGCCAAGGTGTGACCCGACACGGTGATGGCCTCGGAGGCAGCCAGGAAGAACCAGCCGCCCCCGAAGCTCATCATGCCGTTCCACACCAGGCCGATCATCGAACCGGGAACGTCGAGCTTCCAGAACCGCTGCCACTTGGTCAGCCGGAACAGCCGCGCCGCTTCGTCCAGCTCCTCGGGCTGGGCCATGAGCGAGTGGTAGAAGCTGAACGTCATGTTCCACGCCTGGGACGTGAAGATGGCGAAGATCGACGCGCACTCCAGGCCGAGGATCGACCGGGGGAACAGCGAGACGAAGAACGTCACGGTGACCGTCAAGAACCCCAGCACCGGGACGGACTGGAGGATGTCCAAGAGGGGGATGAGGACGATACGGGCGCGGCGGCTGCGGGCGGCGGCCGTGCCGTAGACGAAGGTGAACACCACGGAGATGAACAGGGCGATGAACATCCGCAGCAGGGACCGAGCCGCGTAGTACGGAAGGTTGCTGGGGGCGGTCGACACCGTGGCGGTGATGTGTGCCGATAGCCGGCTCGTGTTCAGACTGGGACCGAGGCGCAGCACGACGTACAGCAGCACCGCGATGCCGGCCCCGACCACCAGGTCGGCGCCCGAGACCCTGGGCCGGTCGAGCGTCAACCGGCCGGAGAAGGGTCGGGTCACGTTCATCGAGGGGCTCCGTTGCCGAGCCTGGGCATGGGCGTCAGGGCAAGGAGCGGGTAGGGGTGGCCGTACGCAGGACGGCCGGGTGGAGCGAGCAGCTTGTAGGGCATGAACGACCTCCTTCTACGGACATGCGAGGAGCGAAGCCCGGCGAGCGCCAAGGCGGAGCCTCACGGACCAAGCCCGGCAACGGGCAGGGTGTTGATCGAGGCTCTCGTCCGGACAGGGCTGATTGGGCACCGAGGTTGTGCCCGACGAGCAGCAAGGACGCGACGGCACGGACGTAGCGGCGCGATGCGTCAGGGAGCTGCTCGATGGGAAGAGGGCGACCTCGGCCCGGAAGACGGCGGGCCGGCCCGCCGGATCACGAGGTCGTCAGACCACCCGAGGTGGCAGAAGGTCAGCGGTACTGTGAGGTTTGTCAGGGTCCGAGCTCACGTCTGCCACCTCCTTCCTTAGACCACGAGGCCTTTGACCATGCGGCCTTTGACCAAAGCATGAACGACCTATCATGTGATGTCAAGTCGGCGCCACGTCCCGGCAGAAAGGAGCGGTGAGAGGCGATGGCCAAAGCTGGCTCGGGACGCCCTACTGGTGGGCCGTCGATCGGCAGCGGAGTGGCCGAACGGTTGGCGGACACGATGTTCGCTCTCTCCACGCCCAGCCGGGTGCTCATCTTGGGGTCCCTGCTGGACGGTGCTCGCTCGGTCGGCGACTTGACCGAGGCGCTGGGCATGGAGCAGTCCGCCGTCTCGCACCAGTTGCGCGTGCTGCGGGAGCACGACCTGGTGCGAGCGGAGAAAGCTGGCCGCAGGCGCTTGTACGCCCTCTACGACGAGCACGTCGCCACGTTGCTCCATGCCGGGCTCCACCACGTGGAGCGGGCACACCCGTCCCCGTCTGCGTCCGACGCGGCAACTGAGGGCGTCTCGTGAGCCAGACGGCCAGCACCCACCGTGGTCACATGGCGGGGCGACGTGATGTCGCACGGGTGTCGTTTGCCCCGCCCGCTGATCGGCGCTCGGTGTTGGACCGGGCGCACCGAGGGGACATCGTTGGGGCCCTGGGCCGGGTGGCGTCGGTTGACACGGATCCCCGACGCTCCCTGCGCCGCCGGGTGGCGACGCTCCTGGCGGTCATGGGACCGGGCGTGGTCGTGCTCGTGGCCGACAACGACGCCGGAGGTATCTCGACGTATGCCCAGGTCGGCCAGGACGATGGGCTGCGCTTCCTGTGGCTCCTGGTGGTCCTGGCGGCCGCGTTGCTGGTGAACCAGGAGATGGTGAGCCGCCTGGGGGCGGTGACCGGAGCCGGGCACGCTCGACTGATCTACGAGCGGTTCGGGCGACGCTGGGGGGCCTTCGCGCTCGGCGATCTGCTGGTCGTCAACTTCTTGGTCGTCGTCACCGAGTTCATCGGCGTCGCGTACGGCCTCGGCTACTTCGGCGTCAGCCGATACGTCTCCGTCCCCCTCGCCGCCCTCGTCTTGATCGCCCTGCCGATCACCGGCAGCTTCCGTCGCTGGGAGCGAGCGATGTACGTGCTCGTCGGACTGAGCCTCGTCGCCGTGCCGCTCGTGGTCCTTGGTCACCACGCCGGCGCGCCGTCGGCGTTCATCGGACCCCGCCGTGGTCCCGATGAGACCACGGTGCTCGTGCTCGTCGCGCTGATCGGCACCACGGTCGCCCCCTGGCAGCTCTTCTTCCAGCAGTCCAACGTGGTCGACAAACGGATCACCGCGCGGTGGCTCCCCTACGAACGGGCGGACACCGCCATCGGCACCGTCTTGTTCGCCCTGGGGGCGGTCGGCGTGCTCGTCGCGTGTGCGCTGGCGTTCTCCGGCACCCCGCTGCACGGTGCCTACGTCAATGCCGGCACGGTGGCCGACGACCTCCGCCAGCGAGCCGGGGCGTGGGCCGGAGCATTCTTCGCCGTCGTCCTGCTCAACGGCTCCATCCTCGGCGCCGGCGCCGTCACCCTTTCCACCTCCTACGCCATCGGTGACGTGACCGGCACCAAGCACTCCCTCCACCGGTCCTGGCGCGACGCCCGCAGGTTCCACGGCAGCTACGCCGCGCTGGTTGCTCTTGCCGCCGCCCTCGTGCTCGTGCCCGGTACCCCCCTCGGGATCGTCACCACCGGCGTCCAGGCCCTGGCCGGGGTCCTCCTCCCCAGCGCATTGGTGTTCTTGGTCCTGCTCTGCAACGACCGAGCCGTGCTCGGGCCGTGGGTCAACCCCCGATGGCTCAACGTCGTTGCCGGTGCCGCAGTGGCCGGCTTCCTCGTGCTCTCGGGACTTCTCGTCATCTCCACCCTGTTCCCGGCCCTCGTGATCGGCTGGCCGGCCATCGTGGCCAGCCTCGCCGGGGCCGGGGCGCTCGGCGGCGCTGCCGGGCTACGCCTCAGCCCCGGCGCCTCTCGCGACGTCCCGGCGGGCGCGTCGCACTGGACCATGCCGCCTCTCGAGGCCTTGCCGCCGCCCGTCGCCTCCCGGGCACGCACCTTCGGGCTGGCGATCCTACGGACCTACCTGCTGCTCTCGTCGGTGGCGGTCGTCGTCAAGGTGGTGCGGCTCATCGTCGGCTCGTAGAAGCCGACTCCGCTCCGATCTCCCTCGCTGATGCCGAGGGTGGGTGCGCGGAGGGAGCGGGAACAGCGGCCCGCACGCTCCCACCAGGGTTCTAACGGTCCACGAACGCCGGCTTGTTACAACTCCGGTGGCAACGCTCCCGGGCGGAAAGGGAGCGGCGGTCACCGGATCTTTTGCGGAGGCGAGCGGCAGATGGGCAAGTGGAAGGTGGCGGCCGGGCGCGGCGCCCTGGCACGATGGCGGGCCGTCGGGGTGGCGGGCCTGGCGGTGACGGGAATGGGTGCGGCCCTCGTCGTGCCCCAGGTGGTCGGGCAGGGCACCGCCGGGGCGTTGGGCACCCTCGGCAGCCAGGGCGCCGTGCACCAGATGGTGACCGAGGTGCTCTCCTGCGACTCGTGGCAGCGGCCGGACCCGCCCGACTGTTTCCAACCCAACTCGACAACCATGAAGTACCTGGCGGGTGCACCCGGGATCTACGGCGCCGTCGGTTCACCGGACCTGCTGACACAGCTCTTCGGTCACCCTCAGAACCACTGCGACAACGGCGACTACGACGTCGTCGATGGCAAGTACCTCCTCACGCCAGCCGACCTGGGAGGGATTGCCACCTTCGCCACACTTGCTCCGGCTTCGCCGATCCCGGAGTCGGAGGCGAACAGCCTCGTCGGAAGGTTGTCCCTGGGTCTGCGCAAGGTGGCGTCGCCACCGAGCCAGTCGCAGGCCCACCAGGTGTTGGTCGACTGCATCACACAGGCACAGCAACGGCTCACGAGCGCGGTCAACCTGGCTCGTGGGCTCCTCAACGCCGACGGGACGGCCATCGACTACGCACAGACGAAGCTCACCGGCGGCCCTGCGGGCACCATCCCCACCCCATGCCGGTTCCCGGATCCCGACCGCTCCAGCGACACGGACATCTCCGCCAAGTGCGCCGTCCTCAACCAGTTCGGCCGGGCCCTGCACACCATCGAGGACTTCTGGAGCCACTCGAACTGGGCCGACATCGCCACACCCCTACAGCCGACCTCCGGGGTCAACCCTCCGGGGCTCAACCGTTCCTACCCTCCCCCCTACTTCACAGTCGGCTACACACCCAAGACGGCGCCGGCGACCGATTTCCCGCCCACACTGATCACCGGGTACGACGACAGCATCGGCAGTTGCCCCTGGGGCCGGGTCTGCCACAGCGTCCTCAACAAGGACCGGGGCACCGTCGACCCCATCACCGGGGCCACCAGCAACCCGACAGCCACAGCAAGCCCGCGAGGGACGATCGTCACAAGCGCCGACCAGCGGACGAACTTCGACAAGACGGTGGCCGGAGCCCGGAACCAGGTGGTCACCACCTGGGACTCCTTCGTCACCGCCCTCAACGGCAAGTACGGCGCCGCCCAGGCGGCCCTGATGGTGCGGGCATTGACCCTCGACTACCCCTGGACCACCTGCCGGGTGAACGGCAGTGCCTACACAGCCCTCGGCCCTCCACAGGGCGACGTCGCGGCGAACCGGACCGCCAGGATCAGGATCGTCAACAACACCGGCCTGCAGATGCAGTGTGGCACCGCCACCCTCGACTACGGGGCCTGGGGGGTCATGCCTCCCGACGGCCTGGCGCCGCAGGGCGTGCTGTGGTTCAAGACGTTGAGCAACGGCACCGGCGACGTCGGCAGCGTCACGTACACCTTCGGTTCGGGCACGACCGTGCAGATGAACTGGAACGTCCCGTGGATCGGGTCGACCAGCATCTCCTGCACGGTCTCGGGTCCAAACGCCGGGCAGTACAAATGCACAGTCACCGGCAACGTGTCCGGCAACGATCCCACCCCGGTCATCGCGGTGAACCCGGCATGACCACAGCGACCGGACGACCGCGGCGACTGCGCCGTGCACTGACGGGACTGGCGGCCGCCGGGGTGCTCCTCGGGACCGGTGTGGGCATCACCGGCGTGGCCAGCGGCGCCAGCGTGGCCGGTGCCAGCATGGCCGGCGCCCGCGTAGCCGGCGCCGCTGGAAAGGCCCCGAAGTACGCCAAGGCCGACCTCACCCGGTGCCCGGGGGCCGTCGGGCGGTTGGGCAGGGTCTACGTGCAGAACGTCACCTGCAAGCAGGCCGTCGCCAACATCAACGAGACCGAGTTGCGCGACGCCGCGGCCGGCAAGGGCACACTCTGCCTCCCGGGCTGGAAGTCGGTCGACCAGGACTACAAGGGGGTCACGGTGGCCTGGGGCCACGTCCTCTCCAGTTGCCTACGACCCAAGAACGGGAAGCAGCAGATCTACACCTTCGACGCCGTGGCCGTCTCGACCGACTGATGCCGGACCGTCGGCGGAGCCGATCGGACGGGACTCCCCCACCGGAGGGGTCCCGGTCTTCACCAGAGCTCCCGGTCTTCGTAGCGCCCGGAGGCGCCCGGTCTTCGTAGCGCAGGTTCGCCCGGCACCTGCCCCGTCACGCCACCGGTCGACCTCCGCCGAACCGGTAAGGTCCGCGGCGATGGCGGTCAGGGTTCGTTGCCTCGGCGGGCTCCGTGTCGAGCAGGACGGCACCCAGCCGGCGTTCGCCTACCAAAAGGCGAAGGCGCTGGTCGTCTACCTGGTGCTCAACCGGCGACCGGTGTCCCGGCGGGCGCTGGCCGAGCTGCTCTGGGGCGAGGTGCCCGAGCAGAAGGGCCGGGCCGGGCTACGGGTGGTCCTGCACGACGTCCGCCGGAGCCTGGGAGAGGTCCTGGTGGCCGAGGGGGACGAGGTCGGGTTGGCCGGATCGGCGCCGGTCGCCACGGATGTGCTGGCCTTCGAGGCGGCGGTCGACGACGGGGCGTGGGACCAGGCCGTCACCCTCTACCGGGGACCGTTCCTCGACGGGTTCTCGGTCGAGCGTGCCCCGGGGTTCGACCAGTGGGTGCTGCAGACTCGGGAACGGCTCCATCAGGTCGCGGCCACCGCCCTCCTGGCCCGGGCCGAGGAGCACGAGGCGGCCGGAGCCACGGCGTCGGCGGTGGCCGTGCTCGGCCGGATGGTGGCGCTGGACCCCTGGGACGAGGAGGCCCGGCGGCGGCTCATGGCCGTCCTGGCCGGGTCGGGCCGGCCGGCGGCGGCACTCGACGTCTACCGGGGGCTCGCCCACCATCTGGCCGTCGAGGCGGGGGACGTACCGGAAGACCCCACGATGGAGCTGGCCGAGTGGATCGCCGCCGGGAGCCGACCGAACGCCCCGGTCGCCGCGGCGTCGCAGGCGCACCTCACCCACGGGGCCTTCATCGGGCGGAAGGCAGAGCTGGCCGCCCTGGAGGAACTGGTGGCCGGGGGCGCCCGCATCGTCACCCTGTCCGGTCCGGGCGGGGTCGGCAAGACCCGGCTGGCCGAGGAGCTCCTCGGTGGCCTGGGAGGCGGGCCGGGACCGACCTGGGCGGGGACGGCGGCGTTCGTCGACCTGGCGGGGGTGGACACGGCCACGGAGATCCCGATGGCCGTCGCCCGCAGCCTGCACCTGCCGCTCCTCGGCGTCCGGCCCCCCTTCGACGAGGTGGTCGCCGCCCTGCGCGACACCCCGGTGTTGGTGGTGCTCGACAACATGGAGCACCTGCTGCCGGACGGCGCAGGCGTCGTCAGTGCCCTGGTGAGCCGCTGCCCCAGGGTCGTGGTCGTGGCCACGAGCCGGCGGCGCCTGGGGCTTCGGGCCGAGCGCGTCGTCCGGGTCCGTCCGCTGGACCTTCCGCCACCCGACGGCGACCCGGCGACCTCCGCCGCCAGCCCTTCGGTGGCCCTGTTCCTCGAACGGGCGGCCGAAGGTGGCGTGCCGCTGGACCCGACCGACCCGACCGTGGTGGCCGACGTGGCGGAGCTCTGCCGCCGCCTCGACGGCCTCCCGTTGGCCATCGAGTTCGGTGCGCTGCAGATGCGCTACCGCACGCCCGCCGAGGCCCTCCTGGAGCTCGGCAGCCGTCCCGGCGAGCTGGGTGACCACAGCGGCGACCGGCCGTCCCGGCACCGGACGCTCCTCGATTCGGTCGACTGGAGCTACCGCATGCTCGACGACGACGCGCAGCGGCTCCTGCGCGCTCTGGCGGTCTTCAGGGGTGGCTGTGCCCTCGACGTGCTGGCCGGCGACCGGAGCCGGTGGCCATCGGTGGCCACGTTGGTGGATGCCGGCCTCCTGGACCGCCGGGAGGCCGACGGCGTCACCCGCCTGGTCATGATGGAGTCGACCAGGACCTTCGCCTTGACCGAGTTGGAACGGCGGGGCGAGCTGGCGGACGCCGAGTCCCGGCACTGCGCCGCCCATCTGGAGCTGGCGACCCGGGCCGACGCGGCGCTGCGGGGAAGGGCGCCGGGCCAGATCGCCTGGCTCGACCGGCTCGACCGCGAGGCCGACAACCTGACGGCGGCGCTGCGCTACGCCTGCGAGCACGACGTGGCCAGCGGGCTGGCGCTGGCCAACGCGCTGGCCTGGTTCTGGCACATCCACGGCCGTCTCCAGGAGGGCAGCGCCTGGCTGGCCCGCCTGGTCGAGCTCGGCGACGGCCAGGTCGGCACTGGCCAGGTGGGCACTGGCCAGGTCGGCACTGGCCAGATCGGCACTGGCCAGGTCGGCACTGGCCGGGCCGTCGCCGATGCCGTGCTGAACCTCGCCAGGTTCGCCATCCGCCGCGGGGACGACGGCTCGCCGGCCCTGCTGGACCGTGCGGAGCGACTGCTCGGAGACCTCGATGACCGGATCGCGCGCTGCGAGGTGGCACACCTCCGGGTGCAATGGTCGCTGACCGCCGGGCCGATCAGCGACCATGCGCTGGCCGACAAGGCCCGGCTGCTGCGCACCCTGGTGACGACGCTCGACCGCGAGGGGGCACCCTGGGATGCCGCCCGGGTGCTCCTCACACTGGCCACGATCCTCCATCTCGAGGGCGACCACGCAGGCGCGGCCGCCGCGGCAAGGGAAGGGCTGTCCCGGTTCGAGCAGGCGGCCGACGTACGTGGACGGGGCGCCATCCTGGTGGTGCTCGGCCTGGCCACCCAGGAGCTGGGTGACGTGCAGGCCGGTCGACGGCAGCTCGAAGAGGCCCTGGAGCACCTGCTGGCGGTGGGCGACCACGTCCAGGCCATCCATGCGGTCCTGGCGCTCGGAGGCAGCTACCTCGTCGCCGGGGACGACGTCACCCGCGGGGCGACGCTGCTGGGCGTGGGGGCCCGGCTCCTCGACAACGCCGGGGCCCACTACCCGGCGCTGTTCCAGGCCTCCATCGACCGGTACACGGCCCTCCGACGCCCCGTCGTCGGGGACCCCGCATGGCAGGAGGCCTGGAACCGGGGATGGGAGGCGGGCCTGGGGGCGGTAGCCGTAGCCGTTCCGGAGCGGTCCGCCGGTTCGGCCGCCCTACGAGCAGTCGGAGCGGGTCGGGCGGGGAGGCTTTCGCCTGGTTCGGGCTTGGACGATGGATGAGCCGCCGAGACGCGCTGGTGAGCCTGCTCCGGCGGATGCTCCGCGCCGCCGCCTCGCCGACGGACCTCGGCTGACCGCAGGAGGCGGGGTCAACACGTCCGCCAGGGCCCGGGCGGCGGTGGACAGCTCGACGTTGCGGCGCTGCGCCAGCAGGATCGTCCGGCGGAGCCCGGGCGCGGCGAACGGCACCACCCGGAACCGTTCGCCGGCCACCGTGCGGGGGACCACGGCCAGGCCGAGGCCGGCGCGGACGAGCTCGAGGACGGCGTCCATCTCGCCGCCCTCGACGGCGAAGGTGGGGGAGAACCCGGCCTCCCGGCAGGCGGCCTCGGTGGTCTCGCGCAGGTCGTAGCCGGGACGGAACATCACCAGCGGCCGGCCCTCGAGCTCGGCCACGGTGATCCGCTCTCGGCGACCGGCCGGGCTGGGGGCCGACGGCGAAGAGATGACCACGAGCTCCTCGGTGAAAAGCGGCAGGGTGGCCAGTTGCGGGTCGTCGCCCAGGCGGGTGTCGACCACCAGGGCGAAGTCCAGCGCCCCCTCGGCCAGCCGTCGCTGGAGGTCGCGGGAGCCGCCCTCCTGGATCGCCAGCTCGATGCCGGGATGGTCCCGGTGGAACCCGGCCAGCACCCCGGGGAGCAGCCCGGTGCAGAGGCTGGGCGTAGCCCCGAGCCGGACCCGGCCGCGGTCCAGCTCCAGCACCTCCCGGATCCGGCGGCGGGCGGCGTCGGCATCAGCCAGCATTCGCCGGGCCACCGGCAGCAGCGCCTCCCCGGCGTCGGTCAGCGACACGTTCCCCCTGGTCCGCTGGAGCAGGGGCGCACCCAGCTCCCGTTCGAGGGCCCGCACCTGCTGGGACAGGGAAGGCTGGGCGACCCCCACCTGGTCGGCCGCCCGGGTGAAGTGCCGGGCGTCGGCCACGGCCACGAAATAGGCCAACTGCTGCAACTGCACCTGCTCAGCATAGCTTTTCCCTATTGTCATCAGAGTTGTCATGTCTTTGACCTCTGAACAGGGGACCTTTAGGGTCCGTCCGGTGGCCCTCCAACCTCGCCGGTCCTCCAGCCCCGAGCCCTCCACCGCTCCGGCCCGGCCGGACCGGGCTGCCCCCGGCCAGGCGCGGCTACTGGTCCCCTCCCTGATGTTCATTGCCCTGGTCGTGGCGGCAGTCGCCAGCCTCGGGGCACCGCTCATCACCAGCGTGGCGACCACGTTCCACGTCTCGCTCGACAGCGCGCAGTGGACGCTGACCATCACGCTGCTGAGCGGCGCGGTCGCCACGCCCGTCCTCGGCCGGCTCGGGGCCGGCCCACACCGACGAGCCACGATTCTCGCCACGCTGGCGGTCGTCGTCGCCGGCAGCGCGCTCACCGTGCTACCGCTGCCGTTCGCATGGCTGCTTGTCGGTAGGGCCGCCCAAGGCGTCGGGCTCGGTCTGACGGCGCTGATGATGGGCGTGGCCCGCGACCATCTCCCCGAGGGGCGCAGCGCGGCCACCATCGCCCTGGTGTCGGTGACCTCCATCAGCGGGGTTGGCGTCGGCTACCCCCTCGCCGGCCTGCTCACCGAGCTCGGCGGGGTGCGCGCCGCCTACGGCCTCGGCCTGTTCGTCACCGCCACCGCTTTCCTGGCCGCCTGGCGCTCCATGCCCATAGCCCCCGAAGGCCGCTCCGCACACGTGGGCATGGCGGGCGCGGTCCTCCTGGCGGGTGGACTGTTCCTCGTCCTGTTCCTTGCCAGCGAGACGGGTCTATGGAGCCATCATCTCGCCGTGGCGGTGGTCCTCGCCGTCGTTGCCGTGCTCCTGTTCTGCGTCTGGACCGCCTCCGAGCTGCGCAGTACGACGCCCCTGGTCGATGTCCGGGCGGTACGGCACCCGGCGGTTGCCGGGGCGAATGTCGCCATGTTCGTCGCTGGGGTCGGCATGTACCTCCTCCTCACGCTCATCACCCGGTACGCGCAGACGCCGCACGGCGCCGGCTACGGCTTCGGGCTGACCACCTTCGTCGCCGGGCTCGTCCTGGTCCCGTTCTCCGCCTTGGGCTTCGTCGCCGGCAAGCTCACCCCACGGGTACGGGCACGGATCGGCGCGCCGTTCCTGCTGGCCGGTAGCGCCGTCATCGTCCTCGGCGCGTTCGCCCTCTTCGCGGCGGCCCGGTCGAACCTGGCCGAACTGTTCGTGGCAATGGGCGTGCTCGGCTTCGGGGTCGGCAGCTTCTCCGCCGCCATGCCCGGCGTCATCCTGGCCGTCACTCCCCACGGCGAGACCTCCAGCGCCATGAGCTTCAACTATGTCGTCCGTAGCGTCGGGTACTCCCTGGGCAGCGCCATAGGCGGCCTGGTCCTGGCCGCCGGCACCGACACCGGCCATCTCTTCCCGAACGACCGCGCCTACACCACCGCGGCGCTGATCGGCATCGCCGCGATGGCGATCACGACGATGACCAGCCTTGTCCTGGCCCGCCAACGTGCGCCCGAGACCGAACCGACCGGCGCGCCATCCGGCGCGCCGAGCCGGAGCCGGTCGAGCCAATGACCCGCTCGCCGGAGGCGCCAGAACGCGCAAAAACGAAAGGTGCTACGGACACTGATGTACGAGGTCCCCAGCCGTGTGGACCCGCTCATCCGAGCGTATGACCCCACACTTCGAGTCGTATGGGGTCACATCATGTGGACATCTGGCACAGGCTCTCAAACCCGCCCGACGCCTTCGTAAGACTGATGCGTAAGTTAGATATCCACTACTAAGAGTAGCATATGGCCGGCGGTCGGGTCTACGGCCAAAAGGGATAGCGAGTGCGGAACGAACTAGCCGTAGGCAATCCTGCAACGCTGACCCGACAGCAGATCAGGGAACCAGAGCGATCAGGACTGACCGCTGGTGATGGCTACTCCCGCCACCTCAGCCCGTCGACCAGCTCGGCTGGGTTCATCTGTAGCCCCTCGGCCAGACGCAGCAGGCTCGACAGGCTGAGATTGCGTTCCCCACGCTCCACGGAGCTGACGAAGGTGAAGTGCAGCCCGATGACCTCGGCCAGTGCCATCTGACTGAGCTGCAACTGCGCTCTTCGCTGTCTGGCCCGTTTGCCCAACTCGATCTGGGCAGGCGTCCGTACTCCCCGCCGTGGCATCACCCCCAGCCAATGCCCGCTTAGCTTTACGCACTAGAGAACTTAACGCTAAACTGCCATGTCACTAGGGGGATGGGAGGTGACACAGAGAGGAAGATCAAGTTGAACCGATCCTTGACCATCGTCGGAGCTGCCCTACTTGGGCTGCTGGCGACTGTCTTCGCCCCCCTGGGAGCGGGAGCTGCACCTGCACCTACGCAGGGCGCCTCTCATGCTGCCGTTCATCCAGCCATTGACTTCGGAAGCGGGACAACCGTCGCAGCTGCGCCCACCCCTGACGGGAAGGGCTTCTGGACGGCGAGCTGGACAGGCAAGGTGTCCACGCAGGGTGACGCCACCTTCTACGGCGATGCTTCTTCACTGAGCCTCAATGCCCAGATCGTGGGTATCGCTTCCACCTTCGACGGCCACGGCTACTGGTTGCTCGGTGCAGACGGCGGGGTGTTCAGCTACGGCGACGCCAGCTTCTACGGCTCCACCGGCAGCATCCATCTCAACGCCCCAGCGCTCCAGATGGTCTCTACCCCCGACAGCCGGGGCTACTGGTTCGTGGCCGCCGACGGCGGCATCTTCAGCTACGGGGATGCTCACTTCTGGGGATCAACCGGCGGGATGGCGCTCAACCAGCCGGTGGTGGGCATGGCCGCCACCGCCAACGGGGCCGGCTACTGGCTGGTGGCCACTGATGGGGGCATCTTCTCCTTCGGCAACGCTCAGTTCTACGGCTCCACCGGCTCCATCCGGCTCAACGAGCCGGTGGTCAGCATGGCAGCCACGAGGGACAACGCCGGCTACTGGCTGGTGGCGGCTGATGGTGGGGTCTTCGCCTTCGGCGATGCCCAGTTCTACGGCTCGGCTGCCAACGACGCTGAACCCGGGACCATCATCGGCATCGTGGCCACTGGTGACGGCGGGGGCTACTGGATCATCGCTGACAACGGCTACATCTACGACTACGGCGACGCCAAGACAGGTGGCGGCATTACAACAGGGGTCGGGCCACCGGCGCTGACCAATGAGTACCTGGGGGAGATGACACACATCAGCACCGGTACAAGTCCCTCCTGCTGGTTCGGCAGCCTCAAAGACTCCACCAACACAATCGCCGGCACCCTCTACACCCAGAGCATCTACCACTCCACAGGGTGCATCAACTCCCAGGTGGCCTACGTCGAGTACAACCTGCGTGGCGAGTACTCCTGGCTGAACGCCACCATCGGCCTGGATGGTCAGCACTCCAGCTCGACAGCCATATACCGCTACCAGATCTTCGGTACAAACCAGCTGCTCTTCACAAGCGGCCGTTCTTCGACAGGTGGTGACCTGATGGTCGGCCGAGCCGAGCCCATCCACGTCAACATCTCCGGCGTGCTCCGGCTGAAGCTGGAAATCACGCAACTACCGAACAATGGCCATTACTACTACGGCTGGGCCGTCTTCGGCTCGGCCTACGTGGCGCCGTGAGCATCCGCCGCAGTCTGGTGGCAGCAGCGCTGGCCCTGGCGATCAGCCCAGCCGTGGCAGTGACCACCGCCGGTGCCGCTTCCCCCAGCACGTCGGGCGGCTACGCCACGATAACTGGTGGTTGTTTCCGCTACCAGACAGGCGGAACAGGTGGCAGCGCCATCCTGATGAACTTCTACCACTTCGCTCAGACAGCCAATATTCACTGGACCTTGACCATCCGAGGCCTGACAGGAGTTCCGCCGTCCGACACAAACGGCGCTGTGGCTACACCGACGATCCTCGGGTACATCGTCACAGCCGGCACCTACATGGTCTCCTTGACATGGACGATCATCGAAGGTGGCCCCGGGCACGACACAACAGTGGGAGCACATGGCAACACCGGCTGGGTGACGCTGACAGTGCCCAACTGCACAGGCAGTGTTGCCAACGGCAGCCCGTACTCTGTGGCCATAGCGTCAACGCCCACCGGCCGTGGTTTCTGGGTGGTGAATCGTTACGGCCGGGTCAAGACCTACGAGAACGCACCGTTCTTTGGCGACGCTGCCCAAGTAGACCCGGGCGAGCCTGCCAGCCCATCCAACAGCTTCACGCCCAGCCAGCCAATTGTGGGCATGGCTCCGAGCTATGACAGCTCGGGCAACGTCAACGGCTACTGGCTGGATGCTGCCGATGGCGGCATCTTTGCCTTCGGCACAGCGCCCTTCTATGGCTCGATGGGTGGGCAGCCGCTCAACCAGCCGATGGTGGGGATGGCCACCACCCCCGATGGTCACGGGTACTGGCTGGTGGCCGCTGATGGCGGGCTGTTCGCCTTTGGTGATGCTCAGTTCTACGGCTCTATGGGTGGCAAGCCACTGAACAAGCCGGTCGTCGGCATGGCTTCCGATCTTGCCACTGGTGGCTACTGGCTGGTGGCCAGCGACGGAGGGGTGTTCTCGTTCAATGCTCCCTTCGAGGGAAGCACCGGCGCCATCCAGCTCAACCGGCCGATCGTGCAGATGGCAGCAGCCACTGATGGTTCGGGGTACCGGTTCGTGGCCAGCGACGGCGGGGTGTTCTGCTTCAACGAGCCCTTTGCCGGCAGTTGGGGTGGGGCAAGTATTACCAACGTCGTTGGCATGGCTCCCTACGGCACCCAGGGCTACTGGCTGTTGCGGGGCACAGGCAGCATTGCCAGCTTCGGTGGAGCTCCCATCGGCTGAACCTCAGATCGGGGCGGAAACCGAGAGGCAGCCGTAGGTGGCTGCCCCAAGACCGCCAAGGCGATGGCGTAGGTAGTCCGGGCCGGAGCGGGTGCTTTTCCGAGAGCAGAGCCTCTTGTAGCCCCCTGCGCCCCTCCGGCTTGGACTGCCGTCGGGCTAAGCAGCCGCCCCCTGGACATGTGGGTCTAGGTCTTATGATGTCTTTTCCAAGGTTGAATAGAACTAAGAGTTTATATCGGCACCTAAAGGTGTGGGCGTAGGCGGTATAGTTCCTGAACTGCCAGAGCAGAGAAAGGAGCCCACCTCCTATTAGCTCTATCAACTTTGTTGCTCAGAACGGAATTAATAATCTCTAGGCCTTGTTTCTCGGTCCAGTCAATGGGGGCATAGTCTGTGTGCTCAAAGGTATCTGTGGCACGGGTCCTAGCTCTTTCCCAAATTTGATGACTACTTAGATTTGACCTTACCTGCGCTTGGAGTCGGATGTTTCCGCCGGGCCAGTTGAATACCTCCAACTCTTCTGGAGGTGGTACCCAATAATTATATCCAATCCACGAAATGCTGACTCGACCATAGTCACTCTCCCGAAGTCCAAGTTCTTTTCGTAACGACTTTCTGGCTAGATCGACAAACGATGTCGGCTGACTCTGGAACTCTTTCCTCCGTAGGGTCTCACAGACACCAAGAGTCCAGATGCGATGGGCATCATAGGTAGCCGTTCCTCGTAAAAGCGCTAAGAGCTTGTTATCGGCATCAACGACAGAGGTGTTGACGTAGACGTTGGTCGGCGGGCAAACCCGAAGAAATCGGTAGGCGCCCTGATTGTGTAGTAGGTCTTCGGCCTTGTCTCGGGCCTCAGCTACCGTCCGAAACATCCCTTGCGTAGCCAGAGCTTCCCGATAATGAACGGACGAAAATCGAAAGGCCGTGACCTTATCCTCGTCCAGATCTCTTTCAATCCCGAAGTCCGTCAAGTGATAGATAGGGCCATCCAGCTTTTGAGTATCGGCTAACTCCCGCCACCTATCCACCTCAAAGAACGTTGCGACATTTGCTTCTTGGTCTCGTTCAACTTCCTTGCAGGGTCGGAGTTCGTGACGAAAGCATTGCTCACCACTCCAAACGTATAGCGGAAAGCTATCAACGGGTTTGTAGTCGAGGATGCTGGCGACAGCACTGTCGTCTGACGTAGGCGCTTTCGGTTCATCTGATAATGGCTGGCCATCAAGGACAGGGTCGGGAGCCTTAGCTTTGTCTAGAGCCTTTAGAAGGTGTCCAGCGAAATGGTATACGTCCTCATTGAGTGGACCTTTCCATTTGTCCCCGTAGCGCTTTGGCAGTGACAACCCAGAGTTGAGGACGTCTTTCCAGTGCTCATCTCGTGGCGGGGGAACGACCTTAATTATTTCGTCTATCATCACATAGAAGTTGTCTTCTATATGATTTTCGGGGACACCAAAGCGATTTATAAGATCCTCGAATATTGATCCATACTTAGTAATAAAGCCCTTTGTTATCTTCCGGTAGTGAGGCGCTCGACGGAGAAGTTGGCGGAGCGCTCCAAAGACATCCTCTAACTGAGGCTCGGCAGGACGTTCGGCGCTAACAGTCAGTTGGGCGATGGCGGAGAGCCGCTGGCGCAGGACATCGTCATCCATAAACGAGATGTTAGGCCACCGGCTGCTGGCGCTTCGGCAGCGACGGGACTAGGTCAGCTCGACCCGGATGCGGGCGGCTATCTGGTCGAGAGCCAGCTCGGCCAGAAACTCGATGGTCTCAACGGAGGTACCGAGGCTGCGGGCTATCTCCTCAGTAGAGTGAGAGTTGTAGAGGTGGGCGATGGCCACTGTCCGTAGTGGCTCCCGTAGCTCACTGGCTGCTTGCATCAACGGCTCAACTAAAACACCCGCCTTGCGAGTGACCATCCGCCCGGCGATTCGGGCCGTTACCTCCTGCAGGTGTTCCCGACTACCCCAATCCACGTGGTCGTCAGCGGGTGGACCGTCTAGCTCGGCGTTGTCGGGGTCATGTGGGAAAGAATCGGGGCGGCCCCTGACCACAACAATCGAGTTTGGTGTCAGCTCAGGAGCTTCGGGATGCCTCGGGTCCGGGCCCAGGCCGACCAGCATTTCGGGCGTTGGTTCCAACTTCTCGCCTTTGGCGCCGATCAGGTCATCGACATCTATTTCCAGTTCCTCAGGGGCTTTGGTGCCATCCAATTTCATACCGGTGGCTAGCTGATGCGCAAACTCCTGATGACGTCTCCAGAAGTCCTCAACTGCTTGTGATGATTCGCTCATATATAACTACCTCTATTTAGCAAAATTAGTGTAACATGAGTTAGATAAATAGTCAAACATAAGATGAGTCCGCTACCGCCACCGGAAAAATTCTACACACCTCTACCGGCTTCTGACCAGCACTTTCACCACCTTCCGACACCTAACGACACCTTTCCTCCACTGGATTTGTCTTCAGACCATCCTGCACCATTGACCTATGAGAAAAGGCTCCGATGTACGTAGTACAGATCAATCGGTTGAAACGGCATCGTGGGACTACCTGCCCGCCGTTGATGACGACATACGCCACTGGGGAGCGCTGTTGTCGGCTCGGCGCTTCCCCTGTGGGAAAGCATCTGCCACTCACTTGGCCTTGTGCCTCGACTGCCTCGACCTCATCCGCTGGGGTGGCGAAGGTGGCCAGAACTCCGACTAACCCAACCAGAAAGGAACCAACCATGAACACACTCGTCCCTGTAGCTCGCAACCTGCCGGCTCAGCGCACTTCCAAAGTGACCAGCCGGGCACTGGCTCGTATCAGCGAAGGCACCGATGTCAGCCTGGCCCTGATCGACCATCAGGTGGAGGTGGCCACCAGCAAGGTCGACGCCGTACTCCAGGTGGGGGGCCACGCCGCCCAAGGGGTGGCGTTGCTGAAGCACCTGCAAGGTCAGCTCGAAACCACTGTCCCGGGCTGTGGCAACGAAGTCAGCTTCGTGGTCGATCGTACCGTGCTCGCTGCTGGCGGCCTGGTGACCGATTTGGCCTCCCAGTTGCGCCGAGTCCGATGAACATCGCCGCCTTCGTGATACTGGGGTTGGCCCTGCTGCTGTTGCTACTGATGCTGATCAGCGTCCGACAAACGGAGCGGTACCCCACAGAGGAACAACACATCCGGCGATCTGCCCGCCGCACCCAACACGATCTTGACCAGTTGTTTGGTAAAGCTGCCGAAGAGATGATGAACCAGGCCCGCCGTCATCAGGGGCGGCCACCCTGGCAGTGAACCGCTCCTCCACATCATGGCTGCGCTCTCTGGTGACGGCGGCACTAGCGATCGTGGCCGTGGTGTGGTTGCTGCGGCTGGCTTGGTCGTGGCTGGTGCCGTTGTTGCCGGTGCTGGCGGTGGTGGCAGCAGCGGCCCTCGTCGTCTGGCTGGTGATTCGCCGCCAACGTCGTTGGTAGGGGTTTCCCGACTGTGGACTACCGCTCGGGATTGTGAAATACACAAAGTGGTTGTCGGAAATCCGGCGGGTTGAGACAATGCAAGGTCGCCCAAATAGACACGAAAAAGAAAGGAGGTGGAAATGGCCGACAACATAAGAATCAAGGTGGAGCCGCTGGCTCAACCGAACTTGCGCAAGCTGGCCAGAGCGCTAATCGCTCTGGCTCAGCAGCAGCTTGAAGCTGAGGAAGCGGCCAAGACATCTCCCGATTCCGAGGGGGTGGACGGAGAGCAGCCATGAAGCTGCTCTGGCACCAGTTGGAGTTTCCCGACCAACTGGAAGTCGAACAGCTCTTGCAGTTCATACGCTCGCTGGCAACCCGGGCTCGGCACGGCCTCCTGATGAGCGCCGATCCGGTAGCTGTGGAGATTGAAGCCAGCAACGGCCAACTCCACTGGCGGTTCGGGGTAGCGCCAAGAGAAGCCGAGCAGGTACTTGGCCACCTCTACGCCTGCTTGCCGAACGTCCGCTGTGAGCCAACGACGAACGACCGCCAACCGTTCACGACAGCGTGGGAACTGCGCACTAGCAACCCCCGCCGGCCGCTCCGAACCGATGTAGCGACCGAAGTGGTCACCGGCCTGTTGGTGGCGTTGCAAGCTGCCGGTGACCACGAGGCGGTGTGCCTGCAATGGCTGATCGGCGGCTGGTTGACACGACCGGTGGTACCCACCACCCGGGTGCAGCCGACCACTGGAGCAGTGCTCACCGGTTCGGCCGGCCTGATGCTCACCACTGAGCAGGCCGCAGCGCTGAGGGAAAAGCAGCGGGAATCACTGCTGCAAGCCATCGGCCGCATCGGTGTCAGTGCCGCCACTACAGCTCGCCGTCGCCAGCTGCGGCAGGGAGTGGTTGGAGCGCTCCAACTGCTGCGTACTCCGGGGGTGGGCGTAGAACGCCGGCTGATGCCTTCGGGGATGGTGGCCAAACGCATGCAGCGCTGCTTCTCGCCAACCATCGCCTGGCCGTGCGTGTTCAGCGCCAGCGAACTCACCGCTGCTCTCGGTTGGCCGGTCGGTAATCCGCTGCTAGCCGGCGTCAGCTATCCCAGTGGCCGGCAACTGCCGGCCACACCGGCCTCTCTGGTGGCGGCAGGCACTGCCGAAGGCAGACGGATAACGGGGCGAGTCAGCTTCCCCGGACAAAGCGGTCTGGTGGGGCAGGCACCCAGAGACTCCCTGATGCACACGTGGGTACTTGGCCCCACCGGTTCGGGCAAGAGCTGGCTGCTGGCCAGCATGGCGCTCAGCGACATTGCCGCCGGCCGTGGCGTGGTGGTGATCGACGCCAAGGGCGATCTCACCAAAGACATTGCCAACCGCATTCCGGCGGAACGCCTCGACGATGTGGTGCTGTTTGAACCCGACGCTGAGCGACCGATCGGTTTCAACCCCTTGGCTGGCAGCACACCGGAAGCGGCGGTCGACAGCATCGTCCACACCCTGCACGAGATGTACACACAGTTTTGGGGGCCTAGAACCGCCAGCATCTTCACCAACGGCCTGATGACTCTGGCCACCCACGGCGGCCTGACGCTGGCGGAGCTGCCACCGCTGCTCACCAACCCGACATTTCAGGCCAAGGTGCTCACCAAGGTTGGCCACGACGAACTCGGTGTTGCTCCCTTCTGGCAGTGGTACGCCGACCTGCGCCCCAGCGAGAAGGCGGCAGCCGTGGGGCCGGTGCTCAACAAGATGGAAGCCTTCACTGGCCGCAGGCGCATCCGCCGCATCGTTGGGCAGGTTCAAGGGTTCGACCTTGGCAGCGTGCTGCGTGACGGCAAGGTGCTACTGGTCAATCTTGGGCAGGGAGCCATCGGCAGCGAGAACGCCTACCTGCTGGGTTCGCTGCTGCTCGGCCAGCTCTACGACCACATCCAAGCCCGCAGCCGTATCCGTCCCAGTGAACGCCGGCCGGTGGCCATCTACCTGGACGAGTTCCAGCAAATTTTGAGGCTTCCCGTGGGTATGGCCGATGCCCTCGCCACCGCCAGAGGTTTGGGTGTCGGCTTCACGCTGGCGCATCAGGAGCTTGGCCAACTGTCCTCAACAGTGCGCAGTGCCGTGGCGGCCAACTGCCGCTCCCGCATCTTCTTCCAGCTCGGCCACGATGACGCCGTTGTCGCTGCCAAGCTGCTGGGCCACGGCCTGACGGCCAGTGATCTGGAACACCTCAGGGCCTACGAGACTTACCAAGCCTTGGCGCAGGGCGGTGTCACCAGTCGGCCAGTGAGCGTGGCCACCCTGCCGCTGCCACCAAGTCTGGACAACCTGCCGCCGATTCGCCGTCGCAGCGCTGAGCGCTACGGCCAAGGCGGAGAAGCCGTAGACGCCGAGCTGCGAGCTCGCCGTCAGGTGGCACTGCCTACACCGAACATGGCAGTCGGCAGTCGCCGGCGGGGAAGCCGGCCATGAACTACTTGCCGTTCGCCCTACCGCTCGGCTCAGGGAGCCGTGGCCAAAAACTGCCTCTCACCAGTGACGGAGCGACCAAACGGCCAACGACTCTTTCTGTCTTCGGGGGTACCCGATGACAGCGCCACGCCGACCACGGAAACTGGCGCAGATTGCCGCTGGGCTATCCCGCCGAGACTGGGCAGTGCTCGATGATCTGGCCCGAGTACGGATGCTGACTGGTCGGCAGGTGCAACGGCTGCATGTCCATGAAGGTTCAGCACTCACCCAAGCTCGCCGCTGCCGAGCCTTGCTCCAACGCCTCCATGACGACGGCTTGGTGCATCGACTGGAACGACGGGTTGGTGGGGTGCGAGCTGGTAGCAGCGGCTTCACCTACGGCCTGACGGCCGCCGGTCAACGTCTAACCAACAAACAGGGTTGGGCTGGTGGTGAACGGCTACGCCGTCCGTGGGAACCATCGCTCAGCTTCACCGACCACCTGCTGGCTGTCTCGGAGCTGTACGTCGAGCTGCGGGAGGCGGAACAGCTTGGTCGTTTCGAGCTGCTTGGCTTCGACGCCGAACCGGCTTGTTGGCGTCACTGGACAGACCCCAGCGGCAGGCACGGGGTACTCAAACCCGATGCCTACGTGGCGGTGGGTGGTGAGGAGCTGGAGACCTTCTCGTTCTTGGAGCTGGATCGCTCCACCGAGAGTCTGCCGACCATCCGCCGCAAGCTGGACACCTACCTCGCCTACTGGCGCAGTGGCCTTGAGCAGCAACGCCTGTCGCTGTTCCCGAGGGTGGTGTTCATCACGCCGGACAGCCGCCGTCAGGCCGCCATCGTCGGTGTGCTTGGCCAGCTTGAACCGACGTTCTGGCCGCTGTTTCAGGTGGTGACCATCAGGCATGGCCTGACGGCTCTGGCCGGTGGCGAGGAACTGACGGATAGCACCGCTGAGCAGGGACATTATTAGAAAATCTATTCGCGAAACTGGCGAATGAGTGGTAAATTTAAGTAGAGATTTTGGAGGGGCTTATGAAAACTAAAAGAGCAGCAATATATATACGTGTCAGTACGAATCAACAAGCGCACCGTCATGGCGTAAACGAGGGCTACTCCCTGTTGGCGCAACGGGATGCTTGCCTCGCAAAGGCGAGAGAGCTAGGCGCAGAAGTCGTCGCTGATGGCGAGTACGTAGACAAAGACACTGCGACCAGCATTCTCAAGCGGCCTTCCTTGCAGAAGCTCTTGAACCGAGTAGACGAGAAGCGGGACCTGGACTATCTGATCATTCACAAACTCGACCGACTGGCCCGAGATGGGTTTGATGATGCTTTCATCACCATGACCTTGGCCAAGGCCGGTGCCTCGTTGGTTTCCTGCGTCGAAGGAATCGACCCGTCACCGGTCGGAATGCTGATGCATCGCATACTGGCAGGTGTCAATGAGTACACCTCTCATAACATCTCAAAAGAGTTGCGTGGAAAGACCAAGTACAAGGCTATGAACGGTGGAACTCCGTTTAAGGCACCACTGGGCTACGTCAACAAGCAAGACCTCAGTGGAGGGAAAGATGTTCGTTGGGTTGAGCCGGACCCTGATCGAGCACCGCTTATCAGCTGGGCGTTCTATGCGTACGTTACGGGTGAATGGTCGACCATCCGGCTGACGGACGAACTCAGCCGGCGGGGACTCAAGAGCCGCCCCACCAAGCGGTCATCCGGTGAAGTCTTACAGCGGTCTCATGTCCAGAACATCTTGACGAATCCCTACTACAAGGGCACGGTTCGCTACCAAGGAATCGAGTACGACGGCACCCACGAGAAGCTGGTTGACCCTGAGACGTGGCAGAAGGTTCAGGACATCTTGGCGGCTCACCGCAACGGCGAGAAACAGCGGGCGCATCCGCACTATCTGAAAAGTACCTTGTGGTGCGACCACTGCGGCAGCCGCATCTGCGTTAGTTACTCCAGAGGCAAGCTCGGCACCATCTACCCCTACTTCCATTGCAGCGGCCGACACGAACGCCGTACCGACTGCAAGCTCAAGGTTCGGCCGATCGCTGTGGTCGAGGAGGAGGTGGAGCACTTCTACGAGCGCCTGCGGCTGAACGCCAGCGGAGCCAAGAGAGTCAAGGAGGAGCTGGTGGCCGAGCTGACCTCATCCAAGGAGTCGGCCAAGCAGGAACGACAGCGCCAAGCCCGCCGGCAGAGTCAGGCCAAGGCACAACGCAAGTCATTGCTGGCCGCCTACTACGACACAGCGCTGCCGCTGGACTTGTTCAAGGAGGAGCAAGCCCGCATCACCAAGGAGTTGGAGGAGAGCACCGCAGCGCTGGAACGAGTGGAAGCTGCCACCAGCGTCGTCGAGGAAACCTTGGAGCAGGCCAGCTACTTGGTGGAGCACTTGGCCGAGGCTTACCGCTCAGCCAACCCTGTACTACGGAAGCTGATCAACCAAGCGGTGTTCAAGCGAGTCTGGATCAGCGAGAACGGCATCGAGGGAGCCGAGCTGGCCAGTCCCTTCGCTGAGCTACTGGACGGAGAAATCGTCAGCCGGTGCCAAGGAGCAACCATCAGGCCAACCGCTGCTCAGCGGGACAACCTGAAGGACTTTCTGAAGATCGCCCCTGTTGCACAAGAGGCTCATCGGTTGTTCTGGCGAACCCCGGCCGCAGTAGCCCCTGGTCAGAGACCAGGAGGCTTCTGTGTCCAGAGTTCGAGAGAACTCACTGTGGTGGAGGCGATGGGACTCGAACCCACGACCCCCTGCTTGCAAAGCAGGTGCTCTGGCCAACTGAGCTACGCCCCCGGAGCGCCGGACCGAGGCCCGGTGCGCCCGGCAGCCCGATCCGGGCGGCTGCCGACCTGCTCATCGTAGGTCGGTGGCCGGTGGGCCGGGTTCACGGCGGCTGGCTAACCTGCGCAACCATGGAGGGCGCGACCGACGACACCGTGGAGGCGGCCGGCGGGGCCGTCACCGGCAACCCGGCGGCGGGGCCCGCCGACCCCGGCGCGGTGCCACCGGCCGAAGCCACGGCGGCCGGGGACGGGGACTCCGGCGGCTGGTACGGGGTGCGGTGCGTGTTCCGGTGGACCCGGCCGTCCACCTACGAAGAACGGATCACGCTGTGGGAGGCGGACTCCCTGGACGACGCCATCGCGAAGGCCGAGGCGGAAGCCCGGGTGTACGCTGACCGGCTGAACTCCGAGTTCCTGGACATCGCCCAGGCCTACTGGATCGGCCCGGACCGGCCCGGGAACGGGTCGGAGGCGTTCTCGTTGATGCGCGACAGCACACTGGACTCCGACGACTACCTGGACGCCTTCTACGACACCGGCCGCGAACGGCAGCGGACCAGCGACTGATCCGGCCCACGGGCCGGCCGGGTCGGCGGCGGCGGATGTGCCGGCGGCGGACGTACGTCCGCGGACCTACCGGCGGCGGACCTACCGGCGGCGGAGCCACCGCCGGTGGGGTGGGTGCTCCGGCATCTCGATGATGAGACCCACCGACGTGGTGACGAACTCCCCCAGGGTGGTCCGCAGGTGGGTGTCGCTGAACGGCGGCACGTCCACGTGCCGGTCCGCCGGGGTGTCCCCCTCGGTGAGGTCCAGGGTGATCCGGTAGCCCTGCCGGCGCAGCCGGTCGGCCAGCCCCCGCAGGTCCCGCCGGCGGAACAGCACGGTGGCCCCGGCCGCCACCGTCCGGTCGTCGGACGACAGGTTCAGCTCGGTGGTGTGCACCGCCACCCCGCCCGGCGCCAGGCAGGCCAGTTGGTGCTCCACGAACCCCAGCCCGGCCTCCAGGTCGCCCAGGTGCTCGAAGGCGCAGGACGACCAGGTGAAGTCGAACCCGCGCAGGTCCGGCGGGATGTGGTTCATGTCGACGTGCCGGTACCGGACCTGCCGGGCGAACTGGTCCGGTGGGCACAGGCCGTGGTCGTTCAACCCGTCCAGGCCGCCGGAGTACTCGTCGCCGGTGTCCGTCCACCCGGCCTCCCGGGCGCGGTCCGGCTGCAGGTCGGTGGCCACCACCTGGCATCCCGCCGCAGCGAACACCGCCACCAGCGGCTCCCGGCCCACCCCGAACCCCAGGCCCCGCCGGCCGGGCTGCAGCATCCCGCGCTCCGACAACGCCTGGCAGATGTACAGCCACTCCCACATCTTCCGGTGCAGCATCACCGGCCGCGGGTCCTGCCCGTCCGGGTCCCACATCGGCCGAAGCCGGTCCGACCACCGCCGCAACGCCGGCGACTCCAGGCTGGCCAGGGTGCACAGTTGCGACGTCAGCACGGCAGATGTTCCCACACCGCCCCCACCGATCGTCCCCGGGCCCCACCCACCCGTCCCCATCGACCCGTGCCCCCGTGCGACAATCGGGGGCCCGGCGGCACGGCGGCCAGCGCCGCACCGACCGGCCTCCCGACGCCATGGACCACCGACCGCACACGTCACCGCCACCGCCACCGCAAGGGCCACGCCGGCGCCGGTGGACGGCCACCGTGTCCGCGGTGGCCGCCGGGCTGGGCATGGCACTGACGCTGGCCGCCTGCGGCGGCGGGTCGACGCCGATCGCGGCCTCCAAGCCGCCGAAGGCCGCCCAGGCCCCCCGGGCCACCGTCCCCACGACCGACCCCGACCCCACCTCCACCTCCGACGCCCCGCCGACCACCACGTCGGCGCCCACCACCACGACGACCCCCGGCACCCACGGGCCGCTGACCTCTCCCCCGCTCCCGGCCCCCGGCGTCGGCTTCGTCGCCGGCCAGGTCACCGCCATCGGCGACTCCGTGATGATCGACTACCAGACAGCCCTCCAACAGGACATCCCCGGCGTCAACGTCCAGGCCACCGTCAGCAAGCAGTGGGGCCAGGGAGAGGACGACGTGCAGCAGATGAAGGCCGCCGGCCAGCTCGGCGCCGTCGTCATCGTCGGCCTGGGCACCAACGGCCCCATCACCGCCGCCGACTTCGACGCCATGATGGCCGAGCTGTCCGGGGCGTCCCGGGTGGTGTTCGTCAACGTCCACGTCGACCGCACATGGCAGGACGGCAACAACGCCGTCCTGGCCGCCGGGGTGGCCCGGTACCCCAACACCGTCCTGGCCGACTGGAACACCCTGGCCTCCCAGAACACCGGGTGGTTCTACGCCACACAGACCCACCTGCCCATCAACGGGCCCGGCGCCCAGGCCCTGGCCTCCCTGGTGGCCGGCAAGGCCTGACCCCGCTGCGGTGGACGCCCGGCAGTTCTTCGGCCTCGACCCCGCCGGCGACACCGATTCCGCCGGCAGCCCCGCCGGCTTCGGCGGCGGCGGCGACCGGCTGCACTGGCGGCTGACCGTCCGACCGGAGCTGGCCACCCCGGGCACATTCCTGTTCGGCGGCTGCGGCCTCGGGGCCGGCCTGGTCGCCCTGGAAGCCGTCACCGGCCGCCCCACCGTCTGGGCCTCCGCCCAGTACCTGTCCTACGCCACCGTCGGCCACGCCGTCGACTACGAGGTCGTCGTCGCCACCACCGGCCGCCACATCACCCAGGCCCGCGCCGTCGCCCGCTCCGACGGCCGCGAGATCCTGACCGTCAACGCCGCCCTCGGCATGCCCCAGGGCACCCTCCGGGACACCTGGGTGCGCCCCCCCGACGTCCCCCCGCCCGACCGCTGCCCGCCCCGGCAACTGCCGCCGCAGTTCGCCAACACCATCCTGGACGCCGTCGAGGTCCGGCTGGCCCTCGGCCGCGGCATGGACCAGCTCGACGGCACCCCCGGACCGCCGGACTCCGCCTTCTGGGCCCGGGTCCCCGGCCACCTGTCCCCCTCCGCGGCCACCCTGGCCATCTTCGGCGACTACGTCTCCGGCGGCGCCAGCCAGCCCCTCGGGCGACGCACCATGGGCCGCAGCCTCGACAACACCCTCCGCATCGTCCGGCTGGTCCCCACCGAATGGGTCCTCTGCGACATCCGCATGCACGCCATCCACGACGACTACGCCCAGGGCACCGCCTTCTTGTGGTCCGACCGCGGCGTCCTCCTCGGCACCGCCAGCCAGTCCCTCAGCGTCCGGTTCCGCCCTCCCCAGACAACCGCCGACGGCGCCGCCCCCGGCGGCTGACTCCCCGTGGCCGCCGGCCGGCCGGTGGGCGCCAAACCGGGCGTGGGTGTAGCCTCGTAGCTCCACCCCGGGGCTATAGCTCAGTTGGTTAGAGCGCAGCACTGATAATGCTGAGGCCGATGGTTCAAGTCCATCTAGCCCCACCACCAATTCCCTTGATCAGGGCCGCCAGTGCAGGGCCGCCAGTGGCCGCCCTGCGTCGAGCGTCTGTAGTCCTGGCCGGCCTTGTGGTTACTTTCAGGGCCAGTCGTCCACCAGGCCCCGCCGAAGCAACTGGGGGCGAGGGTCGGGAATGAGCCGGCGAGCAGGCGGGCACCACCACAGGACCCGTCGCACCCAGTGCCAGCGCCGGAGCCACCACGGGCTGTCCCGCACGCGGACACGATGGAGGGTGGCTTCCACGGGTGAATTCTGCACCTTCGGGGGAAGGCTGTCCGGTCGGTGCCATTTGGCCCGACCTATCACCGTTGGGGTTGCGGGCCCGCCGCCGCTACCGGTCCGGTCAACCCGTGGTCACCGGCAACGGGTAGGCGCAGAGCCCAAAACGTCTTTTTTCTCGAGCTACGCTACTTATCCGTGGCGACCGACCCGGAGGCGATCCCCCGGCTCCAGGCCGAGATCCGGGCCCTGGAGTGGCGGCTGAAGGACGCCCGGACCTTCGCCCGGCAGGTCGCCCGTATCGCCCTGGCCCTGGCCGACGGCACCCGCCAGGAGCTCACCGACGAGGAGCGGGCCATGTGCCAGCGGGCCCGCACATTCTGACCGTCGTCAGCCGTCCCCGCACCGTCAACCGCCCCCGCGCCGTCGTCCAACCGCCCCGCCCCACCTTCGTGCGGCCCGTCTCCGACCCGACCAGGGCCGGGGCGGCCGGGCCGGACGGGCCGGGGCGGGCGGGCCGGGCGGGCCGGAACGGCCGGGGCGGCCGGGGCGGAACGGCCTGCTACGGTGCGCGGCCGGACCCCTGCACCGCCGGATCCCCGTGGAGGACAAGACGGAATGGACGAGCCGACCGGGTTGTCGATCGAAGTCGGTGACGCCCACACCTCCGAGGCCCGGCTGGCCCTGGCCGACGCCCTCCGGCGGCTCGGCAACGGGGTGGTGGCCCGGCAGCCCGACGACGACCTGATGCGTCGGATCACCGCCCAGGTGGACGACTGGCTGGGGGAGCTGGCGGCGGCGCCACCGCGGCCGCACGCCTTCCACGTGCACGACGTCCCGTCCTTCTCGGGCCCGGTCCCGGAGAACCTGGGCAGCATCGTCCCTCCGAACGCCTTCCCGGACTGCGTGGTGTCCGGCATGGCCAACCCGATGGGCATCGCGGCCAGGCTGTGGCGTGAGGAGGACGAGGCGGTCTGCCAGGTCACCCTGGGCGAGGCGTTCGAAGGTGCCCCCGGGCGGGCCCACGGGGGCATCGTGGCGTCCATCATCGACGAGACCATGGGCCTCGCCATGTCCCTGTCCCAGACCCCCGCCTTCACCGGCCGCCTCACCGTCACCTACCGGGCCCCCACCCCGGTGGGCCAGCCGCTGGAGGTCCGCGCCCGGCTGAGCGACCGGTCCGGCCGCAAGATGACCATCACCGCCGAGCTCCGGACCGACGACCAGTTGCTGGCCGAGGCCGAGGGGCTGTTCATCGCGGTCACCCCCCACGACTTCTTCCGGGCCTCCCGGGAGACCGCCGCGGTCGAACCCGCGGCAGCCGACGGCGCCGGCGCAGGTGACGCCACCGAGCCCAACGTCGGAGAGGCCGACGTCGGAGAGGCCGGCGTCGGAGAGGCCAACGTCGGAGAGGCCGGCGCTACCGGCCCCGAGGCCGCCGTGGCCGACGCCGCCGGGGAATGACCTGCTGGTAACCGACGTTGTGGCACATGTTCGGATGAGGTCTGGATGCGGTCCGGACCGGCGGCCGGGAGCACCCCGGCGGTGGCCGGTGGTCGGAGCCAGGGAAGGACCTGGGAAGGAGCAGCCATGCCCGCGGTAACGGTCGACAACCCGCTGAGCCTGCCGAAGATCGAGGTGCCGGACCCGGTGGCCACGGCCATCCGGCCGGTCACCCAGGTGACCACCGCGCCGCAGGGGCTGGAAGGAGAGGGCTTCCCGGTCCGGCGGGCCTTCGCCGGGGTGTCCCTGGGTGACCTGGACCCGTTCGTCCACATGGACCAGATGGGCGAGGTGGAGTACGGCCCGGGGGAGCCGAAGGGGACCCCGTGGCACCCGCACCGGGGGTTCGAGACGGTGACCTACATGATCGACGGCACCTTCCAGCACCAGGACTCCATCGGCGGCGGCGGCCTCATCACCAACGGGGCCACCCAGTGGATGACCGCCGGGGCCGGCATCCTGCACATCGAGCGGCCCCCCGACGACCTGATCGCCAGCGGTGGCCTGTTCCACGGCATCCAACTGTGGGTGAACCTGCCGGCCGCCGACAAGTGGGTGCCGCCGCGGTACCAGGACATCGAGCCGCAGGCCGCCACCCTGCTGGCCTCGGCCGACGGCGGCGCCCTGGCCCGGGTCATCGCCGGACCGGTGGCCGGCCACCGGGGGCCGGGGACCACCTACACCCCGATCTCCATGGTGCACGCCACCGTCCACCCCGGGGCGCGGTTGGTGCTGCCGTGGCCGGCCGAGTTCAACGCCCTGCTGTACGTGCTGGCCGGCAACGGCACCGTCGGCCCGGACGCCCGGCCGGTGCACACCGGCCAACTGGCCGTCCACGGTGCCGGCGGCGCCCTGGTGGTGGCCGCCGACCAGGCCCAGGAGGCCCGGTACCCGAACCTGGAGGTGCTGGTCCTCGGCGGCCGGCCCATCCGGGAGCCGGTGGCCGCCTACGGGCCGTTCGTCATGAACACCAAGGACGAGCTGGCCCAGGCCTTCGAGGACTTCCACGCCGGTCGCCTCGGCACCGTCCCGGCCGACCACATCGGCAACTGACCGGTCGCGACGGCCGCACCATGACCACCTCCCACTGGGGGCCGGACGACATCGGTGACCTGACCGGCAAGGTGGCCGTGGTGACCGGCGCCAACAGCGGCATCGGGTACGAGACCGCCCTGGAGCTGGCCGCCCACGGCGCCCACGTCGTGCTGGCCTGCCGGGACGCCGGCCGGGGGATGCGGGCCGCCGACATGATCGTCGGCCACGCCCCCTGGGCGTCGGTGGAGGTGCTCCCCCTGGACCTGGCCTCCCAGGCGTCGGTCCGGGAGGCCGCCGGGCGGTTCACCGCCGACCACGACCGGCTGGACATCCTGGTGAACAACGCCGGGGTCATGGCCACCCCCTGGGCCCTCACCGACGACGGCTTCGAGCGGCAGTTCGCCACCAACCACCTGGGCCCGTTCGCCTTCACCGGGTTAGTCCTGGACGCCATGCTCACCGCCGCCGGCTCCCGGGTGGTCACGGTCAGCTCCGTGCTGCACCACCTCGGCCGCCTGGACCTGTCCTCCGCCGAGGGCCTCCAGGGCCTGGCCGGCGGCTACAACCGGTGGGTGGCCTACGGCAACACCAAGCTGGCCAACCTGCTGTTCACCTACGACCTGGACCGTCGGCTGCGGGCCGCCGGCGTCCCCACCGTGGCCGTCGCCGCCCACCCCGGCTGGGCCCGGACCAACCTGGCCGCCAACGGCCCGGTGATGGGCGGCTCCGGCCTGCGGGCCCGGGCCGGCGGCCTCGCCCGGCACCTCGGCCAGTCGGCCGCCGCCGGGGCCCTACCCACCCTGTACGCCGCCACCGCCGGCGGGGTCCACGGCGGCCAGTACTTCGGGCCGTCCGGCCTGGCCCAGCAGTACGGGGCCCCCGAGCAGGTGGGGTCCAGCCGCCGTTCCCGGCGGGCCGACGACGCCGCCCGGCTGTGGGCGCTGTCGGAGGAGCTCACCGGGGTCCGCTACCCTCTGGGCTCGGTCCCGGCGCCCACCGAGGGCCGGCAATCGGCGGAACGGGCCCAATTAGCATGATGACCATCACGACCGGCAGGCACCGGGCCACCCGGGCCGCCGGAATGCGAGGAGGACCGCCATGACCACCGCCGTCATCGTCGACGCAGTTCGCACCGCCGGAGGGAAGCGGAACGGCAAGTTCCGCAACTGGCACGCCGTCGACCTGGCCTCCGAGTCCCTGAGGGCCCTGCAGCAGCGCAACGACCTGGACCCCGCCCTGGTGGACGACGTCATCACCGGCTGCGTCATGCAGGTGTCCGAGCAGTCCCTCAACGTCGGCCGCAACGCCGTCCTGGCCGCCGGCTGGCCGGAGTCGGTGCCGGCCACCACCATCGACCGGCAGTGCGGGTCGTCGCAGCAGGCCCTGCACTTCGCCGCCCAGGGCGTCATGGCCGGCGCCTACGACGTCGTGGTGGCCGCCGGGGTGGAGTCCATGACCCGCACCCCCATGGGGTCGTCGGTGGTCCGTGACTTCGGCTTCCCGTTCGGCCCCCGGATGATGCAGCGGTACGAGCCCCGGGGCGGCCTGGTCAGCCAGGGTATGGGCGCCGAGCTGGTCGCCGACCAGTGGGACATCAGCCGGGAGGACCTGGACACCTACGCGGTCCGCAGCCACCGGCTCGCCGCCCAGGCCACCGCCGAGGGCCGGTTCGAGAACGAGATCGTCCCGGTCGCGGTCAAGGACGACGACGGCAACGACACCGACGAGCTGGTCGCCGCCGACGAGGGCATCCGGCCGGACAGCTCCGTGGAGGTCCTGGCCACCCTGAAGGCCGCCTTCAAGGACGGCGGCAAGATCACCGCCGGGAACTCCTCCCAGATCACCGACGGGTCGGCGGCCGTCCTGATCATGAGCGAGGAGAAGGCCGCCGCCCTCGGCTACACCCCCCGGGCCCGGTTCCACGCCTTCGCCCTGGCCGGCGTCGACCCGGTGACCATGCTGACCGGCCCCATCCCGGCCACCACCACCGTGCTGGAGCGGGCCAAGCTGACCCTCGACGACATCGACCTAGTGGAGATCAACGAGGCCTTCGCCGCGGTGGTGCTGGCCTGGGAGAAGGAGCACCACCCCGACATGGACCGGGTCAACGTCAACGGTGGCGCCATCGCCCTGGGCCACCCCCTCGGCGCCTCCGGGGCCAAGCTGATGACCACCCTGCTCAACGAGCTGGAGCGCACCGGCGGCCGGTACGGCCTCCTGACCATGTGCGAGGGCGGCGGCCTGGCCAACGCCACCGTCATCGAGCGCCTCGGCTGAGCTCATAGGACCCGGCCGGGGCCCCACGGGACCCCACCCGATGGCGGCCTCCTCCGCACGGCGGGGCCCCTGCCCCGCTGTCGGCCGGGGGACGGCCCTCGGTAGGCTTCGGTCGTGCGGCAGCAGGTTCGGCAGCGGTGGTTCTCCCGGCGGGCCGTCGCGCTGCACGTCGCCATCGTCCTGTGGGTCCCCGGCTGCCTGTTCGCCTTCTGGTGGCAGGTCAACCGGGCGTTCGACGGCAACGGCCTCAGCTACCTGTACTCGGTCGAGTGGCCGGCGTTCGTCCTGGTGGGCATCTGGGGGTGGTGGCTGCTGCTCCACACCGACCCCGACACCGTCGGCCGCCGGGCCCAGGCGAAGCTGGCGCCGGACCGCTCCGGGGCCAACCCCGGGCCGGTGCGGCGGCGGGAGGACGAGGACGAGGCGCTGGCCGCCTACAACGACCGGCTCGCCGACCTGGCCACCCGGGGACCCAAGACGTGGAGGAGCCGATGACCGGCCTGCCGGAACCCGTGGGCCAGGCCGAGCCCGCTGGCCTGCCCGAGCCCACTGGCCTGCCCGGGCCGACCGGCCTGCCTGAGCCGGACGGCCAGCCCGGGCCGACCGGGCAGCCCGGCACCGGCCGGCGCATCGGCCACCTGGTGGCCCCCGGCTACGTGCCCGGGGACGACCCGGCGGTGGCCGCCAAGGGGGTCCGGGCCGCCCTGCTGCGGTACCGGGTGATGGCCTACATCGTCGGGATCGGCCTGCTCGTCCTGGTGTTCGTGGGGGTGCCGCTGCAGTACGCGGCCACAGTCCCCCAGGTGGCCGAGATCGTCGGGCCCATCCACGGGTTCCTGTACATCGTGTACCTGCTGGCCGCGGTCGACCTGGCCCGGCGGGCCCGGTTCACCCTGCTGCAGATGGCCGCCATGGTCGGCGCCGGGTTCCTGCCGTTCCTGGCGTTCGTCATCGAGCACCGGGTGGGGAAGCGGGTGGAGGCGCTGGCCGCCGACCGGCCGGCCGCCGAGGAGGTGGGAGGGGACTAGAGCCCGAACCGGGCCCGGCGGACCCGTTCGACGGCGCCGGGATCGCCACGCCACTCCAGGCGGGCGGCCTGCTGGCGACCGAACAGGAGCAGGAGGAGCTCCCCGGGCTCCCCCACGACGGTGACCTGGGGAAGACCCGGCCGGACGGTCACCTGGCCGTAGCCGGGGGCTTCCAACAGCAGCCCCACCGGCGCCCGGCGTCGGGCCATCCGGGCCATCAGGCGGAGCCGGGACCACAGGGCGCGCTCCAGGCCGCTGTCCAGGACTCTCGGCTCCCAGCCTTCCTGGGCCCGGCGGACGTCCTCGTGGTGGACGAAGAGCTCGACGGTGTTGACCGGCTCGTCGACGAACCCCAGCCGCAGCGGCAGCGGCGGGCCGGTGCGGACGGCGCCGACCAGGGCCGGCCAGGAGCGGCCGTCGCGGATGGTCCGCTGCACCCGGTCGGTGTAGCCGGCGAGCGGACGGAGCAGGATCCCGGGGGCGGCGTCGGGGCGGCGCTCCCGGAGGACCAGGTGGGCGGCCAGGTCCCTGGCCTGCCAGCCCTCGCACAGGGTCGGGGCGTCGGGGCCGACCTGCAGCAACAGGTCGGCCAGGGCCCGCCGCTCCTGCTGGGCGTAGTGGGGCATGCCCGGTCCGTCGGCCTGTCTCGTCCGGTGGGTGGTCCCTAGCGGTACCGGGTGGCCATGAGGAAGCCGACGAAGATGACCACCAGGCCGGCCACCAGGTACCAGACCGACACCGCACCGGGCAGGACCGTCAGGTAGTTGAGCAGGATCATCAGGACCCCGAGGACCAGCAGGACCAGGATCAGCGGTCCGTACCATCGGGGGCTGGTCCTGGTGTCCTTGGGGATCGGCGGGGTGTACCGGCCGCTGTCCTCCGCCGGCGTGTACCGGCCGACGCGAGAGCCGCCCTTGGCGGTGGTGCGGCCCTCGGCCGACCTCCCCTTGCGCTGGGCCCGTCCCGGACCGGTGTTCGCCTTGGCGGCCATGGGGCACGAGGATAGCCACCCCGGGGGCGGCCGCCGGTCCGGGGGACTGCCCGCCGGCCTGTCCGGCGACCGGCCGGGCTGCCGGACTGCCGGATGGCCGGGCTGCCGGTACCATCCTCGGATGGCCGTCCGGGTCCTGCTGATCGACAACTACGACTCCTTCGTCTACAACCTGGTGCAGGAGCTCGGCGAGCTCGGCGCCGACCCGGTGGTGTTCCGCAACGACGCCATCGACGTGGCCGGGATCCGGCGGGAGAAGCCGGACGCCGTCCTCATCTCCCCGGGGCCCGGCCGGCCGGAGGACGCCGGCGTCAGCATGGCGGTCGTCACCGAGCTGGCCGGCGAGCTCCCGATCCTCGGGGTGTGCCTCGGCCACCAGGTCATCGGGCAGGTGTTCGGCGGCACCGTGGTCCGGGCGCCGCGGCTCATGCACGGCAAGACCTCCGAGGTGCTCCACGACGGCACCGGCCTGTTCACCGGCCTGCCGCGGCCCTTCGTGGCCACCCGGTACCACTCCCTGGTGGTGGCGCCCGACTCGGTCCCCGACGTCCTGGAGGTGACCGCCACCACCAACGACGGGGTGATCATGGGCCTGCGGCACCGGTCGATGCCGGTGGAGGGGGTGCAGTTCCACCCCGAGTCCATCCTGACCCCGTCGGGGCCGACCCTGTTGGGCAACTTCCTGAGCCGCGTCCGCACCGGCCAGCCCGCCGGCGGCTGAGCCCCCGGCGGGGGTCTCGGACCGTCCCCTACGGGGCGGTCGTCGTGGTGGTGGACGACGTCGTGGTGGTGGTGGACGACGTCGTGGTGGTGGTGGTGGACGACGTCGTGGTGGTCGGCGGGGCGGTGTTGTTGCAGACTGTCAGCCGCACTGTGGCGCTGGTCTGGGCCGACGTCCCCCCGGTGGGGTTCTGGGCGACCACCTTGCCGTTTGTTGTCGGCTTGCAACTGCTGGTTGTGACGACGCTGACCTTGGTGAACCCGGTGGACCGCAACGCTGTCTTGGCCGATGTGACCGGCTGGCCGACCACGCCGGGGACCACCGCCGTGCAGGGGCCGGTGGAGACGGTCAGGTTGACCTTTGTCTTCGGCTTCACCGTGGCCTTGGGCGCCGGGTTCTGGGCGGACACCAGGCCGGCGCCGTAGGTGTTGGAGCAGGCCGACGACACCGTGCCGACTGTGACCCCGGCGCTCACCAGGATCCCGGCGGCGACGGTCTGGGTCCGGCCGATCACTGTGGGCACCTGGACCGCGTTCTGCTCGGACACCGTCAGGACCACTTTGGACCCGGACTTGGCCTTGGTGCCGCCGGCCGGTGTCTGCTTGATGACGGTGTTGTTGGGCTTTGTGCTCTGCACCGGCTTCACTGTGACCTTGAAGCCCTTCTGCTGCAGTGTGGACGTGGCGGCGGTCACTGTCTTTGTCACCACGTTGGGCACTGTCACTGTGGCCTTGGGGCCGCTGCTCACCGTCAGTGTGACCGCGTCGCCCTTCTTCACCTGGGCACCGGCCGCCGGATCGGTCTGGATCACGGTGCCGGCCGCCTTCGGGTTGCTCTTCGTTGTGGTCTTGCCGATCACCAGCCCGTGGGACCGCAGTGTGCCCTCGGCCGCGGTCAACTGCTGGCCCACCACGTTGGGCATGGCGAAGTCGCCGTTCGACGTCAGGGCCCTGACCAGGAAGACCGCGATGACGGCCAGGACGACCAGGAGGACGACCAGGAGGACGACCAGCCGGCGGGTCCGCTTCCGGCGGCCCTCCTCGTCGGTGTCCACCTCCCGCCCGTAGGGGACGGCGCCGGCGGTCGGGACGGCCTGGGTGGCCGCCACCGCCCCGATCACCCCGGTGGTGCCGACCGCGTCCTGCCTCCGGGTAGCCGCGACGTCGTCCGCCGACACCGGCCGGCCTTCCTCGAACCGCAGCAGGTCCGACCGGAGGTCCTCGGCGGTCTGGTACCGCTGGTCCGGGGTCTTGGCCATGGCCTTGCCGATGACGGCCTCCAGGGCCGGCGGCACTGTGGGCCGCAGGTCCCGGAGCAGGGGCGGCAGGTCGCGGACGTGCTTGGAGGCCACCGACACCGGGGTCTCCCCCAGGAACGGCGGCCGGCCGGCCACCATCTCGAACAGCACCACCCCCAGCGAGTAGATGTCGCTGCGGGAGTCCACCCCGACGCCCTCGGCCTGCTCCGGGGAGAAGTAGGTCGCGGTGCCCATGACCGCCCCGGTCTGGGTCAGGCTCTCCTCGGTGTTCACGGCCCGGGCGATGCCGAAGTCGGTGACCTTGACCTGGCCGTCGTTGGTGATGAGGACGTTCCCGGGCTTCACGTCCCGGTGGACCACCCCGTGGCGGTGGGCGTAGGCCAGGGCGGCGGCCACGTGGGCGCCCACGTCCGCCGCCCGGCCGGCCGGCATCGGGCCGCCGTTGCGCAGCAGGGCCGACAGCGGCTGCCCGTCCACGAACTCCATCACGATGAAGTAGGTGCCGGCGTCCTCCCCCCAGTCGAACACCGGGACGATGTTGGGGTGGGACAGGTTGGCGGCCGCCTGGGCCTCACGGCGGAACCGCTCGACGAAGGCCCGGTCCACCGACAGCTCCGGGAACAGCACCTTCAAGGCCACCGGCCGGTCCAGCAGCCGGTCGCGGGCCCGGTAGACCTGGGCCATCCCCCCCCTGGCGATCAGGTGCGTCAGCTCGTACCGGCCGGAGAAGACGCGCGGCGTCTGGACGGGTTCCATTGGCGTCAGAGCCTAGGCCGCGGCCGTCGGCCGGTCGGGCGATCTCCGGGGGGTTGCGCGGCGCGCCCTCACGGCGCCGCGGATGTGGTCGGCGCCGCTGTGGCCACCGCCGCCACCGTCGTGGTGGTGGTTGTGCCCGCCGGCGCGGTGGTCGTCGTGGTGGTGGTCTCCGACGGCTGGGTGGTCGTGGTGGATGGTGCCGTGGTGGTCGGCGCCCCCGGCGCCGTGGTGGTGGTCGACCGGCTCTGGTCCGGCAACGGGGCCGTCGTGGTGGTGGAGGTCGACGTGGTGGTCGTGGTGGTCACCTCGCCGTTGGCCCGCTGCTGGGCCAGCACCCCTTCGATGATCTCCTTGAACACCGGCCCGGCGATCCCCGCCCCTGTGGTCGTCCGGGGCTGGTGGGGCACCAGCACCGCCACGGCGACGGTCGGGTTTGTGGCCGGGGCGAACCCGATCATCCAGTCGTTGACTGTCGTCACGTGGGGGTAGCCGACCTGGGCGGTGCCGGTCTTGACGGCCACGTGGTCGTCCGGTGCGAAGCCGACCCCGTGGGCGGTGCCGTGCGGTGTGGTCACCACCTCCTGCATCAGTGTGTTGACCCTCTTGGCCGACGCCGCTGTGGCCGCCTGCTTGTAGGCCTTCGGCTTGTAGGTCTGCACCAGCCCGCCCTGGGAGCTCCGGATCTGGGCCATGACGTGGGGGGTCATCACCGTCCCTGTGTTGGCGATCCCCGCCGCCACCATGGCGTCCTGCAGCGCCGTGGCCGAGACTGTGCCCTGGCCGAAGGCGGCCAGCGGCACGCCGCCGGGACCCGGCCCGGTCTTCGCCCCCGGCTGCAGGCTGTCCACCGACGGGAACTTCGACGTCTCCACCGTGGATGTTGTGAGGTCGATGGGGGGCCGGGAGTTGAAGCCGAAGTCCTCGGCCTGCGCCGAGAGGACTGTGGGGCCCTCCTTGTAGCCCAGGGTGGCGTACCCGGGGTCGCAGGAGGTCGGCAGCATCTGTGTCATCTTCCCGCCGCAGGCCTTGCCGGTGGCCCCGCCGTGTGTCGATGTGTCGTTGCAGATGTTCAGGTTTGTCGGCAGCTTGATCGCTGTGTCGGTGCACGTGACCATCGGGAATGTGAATGTGGCCAGTGTCGGCTTCAGGTGGTAGGCCGCGGTGCTGGTCACCACCTTGAAGGTGGACCCGGGCAGCTCCGGGTACCACGTCGCCAACGGCTGCAGCGGCTCGAAGCCCTCGGCGTCCTTCACCTGGTCCGCCTCGCCGGCCGTCTTGTCCTTTGTCGGATCGGGATCGGCCAGCGCGTTGGGGTCGAAGCTGGGCGACGAGTACATGGCCAGCACCGCCCCGGTCCTCGGCTGGATCACCACGGCCGCGGCGTCCTTGTTCGGCCCCGGAAGGCCGGCCAGGGCGGTCTTCACCAACTGCTGCAGTGTCCGCTGGACCGTGAGCACCACGTCGTCCGGCGCCGGCGCCGGCGGGTTCAGGAGCTGCCCGAGGGTGGTGGCTGTCTGCTTGTGCGGGAGCAACTGTGTGTTGTACTCGTACTCCACGCCCCGGGTGCCGTAGTAGGCGGACGAGTAGCCGACGACCCCCGAGAACAGTGTCCCGGTCGGGTAGGTCCGGTAGTACTCCGCGGCGCCCGGCTCGGAGTGGGCGATCTTGATGGACCTCGCCAGGACGGCCCCTGTGGCCGCCCGGATGATGCCCCGGTGGTTGTCCTGCTGCTTGGCCAGGTTCCGCGGGTTTGTCTTGGCCGCGTTCAGGCTGGAGGCCTGCCGGACCTGGATGTTGACCAGTTGCAGCAGGACCAGGGTGAAGCAGACGATCAGGATCAGCCCCAGCCAGCGGATGCGCCGCCCCATCAGCCGTTCCCCTCCGTCGCCGGCCTCACGGCAGCACGGTGGTGGTCACCCCGGCAGCGGTGCTGGTCGTGGTGCCGCCGCCGGGCACGGTGCCGGTCGTGCCGGTGCCCGGCAGGGTGGTGGTCGTGGAGGTGCTGGTCGTCGTCGTGGTCCCCGGCACCTCGCCGCGGCTGATCCGGCGCTGTGTCAGGTACTCCTGGTGCAGGTTGGCCACGTACCGCCGGGCCTTGGCCAGCGACGGCTCGTTCACGTCCGCGGCCAGGACCGGCAGCCGTGTCGGCAACACCCCGGCGGTGGTCACCCTGGTCCGCTCCACCACCGTGGGCTTGAACCACAGCACCCCACCGGACCGGCCCTGGTAGATGACCAGGTGCTTGTCGTCCACCGTCACGTACCAGTTGTCGGTGGCGTACCACCGGAGGACGGCGTAGGCGGCGGCCACCACCGCCAGGAGCAGCACCACGAAGAGGGCCACCCGGAACGTCAGCCGCCGGGGGATCCCGGCCCGCCGGCGGGCCTCCCGCCGCTCCAGCCGGCGCGACCGCCGGCTCGGCCCCTCCTCTTCGGCCTCCTCGTACGGCGGACGCCCCATCCCCGGCACCACCCCGGTCAGCCGGTCGCCGGTCGCCGCCGTGCCCGATGGGAAGGCTCCGGCCCCCGCCGGACCCGTCCCTGCCGGAGCCGGCCCCGCCGGAGCCACCGCCGGCGTGACCACCGCACCCGTTGCCGCCGCGGCCGCGGTGGCCGCCGGGGACGTGGCGGTGGCTCTGGCTGTGGTCACGGTGGCTGTGGCCGTCGCGGCCGTCGCCGCGGTGGCTGTTGTCGCCGTCGTGGCCGTGGTCGCCGCCGCGGTGGCCGCCGGGGAGGTGGACGTGCCGGCGACCGCCGCCCCGGCCGTCCCCGGTCCGTCCCCGGCGGCGGCATCGGTGTCGGCCTCCTCGCCGACCAGGACGTCGACGACCAGGACGGTGACGTTGTCGTTGCCACCGTGGTCGACGGCGGCCCGCACCAGGGTGCGGGCGGCCTCGGCCGGGTCGTGGACGGTGCCGAGGATGCCGGCGATCTGGTCGGGGGCGATCTCGTTGGTGAGGCCGTCGCTGCACAGCAGGATGCGGTCCCCGGCCCGGAGGCGGAGCTCCCACAGGTCGACGTCGACGTCGGCCGCCACGCCGAGGGCACGGGTCAGGATGTGGCGATGGGGGTGGACCGCCGCCTCGGCCTCGGTCAGCTCGCCGTGGCGCACCTTCTCCTCGGCCAGGCTGTGGTCGGCGGTGACCTGGTGGATGCGGCCGGCCGAGAACACGTAGCCGCGGGAGTCGCCGACGTTGGCCAGGGCCACCACGTCCCGGCCGTCGGCGCCGGCGACCAGGGCCACCGCGGTCATGGTGGTCCCCATGCCGCGCAGGCCGCTGTCCGCCTGGCCGCGCCGCCACACCTCGATGTTGGCCGAAGCCACCGCCTGGCGGAGGCCGTCCACCGAGGGCTGCCGGGCGAAGGCGGCCCGCAGGGCGTCGACGGCGACCCGGGCGGCGACCTCGCCGCCGACGTGCCCCCCCATGCCGTCGGCCACGGCGAACAGGTTGGACGCCTCCAGGGCCAGGTCCTGGTTGACGGTCCGGACCCGGCCCACGTCGGTGGCCGAGCCCGAACGGACCACGGTCACCGGGTGACCTCGAAGACGGTGGCCCCCACCTGCAGCAGGTCCCCCTTGGCCAGCTTGGTGGGCTTGGCGATGCGCTCGGAGTTGACGAAGGTGCCGTTGGTGGAGCCGAGGTCCTCGACCCAGAGCTGCTCGCCGCGGCGGTACAGCCGGGAGTGCAGGGTGGAGCTGTAGACGTCGTAGCTGGTGGACACCCCGCAGCCGGGGGAACGGCCGATGGTCAGCTCGTCGTCCAGGTCGAAGGTCCGGCCGGCCTGGTGCTCGGGCTCCAGGATCTCCAGGAACAACTGCCGGCGGCGGCGCCTGGGCTGGTTGCCCTCGACGGCCCGGCGCTCCTCCCGGGCCGCCCGGCGGCGGTCGGCGCGGGTCTGCCGCGGGCCGGCCGGGCGCACCTCCACCCACACCGCCCGGACCACCCGGAGGAAGAACAGGAAGACCAGCACCACCACCAGCCACTGCAGCGGGCGGAGGATGGCGGAGTAGTTGGTGGCGACGAGCACCCCGACCGGTCCTGCGGTCACGACAGCTCGAAGACGAGGGTGGTGGACCCCACGGTGATCTCGTCGCCGCTGGCGAGCTGCTGCTCACGCACCGCGGTCCCGTTCACCTTGGTCCCGTTGGTGGACCCGAGGTCGGTCACCACCACCGCGTCACCCACCCGCCGCAGCTCGGCGTGCCGGCGGCTGACGTTGGGGTCGCCGAGCACCACCGAGCACTCCGGGAGCCGGCCGATGACCACCGGGTCGGCACCGACGGTCAGGCGGTTGCCGTCGGGCAGCACCAGCTCGGCGTAGGCCACGCCCTCCGGTCCCTCCACCACCTCGGCGGTGATGGCGAACCGGCCCGGCCGCAGCCGGGTGCCCTCGTAGATCTGCACCTCCACCGGCCCGACGAAGGCGTAGCCCTCGATCCGGGCGTGCTCGCGGGCGGCGTCGGCCAGCTCCCGGGAGAGGGCGTCGATGAAGTTGGTGAACCGGTCCACGTCGGCCGTGGCCAGGGTGACCGAGAACGAATTGGGCGCGATGAGGCCGTGGACCCCCACCCGGCGGTGCAGGTCCATCTCGCGGGTCAGCTTCCGGCCGATCTCCACCGGCTGGAGGTTGCTACGGAAGGGTTTCGCCAACGTTCCCTCCACCAAGCGCTCGAGTCGCTCCTCGAACTGCTGGAGTCCCATGGTCCGGACGATCCTACCGGCCGGTACCCGGCCCCGGAGGGGCATGGTCAGGTACCGCCGTCGCAGGTGAGTCGTAGGTGAGTAGCGGGTGAACGGCCCGCGACGGGCCGTACTCCGCCCCATCCGCCGTCGGCTAACCTTGCAGGGCCCGGGCGAGTGGCGGAATAGGCAGACGCGCAGGATTCAGGTTCCTGTGTCCGAAAGGATGTGGGGGTTCAAGTCCCCCCTCGCCCACCAGTACCCCCCGTGGACGAGGCCAACATCCTCCGTGGACGAGGCCGGCATCCCCCGTGGACGAGGATGGTGGGGTGGACGTCGGCGAGCTCCTCCTCCTGATCGGCGGCGTCCTGGCCGCCAGCGTCCTGGTGGCGCTGGGGGCGGCCCGGGTGGGGGTGCCGACCCTGGTGGCCTTCCTGGGGCTCGGCATGCTGCTCGGGTCGGACGGTCCCGGCGGCATCGCCTTCGACAACGCCGGCCTGGCCCGGACGATCGGCGTGGTCGGCCTGGTCGCCATCCTCTACGAGGGCGGCCTGTCCACGTCCTGGCGGCGGCTGCGGTCGGTGGCGGTCCCCGCCGCGCTGCTCAGCACCGTCGGGGTGGTGGCCACCGCGCTGCTGGCCGGGCTGGCCGCGTTCTACCTCTTCGGCCTGCCGTGGCTGCCCGCCCTGCTCCTCGGTGCCGTGGTCTCCTCGACGGACGCCGCGGCGGTGTTCGCCGCGCTGCGGCACACCCGGATCCGGCGACGGCTGGCCCGGACGCTGGAGGCCGAGACCGGGCTCAACGACCCAATCGCCATCACCCTCACCCTGGGGCTGATCGCCTGGATCCAGCAGCCCACCTACGACCTCGGTGACCTGGTGCTGCTGTTCGTCCGCCAGTTGGGCCTGGGCCTGGTCGTCGGGGTGGCCTGCGGGGCGGTGGCCGCCTGGGCGTTCCGCCGCCTCCCCCAGGCGGTCGGCTCGTTCGCCACGGTGGCCTCGGTGGCCGCGGCCGCCGTGGCGTTCGGCCTGGCCGCCATCATGGGTGGCAGCGGGTTCCTGGCGGTCTACCTGGTCGGCCTGTCGGTCGGCAGCACCCCCTCTCGGTACCGCCGGCAGTTGGTGGCCTTCCACGAGGGCCTGGCCTTCCTGGCCCAGGTGGTCCTGTTCGTGGTGCTGGGCCTGCTCGCCTTCCCGGAGCGGCTGGCCACCGTCATCGGCCCGGGGCTGGCCCTGTCGGTACTGCTGGTGGTGGTGGTCCGGCCGATCGCGGTGTGGCTGTCCACGGCCGTCGTCCGGTTCACCGGCCGGGAACGCCTGCTGCTCGGCTGGGCCGGGCTACGGGGCGCGGCGCCGATCGTCCTGGCCACCTTCGCCCTGTCGTCCCACATCGGCCGGGCCGAGACCATCTTCGACGCCGTGTTCTTCGTCGTCGTGGTGTCCACCCTGCTCCAGGGCACCACCCTGGAGCCTCTGGCCCGCCGCCTCGGCCTGGTGGACCCGGGACCGGCACGGACGGCGCCGCCCATCGAGGTGGACTCGACCGGCCACCTCGACCTGGTCGAGTTCGACGTCACCGGTGACCACGCCATCGCCGGCGCCACCGTCAGCCAGACCGGCCTGCCCCGGGGCGCCCTCATCGCGGTGGTCGTCCGCGGTGGCGACGCCATCCCGCCCCGGGGCAGCACCGTGATCGAGGCCGGCGACCGCCTCTACGTCCTCGTCCCCCACACCGTCCGGCCGGAGCTGGACGACGTCTTCACCCGCTGGCGCCGCCGCGTCTGACCGGCCGCCGCCCGGCGTCAGGCCGCCGGCCCTGTGGCCAGCGTGACCGTCGCCGTGTGGCTCTGGCCGGCGCTGTCGGTCCAGGTGACCTGCACCTTGTCGCCGGGATGGTGGCCGCCCATGATCGACGTCAGGTCGTCGGCCGAGCCCACCGACGTGCCGCCGACGGCGGTGATCACGTCCCCCCCGGCCAGGCCGGCCTTCTGGGCCGGGGAACCGCTCACCACTCCGGTCACGGCGGCCCCGGCCGTCGAGCTGCCGGTGGCGCCTGTGGCCGATGTCCCTGTGGTCCCTGTGGTTGTGGCCGCTGTCGTTGTGCCCGAGGACGATGTGAACCCGCCGGCGCCTGTCCCGAACCCTGTGGTGCCACCGAAGCCGGACCGGCCGCCGAGACCGCCGAACGGGGAGCGGCCGAACGGGCTCTGCCTGCCGCCTGTCGACCCCTGGCTGCCGGCGGCCGACTGGACCTCCACACCCAGGAAGGCGGTCTGGCCGATGTGGACGGTGGAGGACGCATGGCCGGCTTCGATCTGCTTGGCCAAGCTGAGGGCGGCGTTGATGGGGATGGCGTAGCCCTGCCCTGTGGCTCCCTGGAAGGTGAAGCCCTGGGACTCGGACGCCGCGGTGTCCATGCCGATCACCTGGCCGCTGGTGTTCACCAGCGGGCCGCCGGAGTCACCGGGCTGGATGTCGCAGTTGACCTGGATCAGCCCGGTGAGCTGCTCCGACGTGCCGTCGCCCTGGTCGCTGGCCGTGATGGACTGGTCCAGCGCGGTGACCGACCCGCCGGCCACGCTCGGGGTGCCGCCGGCGCCGCCGGCGTTGCCGATGCCGACCACCCCCTGGCCGACCGCCACGTTGGACGAGTTGCCGGTCGTCACCGTCTGGAGCCCGGACGCGCCGTGCAGTTGGATCACCGCGACGTCGTCGGACCGGTCGTAGCCGACGACGCTGGCGGTGTAGGTCTTGCCGTTGCCGATGTCGGTCACGCTGATGCTGGTGGCCCCTTCGATGACGTGGTTGTTGGTCAGCACCTCCCCGTCGGAGGTCAGCACCATCCCGGTACCGGCGGCCTGCTCGTTCTGGTAGCTGAGGGTGGTGTTGATGTCCACCAGCCCCGGGTCCACCTTGGCCGCGATGGCCGACAGGTTCGACGGCGATCCCGCCGCGGACGACGTCGAGCCGCCGGAGGAGCGCGAAGAGCCGGAGGACCCGGACCCGGATGTGCCGAAGGGCGAGCCGCCGGACCCGAAGCCCGGGAACGACCCGCCCGCACCCGACCCACCCTCGCCGGACGAGCCGGAGCCGGACGACGAACCCGGGCCGACCGGGGAGACGGCCGACGTCGGCGCCGTTCCGGACGGCTGCCACACCGCATAGCCGATGCCCACCCCGGCGAGGGTGGCGGCGGCGGTCAGCACCGCTGCCCCGCCCATCAACCGGGACCGCCGGCTCCGGGACCCCGACGGCGGTTGGGCGGCCGCCGGCGCCGTCCACCCGGTGCCCGGTGGCCCCCACGGCGACCCGACCGGTCCCCAGGCAGAGCCGGGCTGGCCAGGCTGGCCGGAGCCCGGCGGCGGCGTCGAAGGCCCCGGTCCCCAGTTCCCGGACGGGCCCGGGCTCCAGCCCGCCGGGGTCCATCCACCCGGCGCCCAACCGGCCGGGCCTTCCGTCGCGCCGGGCGCCGCACCCGGCGTCTCGGCGGTGGCCGGCGGGAGGGGGATGGCGGCACCGTCGCCGGAGGGAGTGCGGCCGGCCGGGTCGGACTGCTCCGGTTGCGACTGGGGATCGGTCATGGGGGCCCTCCTGGTTGGCTGGTTGCGGCCACCTCCTGGCCACTTCCGTGGGTCCAGTAGACCGGAGGTCCGTAAGATTTGGGTCAAGTCCGGCTAGAAGTCGGCTAAATCCGGGGGGACGCATGGACTGCTGCAGGGACGACGAGGGGCGGGTTCGCTACGACCCGTTCGACCCGGCGGTGCACCGGGACCCGTACCCGCTGTACCGGCGGCTGCGGGACGAGGACCCGGTGCACCACGTCGAGCACCGCGACTACTGGGTGCTGTCCCGGTTCGCCGACGTGTTCGCCGCGGCCGGCGACGGGGCCACGTTCTCCTCGGCGGAGGGACTGACGTTCGAGCGGGACGAGATCGCCCGGCTGGGGCTGGCCCCGACGATGGTGATGATGGACCGGCCGGACCACACCGTCTACCGCCGGCTGGTCAGCCGGGGGTTCACCCCGCGGCAGGTGGCCGGGCTGGAGCCGGCGGTGCGGTCGTTCGTCCGGCAACGGGTGGACGCCCTGTTGGACGCCGGGGAGGGGGACTTCATCGAGCTGCTGGCGGGGCCCCTGCCGACCCTGGTGGTGGCCACCTACCTGGGGGTGCCCGAAGAGGACCGGGCGCAGTTCGACGCCTGGAGCGCGGCCATCGTGTCGGCCAACGCCCGCGGCGACGCCGTCGCCGGGGCGGCCGAGGCCGTCGGCGGGCTGTACCGGTACTTCACCGACCTGGTGGCCCGGCGGCGTCGGGAGCCGGCCGACGACATGCTGTCGGACCTGGTCGCCGCCGACGTCGGTGGCGACCCCCTGGACCTCCTGCGGATACTGGGCTACTGCTTCGTGATGATCGCCGGCGGCAACGACACCGTCACCGGCCTCCTCGGCGGCGCTGCCGTGGCCCTGACCGAGCGGCCGGACCAGCGGCAGATGCTGGTCGACGACCCGGGGCTGATCCCGGCCGCGGTGGAGGAGCTGCTGCGGTGGACGTCCCCGGTGCAGGGGTTGTGCCGGACCACCACCCAGGACGTGGTGGTGGGGGGCCGGACCATCCCGGCCGGCCGCAAGGTGCACCTGCTGTACGGGTCCGCCAACCGGGACCCCAGGGAGTTCGGGCCCTCCGCCGGGCAGCTCGACCTCACCCGCCGGGCGCCCCGGATGATGGCCTTCGGCGGCGGCCCCCACCACTGCCTCGGGGCGGCCGCGGCCCGGCTGCAGGGCCGGGTGGCCCTGGAGGAGCTGCTGGCCGCGGCGCCGGGGCTGGCCGCCGATCCCGAGAACGGCCGGCTGGCTCCCGGGCCGTTCGTCCGCCGCTACGAGTCGCTGCCCGTCCGCGTGGCGTCGTGAGCCGGTGGCGTCGACGGGGGGACCGGCCGGCCCGGGGCCGGGAGGGCGTCGGCGGCCTGGCCCTCCTTGATCAGCGGGCTACGGCTGAGCAGGACCACGCTGGCCACCAGCACCACCACGGCCACCACCTCGCCGGCCAGGTGCAACGGGGAGTACCGGATGTGCTCCCCGAACAGGGTCACGCCGAGCAGGCTGGCCACCAGGGGGTCGACGATGGTCAGCCCGGGCTGCGACGCGGCCAGAGGGCCGGCCTGGAAGGCGTTGGACACCAGGAACATGGCCGCGGCCCCGGACAGGACCAGGACGTAGGGCGACCAGTTGGACAGCACCGCGTACAGGCCCTGGTCGACGTGGGAGCTCAGCTCCTTGATGACGGCCGCCACGAACCCCCAGGCGATGCCGGCGGACACCGACAGCAGGGCCGCCTTCCTGGCCGGTGACGGTCCCCGGCCGCTCCGCAACGGCACCACCGACAGCGCGGCCACCAGCCCGGCCGCACCGAAGGTGCACGCCGCGGCCAGTATCCACATCCACGCCGTCGCCTCCGTCGTCGAGCCCCCGGAGGGATCGGCCAGGAGCAGGAACCCGCCCAGCCCGAGCGCCATGCCGGCGGCGGCCAGCCAGTCGCGGGCGTGCACCAGCTTGTGGTTCCGCAGCGCCAGGTAGGTGAACACGAACAGCAGCTCGGTGGCGATGATCGGCTGCACCAGGCTGAGGTCACCGAAGTGCAGGGCGGCCAACTGGAACAGGAAGCCGGCGATCATGCAGAGGATGCCGAGGAACCACACCGGGCGGCGGAGCAGGTAGCGCACCAGCCGCCAACTGAACGAGAGCTCGCCCGGCGCCGGGGCGGCCGCGACGCGCTGGGCCACCGACGACGTGGCCGTGAACACGCTGGCCACCAGGGCCAGCAGGATCTCGACGCTCATGGGCCGGCTCCCCTTTCCGGGCCCGTTGCCGGGAGGTGGGCGACCACCTCATCGGACCCGGTCACCTGCAATTATGGGCAACCGGCCGGCGGTGCTGCGCATTCCCCGTCGTAGGGCGGCAGCCGGACCCAGAACCGGGCGCCGGGGGCGCCACCGGCCGCGGCACCGCCGGCCCGGGCGGCACCGCCGGCCCGGGCGGCACCGTCGGCCCGGGCGGCACCGCCGGCGGTGTTCGGCTCCACGCCGACCGTCCCGCCGTGGGCCCTGGCGATGGCGGCCACGATGGCCAGCCCGAGGCCGGCCCCGCCGGTCGACCGGGCCCGGGAGGTGTCGGCCCGGTAGAACGGCTCGAAGATGCGGTCCCGATCTTCCGCCGGCACCCCGGGCCCGTGGTCACCGACCTCCACCGTGACCCCGTCGGGCCCGGCCGACACCCGGACCTCCACCGGTGCCCCTTCGGGCGAGTGGCGGACGGCGTTGGCCAGCAGGTTGTCCACGACCTGGCGGAGGCGGTGGGCGTCGCCGGCGACCACGGCCTCGGTGGGGAGCTCCAGGGAGATCCGGTGCCCGGGGGCCGCGGCCCGTGCGGCGGCCACCGCCTGGGCCACCACCGCGACGACGTCGCTGGGCGCCATCTCCAGCGGGCGTTCCCGGTCCAGGCGGGCCAGCAGCAGCAGGTCGTCCACCAGCAGCTTCATCCGGTCGGCCTCCTCCCGGATGTGCCGCATCGACGTCGCCAGGTCCTCCGGCCGGTCCCGGGCGCCCATGTCGAAGATCTCGGCGTAGCCCCGGATGGACGTCAGGGGGGTCCGCAGCTCGTGGGAGGCATCGGCCAGGAACCGGCGCAGCCGGTGCTCCGAGGCCGCCCGGGCGGCGAAGGCGGCCTCGATCTCCCCCAGCATGACGTTGAGGGCCAGCCCCAACCGGCCGACCTCCGTGCGCTCCTCGGCCGGGGCCACCCGCCGGCTCAGGTCCCCGCCGGCGATCGCCCCGGCCGTCACCGCCATCTCCTCCAGCGGCCGCAGGTCCCGGCGGACGGTCCACCAGACCAGGCCTCCCACTCCGACCAGGACCCCGACGCTGACCAGCACCATCACCAGGGCCAGCCGGCCCAGCGTCTCCTGGGTCTCGGTCAGCGGGATGGCCACCACCAGGGACAGCCCGTGGTCGTGCAGCGGGCGGGCCAGCACCCGGTAGGCGACGGTGCCGGCCCCGAGGCTGCCGGTGCTGAACACCGCGGTCCCCCCGGTGGCCGGCGGCAGCGGGTGCGGCAGCGCCGGCCCGGGCGGCACGGTGCTGCCGTACACGAACGTCACCGGACTGCCCACCACCCGGCCCTTCCGGCCGATCAGCTCGCCGATGGTCCCCTCCGGGAACTCACCGACGCGGTGCCCGCCGCGGCGCCCCGTGAACGGGAACGGACCGGAGGGGAACGACGTCCCGTTCCCCACCTGCCCGGGCGTGGTGCCCGGCGTGGTGCTCGGCACAGGGACCGGCAGGCGGTGCTCCCGGACCAGCAGTCCAGTGGCGGCGAACGACGCGTCCTGCAACTGGGAGTCCACCCGGTCCAGCAGGAACGACCGTAGCTGGGTGTAGACGACCACGTCCGACACCACCAGGCCGGCGGCCACCACCACGAGCAGCACCAGCAGGAGCCGGGCTCGAAGGGGCACCGTGAGGTCCTAGCCGGCCGGGCGGCGCAGGCGGTAGCCCACCCCGCGGACGGTGTGGATCAGCCGTGGCCCGTGCGCCTCCAGCTTCCGCCGGAGCGAGCTGATGAAGATCTCCACGACGTTGTCGTTGCCGTCGAAGTCGTAGTGCCACACCCGGTCCAGGATCTGGGCCTTGGACACCACCCGGTCGCTGTTCAGCAGCAGGTAGTGCAGCAGCTTGAACTCGGTCGGGGTCAGGTCCACCACCACCCCGCCCCTGGTCACCTCGTGCTGGTCCTCGTCCAGCACCACGTCGGCCCAGCGCAGCACCCCGCTGTCCTCGTGGATCTCGTGCACCCGGCGGAGGATGGCCCGGGTGCGGACGATCAGCTCCTCGACGCTGAACGGCTTGGTCACGTAGTCGTCGCCGCCCAGGGTGAACCCCCGCAGCTTGTCCTCCAGGCCGTCCTTGGCGGTCAGGAAGATCACCGGCACCCGCGGACGGTCGCCCGAAAGGTGCCGCAACACCTCGAAGCCGTCCAGGTCGGGGAGCATGACGTCCAGCACCATCAGGTGCGGCCGGAACGTGTCGACCGAGAGCAGGGCGTCGCGGCCCGTGTGCACCACCTCCACGGTGAGCCCCTCGTAGCGGAGCGCCATGGACACCAGGTCGGTGATGCCCGGCTCGTCGTCCACCACCAGGACCCTCGCGCCGTCGGCCACCGCGCCCACCTCCTTCCCCGGCCATCCTCCCGCTTCTCCGGCCATCCTCCCGCGGGTTCCTGTCGATATCCTGTGGGTGCGCCGGTACGGGTTCCGCGAGCGCGAGCGGTACGCTCCTGGGCAGCACAGGAGGAATGGTGGGTTGATCCGGCATCGTGACGGCGGTCCCCGCCACAACGGCACGCCCGGCCTTCCGTCGTCGGTGCCGGAACTGGCCCGGACGCTCCGGCGGGTCCGGACCCGGCAGGGGCTGCGGTTGGAGGACGTCAGCGTCCGCGGTGGCCTGCCCCTGGCCCAACTCGAAGCCCTGGAGAGCGGCACCGTCGACCGGATGCCGGACCGGGTGGCCACGGTCAAGGTCCTGCGGGGTTACGCCGACTTCCTCGGCCTGTCCGGTGACCAGTTCGCCCTCGCCCTGGTCGACATCTGGCCGACCGTGCCGTCCGCCCAGTTCCCGATCGCGGCCGTGCACGGCAGTACCGGGGCCGTCCCCCCCACCGGGCCACCGACGGTCGCCGTCCCCGGGATCGGGGCCGCCGGTGCTCCGACCGGCCAGGTGGCGTCGGTGACCGCCGCCCTGCCCGGCACTCCCCTCACCGGGGCCTGGCCCACAACCGGCACCCATCCCACCGGCGGGCCCTCCGGGGTGAGGGGCCTGGCCGACACCGGGGTCGCCCCGGCGGTCACCGGCCCACCCCACCGTCCCCGCCGTCGCGACCGTCGCAGCGACCGCCGCGACGGGGCACCGCTCTGGTTGAAGGGGGTGGTGACGGTGGTGGTGGTGGCCATCCTGGTGGCCGCGGCCGGGCTGATCATCCAGGAGGTCAAGCCGTCCTGGTTGCGTTCCCTCGGGATCACCCACGCCCCGGCCGGCGGGTCCGGTGGGTCCTCCGGTGGCGGGTCCGGTGGCGGGAACACGACGACCTCGTCACCACGCTCGACCACGTCCTCCGCGCCGCCGTCGGGGTCCGGAACCCTGAAACCGGCCACCACCACCGCGACGACCGCCACCTTCGACCTCAGGGGCGCCACACCCACCGTCGCGGTGGCCGCCGTCGGGAACCCAAGCTGGGTCCAGGTCACCGCCACCGGCCAGGCCGACCCGCTGTTCAGCGGCATCCTGCAGGCCGGCCAGACCCAGTCCTTCCCGGTCCACCAGTCACTCGTCGTCGAGATCGGGTCCTCCGCCGCCCACCTGTCCGCGGCCGCCGCCGGCAAGGACCTCGGGTCCTACATCCCCACCGTCGCCCCCTACACCCTGACCTTCAACGCTGCGTCATAGGCCCGATCGGGGCCCCAACCCCGATCTCCTCCGATCCGTGGGGCCCCAACCCCACGGCGGCCGTCGTCATAGGCCCGATCGGGGCCCCAACCCCAAGCGCCCACCGATGCGTCTCCGCGGAGACGCCGGGGGGTTACTCGGAGCCGGAGACGGCGGCGACCGCGGCGACGGACTGGCCGTCGTCCAGGTTCATCACCCGGACACCGGTGGCGTCGCGGCCCTGGGAGGCGATCTCGCGGACGGCGGTGCGGATGACGACGCCGCCGGTGGAGACCAGCAGGATCTCGTCGTCGAGGGAGACCATGAAGGCGGCGACCACCCGGCCCCGCTTGGCGGTCAGCCGGATGCCGCGGACGCCCTGTCCGCCCCGGGCCTGCCGGTTGAACCGCTCCAGCTTGGTCCGCTTGCCGTAGCCGGCGTCGGTGACCATGAGGATGTCGGACTCGTCCCGGGCGACGTCGAGGGAGACGACGGTGTCGTCGTCGCGGAGCCGGATGCCGCGGACGCCGGCGGCGTCGCGGCCCATGGGCCGGACGTCCTCCTCGGAGAACCGGATGGTCATGCCCTTCTGGGTGACCTCGAACAGGTCGTCGGTGCCGGTGGTGGCCACCACCCGCACCAGCTCGTCGCCGTCGCGGAGGTTGATGGCGATGAACCCCTCCCGGCGGGACTTGTCGTACTCGCTGAACGCGGTCTTCTTGACCTGGCCCTGGGCGGTGGCGAAGACCAGGTACTGGTCCTCGGGGAAGTCCCGGGTCTCCACGATGGCCTGGACCCTCTCGTCGTTGTCCAGGGGGAGCAGGTTGACCAGGGCGGTGCCCTTGGCCGTCCGCTCCTTCATGGGGATCTCGTGGCCGCGCAGCCGGTAGACCTTGCCACGGTTGGAGAACAGCAGCAGGTAGGAGAGGGAGGTGGTGTGCACCACGTGGGTGACCAGGTCCTCCTCCTTCAACCGGGCGCCCTGCACCCCCCGGCCGCCACGGCCCTGGGTCCGGAAGGCGTCGGCGGACACCGACTTCACGTAGCCGGCCGACGTCATGGTGACGACGACCTCCTCGTCGTCGATGAGGTCCTCCACGCCGAGGTCGCCGGGGTCGTGGGTGATGACCGACCGGCGGTCGTCGGCGAAGCGGTCCCGGATCTCGGTCATCTCCTCCGCGATGACCGCCCGGAGCTTGGCCGGGTCGGCCAGGATGGCCTCCAGCTCGGCGATGGTGTCGCGGAGCTTGGCCATCTCCTCCTCGAGCTCCGCCCGGCCGATCCGGGTCAGGCGACCGAGGGTCATGTCGAGGATGTGGTTGGCCTGCTCCTCGCTGAACGAGAACGGGGCGGCCATCAGGCCCTCCCGGGCGGCCGGTCGGTCGTCCGATCCCCGGATGGTGGCGATCACCGCGTCCAGCATGTCGATGGCCCGCAACAGCCCCTCGACGATGTGGGCCCGGGCCTGGGCCTTGCGGAGCCGGAACTCGCTGCGCCGGGTGACCACCTCGACCTGGTGGGCGACGTAGTGGGTGAGGACCTGGGCCAGGTTGAGGGTCCGGGGCACCCCGTCGACCAGGGCCAGGGTGTTGACGCCGAAGCTGGTCTGCAGCGGGGTGTGCTTGTACAGCTTGTTCAGCACCACATTGGCGTTGGCGTCGCGCTTCAGGCGGATGACCAGCCGGGTCTTCTTCCCGGCCGACGAGTCCAGGACCTCGGCGATGCCGTCCAGGTCGCCGGTCTTGACCAGGTCGTCGATCTTCTGGGAGATGACCCCGACCGACGTCTGGTAGGGCAGCTCGGTGACGACGATCCGGGTGGCGTCCTTGCCCTCCTCGATCTCGGCCACCGCCCGCATCTTGATGGAGCCGCGGCCGGTCCGGTAGGCGTCCAGGATGCCCTGGCGGCCGAGGATCTGGGCGCCGGTCGGGAAGTCGGGCCCCTTCACGAACCGCATCAGGTCGTCCGGGGTGGCGTCGGGGTGCTCCAGGAGGTGGATCGTGGCGTCGACCACCTCGCCCAGGTTGTGCGGCGGGATGTTGGTGGCCATGCCCACCGCGATGCCCTGGGAGCCGTTCACCAGCAGGTTGGGGAACCGGGCCGGCAGCACCTGGGGCTCCTCGGTGCTGTTGGAGTAGTTGGGGACGAAGTCGACGGTCTCCTCGTCGATGCCGGCCAGCAGCTCCAGGGCCAGCGACTGCAGCCGGCACTCCGTGTACCGCATCGCCGCGGGGCCCTCGTCGGGCCCGGGCCCGCCGAAGCTGCCGTGGCCGTCCACCAGGGGGTGGCGCATAGAGAAGTCCTGCACCATCCGGACCAGGGCGTCGTAGATGGCGGAGTCGCCGTGGGGGTGGTAGGTGCCCATCACCTCGCCGACCACCGCGGCACACTTCACGTGCGGCCGGTCCGGCCGGAGGCTCTGGTCGAACATCGAGTAGAGGATCCGGCGGTGCACCGGCTTGAGCCCGTCGCGGACGTCGGGGAGGGCCCGGGACACGATGACGGACATGGAGTACTCCAGGAAGGACCGCTCCATCTCCTCCTGGATCTCGATCGGCTCGATGAACCCGAGCACGGCGGTGCCGCCGCCGTCACCGCCGGCCCCGTTGCCCGCCGCGGCGCCGTTGCTGCCCGCGCCCTGTGCCGTCGTCTCTGGTGCCATGGTCTCCCGGTCTTCCCCGTTCTTTCGACGTCGAGCCTCAGATGTCGAGGAAGCGCACGTCCTTGGCGTTGGTCTGGATGAAGTGCCGGCGGAGCTCCACGTCGTCACCCATCAGCACCGAGCACACGTCGTCGGCCAGGGCCGCCTGCTCCACGCTGATCTGCAGCAACGACCGCTTGGCGGGGTCGATGGTGGTGTCGCGGAGCTCGTGGAAGTCCATCTCGCCCAGGCCCTTCAACCGCTGGAAGTCGTGCTTGTGGTCCGGCCGCTCGGCCAGGAAGGCGTCCTTGGCGTTGTCGTCCTTCAGGTACACCTTCTCCTTGCCCACCAGCGTCGAGTACAGCGGTGGCTGGGCCACGTAGACGAAGCCGCCTTCGACCAGGGCCTTCATCTGCCGGAAGAAGAACGTGAGGAGCAGGGTGCGGATGTGGCTGCCGTCGACGTCGGCGTCGGCCAGCACGATGACCTTGTGGTACCGGATCTTGGCGACGTCGAAGTCCTCGGCCAGGCCGGCGCCGATGGCCGCGATCAGGGCCTGGATCTCGGCGTTCTTCAACATCTTGTCGATCCGGGCCCGCTCGACGTTCAGGATCTTGCCCCGGATCGGCAGGATGGCCTGGGTGCGGGGGTCGCGGGCGTCCTTGGCGGAGCTGCCGGCGGAGTTGCCCTCGACGATGAACAGCTCGCACTCCCGGCGGTCCCGGGACGAGCAGTCGATCAGCTTGCCCGGCAGGCCGGCGCCGTCCAGGCCCGACTTGCGCCGGGTCAGGTCGCGGGCCTGCTGGGCGGCCACCCGGGCCCGCTGGGCCAGCAGGGCCTTCTTCACCATCTGGTTGGCCTCGGTCGGGTTCTCCTCCAACCACTCGGCCAGCTTCTCGTTCGTGGCCTTCTGCACCAGTGACCGGACGGACACGTTCCCGAGCTTCGCCTTGGTCTGTCCCTCGAACTGCGGGTCCTTGAGCCGTACCGACACGATCGCCGTCAGGCCCTCCCGGATGTCCTTCCCGTCGAGGTTGTCGTCCTTCTCCTTCAACAGGTTCCGGGCCTTGGCGTACCGGTTGGTGGCCGCGGTCAGCGCGGTCTTGAACCCCTCCTCGTGCATCCCGCCCTCGGTGGTGGAGATGCCGTTGGCGAACGAGAAGATGCTCTCGTGGAACCCGGTGTTCCACTGCAGGGCCACCTCGACCTCCTGGCCGTCGTCGGCCTGGGAGTACGACGCCACCTTGCGGAACAGCGACTCCTTCGACGCGTTCAGGTGCTTCACGTAGTCGACGATGCCGCCGTTGTACTTGAACGTCTCCTTCTTCTGGTTGTCCGGCCGCTCGTCGGCGAACCGGATCTCGAGGCCCCTGTTCAAGAACGCCATCACCTGCAGCCGCTCGGTCACGGTCTGGGCCCGGAAGTCCACCTCCTCGAAGATGGTGGGGTCCGGCCAGAACGTCACGGTGGTGCCGGTGCGGCCCCGCGGCGCGTCCCCGGCCACCTTCAGCTTCCCCTTCGGGTTGCCGCCGTCGATGAACTCCATGGTGTGGTGCTTGCCGGCCCGGTCGATCTCGAGGACCAGGCGGGTGGACAGGGCGTTGACCACCGACACCCCGACGCCGTGGAGGCCGCCGGACATCTTGTAGCCCGCGCCACCGAACTTGCCGCCGGCGTGCAGGGTGGTCAGCACGATCTCGGCCGCCGACTTGTCCGGGGACGTGGGGTAGGGGTCCACCGGGATGCCGCGGCCGTCGTCGGCCACCCGGCAGCCGCCGTCGGCCAGGAGGGTGACGTCGATCCGAGTGCAGTAGCCGGCCATGGCCTCGTCGACGGAGTTGTCGACCACCTCCCAGATCAGGTGGTGGAGGCCGGTGGGGCCGGTGGACCCGATGTACATGCCGGGACGGATCCGGACCGGGTCCAGGCCCTCCAGGACGGTGATGTCCTGCGCGCTGTAGGACCCGTCGTCAGCGACCAATTTGTGCCTTCACCCTCGAGTCCATGGGCGCGCCCTTTCGCAGTGCATCTGTCCGAGTGCGCACCGGGTCCCCGGACGGGCCGGGCTGTGCTACTCCGGTGCGGACAAGCCATTCTACCCGACGGCACCCTCTGCCGGACGCAACGGGACAGGGCCCGACCCACGTCCCGGGCCGTCCTCACCCGCCCCCGACGGACCGCCTGACCGTGACCTGGAGGCGGTCCGGAACGGTCCCGGCCACCTCCCCGACCCGGGCCAGGAGGCCGCTGCCGAGGGCCCGGACCTGGGTGGCCCAGGCCGGCTGGTCCACCGCCACCACGAGGACCCCGCCGGAGAACCGCAGGGGCTGGACGTGGCGGGCCATGGCCGGCCCGACGATGTCGTCCCACCGTGCGAACACCGCCGACAGGGAGGCTGCGGTCGGTGCCGTCGGCGTCGGCGCGGCAGCCTCCGGGCCGGTGGCATCGGGACCGGACGACGGGCCCGGCGTTGGTCTCGATGGTGGGCCGGGCGGTGGTCCGGGCGGTGGCGACGGGGCGAGGCCGGACAGCACGCCGTCCAGTGACTCCCCGACCGGCCGGGGACCGCGGTCCGGGCCGGCCTGGCGGCGGCGTGGGCGGCGGTGGCCGGGTGGCCGTGTGCGGTCGCCGGCGGTCACCGGTCGTCCTCGACCGGGCCGGGGAGGGCCGGCGCCGGGGCCACACTGCCGGTGCTGGCACTGGCACTGGTGCCGGTGCGGTGGCCGGTGGTGCGGACGTCGACCACCGACGCCACCTCCACCCCGCCGGGTAGGGGAACGGCGGTGGTCAGCAGGGCCTGGCCGGCGGGCAACTGCCGCACCAGCGCCCGGCTGCGGTCGGGGTCCAGCTCGGAGAACACGTCGTCGAGAAGCAGGATGGGCGCGGACCCGGACCGGTCGGTCACCAGCCGGTGGACCCCGAGGCGGAGGGCCAGGGCGACGCAGCGCTGCTCGCCCTGTGACGCCTGCGTCCGGGCGTCCCGGCCGCCGAGCCCCAGGTCGAGGTCGTCGCGGTGCGGGCCGACGGTGGTGACCCCTCGCCGGAGGTCGTCCTGGCGGGCGGACCGCAGGGCCTCCCCCAGCGGTCCGGACCAGGAGCGCCGGTAGGCGATCCGTACGGCCGCGGCCGGGGCTCCCGCCGGACCGCCGGGGCCGGCGGAGGGGGACGGGACCCCGCCGCCGCCGGCCAGGGCGGCATAGGACCCGGCCACCAATGGCTGCAGCTCGGCCAGCAACTGCTCCCGGGCGGTGGCGACGGCCGATCCGGCGGTGGCCAGCCGGTCGTCCCACACCTCCAGGGTCGTGCGGACCTCTGTGCTCAGCCGTCCCCCGGCCTGCCGCAGCAGGGCGGCCCGCTGCCGCAACACCCGGTCCACCTCGTCCAGGGTGGCCGCGGTGCGGTGGTCCAGCAGCCGGAGGGCGTCGTCGAGCAGGTCACGGCGGCGGGCCGGGCCGCCCTGGACCACGGCCAGGTCCTCGGGAGAGAACACCGTCACCGGCACCGCGGCCGCGGTCTCCCGCCGGGTCCGGGCAAGCTGCCGGTTCACCTGGGTCCGTGACCGGCCGGGGGCCAGCTCGGCCTCGACCAGCAACGGGAGGCCGTCGTGGTCCAGGTCGGCCCGGAGGATGGCCCGGTCGGCGCCGGCCCGGATCATGGCCTCCCGGGCCGTCGTGCGGAACGACCGCTGGGTCCCGAGGTAGGCCACGGCCTCCAGGAACGACGTCTTGCCGGTGCCGTTCGGGCCGGTGATGACCGTGGTCCCGTCCGGGTCCGGCTCCAGCTCGGCGTCGGCGAAGATCCGGAAGTCGGTCAGCCGCAGTCGCCGCAGGCTCACGGGCGTGGGAACGGCCTCCGGTCAGGAGACCCGGACGGGCATCAGCAGGTACCGGAAGTCGTCGTGCTCGGCGCTGCGGACGGTGGCCGGACGGGACGGGTCGGCGGTCTCGATCACCACCTCGTCACCCAGCGCCGCTTCGACCCCGTCGATCAGGTACGACGGGTTGAAGGCGATCACCAGGTCCTCGCCGGAGAAGTCGCCGTCGACGGTCTCGCTGGCATCCCCGACCTCCTGGGAGACCACCGTCAGGTCCACCCCACCGGGACGCATCGACAGCCGCACCGGGGTGGTGTTGTCCCGCACCAGCAACCGGACACGGCGCAGGGCGCTGACCAGGGTCTCCTTGCCCAGGTGGAGGCGGTTCGGGTACTGGTCCGGGATCAACTGCCGGTAGTCCGGGTACGAACCGTCCAGCAGCCGGGTGCTGATCCGCACCGGGCCGCGGGTGAACGTGATGTCGTGGGTACCGGTGGCCACCCCGACGTCCTTCGACTCCTCATCCCCGCCCGCGCCGGGCAGGCGCTGCAGCTCGGCCAGCGCCCGGGCCGGGACCAGGATGTCCTCCCCCGTCAACCCCGACGTCCCCGGCAGGTCCCGCAACGCCAGCCGGTACGAGTCGGTGGCCACCAACCGGATGGCCCCGTTCTCCGACGTGAGCAGCACCCCGGTGAGCAACGGCCGGGCGTCGTCGGTGGAGGCCGCCCGGACCACCTGCCGGAGGCCCTCCCCGAGCAGGTCGCCGGGGAGGGTGATGGTCGGCTCGGCGGGTGGGGTGATGGTCGGGTACTCGACCACCGGGAACGCCCGGAGGCCGAACCTCGAACGCGCCGCCGAGATCTCCACCTTCTCGTCGGCGGCCTCCACGGTCACCGCGCCGGGCTCCAGCGACCGGACGATGTCGGCCGTCAGCCTCGCCGGGACGACGCAGGCCCCGTCGTCCAGGCCGATCACCTCCTGCTCGACCCGGATGGTCAGGTCGAGGTCCGTCCCGGTGACGACCAACTGGTTCGCTTCCGACCGCAGGAGCAGCCCGGACAGCACCGCGGCGGAGGCGCCCCGGCCGCCGACGGCCCGTCCGGCGGTGGTCAGCACCTCCACCAGCGCGTCTCGCTCCGACCGGAACTTCACCGGGCTCGTCCTGTCATCGTTCTGCCTTTCCGGTCCTGGTGATGGTGGGATGAGTAATTGGTTGGTTAAGGGTAGTAAGGCCTGGGGATTGTGGAAGAACATCCATCATGCCTGGTGACAGGGGATACGTTCGTCCACCGGCCCAAGCCGGCCCGTGGACGGCGGGCCCGGGGGCGAGGCCCGGGCGGCGAGGGCTGGGGACGACCGCCCTGCCGGTCCCCAGGGTGGACGGCGGTCGTCCACAGGTTTCCGGCACGGACCCGGAGCCGTGGTCCACGGGCCGGTTCATGCGCCGTTGCGGATCTGCAGGATGAGCTCGGTGACCTGTTCGTAGAGCTGCCGCCGCTCCTTCATCTGGGTGGTGATCTTGTCGACCGCGTGGATGACGGTGGTGTGGTCCCGGCCGCCGAACACCCGGGCGATGGCCGGGTAGCTGTAGTCCGTGAGGTTCCGGACCAGGTACATGGCGACCTGCCGGGCGGTGACCAGCGGCCGGGTACGGCTGGGCCCGCAGATGGCGTCGACGCTGAACCCGTAGGCGGCCGCGGTGGCGTCCAGGATCATCTGGGGCGTGATCCGCCGGGGCTCCCCCGCGGAGACGATGTCGGAGAGGACCCGTTCGGCCAGGTCCAACGAGATGGGCTCCCGGCTGAGGCTGGCGAAGGCGGTCACCCGGATCAGGGCGCCTTCGAGCTCCCGGATGTTGTTCTTCACGTGGGTGGCGATGAATTCCAGGACGTCGTCGGGGATGTCGTCGTGGTCGGCTTCGGCCTTGGACCGGAGGATGGCCAGCCGGGTCTCGAGGTCCGGCGGGTCCACCTCGGTGATGAGGCCCGACAGGAACCGGCTGCGGAGGCGGTCCTCCAGGGTCTCGATGGACTTCGGGGGACGGTCGGAGGTCAGGACGATCTGCTTCCCGGCCCCGTGCAGGTCGTTGTAGGTGTGGAAGAACTCCTCCTGGAGCCCCTCCTTGTTCTCCATGAACTGCACGTCGTCGATGAGCAGGACGTCGCACTCCCGGTACCGGCGCTTGAACGCGATGGTGGTGGACATGCGGAGGGAGTCCACGAAGTCGTTCATGAACGTCTCGGTGGTGACGTACAGCACGGTCCGGGACGGGAAGTTCTCCTGCACGTAGTTCCCGATGGCGTGCAGCAGGTGGGTCTTGCCCAGGCCGGAGTCGCCGTAGATGAACAGCGGGTTGTACGACCGGCCCGGCGTCTCCGCCACCGCCTGGGCGGCGGCGTGGGCCAGCCGGTTGGACGACGCCGTCACGTAGGTGTCGAAGGTGAACCGTGCGTCGAGGCTGACCGTGGCGGTGTCCCGGCCCCCCCCGGCCCCGGCGCGCTTCGTCCCGGTGGTTGCCGGCCCAGCAGACGCCGGCCCAGCAGACACCGGGCCAGTGATCGTCGGCACCGCGGTACCCGGCCCGGTGGCCACCGCCGGAACGGTACCCGGCCCGCCGTTTCCGCTGGGTCCCGGAACTGCGTCGAACCCGGCGGCCCGGTCGGCGATCTGCAGGTCGACCTGGACCGGTGCGCCGGCCATGACGGCCAGGGTCTCTTCGATCAGTGGGAGGAACCGGCTCTGTACCCGGTCCCGGACCACCAGGTTGGGTACCCCCAGGACGAGGCGGCCGTCCCCGAAGGACACCGGTTCGATGCCGGACAGCCACATCTGCCACGTGGTTTCCGACACCTGTTCACGCAAGGACGCCGTACACCGCGTCCACAGCCCGCTGGTTTCGTCCACCTGCTCCTCCGCGCGCCCATGCCGTTGGTCATCCACAGCGTGGTCCACAGGTGTGGAACATGCGCATGGGTGTGGTCGGTCGAACGTACACCGTGCCGGGCCGGACGACTAGTGGCAATCTGCCGACTAGTGGTCGCCGCCGATCTGGCCTAGCATCTGGGGACGCCATCGCGGCCCGGCCCGTGCTGGGTGGGCCACGGGATGGCTCCCACCTGCGATGGCACCTCGGACCGACCTGGGCTGGTCGGACCGGGCGGAACCGCGAAAGGCTGGCCTACGTGAAGCGAACCTACCAACCCAATACGCGCAAGCGGGCGAAGACGCACGGCTTTCGCCAGCGCATGTCGACGCGGGCCGGCCGGGCGATCCTGAAGGCCAGGCGGCTCAAGGGGCGCCACCGGCTGACCGTCTGAACCGGCGGTGGTGACCATGACCCGGCCGGCAGTGGGACGAATTCGTGAACGCTCGACGTTCCGGGCCCTGTCGCGGCCGGTCGGCCGGGCCGGCCGGGGACCGGTCCGGGCGTCGTTCGTCCCGCCGGCCGACGGTCGACCGGCGACGTTTCCCCAGGTCGGGTACGCCATCAGCCGACAGCACGGCTCGGCGGTGGTCCGGAACCGGCTGCGCCGACGCCTGCGGGCGGCGGTCCGGCAGGCCGCCCCGGTCACCCCGGCCGGGAGCTACCTGCTGCGGCCGGTGCCCGGCACGGCTGAGCTGGGATTTCCCGAGCTGACCCGGGCTGTCGAGCAGGCACTGCTGGCCGCCGCGTCGGCCGCCGGTGTCCCGCCGGTCGTCGCCATTTCGGGTGAGGCCGCCCCGGTCACCCCTGCCGGGCCGGGTGAGGCCACTTCGGGCGGCGCGGCCGGCCCGGACGGTCCCGTGACGGGGAGCCAGCGGTGACCCGGCCGGCGACCAGCCAGCCAGCTCCCGACCAGGCCGCCGCCGGTGGCGGTCGGGCCCAGCGGGCGGTCGTGGCCGTCATCCGGGCGTACCAGGGGGCACGGACCGGCAGCGTGTCGCCCTGCCGGTTCTATCCCAGTTGCTCGTCCTACGCGGCGGAGGCCGTCGAGGTCCACGGGGCCTGGCGCGGTGGCCTGCTGGCCCTCCGGCGGATCTCCCGGTGCCACCCGTTCGGTGGCCACGGCATCGACCTGGTGCCCCTACCGGTCCGTAGCGACCGCCGGCGTCCGGGTGGCCGCCGATGACGCACCTGGCCTTCTCGGCCGTGACCGTCCTGGCGGAGAATTCCCTGTTCAAGCTGGTCGGGGAGATCTTCCACCCGTTGTTCGTGCTGGTCGGCACGGTCCTGGCGTTCATCTACGGGCTGATCCCCAACTACGCCGTCGCCATCATCCTGCTGACCATCCTCATCATGGCGCTGCTGACCCCGCTGACGGTGAAGAGCACCAAGTCGATGGTGGCGATGCAGGCCCTGCAGCCGGAGCTGCAGAAGCTCCGGCAGAAGTACAAGGGCGCGGAGAACCGGGAGCAGCTCAACCAGGAGATGATGCGGCTCTACAAGGAGCACGGGGTCAGCCCCACCGGTGGCTGCCTGCCCATGTTCCTGCAGATGCCGGCCCTGATCGTCCTCTACGACACGATCAGGGGGCTGACCAACACCGTCAAGAAGAGCACAGCGTTCCCCACAACAGCGGTCCTCCCGATCAAGGACGCGGTCGCCGCCACCGGCCGGACGGCGGCGCAACTGTCGGGGAGGGGTGCGGGGAACGGCCTGGTCTACGTCGGGGCCCACCACACCGCGACAGCGCACCTGGCCGCACTGAAGTGCCAGGAGGCCGTGTGCGCCGTCCCGCGGTACATCCCTTCGGACTCCAAGATGTTCCAGCACCTGGTGGCGACGCCGGGGGTCATGAAGTCGTTCGGGCTGAACCTGGCGTCGAAGCCGCTGACACACCGTGCGGAGTGGTACGACTACATCCCCTACTTCGTCCTGGTGGCCATCGCGGTCGGGCTGCAGTACTTCCAGATGAGCCAGATGACGAAGCGGAACCGCAACAACGCGGCGCAGATCCCTTCGCAGATGCAGACCATGCAGAAGGTGATGCCGCTCATCTTTGCGTACATCTACTTCCTGGTCCCCGCAGGTGTGGTCATCTACATGATCGTGTCGTCGGCCATCCGGATCGGGACCCAGGACGTCATCTTCCGCTACGGCCTGGTGCAACGCCCCGGGGAACGACAGATCGGGGGCGGCGCGAAGAGATCGGGGGCGGTGCTGAAGAAACCGGGGACGGGCCCGCCGTCGGGCCCGGCGGCCATCGGTCCGGGTGACGGCGGGGAGAAGAAGGGCCCCGGTGGACCGGCGAAGAAGCCGGCCCCGAAGGCCGGTGGAGGCACGACGGGCTCCGGCGGCCGGGCGGCCGCCAACGGGAAGCCCGCCGGCGTGGTGAACGGCGCTCGTGGTAATACCGATGGTACTACTACGGCAAAGCCGCACCCCAGGTCGAAGTCGAAGAGAACGAGAAAGGCTCGTTGACGCGTGGAGTGGGTCGAGGTCACTGGAAAGTCGGTCGACGAAGCCAAGGAAGCAGCCCTCGAGCAATTGGGGGTGGCCGAGCGTGATGCGGAGCTGATCGTGGTGGCCGAGCCCAAGACCGGCCTCTTCGGTCGGGTCCGGGGGGAGGCACGGGTACGGGCCCGGGTCCAGCCGGTCGGTCCCCGACCGAAGCGGACCCGCCGGTCCCGGGACCGGGGCGGCCGGCCGGATGAAGGGTCGGGGGGCGCCCGGGGTGGCCGCGGTGCCGACGGGGGCCGCGGTGCCGCCGGAGGTCGTGGCGGCCGTCAGGACGGCCGGGGAAGCGGCGAGAACGGCAGCGGCCGTCACCGGTCCGCTGCTGCGACCGGCCCGGGTGACGACGACGGAGCTGGCCACGGCACGGCCCCGCAGGGCCCGTCGGACGCAGCCGGCCAACCGCCGGACGGCGGCCCGCGTGTTGCGGGCCAGCGCGCAGGGGGCCAGAGCGCCGGCACCAGCCGGTCCGCCCGGCGCCGGCGCAGCCGTGCCGCCGCCAAGATGGCCGGCGGTGCCGGTGGCGGTGCCGGTGGCGGCGGCAACGGTGGGTCCGGCCAGGACAATGGGTCCGGCCAGAACGGAACCCGGGAGGGCGCGACCGGCCGCCCGACGAGCTCGGTGACGAAGGAGGAGGCCGACATGGCTGAAGGTATGACCCTCGAGGAGCAGGCAGAGGTGGCCAGGGGGTTCCTGCAGGGCCTGCTGGCCAGCTACGGGCTGGACGCCGCGGTGGAGACCCGGGTGCTCGACGACGACACCGTCGAGATCGCTGCCACCGGTGACGGGCTGGGCATCCTGGTGGGCCCCAAGGGGGCGACCCTGTCGGCCCTCCAGGACGTCACTCGCACGGTGGTCCAGCGCCAGTTCCCCAGCAAGACGGACCGAATCCTGGTCGACGTGGCCGGTTACCGAGAGAAGCGGGCGGCGGCCCTCCGCCGGTTCAGCGAGCAGGTGGCGGCCGAGGTCGTGGAGACCGGCAGCGAGCGGGCGCTGGAGCCGATGTCGCCTGCCGACCGGAAGGTCGTGCACGACTCGTTGAAGGACAACGCCGGGGTCGTCACCCGTTCCGAGGGGGAGGACCCGTCCCGCTACATCGTCATCGCCCCGGCCGGCTGACGACCGGGCCGGGCCGTGGCTGACGCGGCCGGCCGCGGGTAGCGACGGCCGCCGTGGCGGACCACCTGTCCCCTCCTCCCTTCCCACACCCCCTCCCGCACCGGGAGGTCCTGTGGACGGTGCTGGGCGAGGCCCGGCATCTGGGCTTCCTGGGTCCGGGCCCTCTGGCCGGGCATCTGGCGAACGCGCTCGGTTTCGCCGCTGTGGTCGGTTCGGTCCGCGGAGTGGTGGACGGCGACGAGAACGCCCCAGCCAGTGTGCTGGATCTGGGTTCGGGAGGCGGCCTCCCGGGCCTCGTGTTGGGGTCCTGCTGGCCGGTGACCAGGATCACCCTGGTCGACGCCAACGAACGCCGAACCGACTTCCTGGACCGGGCCGTCCGGACCCTGGGGGTCGGTGATCGGCTGACCGTACAGAGGGGACGGGCCGAGGAGGTGGGGCGGCGGCCCGAACAGCGGGGTGCGTACGACCTGGTGGTGGCCCGGTCGTTCGGACCGCCGGCGACGACGGCCGAGTGTGCCGCACCGTTCCTCCGAGTCGGCGGCCTGCTCGTCGTCTCCGAACCGCCACCTCCCCACGTCGCGGAGGGTGCTCCGCTGCTCCCGACCGGCGGCCGCTGGCCCGCGGACGGCCTCGCCCGGCTGGGCATGGCACCTGTGCAGCCAGAACCCCACGCCGTGACGATCGAGGTCGTGACGGTCAAGGCCGTGACGATCGAGGCCACCTCGGAAGAGCCGGAGGCCGACGAGGCGACGTTCCATTTCCAGGTCATCCGCCAGCAGACGGAATGCCCGGAGCAGTATCCCCGTCGGGTCGGCGTACCCGCCAAGCGCCCGCTGTTCTGACCGGTGCTCTGACTCGGCAGGGACTTCTTTCCGCCGCCGACGACGGTGGATCGAGCTCAGGTCTCCGGTTCGGGATTGGCTGCCTGCAGGTCCACCTCTCCCAGCCGACGTGCGTAGCGTTGCCGCATGTCCTGGAACCGCTGATAGCTGTGGGCATCCAGTGTCGGTGACAGTCGGCGTTCGAAGATCGGCAGCAGTTCGTCCCGGAGGTACGTCCCTCTCGCCATCCACTGGTAGTAGTGGCGTCCGTCGTGATGGTACGGCCCGTACAGCCGGCCGCCCGGGAAGGTGTCCTCGAGCCAGTGGAACAGGGCCTCGTGGCGAACGTGCATGCGGAGGGTCACGTGCGGCTGCCGGCCGTCGCCGCCGAAGTGCCCCTCCCCCACGAGCAGCCCCACCAGTAGGCCCTCGTCGTAGTCCGTGGCCACCCGATCCCCCTCCGCTTCATCTTGTTCTTCATCTTGTTGGGGTGTTTCACCGTATGGTACCACGTGAAACATGATCCTGGACCGGATCGGCCTGGTGGGGGTGGGAAGGTGGGGTGGGGGTGGTGGAGTGGGGAGGTGGAGGGTGTTTCACCGTGATGAAACACGTGAAACGCCAACCGTAAACCTGCTCTGAGGCTTGACCGAATGGGATCGGCCGGGGAGGATGGGGGAGTGCACGGTTCCGTTCGTAGGTGGGGGTGATGCGGCTCCGACGGCGTGAACGGGATGGTGCGGCAGAGAGCCCCGACGACCACTCCACTGATGCGGAGGTGCCCGGAGCCGACGGCCCGGCCGACGCCAAGGAACCGGTAGCTACGGTTCCCGAGGACGTGGGAGGGGAAGACGCGGGGGAGAACGAAGCGATCCCGCGGCGCGCTCCCCAGGGTCAGGACGAGCAGGCGGAATCCGGAGAGGCGGATGACCACGGGGACCCAGGCCCCTCGAGGGAGGACCCGGTGGACAGCCCGAGGGACGTCGCTGTGGTGGCGGATGACGGGGCGGAGGTCGAGGTGCCTGAACAGGTCGATGGGCCGGCGGAGCCGGGAGGGTCAGCAGCCACGGTGCCTGTGGCCCAGGCTGGGGTCCCCAACGACGAGGACGTCGAGGAAGAGGACGAGGGCGCCGGAGGGGTGGAGAAGGCGGAGGAGGGAACCACCGACCAGGATGGGTCGGGTGGGTTGGGGCCACGGAAGATCCGGGCACTCCCCCGGGTGCTGGCGGTCGCCAACCAGAAGGGCGGCGTGGGCAAGACCACGACCACGGTGAACCTGGGGGCGGCCCTGGCCGACCTGGGGTACCGGGTCCTGGTGGTCGACCTGGACCCCCAGGGGAACGCGACGACGGGCCTGGGGATCGATGCCCGGAACTTCGAGCAGTCGATGTACGACGTCATCATGCGGGATGCGCCGATCGAAGACTGCATCGAACCGACGAGCGTGAAGAACCTGTTCGTGGCCCCTGCCACGATCGACCTGGCCGGTGTGGAGATCGAACTGGTCCCGGCGTTCAGCCGGGAGCTGAAATTGAAGCGGGCCATCGACGCGGTGGTGGACGACTTCGACTTCATCCTGATCGACTGCCCGCCGTCGCTCGGACTGATCACGGTGAACGGGCTGGCGGCGGCCGGCGAAGTGTTAGTGCCGATACAATGCGAATATTATGCGCTCGAGGGGCTCAGTCAGTTGCTCAGGAACGTGCATCTGGTGGCCTCGAACCTGAACAGCCAACTGGAGGTCAGCACCATCGTGCTCACGATGTACGACGCCCGGACCCGGCTGGCGGAGGACGTGGCCGGCGAGGTCCGGGCACACTTTGCCGACCGGGTGTGCCGGAGCGTGATCCCCCGGACGGTGCGGCTGTCGGAGGCGCCGTCCTTCGGGCAGCCGATCACGGTGTTCGACCCGACCTCGCGGGGTGCGGTGGCCTACCGCGAGCTGGCCAAGGAGGTGAGCAATGGCGCGCCGAAGCGGGTTGGGTAAGGGCCTGGGGGCGCTCATCCCGACCGAAGTGGTCGGGGACCGGACATCGGCGCTGCGGGAGGTGCCGATCTCGAGCGTCCGGCCCAACGCGTTGCAGCCCCGGACGCACTTCGACGAGGAGGCGATGGCGTCGTTGGCCGCGTCCATCCAGGAGCTCGGGGTGCTCCAGCCGGTGCTGGTCCGGGCGGTGGAGGGAGAGGCGAGCTACGAGTTGATCGCCGGCGAGCGTCGCTGGCGGGCAGCCCGCCGGGCGGGCCTGCAGACGATCCCGGTGCTGGTCAAGTCGGACACGGCCGACGTCCACAGCCTGGAGCAGGCCCTGGTCGAGAACCTGCACCGGGAGGACCTGAACCCCCTGGAGGAGGCAGCGGCCTACCAGCAGCTCATCGACGAGTTCGGGTTCACCCACGAGCAGGTGGCCACCAGGGTGGGGAAGAGCCGGGCCGCGGTGACCAACACGCTCCGCCTGCTGCAGCTCCCGAGCGGGGTGCAGCGGTCGCTGGCCGAGGGGACCATCTCGGCGGGGCACGCCCGGGCGTTACTGGGAACGCCGGACCGGGCGCTGCAGGAAGCGCTGGTCCACCGGATCGTTGCCGAGGGGCTGACCGTCAGGGCGGTCGAGGAGGCGGTGCGAGGATCGCAGGAGGTCGAGGTTGGTGGAGGGAGCGCCGACGCCGAACCCAGCCAGCCCTCAGGTACTACTTTGGGTACGACCAACCGGCCGGTGCCGGTGAGGCGGCTGCCGGAGCCGGGAGTGCTGGAGCTGGAGGAGCTGCTGTCGACCCACCTCAACACCAGGGTGAAAGTCGAGCTCCGGAACCGCCGCGGACGGCTGGTCGTGGACTTCGCCACCCTGGAGGATCTCGAGCGGATCTATCGAGCCATGGTGGAGGGTGAGCAGCAGGGTGGCTCTGACCAGGGAGTTGCTACCGGAGAGGGGTGACGCCGGACAACCGGTGGACCGGCGGGGTCGAGCGGCGGTGGAGGCTGCGCACCCGAACCGTCAAGGGCGTCTTCAGGCTCGTCCACAACCTGTGCATGACATTGTGGATTGTTGATTTCTCCTTGAAGTCAAGGGATTGGACACGGGGTCGTCACCGGGAAACCCTGAAGTTCGCGACCTGTTCACCCGTCCGGCGGGCCAGGTCACCCGTCCGGCGGACCGGGGTCCCAGGTCAGTCCCAGGCGGGTCAGTCCCAGGCGGAGCCGGCCCAGGCCACCAGGGCCGCGGCGATGGCGTCGGCAAGGGCGGGACCGCGCTCGACGACCAGCTCGGCCGGCCCGACCTCGACGATGACCGCCGGCATCCGGGTCTCGCGGAGCAGGGGGACCGACATGCCGTGGACGGCGCGGTCGGGGACGCCGAAGGCGCTCAGCACCTCGCGCTGGACCAGCTCGGCCAGTCGCCGGCCGCCGGGGGACTCGTACCGGTAGCCGGCGTAGAAGGCGGTGGTGCAGCCGGGCCGTTCCGGGTCGAGCCGCAGGGCGAGGTAGACGTCGACCCCGGCCGCGTTGGCCTGCTGGGCCTGGGTGGAGTCGTCGGGATGGTGCAGGGACGTGACGCGGGCCCCGGCCGGCACCAGGCGGCGGCGGAGCGCGGCCACGGTGGTGGCCAGGCCGCCGGCCTCGCCGACGGCGACGTGGCGGCCGGCCAGGGTCGGTGGGGCCTGCCGGAGCAGCTCGCGATCCAAGACGGTGGCCACCAGGGAGCCGTCCTGGTGGCGGGCTTGGAGCCGCAGCAGCTCCCGGAGGGTGGTGGCCCCGAGGATGCCGTCCACCGGCAGGCCGGCGTTGCGCTGGAATTCGCTCAGGGCCGCGGAGGTGGCGTCGCCGAAGATGCCGTCGACCCGGCCGGTGTGGAAGCCGAGGGCGCTCAGTCGCTGCTGGAGCTCGGCGACGTCGTCGCCGCGGAGCATGGGGGTCCGCCGGTAGAGGAACCGGTCACCGAGCCGGAACCCGGCCTCGACCAGGGTGCCCCAGGTCTGGGGCCCGCAGATGCCGTCGGCCCGGAGGCCGCGCCGGTGCTGGAACGCCTCGACGGCCGCCCGGGTGCCGTGCCCGAAGTGGTCCTCGGGATCGCCTGCGCTGTGGAACCCCAGCGCGGAGAGCCGCCGGCGGATGTCGCCGACGGCCTCTCCGGCGTCCCCCTGCCGGAGGGGGAGTGCGTCGCGGGCGCCCGGCCCGGAGGGGGGCGTCCCGGTAGCGGCGGCCGGGCCGCCGTCGGTGGGAAGGCCTACAGGTATGCCGCCAGCTCCTGGACCAGTTGGCCCTTCGGCTTGGCCCCGACAAGGCGGACCTTCGGCTCGCCGTCCTTGAACAGGATCAGGGTGGGGATGCTCATCACGTCGTACCGCCTGGTCACGTCCAGGTTGTCGTCGATGTTGACCTTGCCGATCTGCAGCTTCCCCGCCTGCTCCTCCGCGATCTCCTCCAGGACCGGGGCGATCATCTTGCACGGCCCGCACCATTCGGCCCAGAAGTCCACCAGGACCGGTACGTCCGAGGCCTTGACATGCTCGTCAAACGTACCGTCGTCCAGCGTCACGATCTTCTCGCTCATCTGCGTCTCCTCGCTCGGCCCGGCAACCCCGCCGGGCCTGTCGTCCAACACCGCGTCCTCCAACACCGCCGGCCACCGGGCTGTTCCCGCCGCCCCGCCATCCCGCCGCCGGCGGCCGACCAGCCACCGGCCGACCAGCTTACGAGCCCCGGGCCTCCAGCCACCGTTCGGCGTCGATGGCGGCCATGCAGCCGGACCCCGCCGCGGTGATGGCCTGGCGGTAGACGTGGTCCTGGACGTCGCCGCAGGCGAACACCCCGTCCACGCTGGTCCGGGCGCCGCCGAAGGTGCGGACGTAGCCGTTGTCCTCCAGCTCCAACTGGCCGGCCAGGACGGCGGTGTTGGGCTCGTGCCCGATGGCCACGAAGAGGCCGGTGACCGGCAGCTCGGACTCGGCGCCGGTGACGGTGTCGACCAGGCGGACGCCGGTGACCTTCCCGTCCCCCATCACCTCGGTCACCTGGGCGTTCCACCGGAACTCGATGGTCGGGTTGGCCATGGCCCGTTCCTGCATGATCCGGGAGGCCCTGAGCTGGTCGCGGCGGTGGACCACCGTCACCTTGGAGGCGAACCGGGTGAGGAACATGGCCTCTTCCAGCGCGGAGTCGCCACCGCCGACGACGGCGATGTGCTGGGAACGGAAGAAGAAGCCGTCGCAGGTGGCGCAGGTGGACACGCCGTAGCCGAGCAGCCGGTCCTCGCCGGGGACGCCCAGCATCAGGGCCTGGGCGCCGGTGGCGACGATGAGGGCCTCGGCCTCGTAGGTGGGGTCGGCGGCGGCGGGGTCACCGGTCCAGACCCGGAACGGCCAACGGCCCAGGTCCAGGCGGGTCACCTTGGCGGTGACCAGGTCGGCGCCGAACCGGGCAGCCTGGGCCCGCATGGCCGTCATCAGCTCCGGCCCCATGATGCCGTCGGGGAAGCCCGGGAAGTTCTCCACCTCGGTGGTCAGCATCAACTGGCCACCGGGCTGGTCGCTGGTCGAGGACGGTTCGCCCTCCACCACCACCGGGGCGAGCTGGGCCCGGGCGGTGTAGACGGCGGCGGTCAGGCCGGCGGGGCCGGAGCCGGCGATGACGATCTTGCGGTGCTCGGGCATGGCGACCGGTCAGTCCCGGCTGGTCCCGGCGGCCCGGGGGGCCCGCTTGGTCCAGGCCAGCAGGCCGCCGAGGCAGAACACCCCGCCGATGACCGCGTAGGAGATCCAGACCCGGCCGTTGAAGGCGTAGACGTCCAGCAGCCGGACCAGCCCCACCGACAGGAGGACCAGGACGACCAGGGCCAGCACGGCGGCCAGGAGGCCGAAGACCACGGCCCGGGCGGCCAGCAGGACGGGGCGCAGCGCCTTGTCGTGGATGGTGTCGACCACCAGGTCGACCGCGCCGACCGCCTTCTCGGGCCAGTCGGCGGCCGCCCCGGCCATTCCGCTGGACGGACTGGCCCCGGCGGACGGACTGGGCCCGCCGGACGGACCGCCGGGAGGTGCATCGGTCATGGCCAGGAGATTAGCGGGCTGCCCGTGCCCGGGGGCCCGGGCGGGTCAACGGCCGGCCGGGAGCTGGTAGGAGAGGCCGATGGTGCCGGGGCCGGCGTGGGTGCCGACGACCGGGCCCAGGTCGACCACGATCAGCTCGTGGGCCACCTCCAGGCCGTCCAGGCGGGAGACCACCGCGTCGATGTCGTCGGCGGCGCCGTTGCTGATGGCCACCCGCTCGAGGGGCGCCTCGGCCAGGGCCTTGCCGACGAGGTAGTCCAGGGCGCGGGCCCGGGTGCGCTGCTTGGACTCCTGCTCCACCCGGCCCCCCTGGACCTGGATGACCGGCTTGATGGAGAGGAGGGAGCCGACCAGGGCGGCCGCCCCGCCGATGCGGCCGCCCCGCTGGAGGTGGTCCAGGGTGCCGACCACCCCGTAGACCCGGGTCCGGGCGATGAGCCCCGTGACCAGGTCCACCAGCTCGTCCAGGGAGGCCCCGGCGGCTGCGGCCTCGGCGGCGGCCAGGCACAGCAGCCCCTGCCCCATGGTCAGGAACCGGGTGTCGACGACCCGGACGTCCACCTGGCCGGCCAGGCCCTCGGCGCCGGCGACGGCGGACTGGTAGGTGGCGGAGACCCCGGAGGAGATGGTCAGGCAGAGCACCCCGTCCGCCCCGCAGGCGGCCGCCCCGGCGAACGCCTCCTGGAAGGCGCCGGGTGACGGCGCCGCCGTCTCGGGCAGGGTGGGGGAGGCCTTGCAGCGGCGCCAGAACTCGGCGGGGGACAGGTCCCGGCGGTCCAACAGCTCCTCGTCCCCGAAACGGATCGTGAGGGGGACCACGACGATCCCGTTGGCCGCCGCCAGCTCTTCGGTCAGGTCGCAGGCACTGTCGGTGACCACTCGGATACCGGGCATCGGCGCTCCTCGTCTTCTGGAAAGGTCCGGCAGAACCTATCCTGCCGGACCGCCGCCGGCTGGCCCCGGCCCACCGGGTGGGGGCGGCCGGCGGGGGCGGACATGGCCCGGCGACGGGGGGCGGGTGGCCGGCAGCGGCGGTCCGGCGGCCGGCGGGCGGAGGGGGCGGACATGGCCCCGGGGGGACGGTCGGTGCCCCGGCGGCTGTGGGCCCGGCACCGGCGGGACGCCCCGGGAGGAGGCCAGCGGGGTGCGGGGCCCCGGGTCGCCGCCGGACGGCCGACGCCTGCCCCGCCGGCGGCCGCCGAGGACGGAGATGACGGCCCAGTAGACGAGGCCGCCGGCGACGACGGAGGCGACCACCCGCAGGAGCAGGCCGAGGCCGTGGTCGGCGCCGGACAGGTTGGCGACGACGAGGACCACGACGCCCATGACCACGGTGGCCAGGACCACCCGGCGGAGGGGGCCCCAGGTGCGGGCCCCCCCGAGGTCGCCCAGCCACCGCCGGAGCAGCAGGACCCCGGCCACCGCGCCGATGGTGTAGGCGACGGACAGCGACAGGGCGAGCCCCCGGACGCCGAGGGGGTGCACCAGGAGGACGGCCAGGACGACGTTGACGACGTTCTCGACCAGGTACAGCCAGAAGGCGACGCGGGTGCGCTGCATGGCCTGGAGGGTGCGGACGACGTACAGGAAGGTGCAGAACCCGGGGAGGCCGAGGGCGAACATGGCGAGGGCGGCGCCGGTGTTCTCGGTGGCGGCCACCGAGGTGGCGCCGTGGCCCAGCAGGAGGGCGACGGCGGGCTTGGCCAGCAGGAACATCCCCATGGCCGCCGGTAGGATGATGGCCAGGACGGCGCGGAGCCCGCCGGCCAGGCGGCGCCGGAAGGCCACCATGTCGCGCAGGGTCCACTGCTCGGCCAGGTCCGGGGTGACGGCGCTCATGACGGACACCGCGACGACGGCGTAGGGCATCTGCATGAAGGTGTAGGCGTAGGTGTAGGCGGAGACCGGGTCGCTGCCCGGTGCCCCGACGGCCAGGGCGAGCAGCACGAACAGGGCGACCTGGTTGGCCAGGACGAAGCCGAAGGTCCAGCTACCCAGCCGGACGATGGTCCGGACGGCCTCGTGCCGCGGGTCCCAGCGCCACCGCAGGCGGGACAGCCGGGCGGCCCGCAGGCTGGGGAGGAGCAGGACGGCCTGGACGGCCACCCCCAGGGTGGTCCCCAGCCCGAGCAGCACCAACTGGCCGGGGTGGGCCTGGACCCCGCTGAGGGACGGGAAGTTCGGGACGAGGTGGTGGAACCACAGCAGGACGGCGATGCAGACGAGGTTGTTGGCGATGGGCACCCACATGGGGGCGATGAACCGGCGGCGGGTGTTCAGCAGGGCGGTGGCCAGGGCGATGACGCCGTAGAGGGCGACCTGGGGGACGAACCACCGGAGCAGGCTGGTGGCCACCGCCTTCTCCTGGGCCAGCCCGGCGGCCTGGCCGGTGGAGTGGGTGCTGGCCAGCGCGGTGAAGGCGTCGATGACCTGGGGGGCCAGCAGCCAGAACGCCAGGGTCATGGCCACCAGGACCACTGCCGACAGGGTGATGACCGCCGAGATGGCCCGCCAGGCGTCCCGCTCGGTCCGGGTGGCCAGCCGGTCGACGAAGACCGGGATGAAGGTGGCCGACAGGACACCGCCGAGGACGATGTCGTACAGCATGTTGGGGGTGGTGTTGGCCAGGTTGTAGCTTGTGGCCAGGTGGTGGGCGCCCAGGGCGACGGCCAGGGCCAGCACCCGGAGCACGCCGGTCAGCCGGGACATGGCGGTGCCGGCGGCCATCCACATCGTGGCCCGGCGAAGGTTGCTCTCCCTGGTCGCGGTCGCGGTCGTCACCCCCCCGGCACCCGCTGCGCCCTGGCCGCGTGCCGGCGACGGCGGCCGGCGATCCAGGTCCGGGCCCACCAGGCCAGGAGGACGGCCAGGGCGACGGCGGTGAGCACGATGCCGACGATGGAGGTCGCCGTGGACCGGACCGTGAACTGCCCCTGGGCGATGACCAGGTTGCCGTCGGCGGTGTCCAACTGGGCCTGGATGGGCAGGTCACCGGAGCTGAGGGCCTCCACCTGGAACCGCACCGGGGTCGTGGGGTGGTCGATCGTCAGCTTCTGGCTGGACCCCTGCGGGAACTGGAACTTGGCGCCGCTCACCGACAGCCGGCCCACCACCCGGTAGGGGGCGGAGGAGACGATGGTGATGGGGATGGACCCGGTGCGGGCGGTCATGGTGATGTTCCGGCTGGTGGCGAAGGTGATCTCGGAGAGCTGCCCGTCGAGGGACTGGTTGAAGGTGGCCACGCCGGCGGACTGCCGGGCGGTGGGGAGGCTGGCGGCTTCGGAGGCGAGCAGGAGCTGGTCCAGTTGGGCCAGCACGGGGGTGGACCGGGGGCGCACCGCTGTGTCGAAGCCGGTCAGCCGGAGCCGGGCGGTGCTGATCTGGTGGGCGAGGGCCCGTGGCAGGGTCGGCCCGGCGCCGGACGCCTGCAGGTGGCGGGCTCCGGCGTTGTGGACGGCGTCGAAGAAGCCGTCGAGGGTGACCGGGGTGATGATCGGGTTTGTGGCCAGGCCGCGCAGGAGCGCGGCGTCGAACGTCCGGTCCGGGACCCAGCCGGACGGGGGGACCGCGACCACCCCGCGGCTCTTGGCGAACGGGAGCTCGAAGTGGATCATGGCCAGGTCGGCGAGGAGCTGGGCCGCCTCCAGGGCCGGGTCCTTGGGGTTCGAGGTGAAGTGGGTGGCCAGCTCGGTGTCGGCCGCCGCCGCCGGAACCGCCGCCGCGCCGCCGGTGAAGGACAACTGGAAGGTGGACGACCAGGTCTCGGCCCTTGTGGCCGGGGTGGCGGAGGCGAGCTGGTCGTCGGGCACGACCACCCGGGTGGCGGCCACCGGCGCGTCGGCCAGGCCGGTGCCGAGGGCGTTCCCGACCGCGCCGGTGGCCACCCAGGTGCGGGAGGTGCCGGCTTGGACCCCGAGGTTGCGCAGCACGGTGGCGCCCTGGGTCATCTGCCCTGTGATCTCGCCGGTCTCACCGGCGGCGGCCAGCGCTCCCAGGTCGATGGGCACGTAGGACTGGGGCGGGATCTCCCGGGTGGACGGGCTGTCGTGGGACATGGCCCTGATGTCGTCGGCGGCCACCTCGCCGGCGCCGCCCTCGGCGGCCAGGCCCTGCAGGGTCTGCGGCGACGGTTCCAGGGTGACCGGTACCTGGGGGTACTGGTCGAGGGATGTCACCAGCCCGGCCAGGGCGGTGGTGGTGGCCTTGGACGGCGGGGCCACGGCGCCGCCGGGGTCCCGGGCCCCATCCTTGATGGTGACCCGGCCGGCGACCGGGACCACCCAGGCGAACCGGAGGGCGGCTGTGGCTGTGCTCTTCTCCTGGACGTAGGTGAGGTAGGTCGTGAACCGGGCGAGGGTCCCGCCGTCCCGGCCCGGGGGGTACAGGGTCACGACCACCGGGTACACCCCTGTGCAGGAACGTTGGGCCGGTGTGCACCGCAGGTCCAGGACCGGCGTCCCGGCGGCCGCCCCGGCTGCGGACGGATTGGACGGCACGACGTCCATGGCCAGGGCCACCCCGTGGTGCCCGCGGGCCGGCAGGTCGGCCACCGCCACCGGGTCGACGTGTGTCAGGGGGCTGCCCGGGGGGGTGCTGCTGTGCAGGGTCTGCTGGAACCGTGACGGGCTTGTCAGGGCCCGGTAGAGGGTGAGCCCCACCTCGGCGCCGGACGGCGTCCTGGCCCCGATGCCGAGGTCCAGGGTGAAGGTGGCCGGACCGGTGGCCGGGGGCTGCACCGTGGTTGTCTGGCCGAGAAGGGTCAGGAGGCCCTGCCCGGATGCGGCGCCTGAACCGGTCGTGCCTGTACCGGTCGCGGCAGCGCCGGCGGCGGCGGGGTCGACGACGACGGCCGCCGACCAGGGAAGGCCGACGACCAGCGAGGCTCCGAGGAGGGAGGCGACCACCGCCGGCGCGGCGGACCGGACGCACCGCAAGGACACCCGGCAACGCTAATCGGTGGCGGCCACCGCCCCCGGGCAGCCGGCCGGCGGATTACCGTGAGCAGGTGCCGAGTAGTGCCGTCCCCGAACGGTTCCGGCCGCTGGTGGCGGCGACCACCGACCTGGCCGACCGGTTCGGCCGGGCCGGGCATTCGCTGTACCTGGTCGGGGGGTCGGTTCGTGATGCCCTGCTGGCCCCGGCGGGCGGCGGGCCTGCTGGCGCGGGGGGCGGTGCGGTGGACGACGAGGGGGATTACGACCTGACGACCGACGCCCGGCCGGACGACGTGGAGCGGATCGTGGCGGGCTGGGCCGACGCGGTGTGGACGCAGGGGAAGCGGTTCGGCACCATCGGCTGCCGCCACCGCGGCCGGACGTACGAGATCACCACCCACCGGGCCGAGGCGTACCGGCCGGACTCCCGGAAGCCGGAGGTGGTGTTCGGCGACGACATCGAGGCGGACCTGTCCCGGCGGGACTTCACGGTCAACGCCATGGCGCTGAAGCTGCCGGACATGGCCCTGGTCGACCCGTTCAACGGGTTGGGCGACCTGGCGTCGGGGAACCTGCGGACGCCGCTCGATCCGGAGGTGTCGTTCGAGGACGACCCGCTGCGGATGCTCCGGGCGGCGCGGTTCGCGGCCCGGTACGGCCTGAAGCCGGAGGAGCGGCTGGTGGACGCGGTCCGGACTGGGCACGGCCGGCTGGCCATCGTGTCCGCGGAGCGGATACGGGACGAGCTGGACAAGATGATGGTGGTCGCGGTGCCGTCGGTGGCGCTGTGGTTCGTGGTGGACACCGGGCTGGCCGGCGAGTTCCTGCCCGAGCTGCCGGGGCTGGCCCTGGAGCAGGACCCGATCCACCGGCACAAGGACGTGCTGGCCCACACCCTGGCGGTGGTCGACAAGACGTCGGCCGGCCGCGACCGCCCGGACCGGCTGCTCCGGCTGGCCGCCCTGTTCCACGACGTCGGCAAGCCCCGCACCCGGGCCTTCACGTCCGGCGGGGTCACCTTCCACCACCACGAGGTGGTGGGGGCCCGGATGACCCGGCAGCGGATGGAGGCGCTGCGGTACCCGAAGGACGAGCTGGAGACGGTGGTCCGGCTGGTGGAGCTGCACCTGCGGTTCCACACCTACCGGCTGGGATGGACCGACAAGGCGGTGCGCCGGTACGTCCGCGACGCCGGGCCCCTGCTGGAGCAGTTGAACGAGCTGACCCGGTGCGACTGCACCACCCGCAACGAGGCCAAGGCCCGGGCCCTGGGGCGGCGGATGGACGAGCTGGAGCGGCGGATCGGGGAGCTGCGGGAGCGGGAGGAGCTCGACGCCATCCGGCCGGACCTGGACGGCACCCAGGTCATGGCCCGGTTGGGGCTGCCGCCGGGCCGCCAGGTCGGGGAGGCCCTGGCCTTCCTGCTGGACCTTCGGTTGGAGGAAGGGCCGCTGGGCGAGGAGGAGGCCGGCCGCCGGCTGGACCGGTGGTGGGCGGAGAAGAAGGGCGGCGGCTGACGCCCGGTCAGTCCTCCGGCCAGGCGGTCAGTCCTCCGGCCAGGACGGGCCGGGGTGGCCGGCGGCGAACTCCTCGACGAGGCGGTGGGCGTCGTCGTCGTGGTACTGCACCGGGGGGGACTTCATGAAGTAGGAGGACGGGCCCAGCAGCGGGCCGCCGACGCCCCGGTCGAGGGCCAGCTTGGCGCAGCGGACGGCGTCGATGATGACGCCGGCGGAGTTGGGGGAGTCCCAGACCTCCAGCTTGAGCTCCAGGTTCAGGGGGACGTCACCGAAGTTGCGGCCCTCCATGCGGATGTAGGCCCACTTGCGGTCCTTCAGCCACGGCACGTGGTCGGACGGGCCGATGTGGACGTCGTCGGCCGGCAGGGCGGCGTGCTCGATCTGGCTGGTGACGGCCTGGGTCTTGGACACCTTCTTGGACTCCAGGCGGTCCCGCTCCAGCATGTTGCGGAAGTCCATGTTGCCACCGACGTTGAGCTGGTAGGTGTGGTCGAGGGCCAGGCCGCGGTCCTCGAAGAGGCGGGTGAGGATGCGGTGGACGATGGTGGAGCCGACCTGGCTCTTGATGTCGTCGCCGACGATCGGGACCCCGGCGTCCCGGAAGCGGCGGGCCCAGTCCGGGTCGGAGGCGATGAACACCGGGATGGCGTTGACGAAGGCGACCCTGGCGTCCAGGCAGGCCTGGGCGTAGTACCGCTGGGCGTCCTCGGAGCCGACCGGCAGGTAGGACACCAGGACGTCGGCCCGGGCGTCGCGGAGGGCCTGGGCCACGTCCACCGGGGACTCCGGGGACTCCTCGACGACGTCCTTGTAGTACCGGCCCAACCCGTCCAGGGTGGGGCCGCGCTGGACGGTCACGCCGAGGTCGCCGACCTCGGCGAACCGGATGGTGTTGTTGAGGCCGGCGAACACCGCCTTGCCGAGGTCGGTGCCGACCTTGGTGACGTCCACGTCGAAGGCGGCCACCGGTACCAGGTCCCGGACGTGGTACCCGCCCAGCTCCACGTGCATCAACCCCGGCACCACGTCGGCCGGTGTGGCGTCCTTGTAGTACGAGATGCCCTGGATCAGGGAGCTGGCGCAGTTGCCCACGCCGGCGATGGCCACCCGGACGGTGCTCATTGACGGTCTCCTCCTCTGCCGTGTGTGCTGCCTTGCCTGTGCACGGCTTGCGTGTGCACCGCGGCCGGCTGCAGCGCCGCCGGCCGCTCTGCTTCGATCAACCGGTCCAGCCACCGGATGTCCTGCTGCACCCCCTCGGCGGTGTGCTCCACCACCGACCGGGCGTAGACGTCGAGGGCCCCTTCCACGCTGGCCGCCTGCACCTCGCCGAGCCGCTGGACCAGTTGGGCCCGGCGCCGTTCGAGCAGGGCCATCCGGGCCTGGGGGGCCAGGTGGCGGGCGAACGCCAGCCGCAGCCCGAAGCTCCGGGCGTCGTCGGGGGCGCCGTTCTCGGCCAGCAACTGGGTGAACAGCAGCCGGCCGTGGTCGGTGATGCGGTACACCTTGCGGGACCGCCGGCCGCGGCTGCCGGCCCGCCGGCGGGCCCGCAGCACCGCCCACTCGCCGCTGAGCGACCCGGTCGGGGGGACGGGCGCCGGCGCCGTGGCGTCCCCGTCGGGCTCCACCGCCTGGACCGCGCCGGCGGCCTCCAACCGGGCCAGGGCGGGGTACAGGGAGCCGTAGGACACGTTGGCCAGCAGGCCCAGCCCTTCCCGGAGCTGTCGCCGGATCTCGTAGCCGTGCAGCTCCCGCTCCTCCAGGAGCCCCAGGATGGCCAGGTCCAACATCGCGACAACTATATCGGTTCGATATAACGGGCGCGTGATGTCGGGTGACGGGACGGCGACGGGACCCGGTCGGCGGGGCCTGCCGGGCGGTGGTGAGGGCACGGTCCGGGTGTAGCGACGGCCACCGGGCGCTAGCCTCTGGGGCCGTGACCGTGACCTCCGGGCAGGGGGCGTCGGGGAGACCCGAGGCGCCGGGTGTGGAGGCACGCGTCGAGTACCGGCTGGCCCGCAACGCGGTGGTCCGGGACGTCCGGCGGGGCCGGCTGGGCACCGTGGACGTCTGCGACGCCCACCCCGAGCTGCTGCGGGCGGCCCGCAACGTGGGGAAGCCGTCCGGGGAGGACTGCCCGATCTGCGAGTCCGCCGGCACGGTGCAGGTGACGTACGTCTTCGGGGCCGGCCTGCCGCCCGGTGGGCGGTGCCCCGGGACGATGGCCGAGCTGAACCGGCTCCGTCGACGGCCCGAACCGGTGCTCTGCTACGACGTGGAGGTCTGCCCGGACTGTGCCTGGCACCACCTCACCCGGAAGTACCCGGCCGGCGGCCGGGTGGCCCGGGCCCGGCGGACCGCCGGTAGCTGACCCACCCGGGCAGTTGGCCCACCCGGGCAGCTACCTCACCCGGGCAGTTGGCCCACCACCGCCGTCTCGGGGCGGACCGGGTCGTCCGACATCGACCCCTGGACCTCGGGCGGCCGAGGGGGCAGGATGGTGGGGCAGGGCTGCACGGCCAGCCGGCGGTACCTGCGACGCGACGCCGAATTTCGGCGCAGCATCACGTCTCTGCAAGGCTCCGCAAAAGGAGGGCATGCCATGTCCAGCCCTACCCCGTCCGTTTCGCCCACTCCCGGTCCGGGACCGGCGGCGGCCAAGCCGATGACGGTGCCGCTGGTCCGGGCGCGCAAGCGCCGGGACGGGGCGGAGCCGTTGGTGATGGTGACCGCCTACGACGAGCCGGCGGCCCGGATCGCCGACGCCGCCGGCGTCGACATCGTCCTGGTCGGGGACTCGGTGGCCAACAACGTGCTGGGCTACGACGACACCCTGCACGTCACCATCGACGACATGGCCCGGCACACCGCCGCGGTGGCCCGGGCCCGGCCGCGGTGCCTGGTGGTCGGGGACATGCCGTGGATGAGCTACCACCTGTCGGTGGAGGACGCGGTCCGCAACGCCGCCACCCTGGTCCGGGCGGGGGCCGGGGCGGTCAAGCTGGAGGGGGGGCGGGCCCGGCTGCCGGTGGTGGAGGGCATCATCCGGGCCGAGATCCCGGTGATGGGCCACCTGGGGCTGACGCCGCAGTCGGTGCTGGCCATGGGGGGGTACCGGGTGCAGGGGCGGAGCGCGGACGCCGCCCAGGCGTTGAAGGACGCCGCCAAGGCGCTGGCCGCGGCGGGCTGCTTCGCCCTGGTGCTGGAGGGGGTGCCCGACGTGGTGGCGGCCGCGGTCACCGAGGCGGTGGACGTGCCCACCATCGGGATCGGGGCCGGCCCGGCCTGCGACGGCCAGGTGCTGGTGTTCCACGACCTCCTGGGGCTGGGGGCGAGGAAGCCGCCGAAGTTCGTCCGGCAGTACGCCGACCTGGGCCGGCTGGCCACGGAGGCCGTCGCGGCCTATGCCGCCGACGTCCGCAGCGGGGCGTTCCCGAGCGACGACGAGAGCTACCACGCCTCGGCGGAGCTGCAGGACGCCCTGTCCATCGAGGACGACGAGATCGAGGGCCCGGTCTGAGGGGGGCCGGCCGGCCGAGGGGGGCCTGGCCGGCGGCCGTCGGCAATGGCGTCAGTCTCGGGCGCGTGGGAAGTCCGTGCTCCAGGGACTACCGCATCTCCCATTGCGCAAACCCGTTTTTGGCGGGGTACCCTATCCGCCGATGTCGGGAATTTTTAGGGTTTATGTAGATGAGTCAGGTGACCGTGGATGGAGCGCAGCCTCTTCACCGGTGTTTATCCTGGTGGCCCTCATTGTTCCAGACGAAATTGACGGTGAATTGAGAGTTATGAGGGATCGGATGTGTGCCGATCTTGATAAGCCGATCGATACGGTTCTCCATTGGGCTCAGAATATCAAACAACACAGCCAGCGTAAGTATGTCTGTAAAGCCCTCGGAGGGAGTGGTGCCAAGCTGGCATACGTAGTTGTCGATAAGGCGACGTGCTCCAACACACCCGACGGCATGGGGGATCACGTGAAGATGTACAACTACGCCTTGCGGCGTCTGCTCGAACGCATCTCCTGGTTCGCCCACGGACGAAATCGGGATGTACATCTGGCGATTGCTCATGTGAGAAACTTTAAGTATCCAGCCCTGGATAGCTATCTCTCACTGTTGAAGACTCTCCGAACGACTATTCGTTGGAACCGGTTGGTTTCCATAAAGATCAAAGACACGACTCAGCGGCAACTACTTCAGTTCGCCGATATCGCAGCCGGTGCGCTTTCAGCCGCCATTGTCGCAGACAGATTCGGAGCCGTTGAGTACGGTTACTTGGAAGAGCTCCAGGGCATGATCTATCGCCATACCCCTGGAAAGGTGACGACCTACGGGCTGCACGTCGTCACCGACGACCGGTTGTTGAGGTCGCAACCTTGGTGGGGCGCCTTCCCCAACTAGGGAGGCCCCAACGAGGGAGGATCGGCAGGGGTCCCGGCTGGCCTTGGCCACCGAGGTGGATGTTACGGTCACCCGCAACGGCCGAGTGATCGGGCACCCCTGCCGATGCTCCCTCGCAATTCAGGTTGTCACAAGACTACCCTCTTTTCAACCAACTTTCAAGAAACAGGAAAGTGAAATGCTGAACTGGACTGGGTTTCGGACGGAGCAGGCGAAGACCCTCTTCGGCTGCCCGGCCCGGGTGGCGACGGCAGCCTGGATCCTTGCCAGGAGGGGAGAGCCCTTTTTCCAGCAGGAGGCTCAGGACGCCGTGCACGGGGCGGTGGGCGTCTCGGCGACTGCTGTCCGGAACGCCCTGGTGGTGTTCGTCGAGCAGGGACTGCTGAGCAAGGTTTCGGTGGGACATCGCGTGTACTTCACCTCCAGCGAGCATCCGCTGTGGGAGGCGTGGGCGGTCATTGCCGGCGGAGTCGGGATTCGCTCGGAGCCAGCCCCGTCGGCAATGAGGCCCGGCGTCGACTAGCATTTCCCGGTCGGCCACAGCCTCGGCTGCTGGCCACCACGGTACGTACACGAACCCTGCCCCGAACGACGGGGCCCGGGCGGCGACGCCCGGTCCGGAGGGAGGCAGCCGCATGCGGCCCTACGAAGTCATGGTCATCTTCGACGTCGGCACGGAGCCGCCGGCCATCCAGGCCGCGGTGGACCGGCTGCTGGAGACGGTCCGCAGCAACGGGGGGACCCCCGGCGCCGTCGACCGGTGGGGCCGCCGGCCGTTCGCCTACGAGGTGAAGCACAAGCGCGAGGGCTACTACGTGCTGGTGGAGTTCGCCGGGGAGAGCCAGACGGTGGCCGAGCTGGACCGGTTCCTGGGCCTGGCCGACGAGGTGCTCCGGCACAAAGTGGTCCGGCTGCCGGAGAAGGCGGGCGGCCGGCCGGGTGGCAGCCCCAGCCGGCGCCCGCCGGCCGAGACCAGGACCCCGGAACCGGCGGAGCAGGCCGGCTGACCGCCGGCCCGTCCGAGAAGGAGGAGGACCAATGCCTGACAACTCGGTGAGCCTGGTCGGCAACGTCACGCGGGACCCGGAGCTGCGGTTCACTAACACCGGGCAGCCCACCGCGTCGTTCGGCCTGGCCGTCAACCGGCGGTGGCAGAACCGGCAGACCCAGGAGTGGGAGGAGGCCACCAGCTTCTTCGACGTGGTCTGCTGGCGGGAGATGGCGGAGAACGTCAGCGAGAGCCTGACCCGCGGCGCCCGGGTGGTGGTGGTCGGCCGGCTGGAGCAGCGGAGCTGGGAGACTCCGGACGGGGACCGCCGGTCGAAGGTGGAGGTCATCGCCGACGAGGTGGGGCCGTCCCTGCGGTGGGCGACGGCCCAGGTGACCAAGAACGAGCGCCGGGGACCCGCCGACGGCGGGTTCCGTGGCGGCGGTGGCGGCAGTGGCAGTGGCGGCAGTGGCGGCGGCGGGGGTGGCGGTGGCCGCCCGGCCGCCCAGCCGGCCCGGAACGAACAGGGCGGCTACGGATACGACGAGGAGCCTTTCTGATGGCACGCAGCAACTACCGCGGCGGGACGGCCCGCCGGGCGCCGAAGGACCTGAACCGGCGGGTGAAGAAGAAGCCCTGCGCGCTGTGCCGGGACCACGTGGAGTGGGTGGACTACAAGGACGTGCCGCTGCTCCGCAAGTACATGAGCGACCGAGGCAAGATCCGGTCGCGGCGGGTCACCGGCAACTGTGCCCAGCACCAGCGGGACATCGCCCTGGCCATCAAGACGGCCCGGGAGCTGGTGCTGCTGCCGTACACCCAGCGCACCGTGACCGAGCGGCCGTCGGGACGAGGCCCCCGTGGCGATCGGGGTGAGCGGGGGGACCGGGGGGACCGGGGTGATCGTCCGGGCGGCCCGCGCGAGGGGCGTGGTGACCGGGCCGAGGCCGGTGACGGCGCGTCCGGGCCGGTGGAAGGGGCGGAAGAGGTCGACGAGTCGTTGCCCGTCGACGCCGAGGCGGCCGAGCCGGCGGCGATCGAGGACGGTGAGGGCTGATGAAGGTGGTGCTGCGCAACGACGTCGACGGTGTCGGCCGGCGGGGCGACATCGTGGACGTGTCCGGCGGGTTCGCCCGCAACTACCTGTTGCCGGGCGGCCAGGCCATGCTGGCCACCGAGAGCATGACCGCCCAGGCGGCGGCGATGCGCCGGGCCCGGGACCTGCGGGAGGCCAAGGACCGGGAGTCGGCCCAGGCCCAGGCGCAGGTGCTGGCCGGTGCCGTCCTCCGCATGGAGGCCCGTGCCGGGTCGACCGGCAAGCTGTTCGGGTCGGTCACCGCGGCCGACGTGGCCGAGGCGGCCGCCGCGCAGAAGGGGGTCGGCCTCGACCGGCACCAGGTCGGCCTGGACGAGCCCATCAAGGCCGTCGGCTCCTACGAGGTGCCGGTCCGCCTGTTCGGCGACGTGGCCACCGCGGTCATCGTCGAGGTGGTGGCCGCCGAGTAGGCCGTCTCCGGCCGGCTGCCGGAGCGATGCGAACGAGCTGGAGCCCCGGGCCGGGAAAGTGGCCCGGGGCTTCGTCGTCGGCGCCGATGTCACACCCGTCGTGGACCCTGTGACCGTGCACCGCGTTCGGGAAAACCGCTGTCCCACAGGCTGTGGACACCTGTGCATCTTTTCCACAACCTCATTCACAGGGCCGACCAGGGATTTTGCTTCGGCAATCCCCAGGTTTCGCGCCTTCCGTTCCCCAGGCCTGTTCCCTCAAGGTAGCTAGACCATGGTGCAGGCCTTCGACGACCGTCCCCGCCACCTCCGGCCCGCTCCGGAAGGGGGTGGGGGTGGGGCCGGCCCCCGGGTGCCGCCGCACAACCTGGAGGCGGAGGAGTCCCTGTTGGGCTCCATGCTGCTGTCCAGCGACGCCACGGCGGCAGCCATCGAGATCTGCTCGGCCGACGACTTCTACAAGCCGGCCCACGGCAGCATCTTCGCCGCCATCGTGGCCCTGTTCGAGCGGGGGGAGCCGGTCGACGCGGTGACGGTCACCGACGAGCTCCGGCGGTCGTCGGTGCTGGAGTCCATCGGGGACCCGGCCCTGCTGGTCAGCCTGCAGGCCAACACCCCGTCCATCGCCAACGCCGTCCACTACGCCCGCATCGTGGAGGAGCACGCCCTGCTGCGCCGGCTGGTGGGGGTGGCCGGGGAGATCGCCGAGATCGGCTACTCGGTGCCGGAGGACGTGACCGGCGCCGTCGACGAGGCCGAGCGGAAGGTCTTCGACCTGGCCCAGCGCCGCACCACCGACACCATCGAGTCGCTGAAGAACCTGCTGATGCCCAGCCTCGACCGCATCGAAGAGCTGGCCCAGCGCAGCGGCCGGATCACCGGCGTGGCCACCGGCTACACCGACTTGGACGAGATCCTCGCCGGCCTGCAGCCAGCCAGCCTGACCATCGTCGGGGCCCGGCCGGCCATGGGCAAAGCGCTCGCCCTCGACACGCCCATCCCGACCCCGGCGGGGTGGACCACCATGGGCGCCTTGGCGGTGGGGGACGAGGTGTTCGACGAGAAGGGCGTTCCCTGCCGGGTGACGTACACCTCGCCGGTCTTCACCGGCCACCGGTGCTACCGGGTCCGTTTCGACGACGGGACCTCGCTGGTCGCCGACGCCGGTCACCGGTGGCTGGCCTACGACTTCCCGGCCTGGAAGTCCCACCGCAGCCGGGAAGCGCTGGCAGCCCGTGGTGGACCGGCCAACCCACGGCTGGCCAGGGACCAGTCCGCCCGGTGGCGGCAGCCCCGGGTGGTCACCACCAAGGAGATGCTGGACGAAGGCGTGCGGGCCGACGGGGGGCGACGCCCGAACTGGTACCTGCCACTGGTCGCCGCCGTCGACACGCCGGAGGTCGAGCTCCCGGTCGACCCCTATGTGCTGGGCTGCTGGCTCGGCGACGGCGACGTCTCCGTCCCACCGAGTGAGCTGCAGGAGGTCGGGCTGCTCGGGGGTGCGGTGAAGCACGTGCCGGAGCGGTATATGCGGGCTTCGGTGAAGCAGCGGTTGGCACTGCTGCAGGGGCTGATGGACACCGACGGCACGGTGACCAACGGCAACGGCACGGTCGAGCTTTGCCTGGCCAACCGGCGGTTGCTGGAGCAGGCGTGGGAGCTGGCGTGCTCGCTGGGGCACAAGCCGCACGCCATCCGGGAGCGCCGGATCGCCTTGCCGGACGGACGGACGGCTCGGGCCTGGAGGTTTTGCTGGACGCCCCTCGACCCGGTGTTCCGCATGGCACGCAAGGCGGACCGCTTGTCAGCCACCGCCAGCCGCCGCCGCAACGGCCGGCACACCCGCCGGGCCGTGGTGGCCATCGAGGAGATGCCGACGGTGCCGACGCGGTGTATCGCGGTCAGTGCTCCGTCGCACCTGTTCCTGGCCGGCCGGGCCATGATCCCCACCCACAACACCAGCTTTGCCCTGGGCATGCTGGCCCACGTCGGCATCGTGCTGAAGCGGCCGGCCCTGCTGTTCTCGCTGGAGATGGGCCACCTGGAGCTGACCCAGCGGATGCTGGCGTCGGAGGCCAAGGTGGATGCCCAGCGGATGCGGACCGGGCACCTGCACGAGTCGGACTGGTCGAAGGTGGGCACCGCGGTGAGCCGGCTGAGCGAGGCCACGATCTTCATCGACGACAACCCGAACCTGACGGTCATGGACATCCGGGCCCGGGCGCGGCGGTTGAAGAAGGGCGAGGGTGACCTGGGGATCGTGGTGGTGGACTACTTGCAACTGATGACCGGCCGGGCCCGGGCGGAGAACCGGCAGGTGGAGGTGGCCGAGATCAGCCGTGGCCTCAAGATCCTGGCCCGTGAGCTGGAGTGCCCGGTGGTGGCGCTGTCGCAGTTGTCCCGGGGACTGGAGGCCCGGCAGGACAAGCGGCCGATGCTGTCGGACCTGCGGGAGTCGGGGTCGCTGGAGCAGGACGCCGACGTGGTGCTGTTCATCTACCGGGAGGAGCAGTACGACCCGGAGACCCCCATCGACCGGCGGGGGATGGCCGAGATCATCGTGGCCAAGCACCGGAACGGGCCCACCGGGTCGGCGCACCTGGTGTTCCTCAACCAGTACGCCCGGTTCGACAACATGAAGTCGGTGTAGGGACCGGCCCGTCCGGCCTCGGCTACCGGCGCCCGGGCGGCCGTCGAACGCCCGAGGGGTCAGCCCAGCCCGGCGGCCCGATCTTCCTCGGCCAACGGCCGGACCACCCGCTCGGCCAGCCACTCCACCTGGGCTTCGCCGGGGTCGAACAGGGACACGTAGGAGATGCCGGCTTCGGCCCGCCACTGCCGCAGCCGGTCCAGCACCTGGTCGGCTGTGCCGCAGAGGTACAGGGTGGACCGGTCGGCGGCCTCCGGGTCGACGCCGTCCTCGGCGAGGGCTGCGGCCACCGCCGCGCCGGGGTCGTCGCCGACGGCCACCCGGGCGACCATGGTGTGCAGCTCCACCGACGACGGCTCCCGGCCGGCCGCCGCGGCACCCTCTCGTACCCAGGCGGCCTTCTCCGCCATCCGCTCCACGGTGGAGTCGGCCACGGAGTCGGCCACGGACCACTCTCCGGTGACCTGCCGGGCGATCATGGACACCGTGTCGGCCACCCGGCCACCGAAGCGCAGCACCCGGCGGCCACCTCCGCCGATCAGCAGCCCGGGATGGACCGGTTCGGATGCGGCCATCGGCGAGTCGACCACGTCGACGAACCGGCCCCGGAACGTCGTGAACGGCTGCGACCATAGCTGCCGCATCAGCTCGACCGACTCCTCCAGCCGGGACACCCGGTCGGCCGCCGGCTCGAACGGCCGGCCGGCGGCGTCGAAGTTGGCGGCCACGTACCCGGCGCCGAGGCCCAGCTCCAGCCGGCCGCCGGACAGCCGGTGGACGGTGGCGGCCGCCTTGGCGGTGACCACCGGCTCCCGGAGCCCCATGTCCAGGACCAGCGACCCGACGGCCAGCGACTCGGTGGCGGCCGCCACCGCCGCCAACCCGGACAGCGGCTCCCATTGGGGCACCACCAGGTGGTCGGTCAGGGTGACCGTGGAGAACCCGAGCTGCTCGTACCGCCGGACCCGTTGCCGCCAGTCCTCGGCCGGCAATTCCCAGAAATGGAGGCCGAACCGGAACGGGCGGGTCACGACCGGATCGTACCGGCGACCGTTCCGTCCACGATGACCTCATCTCCCCTTTCGGCCAGCCCGCCCCTTTCGGCCACCCCGCCGGGATCGGTCGTCCCGCCGCCGACCGCCGCCGCCGTCACACCCGGTCGGTACGCTGCGTCGGTGGATCGGCTGGTGACGGAGGTGCTCGGCCGGGGCGTGGTCGTGGCCCCAGGGGCGCCGGTTCCCGATCCGTGGGCCGGCCACCGCCGGGTGGCGGTGGACCCGGCGGTGCTGGCCGACCCGGCGGCCACGGTGGCCGTCCTCCACGAGTCCTGGCTGGCCCGGGCGCCGGTGGTGGTGGAGCTGGGGGTGGACACCGCCGCGCTGCGGGAGCCGGAGCGGTGCGACCGCCCGGTCCACGACCTGGAGCCGGACTTCACGTTCTTCCGGGAGCGGCTGCAGTTCTTGGCGTGGGCCAACAACTACGACGGCCGGCCGCCGTCCGGCCCGGTGTGGTGGCACGGGCGCAAGGCCGCCCGGCGGTGGGCGGCCCAGGGGGTGGTGGAAGGCGGCCCGGCCGACCTGGTGCTGGCCGACGGGTCCGCGCTGTACGTCGACGGCGGCCCGGGGCACCCGCCGGAGCTGCCCGGCGGCCCGGCGGTGGTGCACCGGTGGAACGCCGAGGCCGGCCTGCTCCGACCGGCCGGGCACGGGGCGCCGAGGGCCGAGCTGGCGCCGGACCAGTTGGCCGCGGTGACCCACCGCAGCGGACCGGCCCGGGTGATCGCCCCGGCCGGGTCCGGCAAGACCCGGGTGTTGACCGAGCGGCTGCGCCACCTGGTCGCCGACCGGAGGGTGGACCCCGGCTCGATCACCGCGCTGGCCTTCAACACCCGGGCGGCCGACGAGTTGCGACGGCGGTGCGCCGGCCTGGCGGCTCCGGACGGCTTGGCCTGCCCGGCCGGCCCCGCCGGCTCAGGCGGCTCAGGCGGCCCCGCCGGGCCGGCCATCCGCACCCTCAACAGCGTCGGCCTCTGGATCTGCAACGGCGCCGGTGGCGGTGCCGCCGCCGGCCGGCTGGAGGTGCTGGACGAACCGCGGGCCCGGGACGCGGTCCAGCAGGTCTACGAGGTGCGGCGGCAGGCCAACACCGACACCGTGGCCCCGTACCTGGAAGGGCTGTCGGCCATCCGGCTCGGCCTGGTGGACCCGGAGGAGGCCGAGGAGGTGTTCCCCGACGCGACCGGGCTGGCCGCCGGGTTCGACCGCTACCGGGCCCTGCTGGCCGGCAACGGCGCCGTCGACTTCGACGAGCAGGTCTACCGGGCCGTCGAGATCCTGCTGACCGACCCGGCGGCCCGGGAACGGGCCCAGCGGCGCTGCCGGTACCTGCTGGTGGACGAGTTCCAGGACCTCACCCCGGCCCACGTGCTGCTGATCCGGCTGCTGTCCGCACCCGGGTTCGACTGCTTCGGGGTCGGCGACGACGACCAGGTCATCTACGGCTACGCCGGTGCCGACCCGGCGTTCCTGCTGCACTACGACCGGTACTTTCCCGGCGCGGTCGCCCACCCGCTGGAGGTCAGCTACCGCTGCCCGCCGGCCGTGGTGGCCGGCGCCCGCATCCTGCTGTCGTACAACCATCGCCGGGTGCCCAAGACCATCCGGTCGGCCCGGGAGATGGCCGGGGAGGCCCCGGACCCGGCGACGCTGGTGGTCCACCGGGCGCCGGCCGACCATCTGGCCGGGTCTGCGGTGGCCCTGCTGCAGGCCTGGAGCGAGGAGGGGGTCGACCCCTCCGACATGGTCGTCCTGGCCCGGGTCAACGCCACGCTGCTGCCGGTGCAGGTGGCCTGTGCCGAGGCCGGCCTGCCGGCCACGGCGCCGGTGGGACCGGAGGTGCTGCGCCGCACCGGGGTCCGCGCCGCCCTGGCCTACCTCCGGATCGGCCTCGATCCCGGCCGGATCGCCGCCGCGGACTTCGCGGAGACCGTCCGGCGGCCGTCGCGGGGCATCGCCCCGAAGGTGGTCGACATGGTCACCCGCGGGCCGGAGACGTCGGTGCGGGACATCAGGCGGTTGGCCAGCCGCCTTTCCGGTCGGGACGTCCCCAAGCTGGAGGACTACGTCCGGGACGTCGACCGCCTGGCGGTGGCCTGCCGGCGGTCCACCGCCGAGGCCCTACGGTTCATCCGGTTGGAGATCGGCCTGGGCGACACCATGGAGGTGCTCGACGGCTCCCACCGGGAGGTCGACCGGTCGTCCCACGGCGACGACCTGGTGGCCCTGGAGTCGGTGGCCGCCCTGCACCCGGAGGTGGAGACCTTCGACCGCTGGCTGCGCACCGTCCTGGCCCACCCCACGGAGCACCCCGGCCCACGGGTGCTGCTGTCCACCGTGCACCGGATCAAGGGCCGGGAGTGGGACCGGGTGGTGGTCTTCGGAGCCTCCGCCGGGCAGTTCCCGCACCGGCTCAGCGACGACGAGGAAGGGGAGCGGCGGGTGTTCCACGTGGCCGTCACCCGTGGCCGGGAGCGGGTTGCGGTCATGGCGGCGGAGGAGGCCCCGTCGGTCTTCGTGGCCGAGCTGGACGGGTCCCGGCCCCGCCGGCCGCCGCCGGCCGACCGGGGGTCGAGGGCCGGCGGCGCGACGGCGAGGGAGTCGACCGCCGGGGCCTCCGGCGGGCGCGGCCGCCGTCGGACCGAGGCCGGCCGGGGACCGGCGGACCGGAACGACCGGGTGCGGCGGGAGCGGGGCGGCAGGGGCGCCGGGAAGAAGCCGGCCCCGGAGCCGTCGGTGCCGGCGGCGGTGGGGCTGGTGATCGCCCACGGCGGGCAGGCCGGGGAGATCGTGGAGCTGCGCCCGGACGGGGTGGTGCAGCAGGTCGGGGCGGCCCGGACGGTGGTGCCGTTCGGTACCTCGGTGCGGGTGGACGGCCGGACGGTGGCCCTGGGCCGGCCGGCGCCGGCGCCGGAAGCGGTGGCGGCCGCCGGAGAGGCGCTGCGGGCCTGGCGGAAGGGGGTGGCCGCCGCCGAGAAGGTGCCGGCCTACATCGTGTTCAACGACCGGCAGCTCGAGGGCATTGCCCAGGCCGCGCCGCGCACCCTGGCCGAGCTGGCCGGCTGCTCCGGGGTGGGGCCGATGAAGCTGGAGCGGTGGGGCGACGAGGTGCTGGCGGTGCTGGAGGCGGCCGCCGGCGACGCCTAGTCGGCCAGGACGCAGTGGGTGCCGCGGTAGATGGTGGGCATGCACTTGTTGCAGTGGATGCACAGCGACTCGGTGGCGGTGCCGTCCCGCAGCCGGTTGACGAGGTCGGGCTGGCGGAGCAGGGCGCGGGCCATGGCGACGAAGGCGAACCCCTCGCCGACGGCCCGCTCGATGGTGTCCAGCCGGTTGATGCCGCCCAGCAGGATCAGCGGCATGGACAGGGCCGCCCGGAACTGCCGGGCGTAGGGGAGGAAGAAGGCCTCCTCGAACGGGTACTCCGGCATGAACCGGCGGCCGACCAGCCGGAAGCCCAGCCGGGCCGGCGGGGGCAGGGTGGCGGCGAACTCCCGACGGGGCACCTCCCCCCGGAACAGGTACATGGGGTTGGCGAAGGAGCTGCCCCCGGTGAGCTCCAGGGCGTCCAGGTGGCCGTCCTGCTCGAGCAGGCTGGCCACCGCCAGGCTCTCGTCCAGCCACAGCCCGCCGTCCACCCCGTCGGCCATGTTCAGCTTGGCCGTCACCGCCACCGAGCGGCCGACGGCCTCCCGGACGGCGGCGACCACCTGGCGGGGGAACCGGGCGCGGTGCTCGACCGGGCCGCCCCACCGGTCGGTCCGCCGGTTCAGCTTCGGGCTCAGGAAGGCGCTGAGCAGGTAGTTGTGGCCGAGGTGGATCTCGATGCTGTCGAACCCGGCCGCCGCGGCCAGGGCGGCGCCCCGGGCGAAGTCGGCGGTGATCCGCTCGATGTCGTCGTCCCCGACCGCGTGGACCACCGATCCCAGCGGGGTCACCGTCCGGGACGGGGCCAACGCCGGGGCCCGGTTGGACTTGGGGTTGGCCACCGGCCCGGCGTGGCCGATCTGGGCGGCGGCCAGGGCCCCGGTGGCGTGGACCGCCGAGGTCAGCCGGGCCAGGCCGTCGACCACCTCCGGGCGGAGGTGGATGCAGCGCCGGTCGGTCCGGCCCTCGGGGGACACCGCCAGGTAGGCCACGGTGGTCATGCCGACCCCGCCCTCGGCCACCCGCAGGTGGTAGTCGATCAGGTCGTCGGTGACCAGCCCCTTCGGCGACGCACCCTCGAAGGTGGCCGCCTTGATGATCCGGTTCCGCAGGGTCACCGGCCCCAGCGCCGCCGGCTCGAACACCGCCGGCTCGAACACCGCCGGCTGGCCGGGCGTGGCCGCCCCCGTGGTCGTCGCCCCCCTGGATGCCATGGTGGTCAGGCTATCTGTGGTTCGGCCTCGTCGCCGGGGCGGGGCTCGCCGGACGGGGCCCGGTAGCGGCGGAACGCCGGCAGCAGGGTGCTGAGGACCACGGCGCCGGCGATGCAGGCCAGCCCGCCGGACACGATGGAGAACTCGGTGGACACCGCGGAGGCCACCGCCCCGGACTCCAGGTCGCCCAGCCGGGGACCGCCCTGCACCACCGCCATCTGGATCGACGACATCCGGCTGCGGAACCGCTCCGGGATCGACGTCATCAGGATGGTGTTGCGCAGCACCGCCGAGATCACGTCGGCCCAGCCGGCCAGGGCCAGCAGCACCAACGACAGCACCAGGACACGACTGATCCCGAACAGGGCGATGGCCGCCCCCCAGACCGCCACCGCCAGGATCACCGTCAGCCCCTGCCGCCTGATGCGGGACACCCACCCGGTGGTGGCCGAGCCCAGCAGCCCACCCACCCCGACGGCGGCGTACAGGTAGCCGAGGACGGCGGCCCCCTGGTGGAACACGTCGGCGGCCAGGGCCGGGAACAGGGCCCGGGGCATGCCGAAGACCATGGCGTTGACGTCGATCAGGTACACCCCCTGCAGGGGCTGCCGGCCCTTCAGGTACCGCAGGCCCTCCACCACCGACCCCAGCCCCGGCCGCCTGGCCCCGGCCGCCGGCGGGATGGGGGCCATCAGCAGCACCGCCACCACGGTGATGCCGTAGGTGACGGCGTCGGTGCCGTACACCCACGGCAGCCGGACCGCCCCGATCAGCAGGCCGGACAGAGCCGGGCCGACCACCACCCCAAGCTGGAACACGATCTGGGTGAACGAGTAGGCCGCCACCAGGTGACGGGGGTCCACCAGGTTCGGCACCACCGCGTTGCGGGCGGTGTTGTTGAACCCGGTCAGGCCGGCCGCCACGGCGCTGACCAGGTAGATGGCCAGCACCGACGGGTGGGCGGCCGCCGAGTTCAGGGCCAGGCCGACGCTGGTCAGGCCCAGGGCCACCGAGCTGCCGAGGATCAGGGTCCGCCGGTCGACGGCGTCCCCCACCGACCCGCCCACCAGGGCCCCGACGATCAGGGGCAGCAGTTGGGCCAGGCTGACCGCGCCGACCTGGAACGACGACCGGGTCTCGGCGTACACCTGGTACGGGATGGCCACCATGGTGAGGGCGCTCCCCAACGTGCCGACCAGGGTGCCGGCGAACAGCAGCCGGAACTCCCGGCTCTGCCGCAGCGGGGTCACGTCGACGAAGATGCGGCCGGGCACCGACGCAGCCTAGGGACGGCGGCCCTGGCGGCGGATCAGTGCCCGGCGGGCCGGCGGGTCAGTGCCCGGACAGCTTCTCGACGGCCGATCCCAGGTCCAGGTCCCAGGCGGCCGGCCAGTCGTCGGTGCGCAGCAGGGCGTCGGTGCCGCCGTCGACGAACAGCACCGAGCCGCAGAAGAACCCACCGTCGGGCCCGAGCAGCAGGTCTACCACGGCGGCGATCTCCTCCGGCCGACCGGCCCGGCCGACCGGGATCGGCAGCATGCCCAGCAGCGGGCCCATCTCGGGGTCGGCCCGGCCGGCGTCCACCAGCGGGGTCTCCACCATGCCGGGGGCCACCGCGTTCAGCCGGATGCCGGCCCCGGCCCAGGCCGGCCCGGTGGCCTGCCGGCGGACCCACCGGGCGACGGCGATCTTGGTGGCCGGGTAGGTGGCCATGGACCCGGCCCGGTCGGCCAGGTCCCGGGCGGCGGCCTCGTCGCCGGCCAGGCAGGCCGCCACCACGTCGTCGGGCACCGCCGGCTGGATGGTGGTCGAGTTGGAGCTGATGGCCACCGCGGCGGGGGCGGTGCCCCGGGCCAGCAGCGGCCGGAGCCCGTCCATCAGGGCGACGGTGCCGAAGTAGTTGACCGACGCCACCGCCGACCCCGGCCGGTCCGACCCGCCGGCCAGGCCGGCGCAGGTGACCAGGCCGTCCAGTGACCCGCCGGCCAGCTCGGCCACCCGGCCCACCGCGTCGGCCCGGCCACCGGCGGTGCCCAGGTCGGCCACCACGTCGGCGTCGTGCCGGTCCACCCCGACGACCCGGGCTCCCCGGCCGGCCAGCCGCCGGGCGCAGGCCGCCCCGATCCCGGACGCCGCGCCGGTGACCACGACGGTGCTCACCGGCCCGGCCCCGTCAGGAGGCGGCCCGGGCCCGGAGGGTGGCCAGGGCGCGGTCGGCGTGGGTGTGCATGGACAGCTCGGAGTGGATGACGTCCAGCACGGTGCGGTCGGTGTCGATGACGAACGTGGTCCGCCGGTTGCCCAGCTTGGCCACCGTCCGCCGTACCCCCAACTGCCCGGCCACCTCCCGGTCGGCGTCGGACAGCAGGGGGTAGTCGAACCGGTGCTTGTCCGAGAACTGCCGCTGCTTGTCCACCGGGTCGGCGCTGATCCCCACCCGCTGGGCCCCGACGGCGGCGAACTCGGCGGCCAGGTCCCGGAAGTGGCAGCTCTCCTTGGTGCACCCGTAGGTCATCGCGGCCGGGTAGAAGAACAGCACCACCGGGCCGTTCGCCAGCAGGTCGCCCAGGCGGCGTGGCGTGCCGGTCTGGTCCGGCAGCTCGAAGTCCGGCACCTTGTCGCCCACCTGCACGCCCCCCTTGGCCATGCCGGGAAGCGTAGCGGGGCCCAGGGCTCCGGGCTCAGGCTCAGGGCTCGAAGCGGAACCCGACGCCGCGGACGGTGACCAGGTGGCGGGGGTGGGCGGGGTCGGGCTCCACCTTGCGCCGCAGCCGCTTGACGTGGGTGTCCAGGGTGCGGGTGTCGGACAGGTCCTGGTCCCACCACAGCCGGTCGATGCACCACTCCCGGGTGACCACCTGGCCGGCGTGGGACATCAGCAGGGCCAGCAGGTCGAACTCCTTGCGGGACAGGTCGACCTGGCAGCCGTGGACGGTGACCTCCCGCCGTCCGGAGTCCAGCCGGATGGGACCGGCCTGCACCACCTCCTCGCGGGGGGCCGGGGTGGTGGTGCCGCGGCGCAGCACCGCCCGCATCCGGGCCACCAGCTCCCGGAGCCGGAACGGCTTGGCCACGTAGTCGGAGGCGCCGAGCTCCAGGCCCAGCACCACGTCCACCTCGGAGTCCCGGGCGGTCACCATGATGATGGGCACCGGGGCCAGGGCCCGCATGCGCTGGCACAGCTCCACCCCGGACTGGTCCGGGAGCATCACGTCCAACAGCACCAGGTCGGGATGGACCCGGTGGAACAGCCGCAGGGCCTCGTGGCCGTCGGCGGCCAGCTCCACCGCGAACCCCTCCCGGGACAGCCCGGAGGCCAGGGCCTGCCGGTAGGACTCCTCGTCGTCCACCACCAGCACCAGCGGCCGGCTGTCCCGGCCGGCGGCGGCCGGCGGCTCGTGGGTGTCCACGGTGGCGGTCATGCGGCGTGCGGTGCTCGGCCGGCGGTCACTGGTCCACCATCTCTCTTGTGAGGTCTGCGAGGGTTCGGAGGTCTCGGTGAGAGCGGGGGTGACGGCCTGGGTCGGTCGCCCTTCGAGGGCCAGCATGACACTGCCGCCCCCCGCTCTCCCGGGGACCTCGGAC